>NZ_JBWJPA010000001.1:0-659381 GCF_056393075.1 Stenotrophomonas sp. Steno-Z10-HUANG
GTTCCATGAACATAGATGCGAACATCGGAATAGTCGGTGAGGTAAGTGGCGAATGTTTCAGTCAGTTCACTGACAGGCTCTTCTCCTGCGAAGGTGGCTACCGCCCTGCCAACCTCCTCGATGCGGACGGTAACACCTGTACCAGCACCCGCTTCGGCAGGTACCGCATCGCTTATGTTGATCTGGTTAGGGGCATCGGCACGCATCTCGATTTGGTAGCGTTTCTTCTCCACGAGCTCGTCGTAGACAACACTCCATGTGGCGATGCGTCCGATTGAGAGTGCCTTGAAGCGCCCTTTGCCCTCGCTGCCGTGCAAAAAACGCCCGCCTTCAGACGTTCCTTTGCTTCGTTTCCAAGAGCCACCAAGCTGTGCGAAGCGTTCCTGAGCCTGATCGACAGGCAGCCCTTTTCCGTTGTCCGAAACCAGTACTTCCTCGACTTGGTCGAGCTTTCCTTCCTGCAATATCACTTTCACTTCGCTGGCATCTGCATCCAAGGCATTCCAGATCAGCTCGGACAGCGCCGAGATTGGACTAGCCTTCGATAGCTTGGAGAGGTGGTCGCTGCCGGCAAAAACAGTGAAAGTTGTCACAGTTATCCCTTTGGGCAAAGTCGCCGAATTATAGGAGAGGCTGATCCCTGCTAGCGAGATGTCAGGGACCAATGGAAATTTCTTCAGACCCATACCACTCCATTGAAGCCGATGCTGATCGGCTTTGCGCCCGGCGCTCCGCAACGAAGCGCCACCTGTGGGAGTGAACATGCGGAACGACAAGTCCGAGTTCCTGTACTGCGTCTTCATCGTCGCGGCCGCCATCCTGTCGGCGGTCGCCCGATGTTCCTTCAACCGCCCTGACCACTTCGGCGGCGACTACGACTGACCCAACTACCACTGGTATCCCCACAAGGCCCGGCATCGTCCGGGCCTTGTGCGTTTATGCCGCCAATAACGAGGAAATGACAATGCATTTGGTCGAAACGATGGCCTACGCGGGCGAACGCCCGTGGCACGGCCTGGGCAACAAACTGGCGCCGCAGCAGCCCATCGAGGTGTGGAAGCAGCAGGCCGGCATGGACTGGCAGATCGAGGAGTCCGAAGTTCGCTACATCTCCGGCAACGGCAACATCGGGGCCATCAACGCCTTCCCCGAACAGAAGGTGCTGTACCGTTCGGACACGAAGGCTCCGCTGGCCGTGGTGTCTTCGCGCTACAAGGTCGTTCAGCCGGGCGAGGTCTTGGAGTTCTACCGCGACCTGACGGAAGTCGGCGGCTTCGAGCTGGAGACGGCGGGCGTGCTGCGTGAAGGCCGCAAGTTCTGGGCGCTGGCGCGTACCGGCCAGTCCACCACGCTCAAGGGCCGGGATAAGGTGGACGGCTACCTACTCCTCGCCACGGCCTGCGATGGCTCGCTGGCGACCACCGCGCAGTTCACCTCGGTTCGGGTGGTCTGCAACAACACCTTGCAGGTCGCGCTGGGCGAGTCCAGCGGGGCGATCAAGGTGTCGCACCGTTCGGACTTCAAGCCCGACGTGGTGAAGCGCCAGCTTGGTATTGCGGTGTCGTCGTGGGAACCGTTCGTCTCGCGGATGAAGGCGCTGTGCGAACGTCCGGTTGACCCGGATTCGGTCGAAGGGCTGCTGCGCCGGGTACTGACCTATCAGGCGCAGGACAGCAAGGTGCAGGTTGCCAACGAGCAGGCCATCGCCAACGTGCGTGCCCTGTACGAAGGCGGCGGCAAGGGCGCGTTGCTGGCCTCCAGCCGTGGCACGGCGTGGGGGCTGCTGAACTCCGTCACCGAGTACGTGGACTTCCACCGCCGTGCCCGCTCCGACGACCACCGGCGTGATGCCGCTTGGTTCGGTCAGGGCGCGGCGATCAAGCAGCGGGCGTGGGACGAACTGGTCAAGCTGGTGGCGTGAGGTGCGGCATGGGACTGGACATGTATCTGGAAGCCCGCCGCTACATCTCGCCCATCGACAAGGAAACCGAACCGATGCGCCGCGCCATCGAGGCGGCCATCGGTCGGGAGCCTGCCACCGAGAAGCCGCACTGCGAGCCGGAACTGTTGGAAGTGTGCGCGGTGGTGGTGCGCGTGGGCTACTGGCGCAAGTTCTGGCCGCTGCATAACTGGTTCGTCAACAACGCGCAGGAAGGCAATGATGATTGCCGTCCGGTCTTGGTGTCCGCCCAGCAACTGGAGGAGCTTGAGGAAAACCTCGACCAAGTGGAGGACGACCCGGACAGCGCCGGCGACTTCTTCATGGATGACACCGACGAAGACGTGCGGCTCGACCCGGACGAGGTGGATTTCACGCTGCGGGTGATCGTGCAGGCGCGGAAGCTGCAAGCCCAAGGCTGGGACATCTACTACCGGGGCAGTTGGTGAACCTCGCGATGCAAACGGCATAACGCCCGGCCAGTGGCCGGGCTTTTTCATTTCTGGAGAGCACCATGAAGAAACAAGCGGCATTACGCCTGGTCGATACGCGCACCATTGACCGGGGCCAGTGGCTGGAAGTGCGCAAGGGCGGCATCGGCAGTTCGGATGCGGCGGCAGCGGTGGGCTTGAACCCGTACAAGAGCCAATTGGAACTGTGGCTGGAGAAGACCGGGCGGGTCGAAACCGTCGAGAACCGCGAGGACATGGAATCGGCCACCTACTGGGGCACCTTGCTGGAGCCGATGGTCGCCACGGCCTACACCGCCAAGACCGGGGTCAAGGTTCGGAAGCTCAACGCGGTGCTGCAACACCCGACCTTCCCGTACATGCTCGCCAACATCGACCGGGAAATCGTGGGTCGCTCCGATGTGCAGATCCTGGAGTGCAAGACCGCCGGCGAGTTCGGCTCGCGGCTGTGGAAGGACGGCGTGCCGGAGTACGTCCAGTTGCAGGTGCAGCACCAGTTGGCCGTTACCGGCAAGCAGGCCGCCGATGTGGCGGTGCTCCTGTGCGGGCAGAAGCTGGAGATCCACCGCATCGAGCGGGACGAGGAACTGATCGCCCGCCTGATCGTGCTGGAAACCCGGTTCTGGGAAATGGTCGAGCGGGACATCGAGCCGCCCGCCGATGGTTCCGAATCCGCTGCCCATGCCTTGCGCCAGTTGTACCGGGGCAACGACACCCGCGTGGACTTCACCGACGACGACATGCTCAACGCGAGCTTCGACGCGCTGGTGGCGCTCAGCGCCGAGCTGGATGCCAAGGGTCAGCAGGCCGAGCAGTTGAAGCAATCCCTCCAGCAGGCGATGGGTGATGCGTCCAAGGCCGTGTTCCGTCGCGGCGAAGTGCGCTTCAAGCGCTCCAAGGACGGCACCGGCTTCGACGGCAAACGCTTCAAGGCCGACCACCCCGACCTGGCCGCGCAGTACGAGTTCACCAAACCCGGCTCGCGCCGGTTCGTGCTGTCGCTGGCTTCCGAGAACCCCCAATAATCAGGAGAAAGACCATGTTGAAAGGTTTGGCAATCACGCCCCCGGTCATCGGGCGCATCTCCATCGGCCGCGTTGTCGAACGCAACGGCAAGCGGCTGCCGGAGAAGGATGACCAGTTCACCCTGACCACGCAGGTGCAGAACGGCAACGGCTGGATCAACCATCCGTTCAACGAATCGCTGCCGAAGGACGACAAGGGCAAGCTGCGCAGCATCCCGGTGCGGCTGATGTTCAACGCGCCGGAACTGAACCTGCGGGCCGACTACTCGCTGTTCGACCGCGACAACGGGCGGCCGCTGTGCGTCGGCAACGGCGAAACCGCTCGCCGCCGCGACCGGGACACCGGCATCAGCCAGCAGCCCTGTCCGGGGCCGGACGTGTGCCCGTTCGCCAAGGGCGCGTGCAAGGCCTACGCCCGGCTCAATGTCCTCGTCGGCGATGGCGAGGACGACGCGCTGGGTTCCTTCGTGCTGCGCACCACCAGTTTCAACACCATCCGCACCCTCGCGGCCCGGCTGAACTACTTCCACGCCGTCTCCGGTGGCCGGCTGGCGTGCCTGCCACTGGAACTGCGGCTGCGCGGCAAGTCCACGCGGATGAGCTTTGGCAGCGCGGTGTATTACGTTGACCTGGTGGTGCGTTCCGGCCTGACGCTGGAGCAGGCCGTGGCCGAGGCCATCCAGAAGGACAACGCCCGCAGGGAAGCGGGCTTCGACCAGCAGGCGCTGGACGCGGCAGCGGCGCAGGGCTTCGCCAACGGGGCGTTCGAGGAGCTGGAGGACGACGTGCCGGCGGTGGTCGAGGAGTTCTTCCCGGAAGGCGACGCGGGCCAGCCGCCACCGCCGCCGCCCCGTCCGCCGCAGTCGTCCAGCGGCGGCCTGCGCGGGAAGCTCGAAGCGAAGGTATCGCAGATGCCGAAGGAGGCGGCCTGATGGCAAAGCGCAAGGAACTGCCCGCACCGGCCCACTTCGAGATCGACGCCGCCACGTTCTGGAACGAGTACCGGCCCATCGACGACCCCGTGCAGGGCCATCCCATCCGCGAACGCGGGGCGATCGGCAACATCGCCTTCGAGCGGTTGTGGACGCTGGTCGAAACCGGCGAATCCGAAGTGCTCTACGCGCTGCCGGGCTATCACCACGTCAATCGGCTTGGCTACCTCGTCACCGAGAAGGCGTGGCCGCACCTCAATGGCGTGGCGGTCTATTCCAGCGGCGTTCGCCAATCGAAAGGAGTAGCGACATGAGCGATGCGGAACGGTTGTCCCTGCTGAAGATCGTCGGCGGCGTGGTGGTGTACGGCTTCGCCATGTTCGGGTTAGGGGTGTATCTGACCCGATTCCACAGTGATGGGTAGTGAAGTGGATCAAGAGCAAGCAGGTGTGGGACAGGACGGGGAGCCAATGGCTCCCCGTCCTTGTAAGTGTCTGTTTTTTCTTGGTTCTGGTGGTGAGAGGCATGGCAGGTTAGAAACCGAAGCAGGCGTATTCGCATAAACATTGAAGAGTTGCCAGCTGTTATTCGCCGAATTGGGGAATTTAATCGCAACCGTCCGAACGATGTTCGGGCAGGAACCCCGGCCGGATTCCTTTTGTTTCCAACGCAACCAAGAGGAACACACAGTGTCCAGTAACAAGCAAGCCGCGATTCCCATTGGGGAATCCACTCGTGCCGAGATCGAAGTCGGTCGCGCATCCACGATTTTGGCATGGCAACCCGATAGCCCGACTTTGCGCTTCAAAGGGCTGCTCAAGGTCACGCAGGTCGGTCGCAGTAAAGCGTACGAACTGATGCGCGAGGACCCGGACTTCCCGCAGGGCATTCCGCTGTACGACTCGGAGCGTTCGCCGCGTTTCTGGTGGACGGATGAAGTCTTGGCCTGGGTCAAGAAGCGCGAGGAAAGGCACCTCGCGCGCCGCAACCATCGCAAGGCCGTTTTGGCCTGAATCCGATTACATCCTAGAGGAATACAAACATGAACTACAACAAAGAAAACGAAATCGCCGAGAATGGCGATGACATGATTATCGATGAGCTGTTCGATGTCGCGAGTGTCGCGGCCGAGCTTCGTTCGCTGAAGCCTAATCGGTTGCACCTGAAGCGCCAGAAGTTCAAGCAGCTGTATCCGATCATCGTCGAGATGCTGGAAAAGCACATCACGCAAAAGTCGATTCTGGCAATCCTCGCCAAACGTGACCTGAAGTTGCATCCGGCCGTCTTCAAGGAATGGATGGCGGCGGAGGCCATGGAATCCAATGGCAATACGGGTACGGCGTTGGAGGTGGTCGAATGATGCCGGCTTATCCATGTCGGCTGTATCCGACCCATGCGTTCTACAACGGCATCCGTGATGCCTTACGCGAAGTGCAGTTCAACCTGCAAGCGCCCGAAGCGCTGATCGGCGGTTCGTTCCTGACGGCCATGTCGATTGCGTGTCAGGGTGATGTCAATGTCGAGCTTCCAACCGGGCAGATTCGCCCGGTTTCGCTCTATGTCGCCACGATTGCCGATTCCGGTGAGCGCAAGACGGCGACCGACAGTCTGGTGATGGCACCGATCTACGATTTCGATGCCAAGCACAAGACGGAGCATGAGAGTGCGCTTTTGCAGTACCAGACCAAACTCAGCTTCTGGAAGAAAGCCGATGCGTGGTTGCAGCGTACGCTGCTTGCCGCAGCCGTGAGTGGTGAAGACACCAGGGAGCTGAATCGCAAGCTTGCAGCCCATGCCTCGGGACAGCCGCGAAAGCCGATGCGTAACCGCATCGTGCATCAATCCATCACCGAACGCCCGATGATGGATTCGTTGCGTGGTGATGGCCGCTGTATCGCCATTCTGAGCGATGAGGGCGAAATCGTGTTGAAGGGCGGTGCCACCAGCAAGATGGCACCGCTCAACAAGGCTTGGGACGGCCCCAAGGTGTTGACGTTCGAGCGCGCTGACGATTCGATCGAAGTGAACAATCCGCGCGTGACGTTGAGCTTCATGGTGCAAGACAAGGTCTTCGCGGGTTTCATGCAGAAGCGTGGCGACCTGGCGCGTGGCTCTGGCTGGCTCGCGCGGCTTCTGATCAGCTACCCGGAATCGACGATGGGTTTCCGGTTCATGTCGTTACACGAAACCCAGTGGTCGCACTTGCCGCTGTTTCACGAGCGGGTCACTGAGCTGCTCGAAGGTCGGGAGGCGCGGCATAAGGCCGGTGACACGTCGTTCAAGGTGTTGACGTTTTCGCCGGAGGCGAGGGAACTGTATGTTGCTCAACACAACCAGCTCGAACCGCTGATCCGGCCGGGAGGGTCGTTGTACAGCGTGCGCGATGCCGAAAACAAGGCGATGGAGGTCGCGGGCCGGGTAGCGGCGAACCTTCATCATTTTGCCAAATTGCCGGGAACTGTCATCAGCAGTGAAACCTTGCAGCGCGCAATCGACATCGTGAGTTGGTATTTCGACGAATTCATTCGTTTGTTCGGCGACAACAATGCCCCCACGCAGCTGCAAAAGGACATGCACGTGATCGTCAAGCACTTGTACCTGCGCTACTGGCGGGAGCGTAACAACAGGGCCGCTTGGAATGACGTGCGCAATGGTGCCAATGTCCGTAACCAGGCGCGCTACGAGGCGGCCATTGGCCAGCTTTGTCAAGAAAACGTGATCGCCTACCAATACGAGCTTCCGCCGGACGGGAAGGGAAAAGGCAAGCAGTGGTTGTATCTGAATCCGGCCGTTTTCAATCAGTTCTATTTCCAGTAGGTTGAATTGCGATTGCAGTTCGGTTTCGGAGCCGCCCCATTCGTGGGGCGGCTTTTTTTTGGCCCACAAGACCTGCGCGATTTGCGTATTGCAGCATTTGCCTCACCGCGCGGACTACGCAGCGAACTTCGATTCACGTTCGGCGCGAATCGACATTGGCCTGAGGTCGTCGTGCATTGGGGCGTAATCAGGTCGCTGTGTTCTTGCTTCGTCCAGCGACATAAACTTCACGCTCTTGAACCGTCATGCCCCTGACCTTGCCTTGGCCCAGGTGACGCTCCGGGACACGCCTCTGGCCTTGCTCGCGCAGGCTGCGGTGATCCACGCGGGCGGTGTGGCCATGTTCGGCCAGGGCGGCGTTCTGGAGAGTGGCAATCGCCTTGCGCGTGGCAATGACGTGGTCGCGCAGCGCGATCGGAGATTTACCGCCACTGTCCTTGCGCCAGCCGCCACGCTCTGGATGTTGTGGGTTGTAACGGGTAAACATTCGGTCTGGGGTACGTTCGATGTCGTCGGGAATCCGATCCGTGTGCATCAGGTGCATGTGCGGATTCAAGATGCCACCCAGTTTTCCCTCCGGCATGTGGATGGCGTACTGGTACGGTTTCACGCCGACCACTTGCTGCACGATGCGTTCTGCCAAGTCGATCAGTTGTTCTTGGGTCAGTTCGTTCGGCAATGCAATTTCATGTTCCCGATAGGCTGCGCCGTTGGCGCGTTCGTGCTTGTCTGCTTCGCGCCAGAATTTGATCGGGTCGCCTTCGGTCCAGTCGGGAAGGTTGCCGTGACTGGCGTGAACCAAGTCTTCCCGTGTGCGGTGCCTGCCGCGCCGTTCGATATACGCAGCGTGTTCTTTCGCGGTGCCTTTCTTTCCGCTTTTGATGCGATGGTGGAAGCTGGCCATGTGCGTACTACCCTTTCTCATTGGTCAATAAAAAAACCGACGGAGTTGCATCCGTCGGTTGCCATTGAAGATGGATTTTGGATGTGTTCCGGGAGAAACGGTAAGTGCGCGTGCGTTAGCCATCTCCCTTTCCATCGCATCCAGTCAGTGCGCTTGCGCCACCTGCGGTGCTACCGGGTTACGGGTTCCATCTCCATATAGTTAGTGGTGATTGAGTAAGAAATTACAGACTGATATTCGGGTATTCGAGTGCAACTTCCATTGCCTGCTCGATGCAAAGGAAATCCAGGCTGGTTGCAGCGGTTGACATGGCGATGATGCTGTTGATCTGAATGATGCGGTAGTAAGCCGCGATGCGGGAAAGCTGATACCCCATCCAGGCGTAATAGCTGGAACGAGTGCCCGTGAATGCAGCTTGGTATTCGGCAAAACGGTTGTAGTAAATCTGGAATACGCCCTGATGCTGATGTGGGTCGCGTTTTCTCAGTCCCTTGTCGAAAAGGCGTTGCGGGCTGTTTCCTTGACTGACTTGTCCCGGCCAGTACGGCGAGTAATCTCCGCCGGCTTCCTGTTGGTATCGGAACGAGCACAATGCGGCGATGATGTCGTAAATGGATAGAAGACAAGCATCTGCGTCGGTTTCGTCAAAAGAACGATATATGTAAGACACAAGAAGCGCCTTTGCCCTTGCGGTATTTTCAAAAAGCTGCTTCTTCCGAGTGTCGAACCCTGTTGCAGATTTAACTATGGCAGTGACTTCCTTGTGGTACCCAAAGACGACATGGTGGAAATTATTGACCGAGAATAGTCGATCATAAGGAGTTGGCTGGGATTCGCGTTTGTCGCCGATTTGTTTGCAAAACACATCGACTTCGGTGCTTATATCCGCGATGGACTGATTGAGCTTTGTTTCCTTGATGTGTTTTCTATGATGCAGGATGAAGTGCCGAATCGCGAGTGTGTCCAGATAGACGAAGACAGCCTCATGCGCGGGCGTGGTTGGGTTTGGGTTGACTTGGTAGCGAATTGAATCGAGACGCTTGGAAAGCGCGTAGTACGCATTGGCAAGCCCTCTGTCATCGTCCCTGATTATGTCGGTCAAGATGCGCGTCACTTGGTCGTTCGCGCGCTCGATGTGCAGGAGCAGGTTCTCGGCAGTGGTGTGTTTCTCCCTGTTACCAAGCAGATTGCGAAAGATGGCGAGTTTTTCCGAGGGAATTTCAATGGCCAAATTTTCAATCATCGACTCGATGATTCCTGATGCTTCTTTGTCGCGCGGAATCGTTGTTCCGGTGCTGAACTCCATCGTTGGCTTTTCGGTCGGAGATGGTGGATCGAGCAGGTCGAACAAGTACCTTTTGGTTCCGCCCCGTGCAAGGAAAAGTAGCTTGATGGTCTTCAGTACTGACAGGGGAATCGGCACGCAATCGTTTTCTACCTGTATGCCTGTAACCTTCGTGAAGAATGCAAGCGTTTGTTCAAGCGTGCTGAAGGTGATGCGCTCGCCGTTGTCTTTTGGGTTTTCCGTGTTCAGCTCTTCAATCAGCTCATCAATGGTTCCCGTCCAGTGATCGCTGGTGAAGTCGAAGCGCGGCTTGTGGTCTTTCTTTGGCTTGGCTGATTCCTTGATCTTGACGGCCATCACTTCACCACTTCCATCAGTTTGCCGAAGCTGTCCACCACGTCGTACTTGACGTTCTCCGGGGCGTACTTCTTGTTCATGTCGTCGAAGAACTTGCGGGCGCAGCTGATCTTGGTCTTCTCGATCTCGCGCAGTTCCATCGTGGATAGGCTGCCCTTGGTTTCGGCGACGAAGTAGATGTGCTTGACCTGCCCCTGCTTGAAGCTGATCGCCCAGTCCGGGTTGTAGTCGCCCACTGGCGTGGGAATCAGGAAGCCGCGCGGCAGTTTGGCGTAAACCATCACGTCGGTGCTGGTGTCCAGTTCCTTGACGAACTGGCGCTCGATGTTGGAGTCGGTCAGCACATAGTCGTAGATGTGGTGCTGGAGCTTGTCGCCGGCCTTGCTGAAATCCTGCTTGGTCTGACCTGCGGTGAAGATGCTCATGTCGTAGCTTTCGTCCAGCGCGTCGTAGGCCAGATGCTCGACGATGACCGTAGCCTTCTGCTCGTTGATGAGGCGGATGGCCTCGGCGATGAAGCTCTCTGGGTTGGTCTTGAACTGGGCGAACACGGCGACGTTCATGGCCTTGATGATTTCGGCCACGGTGCGGCGCGTGAGCTGGGTGCCTTCGGCGATCTTGCCGATCAGGTCGTAGGGAACGGCGGAGTGGATGGTGTTGCGGTGGTTCTCGATCTTGTTCTCGGAGATGCGGAAGCCCTTGCCTGCGTCCAGTGCATCCTTACTGATTTCGTCTTCCTGCTCACCGGTCTGGATGACGTACTGCAAGGGCATGACGCGCAAGCCTTCGTCCTTGTGGTTTAGCTTGGCCACGGCCTTGCGCACCAGCTCGTCGCCATCGAAATGCACGCTGTACGCGGCCTTGCGGTTGATGCGCTGCCACAGCGCCTTGAATTCCTGCTTTTCGATGTTCTGATTCGGCAGCAACTGCTTTTGCTTGCGGCCGTCGCCGATTTCCATTTGCCGCGCATCGGTGTAAACGCTGTCGATGAGCTGGAATACCTGATCGGCGTGTGCCTTCAGTTCCGCAGGCAATTCGGCCAGCGTGCCGTCCTTCTTGGCCTGGTGGTAGCCTTCCGTGATGTTGTCGGCATCGTCGGTGTAGTCGTTTTTGACCAGATAGCGGTAAAGCTGCTTCGCCATTGCGGGTGTGACCGGCACATCGCCTTGCTCGGTCTTGAGCACTTTTCCGGTGAAGTAATCCTCGTCGGCCTTGCGCGGGCGTGCGGACAGCGTCTCGCTGATGTCGTTTTGCAGCGCAGCGACGAAGGTCTGGTAGCTCTCGCTGGCGACAACGGTCAGCACGTTGATGTCGTGCACGGTGGCGGGGTTGTCCATGCGCTCGCCTTGCTGGTTCACGGACAGGCGCAGGCCGCGCCCGACTTCCTGCCGGCGCGAGATGGTGTTGTCGCTGTGCTTCAAGGCGCAGATGACGAACACGTTTGGGTTGTCCCAGCCTTCGCGCAGGGCGGAGTGGGAGAAGATGAAACGCACGGGCGTATCGAAGGAGAGCAGCTTTTCCTTTTCCTTCAGGATCAGGTCGTAGGCATCGGCATCGTTGGACTGGCCGGCGTTCTCGCCCCGCTTTTCTTCGTCCGGGTCAACCTGTCGCTTGGTTTTCTTGTCGATGGAGAAATAGCCGCTGTGGGTCTGCGCCACGTCGATGGATTTCAGGTATTTCGTCCACGGCGTATCTTCCAGTTCCAGCACTTCGTTGAGGTACTGGGTGTATTCCTCCTCGAAGATGCGGGCGTAGTCGCCTTTCTCGTCCTGCTGGCTGTAATCGCGGTACTTCACAACCTCGTCGATGAAGAACAGCGACAGCACCTTGATTCCCTGCTGGAACAGCGCCTCTTCCTTGTCGAAATGCGCCTTGATGGTTTCTCGAATCTGGATGCGACGTAGCGCGGCTTCGTTCACGTCGCCAACGGCATCGCCGACACTCAGTTCTACGCCATTGCCGAAGCTCAGGGTGTCGGTGATGGCATTGATGTCCGCCACCACGAAACGGTCGCGGTACTGGTCTAGTTCATCGGACAGGACGAACAGGTTGTCGCCCTTTTTCAGCTTGCGCACGATGCGCTTGATACTGCCGTTCGCCAGTTTCTGCTCGAACTCCACCCTCGCTTCCGGCGGCTTTTTCGGCGAGATGTCGATGCTTTGCAGGTACAGGTAGGCGTTGGTGCCGGCCAAGCCCTTCACGGTGATGCCGCGCACGGCGATCTTCTTCACCAGCTTCTGGTTGTAGGCATCCAACGCATCCAGCCGATGCACCTTGTTGTGCGTGGTCTTGTGCGTGGCCGAGTAGCGAAGCACCATCAGCGGCTTGAAGTGCGCCAGCGAATCCAGCGTCTTGCCGCCCTCCATCTTCTGGGGCTCGTCCAGAATCAGGATCGGGCGGTTGGCGCTGATGACATCAATCGGCTTGCGTGACTGGAAATCGTCCAGCGCGTCGTAGATGCGGCGGTTGTCCTTGCCAGTGGCATTGAACGCCTGCACATTGATGACCATGACGTTGATGCCGGCATCGGAGGAAAAACTTTCCAGCTGGTGCAGTTGCTTGGAGTTGTAGATGAAGAACCGCGCCTTCTTCTGGTAGCTCTCAAGGAAATGCTCGGCGGTGATCGCCAGCGATTTGGCCACGCCTTCGCGGATGGCGATGGACGGCACCACGATGATGAACTTGCTCCAGCCATACTGCTTGTTCAACTCGAAGATGGTCTTGATGTAGCAGTAGGTCTTGCCGGTGCCGGTTTCCATTTCCACGTCGAGGTGAATCGGCGCGATGGCTTTGGCCTGTCGTCTGTAGGCGGCACTGGCATCGGCTAGTTTGCCATTACCATTCAGTACCTTGAAGTCATCCAGCACCGGTGACATCGGCAGGTTCTGAGTGCGCTGCACCTGCTGGATGTTCTCCAGCACTTGCGCATCGCTCAGTTGCACATCGGCATTGCGGAAGCCGGCATCGTTACCAAGCGTGCTGCCGATGGTCTGGCCGAGCTTCTGCTTGCCGGGGTCGATGCGGTAGCGCATGGCTTCGGCGCTGGCGGGCGGTTGCCCTTTGAAGCATTCCACCACTGCCTGCACGGCGGCAGTCTGGTAGGCCTGGGTCTTGAACTTGAGCTTCATCGGCGCGGCCTCAAAGCGTCTTCACGTCGGTTCCGGGCGAGAGCAGCTTGAAGATCTGTTCGATGTTGATCTTCACGTCGTCGCTCTTGAAGCCGGCATCGCGGAACACGGCGCGCAGCGGCTTGTGCACGGCTAGTGCCTTGGCGAAGGCATCGTCGATGCCGCCGTGGGCATCAAAGCAGGCGGCCAGTGCGTTGCCATCGACGAAGAACACGTCCTTGCCTTGAATCGTCTGCTTTTCGATGGGCAGGGCAAGATCAACGCCCCAGTCGAGCATGACCTGGAACAGCAGGTCTTCGGGGCTGCGGTCGGGTTTGATGTTGTCGATGTGGTTGAGCAGGTCGGCTTGGGTGACTGCGTCTGGCGTGTAGAAAACATCCGCCATGTTCGAGGTATCCACTTTCAACACGCGAAAACCCAGGTCAAGCTCCCTGCCTTTGCCCGCTTCCGCGCCGATTTTCTTGGCGGCGCGGCGAATGCGCTCCTTGCTGATGTCGGCAATGGTCTTGTAGCCGGCCTTGAACGCCTCGGAATCCTCGGCGCACGGCTCCGGCAGCTGCACCATGATGAAACGGCGATTGCCGTTGTCTTCGGCGTTGAGCTGCATCACGGCATGTGCGGTCGTCGAACTTCCAGCGAAAAAATCAACGATGATTTGATCTTTTTCGTGGTAGATCCCGTACTGGATGAGCCTTTTGAGGAAGCTGGTCGGCTTCGGATAGCTAAAAATCTTCTTCTTTCCTAGTAGGTCAGTGACTTCTGCGGAGCCATCCTTTGTTGTCCCGGCATCGAGCAGAATGGAGCTAGGGGTCTTTGTGTCGCCTCTCTCAATGCGTTCCTTCAAGAATAATTTTCTTTTGGGTGCTGAATCACCGCCAAGTCCAAAGGCAATTCTTTTGTCATCGAAAAGCTTTTGATATTCGGTTGGGTTGATTGCCCAGCTGCGTCCTTCCGGTGGCCAATGTTCTTCATTGGTGGATGGATTGAGAATCGGATACATCGTATTTCCGCCTGGTTTGTTTGCATCAAGCGGAACCAGCTTCCATGGACCCCGTGGGTCGTTGTCCCTATTCTGATATTCAGATGCGTCAAGCTCTTCGCCGTAAAAACGTAAGGAGCCTTTCTCCTTTGCGTAAACCAGCGTGTGATTGTGATTGAGCGATATTTCGTGGTCATCGGAGATGGATGTTCGAGACTGCCAAACAATGTTGGCGACGAAATTGGTTGCGCCGAATACTTCGTCGCAAATCTTTCTTAGGTTTGCGACCTCCTTATCGTCAATCGAGATGAAGATGGAGCCATCATCTCGGAGCAAATTTCTGGCAAGGCGCATGCGGGAATAGAGCATTGAGATCCAATCGGAGTGGAATCGGCCATTACTTTCCGAGTTCCACGTCAATGAAATTCCTTCCTCGTCCACCTGATTCGAGCGCCGCAGGTATTCGTCCGTGTTTTCGGCGAAGTCGTCCTCGTAGATGAAATCGTTGCCCGTGTTGTACGGCGGGTCGATGTAGACCATCTTCACCTTGCCCAGATACGTCTCCTGCAACAACTTCAACGCATCCAGATTGTCGCCTTCAATGAACAGATTCTTCGTCGAATCGAAATCCACGCTCTCTGCGCGTACCGGCCGCAGCGTCTTCGCAATCGGCGCATTGGCCGTAAGCAGCGCCTCGCGCTTGCCCGGCCAGTTCAACTGATACCGCTCCTGCGGCCCCTCCACCAACGAAGCCGACAGCTCCTGCCGCAGTTGGTCGAAATCCACCGCCAGCGTCACGCGGCCGTCCTCGCCCCGCGCCTCCGTCACACAACCGGGGAACAGCTCGCGCAGCCGTGCCAGGTTGGCATCGGTCAGGTTGGGGGAGTGCATTTTCAGTTTGTCCATGGGGTGTTCCTTGAAACATGAATCGGGTGTTGGCAGGTGGCCATTGTCGGCTATGGAGTCATTGCTCAGAAAGGAATTTCGTCATCATCCAGATCGGTTGCGACTGGAGCAGGTGTTGAAGGTGGAGCGGTTTCTGCTTGGGTTTGTTGCCAATCCGCACTAATGGCCTGCCAATCCACCGTGCGTTCGACGGCTTGCCCATCGTCTTTCTTGCCTGACCAGACTTCCCAGAAATCGGGGTCGTCCGAGCGTGGCCTTTGTTCTTTGGGAAGGTTGTTCATCTGCACCAGCACGGGCAATTCCGAAGCCCAGCCCAGCAAGATGGCGTGGCGCGAAGGCAGGGAAGGCAGATCGCGCAGCAGGCCGCGCAGATTGTCCGGTACCAGCTTGTGCACCAATTCCTGATCGCGGTCGTTGCTGATGCGATGGAGGAGGTAGCTGTTGCACTGTGACAGCACCGTAGGTGAAAGCTCGCTGGGGCGTTGCGATGACAGAACCAATCCCAAGCCGAACTTGCGGCCCTCACGCGCAATCTTCTCGAATACCTGGCAGCAGATGGCGGCGGAGTTCTGGTTCTCCGCATCGTCCGAATAGCGTCGGACGAAGGTGTGGGCTTCTTCCATCACCAATACGGTAGGCAGGGTCTTGCCGTTGTTGAGCTTGCGATAGCGTTGCAAGGCCTCCAGCGTCATGCGGGCGATGACGGCGGTGACTGTGTGGACGACTTCTGCCGGAACCAGAGAAAGATCAATGACGGTGACGGAGCCGTTGGATGCGTTGTTGTCGCCGATGTATTGGGTCAGCCAATCATGCAGAGTTGAGTCTTCGGAATTGGAGATGATCGGACGCATTCTCGTATCCGACAAGATGGTGCGAATACGCGACACGAGAAATTCCACAAACTGGCTCGAATTCTCCTGTTGAGCCAGTACTTCCAGATGATCTGGGAGCTGAGAGCTGTCGAAAGCAATGGGCACATCTTCGTCTGGCCCTTCTTGGAGTAAGGCACCGCCGACCGTGTCAACAGATGATTCCAGTGCGCTGATGATTGCTTGTACGTGCGCTTCGTTGAAAGCCCGAAAATACTCGATGGTTTTTCCGTCTTTTACGAAGCTGTTGTGAGTGGCTTGTAACGCTATATTGATGACAGAAAGCAGCTCGTCCAGTCTGTGCCCATTGTGCTGGGCGATCTTTCCTTGTAGATCAGCGGCAATAGCCCTGAGGCGAAATCCGAATTTAGACTCATCGGTCTGGATGTCACCGGAGCGAAGATCGCGTCGCACCGAGATTAGTCGGGATGATAGATACCGGCGTAGTGCTAGCTTTTCTTCCTCAGGAGAGCTTGCTGATAAAGCTCTTCCTGCTTTGACATCGCGTAGTGCTCGCCTGAGCAGCGGGCGTTGTGTCTTGGCGCTGGCTTGAGTGAATGCACTCCACTCTGCGCTGTTCCAGAACCACATCGGCACCTGAAGCTGCTCAACATCTGCGGATGGCTCGACCGCAAAAACCCGCACCTTGCCCATGCCCTTGAAGGTGTTGGCGTATTCACCGTTCGGGTCGAGCACGATGAAGCGCGCGTTGGGGTCTGCGCCGCGCGCTTTCTTGGCTGCTTCCAGTGACCAACGAATCATCCCAGCCACTGAGCACGACTTTCCGCTGCCCGTGTTTCCCAATACAGCCAAGTGCCGACCGAAAATACGGTCGGGATCGACTTTGACTTCAGCGTTTGCGGCCAGCGGGCTGATGCCAATCTTGACCCGTCGATGTTCGCCGGATTCAACAATCGCACGCAGTTGCTCCTGTGTCGGCAGAATGACTGGATCGCCGACGGAAGGGTAAGCCTCTACGCCTCGTCGAAATTCGTACTTGGCATTTCCGTCTTCCTGCCTCGAATAGAAAAGACAGCCCAAGGGATTCAGGCTCATCTTGCGCAGGGGGTACGGTAGATCCACCAGTCCGAAATCTTGCATCCCTTTTCGCTTGGGGTATTGCGATCGCTCAACCGTAATCCACTCGACTTGAGCAACCAGATAGCCTTGATCACTGGGAGCCAGGACATAGCCATTCACGCGAGGAAACGGCCGTGCCGTACCCGTGTTCAGGGCGACCCCGTCCGGGGCTTCGATGTCAAGAAGTACCTTGATGCCGTCCGGTGAGACGTAATCAATGCTGCCAATCCGCAGGGAATCGGCAAACGCGAGAGGCGAAAGACTCATATCAGGTCTTCCCCATCTTCGGCTTGCTTCGTCTGTGGCTTGGAGGCGATGCGAACCAAGCCTCGCTGTTTCAGCAGTTCACTCATGCGGAAGGTTGTCTTGTCGATGGCGGCCTTCGGCAAGTAGTTTTCCGTGAGTGTGGTCAGGTCGGCTAGCGCCGGGCCAATCAAGAGGCTGATCTGTGAGTGACGCCCCATCTCATCGTAGGTATCCATGATGCGATTCAGTGGGTCGTCGTAGGAAATAACGACAAGATGGGTGGACGGGATGGTGAGCATGTCCCGAATCACCCGGTTGATATGTTCGTCGCCGAAGCTATAACCGTAGGTCACGAGGGTGCTGTTTGGCCGGCACACGGCCGAGGCCAAGTCGCGGAACAGTTCGACATATGGGTAGTCGGTGGTTTCCCTGTCCTTTGCGGCATTGGGATAGATCATCAGGCGATGTGCTGAAGTTCCATCTAGGCCGGGTGCCTTGAAATAGGGCTCGACATCTTCGGCACCGAAGGGCAGACCGAGCCTGCGGATGTCCTTGTCGATTTGCAGCCAGTCAACTGAGCCATGCAGCTTCGTATAACGGGCAACACCCTCCAGATAGCGAGGTTCGCCACGGATGCCGGGTGGGTTGTAGTGCATGTCCAGGTCGAGCCGTGACGAGCGGAAGATGGGGAAAAGATTTCCCAAGAACCGATCCAGCAAATGCAAGCCTGCGAGTTCTGCGCCTGCTTCGATCAGACGGTCATAGTTCGTGGTGAAGATGTTCAACCGATCACGCACGCCAGTTCGACTGGCAAAGCTCATCAGGAACGTGACCAACGTATTGAACGCTGTTTCCTGTTTTTCCTTTTCGGCGGTAGCGATGCCCCGTTCGCTTGTGAGGATGGATTTGGCGAACTCGTGCACGCCCTTATCGATCTCGTTGCGCAAGGTCTCAGCCTTGTGGTCGCCAAGAATTTCCAACCCACGGAGCAGTTCATTGGCTACGCGAAGTTGGTCTTCGAGGTTTCCACTCGTGCGACCAGCATCCTCGGCAGATTTTTTGGCAGCTTCGGATATTTTTTCTTTGCAATCTGTGAGTGAAATTTCTCCCATGCCCGCAGCAGGCTTTTCGGTAGCCAACCTATGCACGGCATGGGTCAGGCCGGAGCCAGCAAGCAGAGAGAGATGCTCCGACTGGAAGAGCGATGTCAGCCAAGGCTCGATATGGCTGCGTAGCTGCTTCGTGTCGAAAGTGTCGCCTTCCGCCCAAGAAGGAGATGTGTCCCCATCGGCGAATTTGTAGGCCTTGCCTTCTGATGAGAAACGCAGGGGATGATGGTCTTCGCGAACCTTGACAATATTTACTTCCTGCGATGAAGAGGAAGGCTTTGCATCGGCATCAGTCATTGGTCAAGGTTCCTAGTGGGGGCTGTGTATGTGAAAGAGTCAGTAGCGTGGAAGCGTGGGACTACCACCGCCGAAGCCCGTCGTTTTCAACACGCCCATCGAGCGAATGATGTTGCGGCGTGCGCCTCCCAGGGACACTGCGATACGCGGGTATGGTTCTTCCAGATCGGCGTAATCCCTGCGCAGCCATTCCGGGAAGGATTTGGCAGCTGCCACGGGAATAGTTTTTCCGTGCGCCGTCACCGTGCCTTCAGCCAGCTTTTTCACCATTGGGAGGGTGGCTCCGCCGCCGGTGAGGACGATGGTGAGGTTGCGGCTAGGATTGGCCTGTACCCAGTTGATCCATTCCTTGTCGGCAGATTCGAGGATTTCGATCAGGGTTTTTCGCAGAGATTTCTCGAAGGATTTGACTTCGTCCAGTGCCAGGAACTCATCCAGCGAGACTTCCACTGGTTCACCGTTGTAAAGCACGACATAGGCCGAGCCGGACTTGAAAAGCGATTCCTTGTAGTCACGGATATCGCGTTCAAGTGCATGACTGATGTTCTGGAATCGTTCGTGCGTTCCGTTGATTCCAGATTTTTGCAGGATGAAGCCTTTGAGCAGTTTGTCCAGATGGTTGCCGGCTTCGGTAATACCTCGTGCCGTCCCATCGACTTCACCAGCATTGGTCTTGGTCTTGTCGATGGTGCCATCGTCGTTCATGGTGACTTTGAGGCGGTACAGGCTAAAGTCGCTGGTGCCCGCGCCAATGTCCACCACCAGTGCCAGAGAATCGTGGTCGGCTTGCCAGCTCAATAGGGAGCCTGCAACACCCAGAGGTTCGGTGATGCAGTCTCCAATGAAGGAATAGTTGCGCTTCTCGGAACGCAACTGCTTGAGAGCGGAAAGGAAATCGTCCAGTGCCAACCCATGATGGATTTCTTCGCCGAAAGTGTCGGAAAGAATTTGTGCTTCTCCCAACAGAACTTTCAGCTCGGCTGCCACGATGCGTGCATTGGCGCGCGGGAAGCACGGCATGGCGAAACGCCGTTTGAAATTTCGCGCGACGCTTGGAGTTTCCACATCGTTGGAAAGTGCGGAGTTGATCGCCCAAGTAAAAAATGTCAGATAGGCAAGGACGATGTCTTTGTAAGTGAGGTCGTGCTTGGTCGGGTTGTAGGTGGCATCC
This sequence comes from Stenotrophomonas sp. Steno-Z10-HUANG, assembly GCF_056393075.1. NCBI lineage: Bacteria > Pseudomonadati > Pseudomonadota > Gammaproteobacteria > Lysobacterales > Lysobacteraceae > Stenotrophomonas > Stenotrophomonas sp. Steno-Z10-HUANG. Next base: position 19,515 of record NZ_JBWJPA010000001.1, read on the forward strand.
ACGGGCACGTTCAAGTTGCCTTCGGACAGGGCGCGCTTGATGTTGTCCATGCGTGAGCCTGCGCCTTCCACGGCGTGTTTGACTGCGTTCTGGCCGAACCAGAGCAAGCCATCGGCATCAATGAAGACCGAGGAAACCAGCATCACTTCGTCGATTTCCTCCTGGTCGCCGGGGATTCCCAACTTGAGTACTTGGATTTCTTCCACGTCTTTGTCTTCGTTGTCATGCACGAAGCTGGCCTTGGACATGGCGGTACCGAAGTCCATGCACACGCGATAGGACGAATCACTCTCCGGCAGTTGCAGTGTGGATAGATCGAGGACAACCTCGGTTTTCGGTTGCGGGCGGGTTTCTTCCGGTTCTTCGATAGGTTCCGGTTCCTGCTGGATTTCGGGAGTTTCAGTCGGGACGGTTTCGACAGGCAGCTGCGGAGTGGGCTGAAGAGCCGGATCAACGGGTTGAGGTGACGTGATAAAGTCAGCGCCGGAGATCAGTGCTTCCAAGGCATCCAGTTCTTTCTGGGTGATGATCCCATCAAGTCGGTATTTTCCCTCGCTGACCTTTTCGATGCGATCCCGAAGGTTGTTGAGGATGATGCTTGCCGTCGTTTTGTCCATGCTTATTCCTCAGCCTCCACGCGAGGTTTGACCAGAGTTTTGATCTTTCCGCCGAACTCTTTCAGGATGCCGTCGCGCACCACCTTGACCCGGCGAATGCCGGAGCGATGGCCGCCTTCCATGTCGTGCAGGATCGGGTTGTATTCAACGATCTTGCCAAGATCGTCGGTCTTACTCAGTTTGCGCATTCGTGCCAGTCGTTCTGCGACCTGTGCAATGCTCTCGTAGCCGGTTGCGGCGCGCTCGACCGTGGCAGCTTGAAAGGCATCGAAGGTTTTCAGTACGGGGACGACGGCACTGTTCAACTTGCCCATGCTGTCGCGGTTGGCATCCAGCTGGATCAGCAGTTCGCCGATTTGCTGATCTTCGGTATTCCCCAATGGTGGCGGTTCCGGGTTGCGGCCACTTTCGGGAGTGCGGCCAAGCCTGATCCAGTAATCGGCGACTTCGGGTGCGATGTCCACGGCATTCGTGAAGTGACGCTTCACCGCATTGGTGGCTACCATGATCGATGGCCAGCTAGCTTCCATTGCCTTGAGGATTTCCTTGTCTGTGCGGTTCTGGCGTGCCAGCACCAAGGCAGTCTCGAGCAGGTTGGTTTGTACCTTCGGAATCTGGGATGAGGCTTCAATGAAACGTGCCCATGGTCCGGCAGACAACAACTTCTTCCCGTCCTGAAGCAGCTGGTAGGTCTCCGATTGCAATGCGTGGGAGAAGCGAAGCTCGATCACACGCACCAGAATTCCTAGAGCGGCATCCAGCGTGGCGTGGGTAGCCTCACTATCGGCATTTGCTGCACTACGTGAAAGCGCATCCACGCAGGCATACAGTGCTGATCCGGGTTCCTGGCCTACATCACCATCGTAGGCGCGAACTACTTCCAGCAGGGACTCGAAAATTCGACGAACGCGCTTGATGCGGGTATCCGCTGATTCGATGGATTTGAGAACTTCATGTCGCTGGGCGAGGCGGCGCAGCAAGTCGGCGACGCTGCCACACTGGTTCAGCAGGATGCGCAGCAGCTCCATACGTGCCTTGTTGGCGGTATCAATCGCCAAGGCTTCGCGAGCGCAGTAGTCGCTGAGCCAGATTTCGCCGGTATGACCCAGAAAACGTGCGGCATATTCCTTTTCGTCACCGTCTGCGAGCGTGTCGATGGCCGCAGGCTCTGCATAGAACAACACCGTGGCACGGGAATAGACCTCGGATTCACGGCCACGGGCAACGGCAGCCAGACGGCCAAGAATCGCAGCAGCGAAGAGTTCTTCGTCATCCGGCGAACTCGAAGAAAGGTCGAGCGTCAGTCCAACAATTTTGTTCAGGCCCTCATCCTTGATGAGCGCCTGATGCTGCTGATTTTGCATAGCCTGCGTGAGCAGATCATTCAACGATTTCAGGTCGCTGGCGGTTTCAATCTGGCTCAAGGTGATTTCCATAGGTTCGGTCTTTTTCAGCTTTTCGGATTCAGTAGCGGGCTCTTCGAGCTTTGCGTATCCCAGTTGTCTCAGTTGGTCTTCCAGCTTGCGTACATCGCGGTTCAATTCGACCTTGCGATTGAACTGCTTCTCCATCTCAAGCCTTGAGACGGCTTTGTGCAGATCGCGTTCCAGTTGCCGGATTTTTTCCAGGCGGTCGAACAGTTCGGCCAGCGATTCCTTCGGACGTTGCGGCAGGCGAAGCAGCCGCAGCATCAGCCGTTCGTACAGGCTGCCGAGGTTCAAGGTCACGGGGAAGGTCGTGCGCGGTATTTCACCGGGAATCCATTCGGAGCGGACGTAGTCGGTGGTTGCCATGCGGCCGGTGCTGAGGTCGCCCTTGAGGTGTTTGTAGGCGGCAACCACCTGCGTCTTGCCATCGAAAACCAACTCGAACAGGATCGGAAACGCAATTGCGGCATCAATGCAACGCAGCACGTCCTTGTCCAATTCCGGTGTTTTCAGTTCGATGCTGAAAATCTGGATTTCTGCCACGCCGGGCGAGGCTGGCAGATTGATGGTTTCCGGTGCCAATTTGTATTGCCACGTGATCTGCTCGACTTGGGTGACGAACAATTCCTTAAGCTTGGCGCTGACGGCGGCATGCTCGTAGAACTTGGTCTTGGGAATCTTGCGGCCAAAGGCGGCCTTGGCCGGGTATTCGATCAGGGCAGGGTGTTCGGTGTCGCTCACGCTGCCTCCTGAACCACGAGGAAGGAGATCAGCTCGAAGTCGTCCAATCCGCTGATGCCTTGGGTGAGTGCCGTAGTCTTGCCGCCGGAGAACAGGCTGTCGATGTCCTTTTCTTCCTTGACCTCGATCATCGAGGCAATGGCCTTGCTCAGCAGGCTGGAATAGGCCTGCATGTTGCGACCATCGGCGGTGGCCTTGTTGAACCGCTGGTACAGCTCGGCAATCGGCATGTCCTGGCCTTTGCAACTGGTACGTGCCAGATCGAGCAGGCGCTTGACCTCGGTGTGATCGTGGATGATGTGGCCATCATTGCCGACATAGACCAAGTAGTAGGGGTGCAGCCGGTTGTGTTGCGGCAATCCGGCCGACGGGTTAATGCCGCTGTTGCGATTGCGAAGAGTGAAGATCACCCCCGGATGCAGGCCAAGCTCCGTATTGGCCGCGACGATGGCATGCAGGCCATTCGGTGCGTTGCCCAAGTCACCATGCGCTTTGGTGTAATTCAGCAGATCCATGCGGAAGTCGTTGAGGCCAAGATCGGTGATCGAAACGCCGGTCTTCAGGTCTTCCAGTTCAATCACTTCTTCCTGCAAGCGGCGCAGCTGTTCCTTGCGGTAGGCCACGTCGTTGGCTTGCGCGGACAGCACGTTGTCATCGCCGGTGGCGGCCACGTCGGCGATCATCATCCGGTTCTCGACGCGCTCCTTCAGGCGGATGTATTCGTCCAGCGAAATGTCTGGCCAGTAGTTGACCAACTGGATGCTGTTGTTGGGCGAGCCGATGCGATCCACGCGACCGAACCGCTGGATGATGCGCACCGGGTTCCAGTGGATGTCGTAGTTGATGAGGTAGTCGCAGTCCTGAAGGTTCTGGCCTTCGGAAATGCAGTCCGTGCCGATCAGTAGGTCGATTTCGGCTGGCTCCTGCGGCAGCACGATGGCCTTTTCCTTGGAGCGCGGCGAGAACAGGGTCAGCACTTCCTGAAAGTCGTAACCCTTGCCTAGCGTGGATTTGGGCTGGCCGCTGCCGGTGACTTTGCCGACGTGCAACTGCTTCTTCTCCCGCAGGTCGGGGGCGAGCTGTTCGTACAGGTAATTGGCGGTATCGGCGAAGGCGGTGAAGATCAGCACCTTCTTGTTGCCGGGGTTGATCGGGTTGTCGATCTTCGCAAGCACATGTGCTTTCAGGTGTTGCAGCTTGGCATCGTGTTCGGCAGTGATGCGACGCATCGCGTCGAGCAATTCCTCGATGTGTTCAAGGTCTTGGTTAAGGTCGAACTGCCAGCGGGGCAAGTCCATGTCGGCAAGGCTGATCTTGATCTTGCCGCCGATATCGGTGTCCTGCTCCACGTCCAGCAGTTCGTCATCCTCGGCTTCCAGATCGTCGAGCACGTCGGTGCTGTCGCCGATGCTCTGGCTACCGCCTACCTGAAGGAAGTTCACGATCTTGTCCAAGGTGCGGACATGATTCTTGCGCAGCAGTTCCAAGGTCAAGCGAAACGCGGCCACCGAGCTTTCCAGGCGTTTGAGCAGATTGACCGTCATCAGGGCTTGAAGGCTTTTTTCGCGGTCGGCCTGGCGCAGCTTGCCCTTGCTGCCCACCTTGGTGTCGTACATGTCCTCGTACTTCTTCACCTGGCTGGGCAGGATGTAGCTCACTGGCGCATACACGGACAGCTTCAGCTTGGACAATTGCTCGAAGATGTCATTGAAGCTGGGTGAACCATCCAGATCGGTCAGCGGCGACTGGAAGGAAATCGGTTTGCGCCGTTCCGGGAATTGACCAATGTTCTTGGTGTCGTAGAAGGTCTGGATGTGCTTGCGTGAGCGGGCGATGGTCACACTGTCCAGCAGCTCAAAGAAATCGAAATCCAGTCCGTCCAGAATGGCGCGTGGCGTGCGTTTCTCCGGTGGCAGCTGAGACCACGCATTGAAGGCTTTCTGCGCATTGCGGAAAACTTCCTCCACCGACTTGCTGGTGCGCAGCTTCTTGCTCAGGTTCTCCGAATCGCCTTCATAGGCCAGCGCGAGTTGGTTCCGCAGGTCGGTGAAGCGGTTGTTGACCGGGGTGGCAGAGAGCATCAGCACCTTGGTCTTCACGCCTTCGCGGATGACCTTGTTCATCAGCTTCTGGTAGCGGGTTTCCCGTTCCTTGACCGCATCGTTGTTGCGGAAGTTGTGGGATTCGTCGATCACCACCAGGTCGTAATTGCCCCAGTTGACCCGATTGAGTGGAATGCCGAAGGACTCGCCGCTGGTGCGGCTCAAATCGGTATGGCACAGCACGTCGTAACTGAAGCGATCTTTGGCGAACAGGTTCGTTTTCAGGTTGCGGTTGTAGTTGAGCCAGTTGTCCGCCAGTTTCTTCGGGCAGAGCACGAGCACGGATTTGTTGCGCAGCTCGTAATACTTGATGACGGCCAGTGCGGTGAAGGTCTTGCCCAAGCCTACGCTGTCGGCAAGGATGCAGCCGCTGTATGTCTCCAACTTGTTGATGATGCCGGTGGCGGCATCCTTCTGGTAGTTGAAGAGCTTGTTCCAGATCAGGGTGTCCTGATAGCCGGTGCGGTCGTTCGGCAACACGTCCTCGCTCATGTCATCGAGGAACTCGTTGAAGATGTTGTAAAGCATCAGGAAGTAGATGCTTTCCGGTGAGTTCTCCTGATAAACCGAGGCGATGTGCTCGCAGATTTGCGCGGTGACGTCTTCGAGCTTTTCCGGGTCGTTCCAGATTTGCTCGAACAGGTTCAGATACTGGTGGGTGAGCAGTGGCTCATCGACCTTGTTGACGAAGTTGGAGACGGCATTGCCTTGCTGGTAGCCCAGATCGACGGCCGTGAAGCCGTGCAGGGGCATGTAGGCGGCGTTGGAGGCATCGGTCTGCACGCAGGCGAATTGCTGCATGGGCGACTTGCTGCGATTGCTCTTGAACTTGGCCTTACGCCGCAGCCAGTCGGCGCACTCGCGGGCCACGGCGCGCTGGGTCAGCTTGTTGCGCAGTTGAATCTCGAACTCGCTACCGTACAGACTGCGCTCGCGTTCCAGCTTGGGGATGTGGAACTCACGACGTTCCTTGCGAATCTTGTCGGTGACATCTTCGGCCACGAAGGTCGGCGAGGTGAAGATGAAGTTCAATTCCTCTATCTTCTCCAGTTCTGCTTTCAGAGCTTCGTAGGCGTACATCGAGAAGCAGGAGGCGGCCACCTTGAGCTTGGCACCCGGCTTCAGGGCGTGCTTCAGGTCGTCGCCCAGCAGTTGGCTGATGTTGTCGATGATCTGCATCAGCGCGGCTCCTTACTTTGCAGGAGCGCGCTGGTTGGAGTTCTGGTCGATCCACTTCTCCAGCTCCGAGCGGCGGAAGCGCCAGGTGCCGCCGAGCTTGAAGGCGGGAATGTCGCCGTTTTGGGCAAAACGATAGACCGTGCGCTTCCCGGCTTTCAGGAACGCAGCAACTTCATCCAGTGTCAGAATTTCCTCGGCTGCGTCGGTCTTCTTCATCTTGTTGTCCCCACTTGGCATGACTTTGCCATGTCTGGCCAATCTTACATGCATCCTTGTTTGCTTGATGGTGGCGGGTCGGGAGGGGTGGTTGCCTCAACCGTGCGGGTACCGTCCGGCGATACCCGCTGAAACGGCGTTCAGCTCCCGCCGTAACGTGCGAGAATTGCGGTTCAGGCGTAGCGTCCTTCCTGCCGCAGGGGTACCGAAAGAAATTGCGGGTACCGATGCGGGTACGGAATGCACTTGGAAGGTGTGAGGCCTTTTAGAAACAAACAGATAGGCCTTGTATGCTGCTGATGATCGACAACTACGACAGCTTCACCTTCAACCTCGTGCAGTACCTGCAGATGCTGGGTGCCGAGGTGAAGGTGGTGCGCAACGACGCGCTCAGCGTCGAGCAGATCGCCGCGCTCAATCCCTCGCACATCGTGGTGTCGCCGGGGCCGAAGACGCCCGACGACGCCGGCGTGTCGCTGGAGGTAATCCGCCGGCTCGGCCCGACCATCCCGGTCTTCGGCGTGTGCCTGGGCCACCAGAGCATCGGCCAGGTGTATGGCGGTGACGTGATCCGCGCCGGCAACATCATGCACGGCAAGACCTCGCCGATCCGCCACGAGGGCAAGGGCGTGTTCGCCGGCCTGCCGGACCGCTACGAGGCCACGCGCTATCACTCGCTGGTGGTGGACAAGAACACGCTGCCGGACGTGCTGGAGATCACCGCCTGGACCGAGAACCCGGACGGCTCGATGGAGGAGATCATGGGCCTGCGCCACCGCCAGTACCCGGTGGAAGGCGTGCAGTTCCATCCCGAGTCCATCCTCACCCAGCACGGCCACGCGCTGATGAAGAACTTCCTGGACCGCACGTGCTGAGCGGCACCGAAGCGCTGCGGCTGTTCGTGGTGATGCTCGGCGGCCGCCATGCGCGCGCCAACACCGAAGTGCATGACGTGGTGTTCGCCGTGGCCCCCGGTATCGAGCAGAGCTACCCGCAGCTGCGCCAGCAATGGTTCGGCGATGCGGCGGGGCTGCACCTGGATTCGTGGATGACGGTCGATGGCGTCGAGCAGTGGCAGGTGCGCCTGTCCGCGGACGTGCCGGCCGCCGATGCACCGCGGCTCTACTTCGTGAACCTGGGCGGCTACGTCGCCGGCGAGTTCGGCGAGGCCCACCGCTACCTGCTGGTGGTCGCCGACGACCCGGCCGACGCCAAGCGCAAGGCGCTGCGGCAGGCCGGCGCGGCATGGATCAAGCCACACCGAGACGCCCTGTTCGAGGTCGACAGCTGCCTGCCCGTCGGCCCCATCGGCGGCCTGCACGTGCACCTGGTTCCCGGCGCCCACGAAGGCATCCGCTGCCAGAGCGATTACATCGTCATTTCCTGATACTGGAGTTTTCATGACCATCACCGCGCAGGAAGCCCTGCAACGCACCATCGAGCACCGCGAGATCTTCTTCGACGAGATGGTCGACCTGATGCGGCAGATCATGCGTGGCGAGGTGTCCCCGACCATGACCGCGGCCATCCTCACCGGACTGCGGGTGAAGAAGGAAACCGTCGGCGAGATCGCCGGCGCGGCCACGGTGATGCGCGAGTTCGCGCTGCCGGTGGCGGTGGCCGACAAGACCCACCTGGTCGACATCGTCGGCACCGGCGGCGACGGCTCGCATACCTTCAACATCTCCACCTGCTCGATGTTCGTGGTGGCCGCGGCCGGCGCCAGGGTGGCCAAGCACGGCAACCGCAGCGTGTCGTCCAAGTCCGGCAGCGCCGATGCGGTGGAGGCGCTGGGTGCGGCGATCGAGCTGCAGCCGGACCAGGTGGCCCGGCTCATCGAGCAGACCGGCATCGGCTTCATGTTCGCGCCGATGCACCACCCGGCGATGAAGGTGGTGGCGCCGGTACGCCGCGAGATGGGCGTGCGCACCATCTTCAACATCCTCGGCCCGCTGACCAACCCCGTGGGCGCCACCAACATCCTCATGGGCGTGTTCCACCCCGACCTGGTCGGCATCCAGGCACGGGTGCTGCGCGAGCTCGGCGCGGAACGTGCGCTGGTGGTGTGGGGGCGTGACAACATGGATGAGATTTCGCTCGGCGCCGGCACTCTGGTCGGTGAGCTGCGCGACGGCAAGGTGCGCGAGTACGAGATCCACCCGGAGGATTTCGGCATCGCCATGTCGGCCAGCCGCAACCTCAAGGTCGCCGATCCGGCAGAGTCCATCGCCATGCTGCGCGGCGTGCTCGACAACCAGCCCGGCCCGGCCAACGACATCGTCGCGCTCAATGCCGGCGCCGCGCTGTACGCTGCCGGCGTGGCCGACAGCATCGCCGATGGCCTGGCGCGGGCGCGCGCGGTCATCGCCGACGGCAGCGCCCGCGCACGCATGCAGCAGTATGTCGCCGCCAGCCGCGCGCTGGCCGGTTGAGCGCCCCCCGTCTTCCCCTACCGCCGTACCGCATTCCAGGAAAGCAGAGCCATGAGCGACATCCTCAACACCATCCTTGCCCGCAAGACGCAGGAGGTGGCCGAGCGCAGTGCCCGCGTACCGCTGGCCGAGCTGAGGGCGCGCGTGGCTGACGCGCCGCCGGTGCGCGGTTTCGCCAGTGCGCTGCAGGCGGCCATCGCCAACGGCGACCCGGCGGTGATCGCCGAAGTCAAGAAGGCCAGCCCGTCCAAGGGCGTGATCCGCCCCGACTTCCGCCCCGCGGAGATCGCGGTGAGCTATGAGCTGGGCGGCGCCAGCTGCCTGTCGGTGCTCACCGACGTGGACTTCTTCCAGGGCGCCGACGCCTACCTGCGGGAGGCGCGCGAGGCCTGCACGCTGCCGGTGCTGCGCAAGGATTTCGTCATCGACCCCTATCAGGTGGTCGAGGCCCGCGTGCTGGGCGCGGACTGCATCCTGCTCATCGTTTCGGCGCTGGACGACCGCCAGCTGGCCGGGTTGTCCGACCTGGCGATGCAGCTGGGCATGGACGTGCTGGTGGAAGTCCACGATATCGACGAGTTGGAGCGCGCGATCCAGGTGCCGGTGCCGCTGGTGGGCATCAACAACCGCAACCTGCGCACCTTCGAGGTATCGCTGGACACCACCCTGTCGATGCGCGCGGCGGTGCCGCGCGACCGCCTGCTGGTCACCGAGAGCGGCATCCTCGGCCCGGGCGACGTCAGGACCATGCGCGAGGCCGGCGTCAACGCCTTCCTGGTCGGCGAGGCCTTCATGCGCGTGGAGGAGCCGGGCGAGGGCCTGCGTCAGCTATTCTTCAGCGCATGACCGAGTCCTATCCCGTTCCCCGCGACGACGCGCAGCTGGTCGTCTTCGATTTCGACCACACCCTGTACGACGGCGATTCCGGCAGCCACCTGTTCGCCTGGCTGATCCGCCGCAACCCGCTGCGGATGCTGGCGGCAGTGCTGGCCACGCCGCTGCTGGGCCCGCTGGTGGCGCTGCTGCCGACGCGCCGTTTCGGTATCTCCGGCTACGTGTGGATCGCGACGTTCGGCCTGCACCGGGCGCGCGAGTTCAACGGCATCATCGACCAGTACGTGCGCGCGCACGAGCCGGCCATCCGCGCGCGCCTGCTGCCGCGCGCGCTGGCGGTGTTCGCCGCGCATCGCCGCGCCGGCGACCGGGTGGTGGTCGCGACCGGTGCGCCACCGGAGCTGGCGCGGGCCATCCTGGCCTTCGTCGCGCACCAGGACGTGCCGGTGGTCGGCAGCGAAGTGGGGCCGCGGCTGGGCGCCATGGGCGCCACCCGCCACTGCCACAACGAAGAGAAGATGCGAATGCTGCGCGAACGCGGCTATGGCGACATCGCCATCGCCTATTCGGACAGCACCGCCGACCTGCCGCTGCTGCGCGCGGCCAGGGCGCCGGTGGTGGTCAACCCCAAACAGGCACGGGTGGCCTATTTCCGCCGGGTGCTGCCGGCCGGTACCCGCATCCTCAACTGGGGCTGCGTCGACCGCGGCGGCGAACCGGCCTGAGTGGCGCCGCCGGCCGGTGGCCGTGGCCGCGCCCGGCGGCGGTCATCCCAGCCAGCGGTGCAGCGCGTGTCCGATCTGGAACAGGCTGATCGACAGCACCAGCACGCCCACCGCCACCAGCACCCAGCGCTCCTTGAGGCGCTTGACCAGCAGCGCCGCCACCGGCGCGGCCATCATCCCGCCCACCAGCAGTCCGGCGACGATGGACAGGTGCTGCAGCCCCATCGACAGCAGGAAGGTGGCCGAGATCGACAGGGTGACGATGAACTCGGCGGCATTCACCGTGCCGATGGTGGTGCGCGCCTGGCCGCCGCGCGCGAGCAGGGTCGAGGTCGCCACCGGCCCCCAGCCGCCGCCGCCACTGGCGTCGAGCAGGCCGGCGAAGAAGCCCAGCACCGGCACCCGTTGCACCTCGCTGCGCGGAGTGAAGCGGCCGGCCGCGCGGGCCAGGATGAAGATCGCCAGCGCCAGCAGGTAGAGATAGATGAAGGGGCGGATGAACTCGCCGGGCAACTGGGTCAGGACATAGGCGCCCAGCGCGCCGCCGACCGCCCCCGGCAATGCCAGGCGCAGGAACAGCCGCCGGTCGACATTGCCCGCTGCCAGATGCGATACGCCGGACGCGCCGGTGGTGAATACTTCGGCCGTGTGGATGCTGGCGCTCACCGCCGCCGGCGGCAGGCCCATGCTCAGCAGGACCGACGAGGACACCAGCCCGAACGCCATGCCCAGCGCGCCATCGACCAGCTGTGCCCCGATCCCGATCAGGATGAACCAGTAGAACTCGCTTCCAAATTCCATCACCGGAGCCTGTTCGCTTGGGGCGGATGCGTCAAGGCGATGGGAGGCGGGACGTAGCTGCCCTGCCTTGAGGCGGGCGAAGCCGAGTTCCCGCCGGAACAGCCCCCTTTGGCAAAGGGCGCGCGCCAGCAGGCGTGGGGATTCGGGTGTCCAGTACGCCGGGGCCCAAAGTCTGCTTTGCAGACTTTTGCGTTGAAAGTACGTCTACGCGCTTTCAACGCGTTCCGTACAGCACGATGGTCTTGCCGCGCGCGTGCAGGATGCCGTCGGCCTGCAGCTTCTTGAGCACGCGCCCGGCCATTTCCCGCGAACAGCCCACCAGCCGGGCGATCTCCTGGCGTGACACGCGCAGTTGGGTGCCCTGCGGATGACTCATCGATTCCGGCTCGCGGGCCAGGTCGTGCAGGGTGCGCACGATGCGGTCGGTCACATCCAGGAACGCCAGGCGGCTGGCCTTGCGGCTGGTATGCAGCAGGCGCCGTGAAATCTGCGAGCCGATGGCGTACAGCAGCCGCGGGGCGTCGCTGGACAGCGGCCCGAGGAACAGCTGGTGCAGCCGTTCGTAGCTGATCTCGGCCAGTTCGCAGGGGGTACGGGTGCGCAGGATCACCTCGCGCTTGTCCGATTCGATGAACAGGCCCATCTCGCCGACGAACTCGCCAGCGCCGAAGTAGCCCAGCACCAGCTCGCGGTCCTCGTCCTCCTCGGCGATGATGCTGACCGAGCCGCTGACCACGTAATACATGGTGCCGGCCGGGTCGCCCGGGCGGAACACATCGGTACGCGCCGGATAGCGGCGGCGGTGGCTGTGGGCCAAGAACCGATCGATGGTGGCGATGTCCAGGGCCAAGGGGCTGGAGGCGAGGCGCACGGTAGGCACGGTGTTGGCGATCCCTGGACTCATGATGACGTTCATGTTCGTGTTTATGAACTTGTCTTAACGGACAAGCTTAGCGACGCCGGCCATAAGGGGCAAACGCCTGTTGGCCGCGCACGTTTCGCCAGGGGGCGGTTTGCCCCATAATTGCCCCCTTTCCCACCATTCACAGGACCGACCGCCGTGGTCAAGCCGTTGCCTCGCCTGAGGTTGCAGGGTTTCAACAACCTCACCAAGGCGCTGAGCTTCAACATCTATGACGTCTGCTATGCGCGTACCGAAGAGGAGCGCCAGCGTTACATCGAGTACATCGACGAGGAATACAACGCCGATCGACTCACGCAGATCCTCACCGATGTGGCCGAGATCATCGGCGCCAACATCCTGAACATCGCCCGCCAGGATTACGATCCGCAGGGTGCGTCGGTGACCATCCTCATCTCCGAGGAGCCGGTGATCGACAAGAAGGCCGCGGGCAAGGAGCTGATCTCCGACGCCGTGGTCGCGCATATGGACAAGAGCCACATCACCGTCCATACCTATCCCGAGACCCACCCGCAGGAAGGCATCGCCACCTTCCGCGCCGACATCGACGTCGCCACCTGCGGCGTGATCTCGCCGCTGAAGGCGTTGAACTACCTGATCGAGAGCCTCGAGTCGGACATCGTGATCATGGACTACCGCGTCCGTGGCTTCACCCGCGACGTGAAGGGCAAGAAGCACTTCATCGACCACAAGATCAACTCGATCCAGAACTTCCTGGCCAAGAACATCAAGTCGCGCTACGAGATGTTCGACGTCAACGTCTACCAGGAAAACATCTTCCACACGAAGATGCACCTGAAGGACTTCGACCTGGACCAGTACCTGTTCGAGGAGAAGGCGAAGAACCTGTCGTTCAAGGAGCGCATGAAGATCGAGGCGCTGCTGCGCCGCGAGATCGAGGAGCTGTTCCACGGTCGCAACCTGGCCGAGTGACGGTTACATGCGGTTCGGGGAGCGGTTGCTAGCCTGCCGCTCCTGAAATACCCGGCGGGACGGCCCGCCCCGTGGAGCGATCCGCGGACCACAGCCGACGGCGGCCCGGTGCTCACGCACCGGGCCGCTTCTTTTTTTGTCCCGTACCCAAGGAGGAAACCCGTGGCCTGGATCTATCTGCTGGTGGCCGGTCTGTTCGAAGTCGTCTGGGCGATCGGCCTGAAGTACACCGAGGGCTGGACCCGCCTGTGGCCCAGCCTGGGCACCCTGGCCGCGATGGGGGTCAGCTTCTGGTGTCTGTCGCAGTCGCTCAAGTCGATCCCGATCGGCACCGGTTATGCGATCTGGACCGGGATCGGCGCGGTCGGCGCCGCGGCGCTGGGCATCGTGCTGTTCGGTGACAGCGCCTCGTGGCCGCGGCTGCTGTGCATCGGGCTGATCGTGTCCGGCGTGATCGGGCTGAAAGTGGTGGGGTGATCCTGGCCGCGGCGCGGCCAGGCCCCGGGGCTTGTGTGGCCAGCCCCGGGGCCCGCCGCGGGGCGGCCCATCCCGCGCGCCTTCGGTGCGCCGGCTTTTGCAAAGGCCGCGGCGCACCGGACGGGTTGCAGGCCTCGTGCGTTCCGCTGTGTGGACTGGGTGCGCGGGGGCTGGCCGGCGCTGGCCTTTGCGGCCCGGGCGACCGGTGCCATCACTGCGCGGATCGGCAGTGGCAGGGGCGGGGCGGCGGGTGCTGCCTCCGCGGGCGCCGCGCTGAACCCGGCCGGGGCGTCGGGTTCGCCTGTCCCCGCGGCGATCGTCGCGCCCGCCTGGAGAAAGGCGGTGCTGCAGGGGGCTCCGGGCGCTCCAGGCGTTGCGCCGTGGGCCCGGGGCCTGGATTCAGAGGCGATAGGCGATGGCTTTCATGGCGCGCGAGGCCAGTGCCATCGCCGCCGGGATCGGTGGCGGCAGGAGTCGCGCGCCGGCGTGTTCGGCATGGTCGGCGTGGCGCGCCTCGTCGATCTTCATGACCTTGAGGATCTCGCGGCTGCGCTGGTCGGCCGCTGGCAGGGTCTCCAAGTGTTCGTCCAGGTGCGCCTCGACCTGGCGCTCGGTTTCCACCACGAAACCCAGGTTCCAGCCGTCGCCGCGCAGCCCGGCGAGGGTGCCGATGGCATAGCTGCCGGCATACCACAGCGGGTTGAACAGGCTGGGGCGGCTGTCGAGCTCGCGCAGGCGGTCCGCACACCAGCCCAGGTGGTCGGTCTCTTCCTGCGCCGCTGCCAGCAGGTGCGCGCGGGTGGACGGATCGCGGGCGACGGCCGCCTGTCCAAAATACAGCCCCTGTGCGCAGACTTCGCCGACGTGGTTGATGCGCATCAGGCCCGCGGCGTGGCGCCTTTCATCGGGTTCCAGCACCACGTCCGGGGTGTCGCCGGCCGGGTTGGGCCGGCGCGCCGACGGGTTGCCGAACACCGTGTCCAGGGCGCGCTGGGCCTCGGTCAGCAGGCGATCCAGGGGCGTGAAGGCGCGGTCGGTGATCATGGCGTCCAGGCGGGGTGGGGGAGAGCCGGATTCTCGCCGCTGTCCCCGGGGCTGCCAAGGCCGGGCGGGCGGCAGCTTGCGTGAGCCGGCCGCGGCCGGTACAATCCCGCCTCTTGTGTTTCACCTTCACAACGCGTGGCAGAGTTCCGGCAGTGCAGCGCCGCAATGAGCCCGACCTAACCTGAGTTCTTTCATGAGCACTTTCACCGCAAAGAACGAGACCGTCCAGCGTGACTGGTATCTCGTCGACGCCTCGGGCAAGACCCTGGGCCGTCTGGCCACCGAGCTGGCCCGCCGCCTGCGTGGCAAGCACAAGCCGGTCTACACCCCGCACGTCGATACCGGCGACTACCTGGTTGTCATCAACGCAGAAAAGATTGTCGTCACCGGCAAGAAGCTGCAGGACAAGCAGTACCACCGCTTCACCGGCTACATCGGCAACCTGAAGACCGAGACCCTGGCCCAGGCGCTGGAGCGTCACCCGGAGCGCGTGATCGAGATCGCTGTCAAGGGCATGCTGCCGAAGGGCCCGCTGGGTCGCGCCATGTACCGCAAGCTCAAGGTCTACGCCGGCGCCGAGCATCCGCACGCCGCCCAGCAGCCGCAAGTTCTGGATATCTAATCATGGCTATCACGCAAAACTACGGCACTGGCCGCCGCAAGTCCTCCACCGCCCGCGTGTTCCTGCGCAAGGGTTCGGGCAACATCACCGTCAATGGCCGTCCGCTGGACGAGTTCTTCGGCCGTGAGACCGCGCGCATGATCGTGCGCCAGCCGCTCGAGCTGACCAAGAACACCGAGAGCTTCGACGTCATCGTCACCGCCACCGGCGGCGGCACCACCGGCCAGGCCGGTGCGATCCGCCTGGGCATCGCCCGTGCCCTGGTCGAGTACGACGAAGGCCTGAAGTCCGAGCTGCGCAAGGCCGGCTTCATGACCCGCGACGCCCGCGAAGTCGAGCGCAAGAAGGTTGGTCTGCACAAGGCCCGCCGCGCCACCCAGTTCTCCAAGCGCTGATCCATCGCGCCTGGCGTGGGATCCTCCGGGATCCCGCTGGGAAAACAAAAGCCCGGCCTTGGCCGGGCTTTTGTCGTTCAAGGGTGGCGCGAAGGCCATGCCGCGCGGGCGCCCGGTCGAGGTGCCTGCCGATGGCAGGAGGGGCAAAAAGAAAGGCCTGATCTTTCGATCAGGCCTTTGCTGTTTGGCAGCCCCGGAAGGATTCGAACCTCCGAATGCCTGAGTCAGAGTCAGGTGCCTTACCGCTTGGCGACGGGGCTAGGCAGGGGTGGATTATCGCATGCCGCGGCGGCCGAGGCCAACAGGCGTGGCAAGACCGCTGGAGCAGGCAAAAAAAAGACCAGATCTTTCGATCTGGTCTTCGGTATCTGGCAGCCCCGGAAGGATTCGAACCTCCGAATGTCTGAGTCAGAGTCAGATGCCTTACCGCTTGGCGACGGGGCTGTGGCTTTCAGGAGCCGGGCTCCTGCTCCCTTGGTGGCTATGGGTGGACTCGAACCACCGACCCCAGCATTATGAGTGCTGTGCTCTAACCGGCTGAGCTACATAGCCTCAGGGAGCCCGCAATTCTGCGTATCGGCGGCTTGCCTGTCAACTGTTTTTTCCGCGCTTGTGGCATTGCAGCGGCCATGGCAGAGTCCAAGCCAGTAGAAATATTTAGGAGTCCGCATCGTGATCGATCCGGACGGCTATCGACCGAACGTCGGCATCGTGCTGATGCGGGAAGACGGACAGGTGTTCTGGGCACGACGCGTGCGCCGGGATGGCTGGCAGTTCCCGCAGGGTGGGATGAACTCCGACGAGACCCCGGTCGAGGCCATGTATCGCGAGTTGCAGGAAGAAACCGGCCTGTTGCCTGAACATGTCGAAGTGCTCGGGGCTACCCCGGGCTGGCTTCGCTACCGGTTGCCCAGTCGCGCCATCCGCCGCACCGAGAAGCAGGTCTGCATCGGCCAGAAGCAGGTCTGGTTCCTGCTGCGGCTGACCGGCGACGAGGGCCATGTGCGCCTGGACCATACCGAGGCCCCCGAGTTCGACCATTGGCGCTGGGTGGATTTCTGGTACCCGGTCGAGCATGTGGTGATGTTCAAGCGCGGGGTCTACGCGCGTGCGCTGCGGCACCTGGCGCCACTGGCGCGGGGCATCGCCGGGCAGGGCGTTACCGCGATGCCGAAGAGCGCCCAGGAGGCGTGGATGCCGGGCCATGCGGCGGGCCATGAGCGCCCGCGCAAGCGGTCCCGCAAGCGCGGCTATTGGCCGCGCAAGGCGCAGGGCGAGGGGCCGACGGCCTGACCGGCGGCGTCTGATCGAGAACGATTCAGGATTTTAATTGACAATCGTTCTCGTTTTCGCTGGAATGGTGTCCGGCCACTCCCGGCCGGTCCTGCCCATCGCCCCCGTGTACGTCTGCATCTGCAACGGTGTCACCGACCACCAGATCCGCGAAGCGGCCGACAACGGCTGCAGTTCGGTTGCCGAACTGACGATGCGTACCGGCTGCGGTTCCAACTGCGGTTCCTGCCTGGAGATGGCGGGCGAGCTGCTGGCCCGGGCACGCGCGGCGCGCGACCTGCCGCTGCCGATCCTCGGCCTGGCCAGGGTGGCCTGAAGAACGTCGCGGCGTACCGCCGCGGGGTGACCTCACGGGACGCTGCCGCCATCGCGGCCGGACCAATGCATACGATTCGCGTTCCTTCATCGCCGCACGCGTGACGCTACAGTGCGCGCGTTCAACGCGTGCAGGAGCAACACCCATGAAAGGCGACGCCAAGGTCATCGAATTCCTCAACAAGGTGCTCTACAACGAGCTGACCGCGATCAACCAGTACTTCCTGCACGCCAAGATGCTGAAGAACTGGGGCCTGAAGGAACTGGCCGAGCACGAGTACAAGGAATCCATCGACGAGATGAAGCATGCGGACGCCTTGTCCGACCGCATCCTGTTCCTCGAGGGGCTGCCGAATTTCCAGGCGCTGGGCAAGCTGCGCATCGGCGAGAGCCCGGTGGAAATCCTGCGTTGCGACCTGGCGCTGGAAACCTCGGCCGTGGCGGTGCTGCGCGAAGCCGTGGCGTACGCCGAGAGCATCGGCGACTACGTCAGCCGCGAGTTGTTCGTGAAGATCCTCGATTCCGAGGAAGAGCACATCGACTGGCTGGAAACCCAGCTCGACCTGATCGAGCGCATCGGCGAACCGAATTACCTGCTGACCAAGCTGGACGATTGAACCTGCGGCCCGGCGCCGCGCCGGGCACTGCCGGCTCCCCGGCTACGGCGCGGACGCGCCGCCGTGTGCCACGGCATCCCTCACCTGCGCAGTGCGGTGCTGCCTGCGCGGCGGTGATCTCACTCCCTTGCCCGCACGCGCGCTCGGGCGCGACGCGCACATGTGCATGAGCCGGGTTCAGGCCTGCACGGCGCGTTCGCCGCGCATGTCCGACTGGTAGCCGATCAACGCCAGCCGCGCGCGCGCGAACTCGGCGATGATCAGCGCGACCATGACCGCCGGGCGTTCCAGCTTGCCGGCGCGGGCGGCCAGCTCGACCCGGCGCGCGGCGGCCGACAGTGCCAGCGCGCCGACGTTGGCGCTGGCCGATTTGAGGCTGTGCGCCAGTTCACGCAGCTGCTCCAGGTCGGGAGCGACCGCGGCCTCCTGCAGCTGCCGCACCAGCGGGGTGGTGTCGTCGAGGAACACGTCGATGATGGTGGCGGTCTCGGCGCCGGCGATCTCGCGCAGTTCGTCCAGCACCTCGCGGTCGAGCACCGGCAGGGTGGTGGCCTGCACGGCCGAGGCCGGCGCCTCTTCGACCTGGACGGGCGCCGCCTGCGGCGGTGCTTCGTCGGCAGCGGCCGAGGACCCGCGCCAGCGCAGCAGGCAAGCCTGCAGGCCTTCGCGCGAAATGGGCTTGGACAGGTAGTCGTCCATGCCCGCGTCCAGGCAGCGCTGGCGGTCACCGACCATGGCGTTGGCGGTCATGGCGATGATCGGCAGGCGCGCGGCCTGCGTGGCGGCCTCGTGCTCGCGCCAGCGGCGGGTGGCGGCGTAACCGTCCAGGACCGGCATCTGGCAGTCCATCAGCACCGCCTGGTAGGGGGTGGCGTGCAGCTTGTCCAGCGCCAGCTGGCCGTTGATGGCGGTGTCCACTTCGCAGCCGAGCACGCCCAGCAGCTTCTGCGCCACCAGCAGGTTGACCGGGTTGTCCTCGACCAGCAGCACCCGCGCGCCGGCCAGCCCGCCGGCGCGTGCCGGCGGCGGCACGTCGGCATGCGGCGCTTCCGCTGCGGTGGCAGGTGTCTGCTGGAGCGGGAGCGGCGCGCGGGTGGCCGGTTCGCTCAAGGCCGTTCGCAGTGCCGCATCGGCCGCCTCGCGCGCGATCACGCGCGCACTGTCGTGCAGCTCGGCCGGCAGCGGCGCATCGCCCTGCAGCCAGACCAGGCGGTGCTCGCCGCTGGCGCGCTGCAGCGCCGCCACCCCCAGGCGCAGCGACGGCAGGTCGCCGATGACGGCATGCCAGGGCTGCGGCGTGCCGCCGGCGCGCAGCAGGTCCAGCGCTTCCTGCACCGTGTCCACGCTGCGCACGTCGAACCCCCAGTTCGGCAGCACCAGCTCCAGCCGCTGGCGCAGGCGCGCGTCGGTGGACACCAGCAGCACCCGGGGATGGGCGGCATGCGCGGGCGCGCGCAGGTCGCCGATCACCTTCAGCAGCGGAATCTCGAACCAGAAGGTCGAACCCTGGCCCGGTACCGAGTCCAGGCCGATCTTGCCGTGCATCAGGTCGATGATGCGCTTGCAGATGGCCAGCCCCAGGCCGGTGCCACCGTACAGGCGGGTGGTCGAGGCGTCGGCCTGGGTGAAGGCGCTGAACAGGCGTTGCTGCTGGTCGGCGTCGATGCCGATGCCGGTGTCGCGGACCTCGAAACGCAGCAGGTGCTGGGCATTGGTCTCGCCCATGCGCCGCACCTGCACCTGGATGCCGCCGCGCTCGGTGAACTTGATCGCATTGACCATCAGGTTGCTGAGGACCTGGCGCAGGCGCACCGGGTCGCCGCGCACCGCCAGCCGCACCGCCGGATCGAGCGCCAGGGTGATGTCCAGCCCCTTGTGCGCCGCCGAACGCCGCATCAGCTGCAGCAGCGAATCGAGCAGTTCGCGCAGGTTGAAGGTGGTGATCTCCAGCTCCAGCCGCTGCGCTTCGAGCTTGGAGTAGTCGAGGATGTCGTCGACGATGCGGAACAGTGCACGCGAGCTTTCGCTGGCGGTGTTGAGCATCTCGCGCTGCTCGGCGCCCAGCGGCCCCTGCGCGACCATCTCCAGCATCGGGATGATGCCGTTGAGCGGGGTGCGGATCTCGTGGCTCATGGTGGCCAGGAACTCGCCCTTGGCCAGCATCGCCGCTTCGGCGTCCTGCTTGGCCTGCAGAAGCTGCTGCTCCAGCTGCACATGGCGCTGCTGTTCCTGGCGCAGGCGCTGCAGCTCGCGCTCGTTGTCGCGCGCGCGCCGCGCGAACGCGGCGGAGGTTTCGGCCAGGGCGCGCGCGGCGAGCGCCGCCAGCAGCGCGCACAGGCAGGCAAACCCGGCCAGGACGGTGGACACCGCGTGCGCCGGCAGCGGCGGCGGCAGCCACTGCGCCGCGCCCGCGGCCACCGCGAGCATCGCCGAAGCCATGGCCCAGCGGTTGGCTGCCCGCATGTCAGAGCACCGTGTTCTGGAAGTCGAAGTCCAGCTCGCTGCCGACCGACTGCACCACGTTGCCCTGGATGAAGTCGATGCCGCTCATCCACATCGCGGCGGCGGCCTGCGGGTCCTCGATCTGCTGGCCGATGATCTGCAGCCCGGCGCGGTGCGCGGCGTCGATCGCGCCACGCAGCTCGTCGCGCAGCTTCTGGCTGGCATGGCTGCCGGCGAAACGCCCGGCCATGCGCACGAAGCCCAGCGGCAGCTGGGTCATCAGCGCGTTGGCCTCGTCGCCGGGTTCGAACTGGCTCAGGCAGAACTGCACGCCGGCGGGCATCAGCCGCTCGCAGAACTGCTGCAGCGTCACCGCGTGCACCAGCGCGTCGCCCAGGCGCACGTCGATGACCAGCGAGCTGCCGGCGATCTGCCGGTCGGCGATGGCCTTGAGCAGCCAGCCGGCGAAGGCCTCGCGGGCAAGGCTGCGCAGCGACTGCGACACGAACAGCCGCATCGGTGGCACGGCGTGCTGGTAACGGTGCAGCAGTCCCAGCGCGTGGTCGAGCACCTGCTGGTCGAGGTCGCCGATGCGCCCGGCCGCTTCGGCCGCCGGAATCACCTGGCCGGCCGACAGCAGGGTGCCGTCGTTGCGGCGCAGGCGCAGCAGTACCTGGTACTGCGCGGTGTCGCTGCCGGCGACGGCCACGATCGGCTGGTAGGCCAGCTCGATCTGGCCTTCCAGCAGGGCCAGGTGTTCCTGTGCGGCGGCGTCGCCGTTGCCCTGGTAGGCGGCCACGCCGTCGGCGAGCAGCCGCGCCTGCAGGGCGGTGCGCTCGACCGCCTCCAGCGCGACGCCGGCATCCTCGAAGCCCTGCGACAGGCGGGCGTGGCCGACCGCGCAGCGCAGGTGCAGCGATTCGTCATCGCGCACCACGAACGGGTGCGCGGACAGTGCCTGGCGTACCGAACGGGCCAGCGCCTCGACCGCGTCCTCGTCCATGCCGCGGCCCAGCAGCAGGAAGCTGTTGTCGTTCAGCCGCGCCAGCAGGTGCGGCCGCGCGGCTTCGGCCAGGCGCCGGCCGGCCTGCACCATCAACCGTTCGAAGGCGGCATAGCCATAGCGTTCGCGCAGGCCCAGCGCGCTGGCGATCTCGATGAACATCAACCCGCCGTGCTCGGATCCGGCCAGTGCCGTGTCCAGCTGCAGCATCAGGTTGTGGCGCGTGGGCAGGCCGGTCTCCGGGTTGCTCAGCGCCACCCCTTCGGCCGTGCCCTGCGCCTGCTGGCGCGAGCGGCGGATGCGGTTGGCCACCGCGGCGACCAGGTGGCGCGGGCGGATCGGCTTGGTGAGGAAATCGTCGGCGCCGCTGTCGAGCACCTCGAACTGGCGCTCGGGGTCCGGATCGCCGGTCAGGAACACGATGGGCAGCAACTGCTGCTGCGGGTTCTGGCGGATCAGTGCGGTCAAGCGCATGCCATCGAGCCCGGGCATGTGCAGGTCCATCAGGATCAGGTCGGGGCGGTGCTCGACGATTGCCTGCTGCACGCCTTCGGCGTCCATCTGCACGATGGCCTGCATGCCGGCGCCGTGCAGCACGCTCTGCGCGAACAGGGCCTGCGAGCGGTCGTCCTCGACGATCAGCACGCGATAGGGCGTTTCGGCGGCTGCGGCGGCCTGGCCCGGTTCGGGCGCGGTGGCCGGCGCGGCGGCGATATGCGCGCGGACCGCCTCGGCCGGCGGCGCGTTCTCCACGCTCCAGCGCTGCCAGTAGTCTGCCGGCGGGACCTCCGCGCGCGTCAGCCGTGCGGAGGAAGTGGGTGTGTCGTTGCTTGCCATCGGTACTCCCCGTATGCCGTGGATTATGCGGTCAACGAGCCGGTGGCAGCGAATGGTCCCTGGCCGGTGCCGCTGGCGCGGCCGGCGGTGGTGCGGCGAACAGGCGCTTGACCCCGCGCCAGAGCGCGCGCCACACCAGCCATACGGTGAGCGCACCCAGCAGGCTGGCGCCGACCACCAGCGCCAGCGCCAGCCACGGGTGGGCCAGCGCCAGGGCCAGGCCGGCAATCACCACGCCGTCCTCGGCCACCGATGCGGCCCAGTTGCTGGCCGGCTCCGGGGAAGTGTTCAGCAGTGCGCGGGTGCCGGCCTTCAGGCCATGGCTGGCCAGCGCCACGCCGGCGCCGGCGGCGAGCGCGCCGGCACCGAGCTGGCCATCCGGGGACAACGTGGCCGCGGCCAGGAAGGCCCCGGCCGGTACCCGCGCCAGGGTCTGCAGCAGGTCCCAGATCGAATCCACGCCGGGGATCTTGTCGGCGAAGAACTCGGTGGTCGCCAGCGCCGCCGAGGTGCCCAGCACCCACCAGGACTGGGTGGCCTGCAACGCCGACGGCAGCTCGACCCAGCCCAGCACGCCGGCCAGGCCGACGCCGAACACGGTCAGGTACACGCGGATGCCGGCCAGCCAGGCCAGCAGGATGCCGATGACGAAAACGTGGGCGTCGGTCATGGTCGCGGACTCCCGCGGGAACTGTGAGCAGGATCGCAACTATCGACCATGCCCCTGGCGATTGCCAGTTCCCGGCAGGCCATGCCGGGAGTCGTTTACACTGCCCAGCCGTTTCAACCGGAGCGAAGGTGCCGCTTCGCGCAGGACCCGGCACCGGTGATGCAGCGCCATGAGCAACCGATCCCCGTCGCGTTTCCAGATCACCCTGCGCGGCACCCCGCAGCGATCGGCCTGGACCCGGCTGGCCGCCCTCGCCGTCGCCTGGCTGGTGTCGCTGCTGCTGGTCGGCTGGCTGGCCGCCCGCTACGCCTCGCCTGATGCCGGCGGGTTGCGCGAGCGGCTGCGCCAGAGCGAGCGCACCGTGGCCGCGCAGCGCGCGCAGATCGAGGAGCTGCGGCAGCGCCAGGCCACGCTGGAGGCATCGGACAAGATCAGCCGCGCGGCCAACACCGAGGTGCAGGCGTCGCTGGCCGAGCGTGACGAAGAGATCGCCGGGCTGCGCGCGGACGTCGCGTTCTACGAGCGGCTGGTGGGCGCCACCAGCCAGCGCAAGGGGCTGAATGCGCATTCGGTGGAGTTCTCCGCCGAAGCCGCGGGCACCTGGCAGTACAGTGTGGTGCTGACGCAGAACCTGAACAGGGGTGCCATCAGCCAGGGGCAGATGCGGTTCTCGGTGGAAGGGGTCAAGGGCGGCAAGCTGGCGACGGTGAGCTGGGATGAGCTCCACCAGCGCCGCGACGTGCCCGGGCAGGCCTATTCGTTCCGCTATTTCCAGCGCCTGGACGGCAGCGTGATGCTGCCCAAGGATTTCACCCCGCAACGTGTGCGAGTCTCGTTGACCGGGCCCGGGGGGAGCGCGACGCAGACATTCGATTGGAAACTCGCCGGCAACGGCAGAGGGGAGCAGTGATGTTCAAGAACAAGTCCAGCCGCGACAGCCACCTGGTGGTGGACGCCCTGATCGGGCCGCAGGTGGTGATCCGGGGCGACGTGGTGTTCAGCGGCGGCCTGTACGTGGAAGGCCGCATCGAGGGCCGGGTGATCGCCGAGGAGGGCGCCAAGGCGGTGCTGACCCTGGCCGAACAGGGCCATATCGACGGCGAGGTGCGCGCGTCGGTGGTGGTGCTCAGCGGGCGCATGGACGGCGACGTCCACGCCGGCGAACGCATCGAACTGACGCCCACCGCCCGGGTCAACGGCAACGTCCATTACCAGGTGGTGGAGATGGGTGCCGGCGCGCAGCTCAACGGCCGCCTGGTGCATGCCACGACGATGGCCGCGCTGCCCTCGCCCGAGGCGGCCGCGCTGCAGGCGCAGGCTGAAGCGGCGGAGGCTTGAATCGGCGGGCGGGCGTCCCCATGCTGGGCGCATGAGCACGCTCGTTTCCCTGCCCGGCGCAACGGCCGCCCCCGATTACCAGTCCCTCGATCGCCCGCTGAACTTCACCCCGGCCGCCGCGGCCAAGGTGGGCGAGCTGATCCGCGAGGAGGGCAACGCTGCCCTGGCCCTGCGCGTCTATATCCAGGGCGGCGGCTGTTCCGGCTTCCAGTACGGCTTCGAGTTCGACGAGAACCGGGCCGACGACGACCTGGCGGTGGTCACCGATGGCGTGACCCTGCTGGTGGACCCGCTGAGCCTGCAGTACCTGATGGGCGCCGAGGTCGATTACTCGGAAAGCCTCACCGGGGCCCAATTCGTGATCCGCAATCCCAATGCCCGCACGACCTGCGGCTGCGGCAGCAGTTTCGCCGTCTGAGTGCGGCGCCAGGCCGCCGGCACGCGCACCCCGCGGCGGACGCCGGCCGCTTCTCGCCACGCTGGTTTGCCGGTAGTCTGCCGACGATGCCTGCTTCCGATTCTTCCTTCCATGCCCATGCCTTTGCCGGCGCAGCTCTGGACCGCGCCGACGCACTGCGCGACGACGCCGACGCGCTGGCGCGGCTGTGGCCCGATGCCCGGGTGCTGGTGCTCGACGCCGATGGCACCGCCTTCGCCGACGCTGATGGGCAGCCGTTCCTGACCAGCGGCCGCGAACTGGGTGGCGGCCCGGGCACCGCCATCTTCCTGGGCATGCAGCAGGCGCGCGCCTGGTTCGTGGTTGAAGCGGCGATGGTGTCGGTACAGGCGCCGGGACGCATCGACCTGCGCCGCGCCGCCGCCGAGTGGCCGGCCGACGCATCCGGCGTGTTCTGCTATGCGCGCGGCATGTCGTACTGGCACTCGCGCAACCGCTTCTGCGGCGTCTGCGGCGCCGCGGTGGTGTTCGGGCGCGGCGGTTTCATCGGCCGCTGCGGCCAGTGCGGTACCGAGCACTACCCGCGGGTGGATCCGGCGGTCATCGTCGCGGTCGAGCATGACGGCCGCCTGCTGCTGGGCCGCCAGGCCAGCTGGGCGCCGCGGCGCTGGTCGGTGGTGGCCGGTTTCGTCGAACCCGGCGAGACCTTCGAGCAGACCGTCGCGCGCGAAGTGTTCGAGGAGACCCGGGTGCGGGTGATCCAGGCCGACTACCTGTGCACCCAGCCGTGGCCCTTCCCGGGGGCGCTGATGGTCGGCTTCCGCGCGACCGCGCACGGCGACGTGCCGCAGGTCGACGGCGAGCTCGAGGACGCACGCTGGTTCGATGCCGAGGAAATCGGCGCGGCGCTGCGCCGCGAGCAGGCCGACGATGGCCAGGGCATCCTGTTGTCGCCACGCATCTCGATCGCCCGTACGCTGATCGAGGACTGGTACCGGCGCCGGCAGCCATGAAGCCGGCAGCGGGTCGTCGCCGGCAACAGCCTGCGCGGCCATGGCGGGGCCTACAATCGGGACCCGGAGGAATCGCATGTTCACGACCCTGGTAGCAGTGATCGCGGCACTGGTCCTTGGCCACCTGGCGCCCGCGGCGATGGCGGCGCTGCGCGACTGGCGCTGGTTCGGGCGCTGGCTGGGCTGGCTGCAGGTACACGAAGGCGGCGGCAATGCCGGCCGCTTCGGGCTGCTGCTGGCGATCCTTCCCTGGGTGCTGCTGGTGGCGGTCGTGCAGTGGCTGCTCGCCGGGCACCTGCACGGGCTGCCGTCGCTGCTGTTCGGCATGGGGGTGCTGGCGCTGTGCTGGGGGCCGCGCGACCTCGACCGCGATGTCGAGGCGGCCATCGACGCCGAAGACCCGGCCGCCTACGACGCGGCGGTCGCACAGCTGCAGTCGGCCGGCGGCAGCCTGCGCGAGGATCTGCCGACGCTGGTCGACGCGACCCTGTACAACGCGTTGCGGCGCTGGTTCGCGCCGCTGTTCTGGTTTCTGCTGCTGGGCCCGCTGGGGGTGGTGCTGTACCGGCTGCTGGTGCAGTCGGTGCATGGCCCGATCGCCGCCGGGGTGGCCACCGAAGCCCGCGAAACGGGGGGCTGGGCGCTGGCGTTGCTGGAATGGCCGGTGGCCCAGCTGATGACCCTGTCGATGGCGCTGGTCGGCAATTTCGACACGGTGTTTTCGGCATGGCGCCGTGCCGGCGGCAACCGCTGGGCGCTGGACCTGGGATTCCTGGGCGAGGCCGCACGCGCCGGGGTCGGCATGGAGCTGGCCGAGGACGCGGCCGATGCGCGCGAGGCCGGCCTGGTCCCGCACGCCGAGCGTCACCCCGAGCTGCGCGACGCGATGAGCATGGTCTGGCGCATGCTGCTGCTGTGGATGGCGCTGCTGGCGCTGTTGATCATCGCCGGCTGGGTGGGCTGAGACCGGCGCAGGTGGCGGGCGTGCCCGGCACGGGGCATCGCCGATGGGGGGCATGCGAGGCAAACCCCGCATCCACACGCCGGTCGCCTGATGCCGCCGGGGGCGCATAACGTAGGTGCCGGGCTTGCCCGGCACGCGGCATCGCCGAGGGGGTTTCATGCGGGGCAAGAGCCGCCTCCACACGCCGGTCGCCTGATGCCGCCGGGGGCGCAAACGTAGGTGCCGGGCTTGCCCGGCACGGGGCCTGGTGCGCGCGATGCCGGCACGCGCGCAAGGCATGGCGCGCCGGAGGTTGCCGCCCGGTGTTTTTCAGCCCGGTGCCAGCAGGGTGAACGGATACCAGGGCAGGTTGCGGGCGATCCAGTAGGCCGGCAGCACCGCCAGCCACAGCTTCGGCGCCATCACCACCTTCATCAGCGGCTGCAACCAGCGTGGGTTCCAGCCGGCGGACCACAGCACCATCAACGGGATCAGGGCCAGGGTCACCAGGCCCAGTGGGTTCATCGAAAACGCGCGCAGCAGGTCGCCGTGGGCCAGCGCGTGCAGCGCGCGGGTCAGTCCGCAGCCGATGCAGTAGTAGCCGGTGAAGGCCAGGAACATGCAGGGCGGGAACGGGTTGCCCTCGACGTTCGGGTCGAAATGCCACAGCAGCCAGAGGCCGGCGGGAATCGCCAGCGCGACCCCCGCCAGCCCGAGCCTGTGCCGGGTTTCGAGCACCAATGCCACGGCTTACTGGTATTTCTGCAGCATTTCCATGTAGGCGGCGGCGCCGCCCATGGCGAAGTAGATGGCGTTGAACACCACGCCGATGATGGCCAGCGCGGTGGCCACCCAGCACCAGGTCTTGGCGTTGTTGGAGGCACGGCGCGCGCCGTCGATATCGCCCTGGGCCAGCAGGTTGTTGACCTTGCTGGAGAACACGATGGCGACGATGCCCACCAGGCCCAGCGGGCAGCACAGGCAGGTGGCCAGGACCGTGGCGATGATCGACCAGGCCAGGTGGTTGGGGATGCTGCTGGCGGGATTGACGGTATTCATGGGTTCTCCGATGGGATGGCGATCAGCGTGACTTGCAGGCGTTCGCCGCGGTCAGCGACGAGAGGATCATGGCCGCGACCCAGCACAGCGGCCAGGTGATGAAGCCGATGAAGACGAAGCACAGCAGGATGTTGACGAAGGTCAGCGCCCAGTAGCCGAACATGATGATCAGGCCGGTGCCGACGTTGCCGGCGTACATGTGGCCGATGCCGAACGTCTGCAGGAACAGCCCCGGCAGCACCTCCAGCAGCGCCGCCACGCCGCCGGACTTCTGCGGATGGTAGTAGTGGTGCACCTGCTGCGGCGCGGGAGCGGCGGGAGCGCTGGGAGGGGGCGGTGGGATGGCCATGGTTTCTCGGTGTCGGCGGATGCCGTGCAATCCCTGCAGCCGCGTGTGGACGGGTAGCGTAGCGATTTGCCGGGCAGGCGGTAAAGCCGGTCAGGCGTCGTCGCCGCGCAATGCCCGTACCCGCGCCTCCAGCGCCGCCGCGTCGGTGGCGGTGCCGTCGACCGCGGGGGCGGCCACCACCTCGATGTGGGCGCGGAAGCGGCGCGGTACCCGCATCCGCCCCAGCCGCGTGTCGCGGCGGCTCCACATGCTGCTCCACATGCCTTTCAGCGCCAGCGGCACCACCGGCACCGGCCGCCGCGCGAGGATTTTCTCCACCCCGGAGCGGAACCGCGCGATGTCGCCGTCGCGGGTCAGCGCGCCCTCGGGGAAGATGCACACCAGTTCGCCTTCGGCCAGCGCCGCGTCGATGGCGTCGAACGCGCGCTGCATCAGTTCGGCGTCCTCCTTGGGGCTGGCGATGGGAATGGCCTTGGCGGTGCGGAAGATCCAGCGCATCACCGGGATGTTGAAGATCCGGTAGTACATGACGAAGCGCACCGGGCGCGGGATCACCGCGGCCAGGATCAGCGCGTCCATGTAGCTGACGTGGTTGCACACGATCAGCGCCGCGCCTTCGTCGGGCACGTGTTCCTCGATGCCGGTCCGGCGCAGGCGGTACAGCGCGCGCACCATCACCCAGCTCAGGAAGCGCATCAGGAACTCGGGCACGATGCTGAAGATGTAGCCGGCCACCAGCACGTTGGCGATGGCCAGCGCCAGGAATAGCTGCGGCACGCTCCAGTCCAGCACGCTCTGGGTGAGCAGGCCGGCCATCGCCGCCAGCACGATGAAGCCCGAGTTCTGGATGTTGAGCGCGGCGAACACGCGCGACATCTCCGACTTCGGCGTGCGGCTCTGGATCAGCGCGAACAGCGGCACCACGAACAGGCCGGTGAACAGGCCGATGCCGAGCAGGTCGATGACGATGCGCACGCTGCCGGGCTGGCGCAGGAAGCCGGCCACGTCCAGCCCGCTCGCCGCCACCGTGCCGGTACGGGCGAAGTACAGGTCGAACAGGAACGCGCTCATGCCGAACGCGCCCAGCGGCACCAGGCCGATCTCGACGGTGCGCGCGGACAGCTTCTCGCACAGCAGCGAGCCGGTGCCGGTGCCTACCGAGAACAGCGCCAGGGCGAAGATGTACAGGGTCGAGCCACCGCCCAGGTTGATCTCGGCGTAGGCCGGCAGCTGCGAGGTCAGCACGGTGCCGACGAACCAGAACCAGGACACGCCCAGTACCGCGTTGCGCACCGCCTTCTGCTTCCTGGCCATGCGCAGCACCGCCAGCGATTCGGACAGCGGGTGCCAGTTGATCTTCAGGCCGGGCGCGCCGGCATCCACTTTCGGGATCAGCCGCGCGGCGATGTTGCCGGCCACCGCCAGCGCGATCACCGCCACCGAAGCCACGACCGGGCCGTGGCTGCCGGCCAGGGTGAAGATCATGCCGCCGGCGATCATGCCGCCGAGGATGGAGAGGGAGGTGCCCATCTCGACCAGGCCATTGCCGCCGGTCAGTTCCTCCGGCTTGAGGATGGACGGCAGCACCGAGTATTTCACCGGTCCGAACAGGGTGGACTGCAGCCCGGTGCAGAACAGCGCCACCAGCAGTACCGGCATGCTCTGGGTGAGGAAGCCCAGCGCGGCCAGCGACATGATCACGATTTCCATCGTGGTGGTGATGACGATCAGCCGCTGCTTCTCCAGCTTCTCGGCGAACTGGCCGGCCAGCGCCGAGAACAGGAAGTAGGGCAGGATGAAGATCGCCGGCGCGAGCATGGCGTAGATGCTGCGTTCCCTGGTGCTGACGCCGAGGAAGAACAGCAGGCCGATGATCGCCTGGCGGTACACGTTGTCGTTGAAGGCGCCCAGCGCCTGGACGACGAAGAACGGCAGGAAGCGGCGCTGTCCGAGCAGCGCGAACTGGTTATGGCCGGCCACGTGGGTTCCTTGGTTTGCGGCGCACCTTAGCAGGTTCGCTGTCCGCCCCGTGCGTCGCGGCGGCGGGCAGCAGCGCGAGCAGGGCGCGCGCGGCCGGGGTGGGATCGGCACGCCACACCGCGCAGGTCCGGAAGCGGAACGGTTCGTCCAGCGGGCGTACCTCCACCGCATGCATGCGCGCGGCCATGCTGTCCGGGATCGCCGCGACCGCCAGCCCCGCGGCCACCAGCTGGCGCAGCAGTTCGCCGTGGCTGACCTCGTATTGCAGCCGCGGCACGACGCCGCGCTCGTCCAGCGCGTCGTCCATCATCCGGCGCACCCCGGCGCCGGGCACCAGCGCCGCCAGCGGCACGCCGTCGAGCGCGCTCAGCGGCACCCGCTGCATCGCCGCCAGCGCATCCCCGGGCGGCAGCAGCAGCGACAGCCCTTCCTCGTCGAGCAGGCGGTGCTGCGCCGGCAGCGGCACCTGCGGGCCGACGCCGACCAGGGCCACGTCGAGCCGGCCCTCGGCCAGCTCGGCCAGCAGTTCCTCGCTCATGCCCACGCGCAGGTGCACGTCCACGGCCGGATGCGCGCTGCGGAAGCGGGCCAGCAGCGCGGGCACGTCGACCACGCTGAGCGCGGTGATCTGGCCGATGCGGATGCGCCCGCGCACCGTGCCCAGCGCCAGCGCCATTTCCTCCTGCAGCCGGTCGGCGGCCTGCAGGGTGAGCCGGGCGTTGCGCAGGAACACTTCACCGGCCGCGGTGGGCCGCACCTGGCGGTGGCCGCGTTCGAACAGGCGTGCGCCGAAGGCGTCCTCCAGCCGCGCCACCTGGTGGCTCAGCGCCGACTGCACGGTATGGCAGCGCGCGGCGGCGGCGGTGAACCCGCCCTCCTCGGCGACGGCGACGACGAACTCCAGCTGGCGCAGGGTGAACATGCCATCACTCAGAAAGATGGAAAGGATGAAAACAATACATTGGCGTCATTCATGGGTGGCCCACAGACTTGCCTTCCGTTGTTCCCCATCGAGGCCGTGATGTCCAGCCAATCCCCCCAACCGCACGTGCTCAGCCAGCGCCGGGTCATGCTGCTGGCCGCCGCCACCGGGCTGATCGTGGCCAGCAACTATTACGCCCAGCCGCTGCTGCAGCTGCTGGGCGACGCGTTCGGGCTGGGCGCCGGCCGGGTGGGCTGGGTGGTGACCGTCGCGCAGTTGTCCTATGCCGCCGGGCTGCTGCTGATCGTGCCGCTGGGCGACCGCCTGGAACGGCGCCGGCTGATCGTGGCGCTGTTCGTACTGGCGGCGCTGGGGCTGCTGGTCAGTGCCAGCGCCGGCCATTTCACGCAGCTGCTGGCCGGTACCGCGCTCAGCGGACTGTGCGCGGTCGCCGCGCAGGTGATCATCCCGCATGCGGCGACGCTGGCGGCACCGGAGCGGCGCGGGCGCGTGGTCGGCACGCTCATGGCCGGGCTGCTGCTGGGCATCCTGCTGGCGCGCACGGCTTCGGGGCTGCTGGCCGGGATCGGCTCCTGGCATACCGTGTACTGGGTGGCCGGTGTCGCGCTGCTGCTCATGGCGCTGGCGCTGGCGCGCGCGTTGCCGGCCTACCGGCCGCGGGCGACGCTGTCGTATCCACGGCTGCTCGCCTCGGTGCTGGCGCTGTTGCGCGACGAACCGGTGCTGCGCCGGCGCGCATGGCTGGGCGCGCTGCTGTTCGCCGGCTTCAGCGTGTTCTGGACGCCGCTGGCGTTCCTGCTGTCCGGGCCGGCCTATGGCTATTCCATCGCCAGCATCGGCCTGTTCGGGCTGGTCGGTGCCGCCGGTGCGCTGGCCGCCAGCCGTGCCGGGCGCCTGAGCGACCGCGGCCACGGCCGCCTGGTGACCGGTGGCGGGCTGGTGCTGTTGCTGCTGTCGTGGGGGGTGTTGCTGCTGGCGCCGGTGTCGCTGGCCGCGCTGGTGGTGGGCGTGCTGGCGCTGGACGTGGCGGTGCAGGCGGTGCACATCGACAACCAGAGCACGATCTACCGCCTGGACGAGAGCGCCCGCAGCCGCATCACCGCGGCCTACATGACCTGCTACTTCATCGGTGGCGCGGCCGGTTCCGCGCTGGGCACGCTGGGCTGGACCCGGTACGGCTGGAACGGGGTGTGCGCGGTGGGCATCGCACTGGCGCTGGCGGCGCTGCTGGCAATGCCGCGCGCGTCGGCGCGACGCTAGCCCTGCGGAGCCGCCAGCGTGGCCGGCGCCGGCGCGCCCACCGCTTCGTCCGCGGCCGCGCGCAGCCGCGGCAGCAGGCGCAGGATCAGCGCCAGCTGGGTGCGTACCAGGCGCGATTTGTCGTCGCTGTCGCCGGGCAACTGCTCCAGCGTATCCGCCAGCGCGGCCTCATCGACCTCCGCCGCCGGCACCGGCCGCCGCGCGGCGAGCGCGGCCGACAGCCCGGCCAGCGCCTGCTGCAGGCACTGCTGGGCATGGCTGACCAGGGGGTCGTCGGTCACCGTGGCGCGCGCGCGGTGCGCGCCGAGCGCGGACAGGTAGCCGAGCAGGGTGTTGGACAGCGCCAGGAAGCGGAACCCGGCATCCAGGTTGCCGCGCGCGTAGCCGGGCTCGCGCAGCATGTTGGACAGCGCCACCGACAGTGCGACGTCGGCGTTGTGCATGTCGCGGCGGGCGATGCGGTAGGGCAGGTCGTCGCGCATGCCACTGCGGTACTGGCCCAGCACCTCCTCCAGGTAACGGGCGCTGGTGGCGATCACCTGTGCCATCACCCGGTGCAGGCGCCGTCCCTGCCAGTCGGGCAGGATCAGCAGCGAGGCGGTGGCGGCGATCACGCAGCCGATCAGCGTGTCCAGCAGCCGCGGCCAGATCAGCACGAAGCCGTCGCCGAGCAGGTTGAAGCACAGCAGCGCCATGGTGGTGATCGCGGCGGTGGCGATCACGTAGCGCTCGGTGCGGGTGACGAAGAACAGCAGCGCCGCGGCCAGCGCCAGCAGCAACTGCAGCGTGGTGCCCGGGAACAGCTGCATCAGCGCCCAGGTCACGCCCAGCCCGACCAGGGTGCCGCCGATGCGCTGCACCAGCCGCAGCCGGGTGGCGCCGAAGTGCGGCCGGCACACGAACACGATGGTGAGCAGGATCCAGTAGCCGTTGCTGGGGTGCACCAGCTTGAGCACGGCGTACCCGGCGATCAGCGCCAGGGCAATGCGCACGCCGTGGCGGAACAGCACCGAGCCGGGCGTCAGCGCCTGGCGCAGCCGGGTGGCCATCTCGCGCAGGGTATGCGGCGAGGAATCGCGCAGGCGGGTGTCGATGCCTTCCAGTGGCGTGTCGGCCAGCGACGCCTCGGACAACTGCCGCGCGATGCTGGACAGGTTGCTCGCCAGCAGCTGCAGCGAGCCAAGCAGGCGCTGCCAGTGCGGGTTGTGCTGGTCGCGCAGGTATTGCAGCGAATGTTCCAGGTCCTGCCCGGCCTGGCGGTTGCGCTCGCCGTAGTCGAACGGCTGGCGCAGGCGGATGGCCTGGCCCAGCGCCATGCAGGCGCTGCCCTGCAGCGACAGCAGGCGCCGGCAGCGGTACAGCACGTCGCTGTGGAAGAACGCCTCGGTCAGCGCCTCGTAGGGATAGTGCGAGGAACTGGCGCGTTCGTGGAAATCCTGCGCCATGTAATACAGGCGGAAATACAGCCCGGACTGCACCCCGGGGCGCCCGGAGCGGCCGAAGCGGCTGAGGATGGCGGTCTTGGCCGCGTTGAGCGCCTCGACCACGCGCACGTTCTGCTCGGCCAGCGCCAGCCGCCGTGCTTCGAGGTCGCCATGGCGCACCGGCTCGAACAGGTCCGCCTTGAGCTGCAGGTAGCGCCCGAGCTCGGCGAACAGCCGCGCCAGCCGCTCGCGCACCGGCCGGTTGGCGAACATCACCGTCCACAGGATCGACAGCGCGCCGTACCACGCCGCGCCGGCCAGCATCTGCGCCACGTCGCGCCAGGCCGCACCGGTGCCGGCGCCGCGGTGCTGGTCCATCGCGATCATGGTGTAGATCGCCAGGGTCACCGTGGCCTGGCCGATGGAGGCGTAGCGTTCGCCCAGGGCGCCCAGCAGGGTCAGCGCGAACGCGGCCAGTGCCAGCGCCGCGACGAACGGCAGCGGCCAGTCGAACAGCTGGATGACCGCGGCGGCGGCGGCGACGAAGCACAGCAGTGACAGCAGCACCGATTTGCTGCGGCCCCAGCCGTTGTCGTCGGTCTCGGCCACGGCGCTGGCAATGGTGCCCAGGAACAGCGACGGCAGCGGCTGCAGGTCGCCGCGGTACCAGCACACGGCCATCAGCGTGCCCAGTGCGATGAACACGCGCAGGCCGTAGCTGGCCTTCTCATGGGCCCAGAGCCGGTTCAACAGGCGTTCGGTGGGGCGCATGCCGGTGCGGTGGGTCGCCAAGCGTGGGGATGGCCCAGCTTGCCGTGCGCGAATGAAAGCGGCAAGGCAATGGGGCAAGGCCGTTGGTGCGAAGCAGCTGCCCCGCAGGCATGCACTGCCGTGCGCGGTCGGGCCTTGCCGTGGGTGCTTCGTCGCGCACGGCAGCGCGCTCCTGCGGAGCATCGGTGCAAGACGTCAGTGGAGCAGGCGCTGCTCTACCGGGGCGGAGCGTTGGCGTCGCGCATGAAATCCACGAACACCCGCAGCTTGGGCGCGAGCTGCTCGCGCGACGGGTAGTACAGGTGGAAGCCGGGGAACGGCGGCTGCCACGCATCGAGCAGGCGCTGCAGGCGGCCGGCGGCCAGGTCCTCGGCCGCGGCCGCTTCGAACACCTGCGCCAGGCCGAGGCCGGCGATGGCCATGCGCCGGCCCAGCCCGCTGTCGTTGAAGATCGGCCCGCCGCCGACCTCGACGCTGAAATCGTGCCCGTCGCGGCTGAACTCCCACGGCATCAGCCGGCCGTCGCTGCGCCGGTAGCGGAGGCAGGCATGCGCGGCCAGCGCCTGCGGCGTGTCCGGTGGCCGGTGCCGGCGCAGGTAGCCCGGCGCGGCCACGACCACCAGGCGCTGCGGCGGGCCCAGCGGCACCGCCACCATGCCATCGGCCAGCGATTCGCCCAGGCGGATGCCGGCATCGAAACCTTCGGCCACCAGGTCGGTCAGCGCCGCCTGCACCGCCAGTTCCACCTCGACATGCGGAAAGCGCATGGAGAACGCCGGCAGGTGCGGCAGCAGCATCTGTTCGACCACGATCCGCGGCGCGGTGATGCGCAGGCGCCCGGCGGGCATGTCGCGGCTTTCCTCCAGTGCCTGCAGCGCGCCGCCGATGCGCGCCAGCGCCGGTGCGGCCTCGCGCAGCAGGCGCTCGCCCGGCTCGGTCAGGCCGACCCGGCGCGTGGTCCGGTGCAGCAGGCGCACGCCCAGCCGCCGCTCCAGGGTGCGCACCGACTGCGACGTCGCCGACGCCGACATGCCCAGTTCGATCGCCGCCTGGCTGAAGCTGGCGTGGCGGGCGACGCAGGCGAAGGCCGCCAGCGCCGGCAGCAGGGAGGGGGCTATTGTGAAGTTCTGCTTCATTGATGTTGCAGATTACCCCGATTTATCGCTGGGTTCCCGCGCCCTACAGTGGCGTCCCCCGTTCTGGAGCATTGCCATGCAGACCCGCACCCTTGGCCGCGACGGCCCCGTGGTTTCCGCCCTCGGCCTTGGCTGCATGGGCATGAGCGCGTTCTACGGCGGCCGTGGCGACGATGCCGCGGCCATCGCGGTGATCCAGCGCGCGCTGGAACGCGGCGTCACCCTGCTCGACACCGCCGACATGTACGGCCCGCATACCAATGAAAGGCTGGTCGGCCGTGCCATCGCCGGGCGCCGCGGGCAGGTGGTGCTGGCCACCAAGTTCGGCGTCCGCCTGGACCCGTCCGACCCGCAGGCGCGTGGCGTCGATGGCCGCCCCGAATACGTGCAGGCCGCCTGCGAGGCCAGCCTGCAGCGGCTGGGCGTGGAGCACATCGACCTGTACTACCAGCACCGCGTGGACCCGCAGGTGCCGATCGAGGAAACGGTGGGCGCGATGGCGCGGCTGGTCGAGCAGGGCAAGGTGCGCTGGCTGGGCCTGTCCGAGGCGGCGCCGGAGACGATCCGCCGCGCGCATGCGGTGCACCCGATCACCGCGCTGCAGACCGAGTACTCGCTGTGGTCGCGCGAACCCGAGCACAACGGCGTGCTGCATACGGTGCGTGAGCTGGGCATTGGTTTCGTGCCGTACTCGCCGCTGGGCCGCGGCTTCCTGACCGGCGCGATCCGCAGCCCGGACGATTTCGAGGACGGTGACTACCGGCGCAATTCGCCGCGCTTCCAGGGCGAGAACTTCGCCCGGAACCTCGCGTTGGTGGAGCAGGTCAACGCGATTGCCGCCGCCAGGGGCATCAGTCCCGGGCAACTGGCCCTGGCCTGGGTACTGGCCCAGGGCGAAGACCTGGTGCCGATCCCGGGTACCAAGCGCCTGGCCTACCTGGAGGAAAACTTGGACGCGCTGGACGTGGTGCTGGATGCCGACGAACTGGCCCGCATCGACGCGGTGTTCCCGGTGGACGTGGCCGCCGGTGCACGTTACCCGGCGGCGAGCATCGGCAGCGTGCATCGCTGAAGGAAGCGGTAGCGGCAGCTCTGTGCCTTGCGCCTCTCGCCGCCATGGGCCGTGTTCCATCCCGCCGGCAGAGGGAGGCAACGAAAAGGGCGGCCCCAAGGCCGCCCTTCTCATCTTCCGTCACCCCGGTGGCTTACTGCTGCTCGCGTGCGATCGCGCGCCAGCCGATGTCGCTGCGGTGGAATTCGTTGGCCCAGTGGATCTTCGCCACGCCGGCGTAGGCATGGGCCTGCGCGTCGCCGACGCTGTCGCCCAGCGCGGCCACGCACAGCACGCGGCCACCGGCGCTGACCACGTTGCCGTCGGCGTCCAGCGCGGTGCCGGCATGGAACACCTTGGCGCTGGCCGGTACGT
Organism: Stenotrophomonas sp. Steno-Z10-HUANG; assembly: GCF_056393075.1. Taxonomy (NCBI): domain Bacteria; kingdom Pseudomonadati; phylum Pseudomonadota; class Gammaproteobacteria; order Lysobacterales; family Lysobacteraceae; genus Stenotrophomonas; species Stenotrophomonas sp. Steno-Z10-HUANG. The sequence goes on from NZ_JBWJPA010000001.1 coordinate 56,198, forward strand.
CATCCAGGCCGCTGATCACATCGCCGGTGATCGGCGTGTCCGGGTACGGCTTTGCTGCCATCACCACGCCCAGCGACGGGCGCGGATCCCATTGAGCGTCCACGCCGGCCAAGGCACCGTCGATGGCCGCTTCGAGCAGGTCGACCAGGTCCGACTGCAGGCGCAGCATCACCGGCTGGGTTTCCGGGTCGCCGAAGCGCACGTTGAACTCGATCACCTTCGGTGCGCCCGTGGCGTCGATCATCAGCCCGGCGTACAGGAAGCCGGTGAACGGCACGCCGTCGGCGATCATGCCGGCCACGGTCGGCTCGACCACTTCGCGCATGACCCGGGCGTGCACCTGCGGCGTCACCACCGGCGCCGGCGAGTACGCGCCCATGCCGCCGGTGTTGGGGCCGGTGTCGCCGTCGCCCACGCGCTTGTGGTCCTGGCTGGTGGCCATCGGCAGCGCGACGCGGCCATCGACCATGGAAATGAAGCTGGCTTCCTCGCCCTCCAGGAATTCCTCGATCACCACCCGCGCGCCGGCATCGCCGAAGGCGTTGCCGCTGAGCATGTCGCGCACCGCGGCCTCGGCTTCGTCCAGCGTCATCGCCACGATCACGCCCTTGCCGGCGGCCAGGCCGTCGGCCTTGATCACGATCGGCGCGCCCTTCTCGCGCAGATAGGCCAGTGCCGCATCGACCTCGGTGTGCACCGCGTAGAACGCGGTGGGGATGCCGTGGCGGGCCAGGAAATCCTTGGCGAAGGCCTTGCTGCCTTCCAGCTGCGCGGCGGCGGCGGTCGGCCCGAAGATGCGCAGCCCCGCCGCGCGGAAGGTATCCACCACCCCCGCCACCAGCGGCACTTCCGGGCCCACCACGGTCAAGCCGACGGCCTCGTCCTGCGCCAGCTTGAGCAGGCCGGCGATGTCGGTGACCTTGACCGCCACGTTGCGGCACTTGGCTTCGGTCGCGGTACCGGCATTGCCCGGGGCGACGATCACTTCGCTCACGCGCGCGGACCGGGCCAGCTTCCAGGCCAGCGCATGTTCGCGGCCGCCGGCGCCGATGACGAGGATTTTCATGGGGCAGTTCCTGTAGGGGGCATTCAAGGGGAAAGGCAATCGGAGGCTTTCAGCGTGGCGTCGAAGAACACCGCCCCGTCGGCATCGACGAAGTGCCGGCGCACGCCGCCGCCGGCGGCATGCAGCGGGGCGAACAGCGGATCGGCGCACAGTGCCTGCATCGCGGCCTGCTCGTCGTCGCGCAGCGCGTCGAACACGGCGGGCCTGGCCTTGGCCATGGCCACGGTGATCTCCGCCGAACGGATCACCAGCACCAGCTCGTCGCCGTCGCGGTGCACCGATTCGACCACCAGCCCGTCGCGGTAGGGACGCGGAAGCTGCGCGCCGATCTCCTGCAGGGCCACGCGCTGCGCCTGGTCGAGCGCGTGGTTGCCGCACCCGGTGGCCGCCGCCAGGCAAGCGGCCAGGAACAGGGGCAGGCGCCAACGCATCAGCCGCAGGCCTCCAGCTGCATGCGCGCCGGGACCAGGTAGCGCGATTGCGTCGGATCGTAGGCAATGGAATGCAGCGCATCCACCGCGCCGGTGCAGCCGTTGCCGGCCTCGTGCACGCGCAACGGCCAGTAGCGCAGTCCGGGCTCGCTGTCGTCCGGACGGGCGTCGAAATCCAGGTCCAGCGTCCCGGGCCGGCAGCTGCCGGTGGTGACGCAGTCGATCGCATTCTGGTCGTCCAGGTGGGCACGCAGCCAGCCCGCTTCGGCCACCGTGTCGCCGCCGTCGAACACCAGCCAGCTGCGGTCGCGCATCCGCGCGCCCACCACCACCCGCTCTTCGTCGATCTGGTAGGCCCAGGCGCCGGCGCCGACCTGCAGGATGCTGATCGCGCCCGGTTGGCCGCCGCTGCCGCTGGCCCGGCCCGGCAGTTCGGCGGCGACGCCCACGCTGCCGTCGGCGGCCTCGCGCAGCACGATGAAATCGCTGACGCCCAGTTCCACGGGGGTCGCGTCGGCATAGCGGGTGCAGACCGCCAGCATGCGATAGCGGCCGCCCGCAAGGGTGATGCCGCGGTCGGCGCACAGCGCGCGCTGGACCTGGCGCGCGGGCTCCAGCTGCGGGTCGTCGAGGCGTTGCGTCCACGGGCCCTTGAGCCGCGCCGGCGCGCCGTAACGCGCCTTGAGCAGCGCCAGCACGGCCGCATCGCCGTCCGGCGTCTGCGCCGTGCCGCCGTCCTGGGTGGCCGCATCCTGCCGGCACGACGCCAGCACGAGCGCGGCGAGCAGTACCGCCAGCGTCCGGATCATGCCCGCCGCCATGCCTGCGGCCTCAGTGGCGGAAGTGGCGCACGCCGGTGAACACCATGGCGATGCCATGTTCGTCAGCCGCGGCGATCACTTCGGCATCACGCATCGAGCCACCCGGCTGGATCACCGCGGTGATGCCCGCTTCGGCGGCGGCGTCCAGGCCGTCGCGGAACGGGAAGAACGCATCGGAGGCCATCACCGAGCCGGGCACCACCAGCCCGGCATCGGCGGCCTTGATGCCGGCGATGCGCGCCGAGTACACGCGGCTCATCTGCCCGGCGCCGACGCCGATGGTGCGCTCGTCCCTGGCATAGACGATGGCGTTGGACTTGACGTACTTGGCCACGCGCCAGGCGAACAGCAGGTCGCGCAGCTCGGCCGCGGTCGGCGCGCGCCGGGTCACCGTCTTCAGCTCGTCGGCGCTCATGCCGCGGTTGTCGGCGCTCTGGATCAGCAGGCCAGAACCAATGCGCTTGGTGTCGTAGTTGTTGCGCGCGTCGCCGGCCGGGATGCGCAGCACCCGCACGTTGGCCTTCCTGGTGGCGTACTCCAGCGCGGCCGGCTCGTAGTCCGGGGCGATCAGCACTTCGACGAACTGGCGGTCGAGGATGGTCTTGGCGGTGGCCGCGTCCAGCGTGCGGTTGAACGCCAGGATGCCGCCGAACGCGCTGGTCGGGTCGGTGTTGTAGGCCATCTCGTAGGCGGCGCCGACATCGGCGGCCACCGCCACGCCGCACGGGTTGGCGTGCTTGACGATGACACAGGCCGGCAGGTCGAACTGGCGCACGCATTCCCACGCGGCATCGGCGTCGGCCAGGTTGTTGTAGCTCAGCTCCTTGCCCTGCAGCTGCACGAACGTGGCCAGGGTGCCCGGCACCGGGTACAGGTCGCGGTAGAACACGCCGCTCTGGTGCGGGTTCTCGCCGTAGCGCAGGTCCATCACCTTGACGAAGGTGGAGTTCATCTGCGCCGGGTATTCCTCGCGCACCGGCACCGCGGCGGCGGTGTCGCTGATCGCCGACAGGTAGTTGCTGATCGCCGCGTCGTACTGGGCGACGCGGTTGAACGCGGCCACCGACAGCTGGAAACGCCTGGCCGCCGACAGCTGGCCGCCGTTGGCGTCCAGTTCGGCCAGCAGCGCGGCGTACTGGTCCGGGCTGGTGGCCACGGCGACGCGGGCGAAGTTCTTGGCGGCGCTGCGCAGCATGGCCGGGCCGCCGATGTCGATGTTCTCCACCGCGTCGGCGAGCGTGCAGTCGGCCCTGGCGGTGACCGACTCGAACGGGTACAGGTTCAGCACCAGCAGGTCGATCGGCGCGATGCCGTGTTCGGCCATCACCGCATCGTCGGTGCCGGCGCGGCCGAGCAGGCCGCCGTGCACCATCGGGTGCAGGGTCTTGACCCGGCCGTCCATCATCTCCGGGAAGCCGGTCACGTCGGACACGTCCTTGACCGGCAGGCCGGCCTCGCGGATCGCCTTGGCGGTGCCGCCGGTGGACAACAGTTCAACGCCGTGCGCGGCCAGCGCGCGGGCCAGTTCGACCAGGCCGGTCTTGTCGGAAACGGACAGCAGGGCCCGGCGCACGGGCAGCAGATCAGCGGACATGGGGGTGGGGAAGGAAGCGGAAGCGGGCCCGTATTGTAGCCGCGCGCAGCGTGCCGGTCCGGTTGCGGCGGTGACGACCGGTACTGCCGGTTGCCCGTTCGGGGTGGTGCGCAGCACCGGCTTGTCCGGCAGGTGCTGCCGATGACGTGCCGTCCAACGCTCGGCACCCACCGCAGGCAGTGGGGGATATATCCGGAGCAAAGCCCCGGGTCAGGGGGCGCGCCGAAGGCGCGGGGTATGCAGGGCGAAAGACGGGGCCCACGGTTTGCATTGCAGGCCGTGCGGCGCCAGCGCGCAGCGATGGCGCCACTCAGGCCAGCCCGTATTCCTTGAGCTTCTTGCGCAGGGTGGCGCGGTGGATGCCCAGCAGCGCCGCGGCGCGGCTCTGGTTGCCCTCGCAGTGGTTGAGCACCTCCACGAACAGCGGAATCTCCATCTCGCGCAGGACGATCTCGTAGACATCGTCGGCGTCGCAGCCATCCAGATCGCGCAGGTAGCGACGCACGGACTGGGCGACGTGTTCGCGCAGCGGCGGCTTCGGAGCGCCACGACTGTTGTCAGGACGGGGTGGGGCAGCGTTCAAGGGAATTCCCGGATTCAGCGGAGCCGGCGCGGCCGCGCCCGGCATGGGGTGGGGAGTCTAGCGCGTGAACGAGGGGGCCGCCATGTCGGGCGCCGGGTCAGCGGAACTCGAACGCGTAGGCCACCGTGTCCGCCGACGGCTCGCGCAGCAGGAACGCGACCTGCGCGCTCTGTCCCGGTTCCAGCCGCTGCGCGGGGTCGTGCGCGCTGCCCAGGTAGTCGCGCGGCTGCAGCAGGCGGCGCCCGATCACCCGGCCGTCGGCGTCGGACAGCGACAACGACAATGCCGGCCAGGCCTGCGCCCAGCGCGCGTCGTTGCGGAAGCTGGCCTGTACCTGCAGCACGCCCGGGCGCCCGGGCAGCGGCCGCACTTCGCGCTGCAGCATGGTGTAGGCCGCGGGCTGGTGCCACGGCGGCAGGCTGCAGCGCAGCACCGCGCACAGGCCGGCCACGACCGGGCGCCAGCCGGGACGCGCGGCCAGCGTGGCGCGGTCGGCGATCACCACCTGGACGGCGAGCAGCAGGGCCAGCGCGGCCAGCAGCAGCCACTGCCAGCGCGGTGCGCGGCGGCCACTGGCGGTTGCCACCGGGGAGCGCTGCAGGAAGCTCGGCGCGCTGCCGCTTTCCTGCGCCGGGCCGTCGCCGTCCTGCGCGCTGTCCGCGGCGGCGTCGCCCAGGGCCGGCGCTTCGCCGTCGGCGGCCCCGTCCGCGGGCGGTACCGGTTGCGGCGCATCGCCACCGCCATCGACGTCGCCGTCGCGGGCGGGCGGGGTGTCCGGCGGCGGTGTGGCCCCGCTCCGCAGGAGCGTGGCCAGCGAAGGACGGGGCGGCGGGGTTTCTTCGCTCATGGCAGGTCGGTCGCGGACGCTGCGTTCATTCAAGCACGGCGCACGCCGGTAATGCGCATCCAGTCGCCGTCCTGCACGGCTTCCAGCTGCACGAACCACGGCGCGTAGCGTTCCAGCAGTTCGCCTTCCTGGCCATGCAGGATGCCGGACAGGGCGATGCGCCCGCCGGGCGCCACCCGCGCCGCCAGCCGTTCGGCCAGCGCGTCCAGCGCCGAGGCCAGGATGTTGGCGACCACCACCGGGTAGGTCGCCGCCGGCTCGTCCTCGGGCAGGTACGCGGCGATGTGCACGCCGTTGCGCTCGCCGTTGTCGGCGGTGGCGGTGAGCGCCTGCGGGTCGTTGTCCACGCCCACCGCGGCGGCGGCACCGAGCTTGAGCGCGGCCAGGGCGAGGATGCCCGAGCCGCAGCCGAAGTCGAGCACGCTGCGGCCGGCCAGTTCGCCCTCGGCCGAAAGCTGGTCCAGCCAGCGCAGGCACAGCGCGGTGGTCGGGTGGGTGCCCGAGCCGAACGCCAGGCCGGGGTCCAGCCGCACCACCGCGGCGTCGGCGGCCTGCGCCGCTTCGGGCAGTTCATGGTTCCACGGCACGATCCAGGTGCGCTGGCCGAACTGCATGGGCTGGAACTGGTCCAGCCAGGCGCGTTCCCAGTCCTCGTCCTGGACCGAACGGAAGCCGGCACTGCTCCAGTCCAGCCCGGCGTCGAACGATTCCAGCGCGGCCAGCAGCGCCAGCGCGTTGGTATCGGCCGGGAACAGTGCGCTCAGCACCAATTCGTTCCACAGCGGCGTCTGCCCCACGCCCGGCTCCAGGATCGCGCGTTCGTTGCTGGTGTCGGCATCGGCGTCGAGCATCGTCACCGCCAGCGCGCCGACGTCCTCCAGGGCGTTCTCGTAGCGGGGCTGGGTGGCTTCGGTGCAGCGCAGGGTGAGTTCGAGAAAGGGCATGGCGATGACGGCGACGGCAGAACGGAAGCGGGCATCCTAGACGAGGCGGCGGATGTTTTCCTTCTCCTGTCGGCCACGGGTGCCGTGGTGCCCGGGGCCGTTGCACCCCCATACGTCCGCGCAGACGGAAGAAGGCGGGTTTCCCCGCCTTCTTCCTTCACCCGCGACGCACCGCGCTCAGGTCAGCGCGATCGACTGGTTCTTGCGCTCGGCCAGGCGCTTTTCCAGGTAGTGGATGTTCTGCCCACCGGCCTGGAAGCCCTTGTCGCGCATGATCCGCTGCTGCAGGGCGACGTTGGTCTTGATGCCGTCCACGACCATCTCGCTCAGCGCCACCCGCATGCGGGCGATGGCGGTGTCGCGGTCCGGGCCGTGCACGATCAGCTTGCCGATCATCGAGTCGTAGTTGGCCGGCACGCGGTAGCCGCCGTAGATGTGCGTGTCCACGCGCACGCCGGGGCCGCCCGGCGGGTAGAAGCCGGTGATGGTGCCGGGGCACGGGAAGAAGGTCTCCGGGTCCTCGGCGTTGATGCGGCACTCGATGGCGTGGCCGTTGATCTTGATGTCGCTCTGCTTGATCGACAGCTTGTGGCCGGCGGCGATCTTCAGCTGCTCGGCGACCAGGTCGATGCCGGTGATCATCTCCGTCACCGGGTGCTCCACCTGGATGCGGGTGTTCATCTCGATGAAGTAGAAGCGGCCGTTCTCGAACAGGAACTCGAAGGTGCCGGCGCCGCGGTAGCCGATGCGGATGCAGGCTTCCACGCAGACCTTGCCGATCTCCTCGCGCAGTTCCGGGGTGATGCCCGGCGCCGGCGCTTCCTCCACCACCTTCTGGTGGCGGCGCTGCATCGAGCAGTCGCGTTCGCCCAGGTGGATGGCGTTGCCCTGGCCGTCGGCCAGCACCTGGATCTCCACGTGGCGCGGGTTCTCCAGGAACTTCTCCATGTAGACCATGTCGTTGCCGAACGCGGCCTTGGCTTCCTGCTTGGTGGTGGCGATGGCGTTGACCAGCGCGCCCTCGGTGTGGACCACGCGCATGCCGCGGCCGCCACCGCCGCCGGCCGCCTTGACGATCACCGGATAGCCGATCTCGCGGGCGATCTTGACGTTGGTCGCCGGGTCGTCGCCCAGCGGGCCGCCCGAGCCGGGCACGCACGGCACGCCGGCGGCCTTCATCGCGCGGATCGCCTCGACCTTGTCGCCCATCAGGCGGATGGTGTCGGCCTTGGGCCCGATGAAGATGAAGCCGGACTGCTCCACGCGCTCGGCGAAATCGGCATTCTCGGAGAGGAAGCCGTAGCCGGGGTGGATGGCCTGGGCGTCGGTGACCTCGGCCGCGGCGATCAGCGCCGGGATGTTGAGGTAGCTCTCCGACGACGGCGCCGGGCCGATGCAGACCGATTCGTCGGCCATGGCCACGTGCTTGAGGTTGCGGTCGACGGTGGAGTGCACCGCGACCGTGCGGATGCCCAGGGTGTGGCACGCGCGCAGGATGCGCAGCGCGATCTCACCCCGGTTGGCGATTACGACCTTGTCGAGCATGGCCGGCGCCTCAGGCGATCACGAACAGCGGCTGGTCGAACTCCACCGGGTTGCCGCTTTCGCCGAGGATGGCGACCACGGTGCCGGACACCTCGGCCTCGATCGGGTTGAACATCTTCATCGCCTCGATGATCGCCAGGGTCTCGCCGGCCTTGACCTGCTGGCCCACGCTGACGAACGGCGGCTTGTCCGGCGACGGCGACGCGTAATAGGTGCCGACCATCGGCGCGCGCTGCACGTGGCCGTCCGGCAGGGCGTTGCCCGGCTTGGCGGTGCCGCCGGTGGACGCTTCGGTCGGCGAGCTCATCGGCATCGGCGCGGCCGCGGCCGGGGCGGCGACCGGGGCCGGGGCGGCCATCACCGGCGCCGGCGCGTAGCCGCCGACCGGGGTGCGCGACAGGCGCACGGATTCCTCGCCTTCCTTGATCTCGATCTCCGCCAGGTTCGACTCTTCCAGCAGGTCGATCAGCTTCTTGATTTTGCGCAGGTCCATAGGATGCCTCTTGGGTGGTGTAGGCGGTGGCGCGCTCGCGCGCACCGCCCGGGAATGGGGGTCACAGCCGCAGCAGTGCCGCGTCCATGGCGTAGCGGTAACTGTCCGCGCCGAAGCCGCAGACCACGCCGACCGCCTTGTCGCTGAAATAGCTGTGCTGGCGGAACGGCTCGCGGGCGTGGGGGTTGGACAGGTGGATCTCGATGAACGGGATGGCCACCGCGGCCAGCGCGTCGCGCAGCGCCACCGAGGTGTGGGTGAAGGCGGCCGGGTTGATCAGGATGAAACCGGTACCATCGCCGCGCGCGGCCTGCACCCGCTCCACCAGCACGTGCTCGGCGTTGGACTGCAGGCTCTCCACCGCGTGCCCCGCCGCCTGCGCCTGGCGCGCCAGCGCGGCGTCGATGTCGGCCAGCGTGGTGTGCCCATAGACCTCCGGCTCGCGCGTGCCGAGCAGGTTCAGGTTGGGGCCGTGGAGGACCAGCAGTTTTGCCATGGGCCAGCGGTGGGCGGGAAAGGGCGGCAGTGTGAGCGAACCGGGGAATACTGTCCAGTTCGGCGAAATTGACGACGTTTTAATCGATTGTTTGAAATTGCCCGGGATCCCGCCGGGTGCCCGGGGCGTCGTGTGGACGCATGCGCGCGGCGTCCGCGGGGCGCCATGGGCGCGGCGTGCTGGCGGATGTTGGCGTCACGTTCGCCGCGGTTAGCGCACTTCTTCGTCCAGCCCGGCCCACGCCTCGATCTCACCGGCCTTGAACGGGCCCAGCTTCTGCCGGACCACGCGCCCCTGCGCGTCGATCAGCACGCTGTAGGGCAGCAGCCCCTGGTGGTTGCCCAGTTTGACGCTGGCGTCGGCCGGGCCGGGGGTCTCCAGCACGATCGGGTAATACACCGGCACGTTGCCGAGGAAATCGAGCACGGCTTCATGGGTGTCCAGTGCCAGCCCCACCACCTGCGGGCCGTCGTCGGCATGGCGGGCGGCGAAGCGCGCCAGTTCCGGCATCTCCTCGACGCAGGGCGCGCACCAGCTGGCCCAGACGTTGATCAGCAGCGGCCGGCCCAGGAAGCGGTCCGGGAACCGCACCGGCATGCCGTCCAGGTCGGGCAGGGTGAAGGCGGGCACCCGGTCGCCCGGGGCGAGCGCCGCGGGCGCCGTGGCCGCGGGCGGCGTCGACGGCTCGGTCATCGGCGGCAGCGCGGGCCGGCTCAGCCAGGCGCCGGCGGCCAGCCCGGCCGCCGCGGCGATGCCCACCACCCACCCTGCCGCGCTGCGCATCTCAGCGCGCCGCGCGCAGCAGCGCGTCCTCGACGATGGCCTGGGTCAGCACGGTCGGCAGCACGCGCGGCGGCGCACCCGGCCCGTACACCACGTACAGCGGCACGCCCACCGCCTTGTGCTGCTCCAGGAACGCGCTGATCTGCGGATCCACGTTGGTCCAGTCGCCGCGCATGTACACCGCGTCCACCCGCTTGAGGGTGTCGCGGAACGTATCGCGGTCGAGCACGTTGCGTTCGTTGGCCTTGCAGGTCACGCACCAGTCGGCGGTCATGTTGACGAATACCACGCGGTTGTCCGCGCGCAGCCGGTCCAGCATTTCCGGCGAGTACGCCACCGTGCCCTCGCTGGCCGCGCGTGCCGGCGGTTCCATGCGGGTCACGCCCCACACCGGCACCAGCGCCAGCAGCGCCAGCACCGCGCCCAGCGCCATGCCCGCGCGGCGGCTGCGCCAGCGGTTGCGCTCGAACCACCACAGCCCCAGCGCCAGCAGTGCCGCGCCGGCCAGCAGCAGCGCCATTGCGTCGATGCCGCGCTGCTTGCCCAGCACCCACAGCAGCCAGATCGCGGTCAGGTACATCGGGAACGCCAGCACCTGCTTGAAGGTTTCCATCCAGGCGCCGGGCCTGGGCAGGCGCCGGGCCAGCGCCGGCACGAAGCCGATCAGCAGGAACGGCAGTGCCAGCCCCAGCCCCAGGGCCAGGAACACCAGCATCGCCACCGCCGCCGGCGCGGTGAACGCATAGGCCAGCGCCGGGCCCATGAACGGGGCGATGCACGGGCTGGCGACCACGCAGGCCAGCACGCCGGTGAAGAAGTCGCCGGCCGCGTCCTGGCGCTGCGCCAGCGACTGGCCGACGCCGCCGAGGTTGCCGCCCAGGGTGAACACACCGCTCAGGCTCAGGCCGACCACGAACATCAGGTACACCAGCGCGGCGATGAACCACGGGTGCTGCAGCTGGAAGCCCCAGCCGGCGGCCTGCCCGGCCGCGCGCAGGGCCAGCACCAGCGCGCCGATGGCGGCGAACGCCACCAGCACGCCCAGCGTGTACCACAGCGCGTGGCGGCGGGCGTGCTGGCGGCTCTCGCCGCTCTGCGCCAGCCCCAGCACCTTCAGCGACAGCACCGGCAGCACACATGGCATCAGGTTCAGGACCAGGCCGCCGGCCAGCGCCAGCAGCAGGATCCACGCCAGCGAGTCATCCTCGCCGGCGCTGCCCGGCGGCTGGCTGCGGCCGGCGTTGTCGGCCGAGGCGTCGGGCGTGGTGGCGGCGCCGTTGCCGCTGTCGTTGGAACGGACCACCAGCGGCTGCGGGGCGGGCGGGTTGGCCGGGTCGATGGCCACCGGGTCGGCGGGCTTGCGGCCGCTGGGCAGCGGCGTGATCACCAGCGGCGTGACCATGGCCTCGCCGCTGGGCGAGACCTTGCCGGCGGGCAGCGACAGCCGCACCCGCCGGGTCATCGGCGGGTAGCAGATGCCGTCGGTCTGGCAGCCCTGGAAGGTGGCCACCAGCGTCGCCGGGCTGGCGTCGGCGCGTTCGCGGTGCAGCGGCAGCGGGACGTCGACCTGGTCGAAGTAGACCACCACGTTGCCGAAATGCTCGTCGCGGTGCGAGGTGCCCGCCGGCCACTGCGGCTTGCCGGTGCGGATCCCGGCCGCGCCTTCCAGCGCCAGCGAGGTGCGGTCGCGGTACAGGTAGTAGCCCGGTGCCGGCGAGAACCGCAGCAGCAGGCGGTTGCCGTCGTCGACGATCGCCTCGAAGCCGAACGCCTGCTCCGAGGGCAGCGGCAGCGACTGGGTGGCGGCGCTGCCCGGCAGCTTCAGGCCGCCGCCGTCGGTGCGCGCCAGCGGGTTGAACAGCGGCGCGCCGGTCGCCGCGGCAGGGGTGGCCGCGGCGCCGGGCAGCCGGACCTCGACGGTGCGCTTCTGCGGCGGATAGCACACGCCGGCATCGGCGCAGCCCTGGTAGCGCACCTCCAGCGTCACCGTCCCGGCGGCGGCGTCCGCGGTGCCGGGCAGGGTGGCCTTGAGCTGCCGGTGGTAGGTCTCGACGTCACCGAAGAATTCGTCGTGCTTCTTTTCCCCGGCCGGCATCTGCAGCGCGCCGGCGCTGAACCCGGGCCCGGCCTTGACGCTGGTGCGGTGGCGGTAGAGGTAGTAGCCCGGGGCGATGTCCCAGCGCAGCTCGATGCGGTCGCGCGTGTCCGCCTGGACCTGGAGGGCGAAGGCCTGGTCGACCGGCAGCAGGTCCTTCTCGTCCAGGGCCAGCGCCGGGAAGGCACAGAGGGTAAGCAGGCACAGGGCGGTGAAACGGCGCAACAGCATCTTCAAGTCAGGTCCTCGCGGGTCTGGGCCCGGATCCAGTCCAGGTAGGCCGGCAGCCCCGTGCTGGGGGAAACGGCCAGTATTTCCGGCAATTCATACGGGTGGTGCTGCAGGAGCGCCGCGGTCAGCGCGTCCAGGCGATCGGCGGTGGTCTTGATCAGCAGCTGGACTTCCTCCGCCTGCTCGACCCGCTCCTGCCAGCGATACACAGACTGTATATGCGGCAACAAGTTCACGCAGGCGGCCAGCCGCCGCTCGACCAGCAGCCGGGCAAGCGCCTGGGCGGTGGCGGCGTCGGGGCAGGTACAGAAGACAAGGCGGGCGTCCATCCGCGGCATTGTCGCAGATGCCGCCGCCGCCGCCGGGGGCACCGGTGGCGGGGTCGCAGGAAGTTGGGTTCAGGCACTTGAAAGCCCGTCGGCGGTCCCCATTTCCCAGCCAAGCCCGGCGACGGGCGTTTTTAGGCGTGGCGTCGCTGCTGCCGGACGGCAGCGGTGGCGACCACCGGACTTTCCAGACCCATCACCAACATCCAAGAGGTCTCACATGAGCATCAAGCCGCTGCACGACCGCGTCGTGGTCAAGCCCATCGAAGCCGAGGAAGTCTCTGCCGGTGGCATCCTGATCCCCGATTCGGCCAAGGAAAAGTCCACCAAGGGCGAAGTCGTGGCCGTCGGCCCCGGCAAGCCGCTGGACAACGGCAGCGTCCGCGCCCCGGCGCTGAAGGTCGGCGACAAGGTCATCTACGGCCAGTACGCCGGTTCCACCTACAAGGCCGACGGCGTCGAGTACAAGGTGCTGCGTGAGGACGACGTGCTGGCCGTGATCGGCTGAGCCGCGTTTCCGAACGACTCCCAAGACCCCTTAAACCCTGATCCACTGAGGTATAGCAATGGCTGCCAAGGATATCCGTTTCGGTGAAGACGCCCGTTCGCGCATGGTGCGCGGCGTCAACATTCTCGCCAATGCCGTCAAGGCGACCCTGGGCCCGAAGGGCCGCAACGTCGTGCTCGAGAAGAGCTTCGGCGCCCCGACCATCACCAAGGACGGCGTGTCCGTCGCCAAGGAAATCGAACTGGCCGACAAGTTCGAGAACATGGGCGCGCAGATGGTCAAGGAAGTCGCTTCCAAGACCAACGACAACGCCGGTGACGGCACCACCACCGCCACCGTGCTGGCCCAGGCCCTGATCCGCGAAGGCGCCAAGGCCGTGGCCGCCGGCATGAACCCGATGGACCTCAAGCGCGGCATCGACAAGGCCGTCGTGGCCGCCGTCGCCGAGCTGAAGAACATCTCCAAGCCCACCGCCGACGACAAGGCCATCGCCCAGGTCGGCACCATCTCGGCCAACTCGGACGAGTCGATCGGCAACATCATCGCCGAAGCGATGAAGAAGGTCGGCAAGGAAGGCGTGATCACCGTCGAGGAAGGCTCGGGCCTGGAGAACGAGCTGGACGTGGTCGAAGGCATGCAGTTCGACCGCGGCTACCTGTCGCCGTACTTCATCAACAACCAGCAGGCGCAGTCGGCCGACCTGGACGACCCGTTCATCCTGCTGCACGACAAGAAGATCTCCAACGTCCGTGACCTGCTGCCGGTGCTGGAAGGCGTGGCCAAGGCCGGCAAGCCGCTGCTGATCGTCGCCGAGGACATCGAAGGCGAGGCGCTGGCGACCCTGGTGGTCAACACCATCCGCGGCATCGTCAAGGTCGTGGCGGTCAAGGCCCCGGGCTTCGGCGACCGCCGCAAGGCGATGCTGGAAGACATGGCCGTGCTGACCGGCGGCACCGTGATCTCCGAGGAAGTGGGCCTGTCGCTGGAGAAGGCCACCATCAAGGACCTGGGCCGCGCCAAGAAGGTGCAGGTCTCCAAGGAGAACACCACCATCATCGACGGCGCCGGCGATGCCGCCGCCATCGAATCGCGCGTCAAGCAGATCAAGGTGCAGATCGAGGACACCACCTCCGATTACGACCGCGAGAAGCTGCAGGAGCGCGTGGCCAAGCTGGCCGGTGGCGTTGCCGTGATCAAGGTCGGTGCTTCGACCGAGATCGAGATGAAGGAAAAGAAGGACCGCGTCGACGACGCCCTGCACGCCACCCGTGCGGCGGTCGAGGAAGGCGTGGTGCCGGGCGGCGGCGTCGCCCTGATCCGTGCGGTCACCGCGCTGGCCGGCCTGAAGGGCGCCAACGAAGACCAAAACCACGGCATCCAGATCGCCCTGCGCGCCATGGAAGCCCCGCTGCGCGAGATCGTCGCCAACGCCGGTGAAGAGCCGTCGGTCATCGTCAACAAGGTCAAGGAAGGCACCGGCAGCTTCGGCTACAACGCCGCCTCGGGCGAGTTCGGCGACATGCTGGAGTTCGGCATCCTGGATCCGACCAAGGTGACCCGTTCGGCGCTGCAGAACGCCGCCTCGATCGCCGGCCTGATGATCACCACCGAAGCGATGGTGGCCGAGGCCCCGAAGAAGGACGAGCCGGCCGCTGCCGGTGGCATGGGCGGCATGGGCGGCATGGGCGGCATGGACTTCTAAGTCCGCCGCAGCCTCACCGCTGCCGTTGCACGAAGGAACCCCGCCGCGAGGCGGGGTTCCTGCTTTCCGGTTCCCCGTCGCCGGACCGGGTGTCTTGTGGGGCGAGGCTCGCCCCGCACGATGGCTTTTGCGATGAAGCTACCGTGCCGTAGGTGCAGGGCTCGCCCCGCACCGGGCTTTCGCGGTGAAGCTTCATGCGGGGCAAGCCCCGCATCTACGGTATGCGGGTTGTTTCGATGCCGGGCGCTCACCGCAACTGCGCGCGCACCCACTGCACGATCGCGCCGGCCGGCATCGCCCCGGACTGGCGCGCCAGCTCGCGGCCGCCGTGCAGCAGCACCAGCGTGGGGATGCTGCGGATGCCGAAGCGCGCCGCCAGCGCCGGTTCGGCCTCGGTGTCGAGCTTGCCCAGACGCACCTGCGGCTCCAGCTGCGCGGCCGCCCTGGCGAACTCCGGTGCCATCTGCCGGCAGGGGCCGCACCAGGCCGCCCAGAAGTCGACCAGCAGCGGCAGCTGCGAGCGCTGCGCGTGAGCCTCGAAGGCGGCGGCGTCGAGCGCCACCGGCGTGGCGGCGAACAGCGGCCGGTGGCAGCGTCCGCACGCGGGCGACTGCGCCAGCCGCGCGGCCGGCAGGCGGTTGATGGCGTTGCAGTGCGGGCAGGCGACCTGCAGCAGGGTGTCGGTGGTCATGGCCGGGCCTCGCCGGGCATCGGGGGGAAGACGCACAAGTATCGCGCCCCGGGGGGTGAATCCCGGTTGCGGTTGAAACTGTCGCATCGCACAAAAAACCGTGTTATCAATGCTGCCCATGAACGCAACCCGCGCCAGCTTTTACTTCTGGTACTACTTTCCGAAGCCGCTGGCGGAGGAAGGACTGCGCTCACCCTGAAGGAACTTTCAGACGCACTCCCGAAAAGCCGCCAGCGAACCTGGCGGCTTTTTTCATGCCGCCTTCCGCTGGGGCCCCCACCACGCTTGACACCGGAGACCCCGCAATGCCCCCCCACACCGACGACCTTCGCATCCGCCGGCTCGATCCGCTGACCCCGCCGGCGCACCTGATCTCGCTGCTGCCCTGCGACGAGCAGGCCTCGCAGACGGTGGCCGACGCCCGCGCCGCGCTGCACCGCATCCTGCATGGCCATGACGACCGCCTGGCGGTGGTGGTCGGGCCGTGCTCGATCCACGACCCGGTGGCGGCGATGGACTACGCCCAGCGCCTGCGCCCGCTGCGCGACGCGCTTGGCGGCGAACTCGAAATCGTCATGCGCGTGTACTTCGAGAAGCCGCGCACCACCGTCGGCTGGAAGGGGCTGATCAACGACCCGGACCTGGACGGCAGCTTCAACATCAACAAGGGCCTGCGGGTGGCGCGCGGCCTGCTGCGCGACATCAACCGGCTGGGCCTGCCGGCCGGCGTGGAGTTCCTCGACGTGATCTCGCCGCAGTACATCGCCGACCTGGTGGCCTGGGGCGCGATCGGCGCGCGCACCACCGAAAGCCAGGTGCACCGCGAGCTGGCCTCCGGGCTGTCGTGCCCGGTGGGCTTCAAGAACGGCACCACCGGCGACGTCAAGATCGCCGCCGACGCGGTGGGCGCGGCCTCGCATCCGCACCATTTCCTGTCGGTCACCAAGGAGGGCGGCACCGCCATCGTCGCCACCCGCGGCAACCCCGACTGCCACGTCATCCTGCGCGGCGGCAAGCTGCCCAACTTCGACGCGGCCAGCGTGCAGGCGGCCAGCGAGGTGCTGGCCAGGGCGCAGCTGCCGGCGCGGTTGATGATCGACGCCAGCCATGCCAACAGCAGCAAGAAACCGGAGAACCAGCCGCAGGTGATCGCGGACATCGCCGCGCAGCTGGAAGCGGGCGAATCGCGCGTGGTCGGGGTCATGGTCGAGAGCCACCTGGTCGCCGGCCGCCAGGACCTGGTCGAGGGCCAGCCATTGGTCTACGGCCAGAGCATCACCGACGGCTGCATCGGCTGGGACAGCACCGTGCAGGTGCTCGAGCGCCTGGCCGAGGCGGTGCGGGTGCGCCGCCGCGCGCGGCTGGAGGCGGCCGCCTGAGCGGGTGTGACGCCTGCACTGGCAACGGCCGGCCGCTCCAAGTAGCTTACCCGGCGGGAGGCGCCAGGCCTCCCGCCTGCTGTGTGGAACAGGACGCGCCGCGTCCGGCAGGAAGCCGATCAATCACCGTACCAGGGAGAAGGAAGTGATGCGTACCCTCAGTTGCACCGTCGCGATGGCATTGATGCTAGTGCCGGCACTGGCCATGGCCAAAAAGCCGGTCCAGGACTCGGGCAGTGGCTGCCTGCAGAATCTGTCGGTGACCGGCGGCTTCACCACCGGCAAGCAGTTCCTGGCCGCGACCGAACACGAAGGCGTCAGCTACGCCGAAGCCTTCCGCAAGACCGTCGCCGCGATCGAGGCCGAGGGCATGGTGTCGGTGTCGCCGAACGAGCGCACCGGCTACATCGCTGCCGAGAACCCGGTGCGCGGTGGCGGCGGTTCCACCGTGCCGCTGCGCACCACCGTGCGCCGCCAGGACGACGGCAGCATCCGCGTGGAAGTGCGTTTCAGCATCAAGGGCGGGCAGATGACCTCGAACAAGGCCGTGGGCGAGGGCATGTGCAAGATCGCCGACGCCGCCAGCCTGTAAGCCGCGGACGGGGGGCAACGTGGCCGGCGGCGCCTGGTTCCTGTACCTGCTGGAGTGCAGCGGCGGCAGCTACTACGCCGGCATCACCACCGACGTGCAGGCGCGCTTCCAGGCGCATGCGGCCGGCAAGGGCGCGCGCTACACCCGCGCGCACCCGCCGCTGCGCGTGCTGGGTGTCCGCCAGTACGCCGACCGCGCCGCCGCGTCGCGCGCGGAGTGGCAGCTGAAGCGGCAACCACGCGACCGCAAGCTGGCCTGGCTCGAACACGGCGGCCGATAAGGGTAGATTCGGGCCTGGCCGTGGGGCTTTGCGCGGCCACAGCGGCCCGCTTGCGGCGGGCCTCCGGCCGGAGCGGGGCGGCGGCGGTGCCGCGGCGTCGCGCGCCGGCGACTCCAGCAGCGGGGGAAACCTGATGAAGGGTTGGTTCGAGTTGCATCGCAGCAGTGACAGCCAGTTCCACTTCGTGCTCAAGGCCGGCAATGCCGAAGTCATCCTGGGCAGCGAGCGCTACACCACGCGCGCGGCCGCGGAGAACGGCATCGCCTCGGTACGCGCCAACTGTGCCGACGACGCGCGCTACGCGCGCAGGACGGCCAGCGACGGCCGTTACCATTTCAACCTCACGGCGGCCAACCACCAGGTGATCGGCAGCAGCCAGCTGTATGCATCGCAGGCCGCGCGCGAAGCCGGCATCAACAGCGTCAAGGCCAACGGCCAGGCCACGACGGTCAAGGACCAGACCGGCGGCTGAGCCGGGCCCGCCCGTAAACGCATGAAGCCCGGGAATCCCGGGCTTCATGCGGTGCGGCAAATGCGGGCCTCAGGCCTTCATCGTGCCGGTGTCCAGCCAGCGCTGGTGCCAGGACAGCGCCTCCGGCAGCAGGTGCGGGGTGTGCTTGCCGTAGCTGTCGCGGCAGGCACGCTCGAAATAATCGCTGAGCTGGTCGCGGAACTCCGGGTGCACGCAGTTGGCGATCAGCGTGCGTGCGCGGGCCCGCGGCGGCAGCCCGCGCAGGTCGGCCAGGCCCTGCTCGGTGACCACCACCGCCACGTCGTGCTCGGTGTGGTCGACATGGCTGACCATCGGCACGATCGAGGAAATGCTGCCGTTCTTGGCGGTGGACGGGCTCAGGAAGATCGACAGGAAGCCGTTGCGCGCGAAGTCGCCCGAGCCGCCGATGCCGTTCATGATGCTGCTGCCCATGACATGGGTGGAATTGATGTTGCCGTAGATGTCGGCCTCGATCATGCCGTTCATGCCGATGCAGCCCAGCCGGCGCACCAGCTCCGGGTGGTTGGACACTTCCTGCGAGCGCATGATGATGCGCTGCCGGTAGAAGTCGATGTTGCGCATGAACTCCTCGGTGGCCACCGGGCTCAGCGCGAAGCCGGTGCACGAGGCATAGCGCAGCACGCCGGTGCGCAGCAGCTCGAGCATGCCGTCCTGGATCACCTCGGTGAATGCTTCCAGGTCGCGGAAGCCGCTGCTGGCCAGCCCCGCCAGCACCGCATTGGGAATGTTGCCCACGCCCGACTGCAGCGGCAGCAGGTTGGCCGGCAGGCGGCCGCGCGCCACTTCATGCTTGAGGAACTCGATCAGGTGCCCGGCGATGCGCTGGCTGTCGGCATCGGGCGGGTTGAACGGGCTGTTGCGGTCCGGCGCGTGGGTCAGCACCACCGCGGCGATCTTGTCCGGGTCGCAGCGCAGCGTGGTCTGACCGATGCGGTCGTCGCCGCGCACCAGCGGGATCGGCTTGCGGTGCGGCGGCAGCGCGGTGCCGTAATAGACGTCGTGCATGCCGTCCATGCCCAGCGGCTGCCACGCGTTGACCTCGATGATCACCTTCTTGGCCAGGTCCAGCCAGGTCTTGTTGTTGCCCACCGAGGTGGACGGCACCAGCGAGCCGTCGGCGTGGATCGCCGAGACCTCGACCACCGCGGTGTCGATTTCGTTGTAGAAGCCGAACCACACGTGCTGGGCGACGTGCGACAGGTGGATGTCCAGGTAGTCCAGCTTGCCGGCGTTGATGCGCTTGCGCGCGTCCGGGTCGCTCTGGAACGGCATGCGCATGGCGATGCCATCGACCTTGGCCAGCGCGCCGTCCAGCTCCGGTGCGGTCGAGGCGCCGGTCAGCAGGTTGATGCGGAACTCCTCGCCGCGCGCGTGCGCCTGTTCGATGCGCTGGGCCAGGCACTGCGGCACCGCCTTGGGGTAACCGGAACCGGTGAAACCGCTCATCGCGACGGTTTCGCCCGGCTGGATCAGGCTGGCGGCGTGTTCGGCGGAGACGACCCGTTCGCGCAGGCGCGGGTCCAGGATGCGTTCTACAGACATGGAAACGACGTTGGCTCGTGGGGATGGCCGATTATCCCGGATGGCGGCCACCGGCGGTGTTCTACCTTCGTGGGATGGCATTCGCCCGGCGATGCGGGGGCGGCGGGGCCGGCCACGGGCCGTTTCCGGGGCCTTGCCGGTGCCGGCGGCTTTTTTGCACTGCAGCGTGCAACTTGTACGCCGACCCCGCAGGATCGCCCTGCATCCCGACGTGGGGGAGGGAGCAAAGCCCGCTGGCAGTTCGCTGCCAGCGGGCTTTTTATTTGCGGTCTCCCGGTGCCGTGCCCGGTGCCGCGGTCGGCCTTACAACTGCACCAAGTGCTCGGGCCGCGCGCCCGCTACCGCACTCAGCGCAATGTGCCGGTTGAACGTCACCAGCCGCCCGCCGTGGTGCACCGCGAGCGCCAGCAAGTACAGATCGGTCAACTGTCGCGGACTGTGGATGTAGGCGTGCTGGAAATGCGTGCGATCCAGCACGCTGATGGCGTCTGGCCAGAACGCATGGAAGGGCGTGGACGTGGAACGCGCCAGCATGCTCACCAGGCTGCCCAGCGGTTGCGGCTTGGCGTATCCGGGCTGGGACATGATGCGCAGGCAACCGTTCTGGGTAAGCGGACAACTGGCCCAGCCATGCGCGATATGCGTGCGCAGCCAGGCCGAGGCAGGGTGATGGTGGACGTGGTCGCTGTCGTGCAGTGCGATCAGCACGTTCACGTCGAGCAACGCACGCATCAGATGCCCTCTTCGTCGCGCAGGCGGTCGATGAGTTCATTGCTGACCACCACGCCGCGTGGCGGCAGCGGATGAATGCCGTAATCGGCCAGGGGTTCGGCCACGCCGGTCGTGCCCCAGGGTGCATCGGACTGGGCGAACGCCCGCCGCGCCAGCTCGCTGATCACCTGGCCGAGTGGCTTCTTCTCGCGGCGTGCCAGCTCCTTGGCGGCAAACAGCACGTCGTCGGCGATATCGAGGGTGGTGCGCATAAGGTTCTCCCTGATGATTGATGCGTGCTGCTGCCACATCACCGGTCCAGGAACCTCCGCTCCTCGCGGGGCAGGCGCCCGGCAATGCCAGAATGGGCCCATGACCTTGCCGATTTCCGATCTGCCCCCGCCCGTGGCCGCCCTGCTCGACCGCGCCATCGCCCGCCTCAGGCTCGCCGCGCCGGACCCGGCGCAGTGGCCGCAGGCCCCTGACCTCGAGGCCGGCCTGCGGCGGCTGGCGCTGGCCAGCGATTTCGCCATCGACACCCTGTGCCGGCAGCCGGAGCTGCTGGCGCAGCTGGCCGTCGACGCGCCGCTGCCGCTGCCCGTGCTCGACCCGCTGCAGCCCAGCGCCTGGCCGGCGCAGCTGCGCCGCTACCGCGCCGCCGCCTCCACCCGGCTGGTCTGGCGCGACGTGAACGGGCTGGACGACGTCGACGCCACCCTGCGAGGCGCCACCGCCCTGGCCGAGGACTGCCTGCAGCTGGCGCTGGCCGCGCTGGAGCAGGAGTTCGCCCAGCGCCACGGCGTGGTCCGCGCCGACGACGGCAGCGCACAGCGGCTGGTGGTGTTCGGGCTGGGCAAGCTGGGCGGCGCCGAACTCAATTTCTCCTCCGACATCGACCTGGTCTATGCCTACCCGCAGGCGGGCGAGTCCGACGGCGCGCGGCCGCTGGCGGCCGAGGAATACTTCGCGCGGCTGGGCCAGCGCCTGGCGCGGCTGCTGGACGAAACCACCGCCGACGGCTTCTGCCACCGCGTCGACCTGCGCCTGCGCCCGTTCGGCAGCGCCGGGCGGGTGGCGCTGTCCTTTGCCGGCATGGACCAGTACTTCCAGCGCGAGGGCCGCGACTGGGAGCGCTATGCGTGGATCAAGGCACGCGCGGTGGCCGGCGACATCGCCGCCGGCGAGGCCTGGCTGGAAACCCTGCGCCCGTTCGTCTACCGCCGCTACCTGGACTTCACCGCGCTCGACGGCCTGCGCGAGATGAAGGCCGCGATCACCGCCGAAGTCGCACGCAGCGACCGCTTCGACGACATCAAGCGCGGCCCCGGCGGCATCCGCGAGATCGAGTTCCTCGCCCAGGCGCTGCAGCTGATCCGCGGTGGCCGCGAACCGGCGCTGCGCGAACGGCGGCTGCTGCCGGCGCTGCAGGCGCTGGTGGAATCCGGGCAGATGGACGCGGCCGACGGCGCCGCGCTGGCCCACGCCTACCGCTTCCTGCGCCGCCTGGAGAACCGCCTGCAGATGCTGCGCGACGCGCAGACCCACCGCCTGCCGGCCGATGCCGACGACCGCCTGCGCATCGCGCTGGGCCTGGGCCATGCCGGCTGGGACCAACTGCTGGTGGCGCTGGACGAGCAGCGCCAGTGCGTGGCCACCGAATTCGCCGCGCTGCTGGCGCCACGCCGCGGCCAGGCCGCGCCCGATGCCCTGTCCAGCTACTGGCGGGTGCTGCCCGGTGGCGGCGACGCCGAGGTGCTGGCCGTGGCCGGCTTCGCCGACGCCGCCGGCGCCGACCAATCGCTGCGCGAGTTCGCGCAGTCGCTCGGGGTGAAATCGCTGTCCGACGCCGCGCGCGCGCGCCTGGACCGGGTGCTGCCGGCATTGCTGCACGCGGCCACCCGCTCGCCGCAGCCCGACGCCGCGCTGCGCCGCGTGCTCGGCCTGCTGCAGGCGATCCTGCGCCGCACCAGCTACCTGGCGCTGCTGGACGAACAACCCAGCGCGCTTACCCGGCTGGTCAACGTGCTGGCGCGCAGCGCGCTGCTGTCCGAACGCCTGGTGGCGTTCCCGCTGCTGCTGGACGAACTGCTGGACACGCGCGTGGCCGGGCCGCTGCCGGAGGCGCAGGAAATGCGCGACGCGTGCGCCGCGGCACTGGCCATCGACGACCCGGAAGCCGCGCTGCGCGCGCTCAACGAGGTACGCCTGGCGCTGAGCTTCCGCATGGCGCTGGCCTTCCACGATGGCCGCCAGCGCGCGGTGGACTGCACCCGGCAGCTGGCACAGCTGGCCGACGCCGTGGTCGACACCGTGCTGGCCATGGCGCATGCCGACCTGGCCGCCGCGCATGGCCAGGTGCCCGGCGGGCGCTTCGCCATCATCGGCTACGGCAGCCTGGGCGGGCTGGAACTGGGCTTCGGGTCCGACCTGGACCTGGTGTTCCTGTACGACCACCCGCCCGCGGCCGAGGAAAGCGACGGCCGGCGCCCGCTGGAGAGCAGCCGCTGGTTCGCGCGGCTGGCGCAGAAAGTGATGGCCCTGCTGTCGGCGGTCACCGCCGCCGGGCGCCTGTACGACATCGACGTGCGCCTGCGCCCGGACGGCGGCAAGGGCGCGCTGGTGTCCTCGCTGGCCAGCTACACCGAATACCAGCGCGAGCGCGCCTGGACCTGGGAACACCAGGCGCTGGTGCGCGCCCGCGGCGTCGCCGGCGACGCCGCCCTGCTGGCCGCGTTCGAGCAGGTGCGCGGCAGCACGCTGGGCCGCACCCGCGACCCCGGCACCCTGTTCGACGACGTGTTGAAGATGCGCGCGCGCATGCGCGCCGAACTGGACCGCAGCGATGCCGCGCGGCTGGACCTCAAGCAGGGCGCCGGCGGCCTGGTGGACCTGGAGTTCCTGCTGCAGACCGGCGTGCTGGCCGGCGCGGCGAGCGCCCCGGCGCTGTGCGGGCCGCGCGAAACCCCACGCCTGATCGACGCGCTGGCCACCAGCGGCTGGCTGCCGCCGGCCACCGCCACGGCCCTGCACGACGCCCACGCCACTCTGCTCGATGCCGGCCTGTCGTGTACCCTAGACCGGCGCCCGCGCATCACCGTGCCCACCCCGGGCATCGAAAGCGCGTGCGCGGCGATCACCGCCGCGGCGGTGGCGCAGGGCCTGCCGTTCGAAGCGTAGGCGCGGGCTCGCCCGGCACGGGGCTTCACCGGGAACGCCGAATGCGGGGCAAGCCCCGCATCCACGCTGCGATGGCCATTGCCGCAGGGAGATTGCCGATGCGTTGTTGGCGCGGGGGATGGCACGACGTAGGTGTACTCGCGACCGCAGGACCGTAGGTGCCGGGCTCGCCCGGCACGGGCTTCACCGGTAAAGCCAAATGCGGGGCAAGCCCCGCATCTACGCTGCGATGGTCATTGCCGCAGGGGGCAGGTTGCGATGCGTTGTTCGCGATGGGATGGCACGACGCAGGTGTGCGCGCGACCGCGGGACCATAGGCATCGGGCTCGCCCGGCACGGGCTTCACCGGGAAAGCCGAATGCGGGGCAAGCCCCGCATCTACTCTGCGATGGTCATTGCCGCAGGGAGATAGGTTGCCGAGGCGCTGTTCGCGCGGGGTGGCACGACGCAGGTGTACTCGCCACCGCAGGACCGTAGGTGCCGGGCTTGCCCGGCACGGGGATTCACCGGGAAGGCCGAATGCGGGGCAAGCCCCGCATCTACGCTGCGATGGCCATTGCCGCAGGGGCGCAGGTTGCCGATGCGTTGTGCAGGTTGGGATGGCACGACGCAGGTGCAGCCATGCCCCGCGGTACCGTAGGTGCCGGGCTCGCCCGGCACGGGGCTTCACCGGCAAAGCCACACGCCGGGGGCAAGCCCCGCCGCCGTGAAACACGCCGCCGCGGCGCCTTACATCCGCGCCGGTGCCATCTTCCACAGCAGTGCGCGGAACGGCACCAGCAGGCACAGGCCGATGCCGAGCTTGACCAGCCAGTCGCCCACCGCCCAGCTCACCCACGGCAGCGGCGCGCCGGCGAAGGCGATGGTCCAGAAGATCGCCGTGTCCAGGGTCGCGCTGCAGCTGGTGGCCACCGCCGGCGCGCGCCACCAGTTGCCGCGGCGCAGCCGGTCGAACACGGTGATGTCCAGCAGCTGCGCGCAGATGAAGGCCATGCATGAGGCGACCGCGATGCGCGGCGTGGCGATCCACACCGACAGCAGCACCGCCACCGCGAAGCCGGCCCAGGCCACGCGCCGCGCGGCCTGCGGGCCGAAGCGGCGGTTGATCAGGTTGCTCACCAGGAACGCTACCGGGTAGCTGAAGGCGCCCCAGGTCAGCCAGTCGTTGATCGGGTACTGCACCAGCACGTTCGACCCCAGCACCACCGCGCCCATGGCCAGCACGGCCAGCAGCAGCGACAAGGGAGTGAGCGGGGCGAAACGGATCGGCGGAGTCGGGGACATGGCTGCAGACGGGCAACGGGCGGCAACGCCAGGGGGCGTGGCCGCCGGCGGGCGGGGAAAAGTGGGTGGCGGTGCCGGAACAGGCAGGCAACAACGGGCCGGCATTGTACCGGCCGCCGGCTTTACCGCCCTTCACCCGCTGCCGGTGGCCGGGTACGGGCCTACAGCGTGGCGCTGTGGCTGTCGTCGGCCGCCTCGATGGTCGGCACGAAGGTCAGCACCGCGCCGTCCTCGGCGCGCAGCATCCAGCCGCTGCCGCGCGGGCTGGGGGTGAAGGCCACGGTCTGGCCGGGCACGAAATTGGCGGCCGGGTTGTCCTCGCGCTGCGGCCACTGCAGGCGCGCGCTGTTTGCCGGGTCGCGCGGGTCCACCAGGGTCACGCTGCGGCCGCCATCGGCGGTCGGTGCGATCGCCTTGACCTGCATGTCCGGCAGCGGCCCGGCACTGATCCGGCGGCGGCCGTCGCTTCGGTCGTCCGCCGTCCTGGACAGCTCGCTGGCGCGGTTCACGCCCGCCGCCGACACGAACACCGGCCCGGAGACCACCATCACCGCGCTGCCGCTGACCAGCAGCACCGAGACGTCGGAGGTGTTCAGGTTGTCGCCGGCGCGTGCCGGGGCAGTGGGCAGCAGCAGGACCAGGGCGAAGGTCAGGGCGGCAGCGGCGGGCAAGGGCTTCATGGGGGCGTTCCTGGGGTCACGGGGAAGAAGGGGGCGGGCGCGGCGGCCGCGTCGCCCTGGTGGGGAATGCTCAGCTCGCGCTCCAGCGCGCCGCGGTGGTGCAGGAAATCGAACACCGATTCCACCGTCACCACCGAATAGTTGCCGGAAAGGCGCTCGCTGGCCGGGTGGTCGGTGACCGCCACGTTGTCGGCGAACAGGCGCGCGCCCAGCCGCTTGCCCAGGCCGATGTGCAGCCGCGCGGGGCGGTAGTCGTTGCGCTGCAGCCAGTCACGCGTCGCGCTGCGCCCGTCCAGCACGCGGCCCTCGCCGGCGCGCGCCATGGCCGCGGCCAGCACTTCCAGCACCCACTGGTTGGAGTTCTGGTAGTCGCTGCTGCCGGGGTAGGCCAGCATGCTGTAGCGCGGCTGGTGCAGGGCACGCGCCGGCGCGGCATCGCCGTCCAGCAACTGCGCCAGCGCCGCGCGTACCGCGGCGCTGGGAATGCCCACGCGCAGGTCGGTGCGGATGGCGCTTTCGCCCACCAGGTTCACCAGCCCCTCGCGGTACAGCGCCGAGGTACCGCCCTGGCAGCGGTTGAGCAGGTGCAGTACCTCCCAGCGGCCGGCGGCGTCGCGGCGCAGGAACGCCAGGTGGCTGTGGCGCAGCCCATACCGGCTCAGGTCCTGGCCGCCGCGTGCGGCAATGGCCACGTCCACCCCGGGCAGGGCGTCCAGGGTGTCGGCGGTGAGCGCGGCCATGTCGAACATCGCCGCCATCGTGGTGGGCGGCGGGTAGCGCGGGGCGCAGGCCGGCGGCTGCGCCAGCGCAGCCGGCGCCAGCGTGGCCAGGCCCAGCGCCAGCAGGGCGGGAAGATGGCGGTTCATCGGCGGCGCATCCTTGCAGGGGGCACGTAAGAAAGAGTTACAGGCCAAGCCGCGCCTTCACCTCGGCGGCGATGCGCGGGGTTTCGCGCAGCGGTTCGATCGGCTGCCGCGGATCGGCCTGCAGCGCGTCCAGCCCGTCCAGCAGGCGCCCGCGCGCGCGCAGCGCGCGCTGGAAGCGCAGCATCCGCGCTTGCGCGCGCTGGCCCAGCAGCACGCCCACCGGAACCCGCGTGGCACACGCCTCGGACAGCAGGTTCACCGAATCGGGCGTGCACACCACCCGGTCGGCCCAGCCCAGCAGGCCGGCATACGGGTTGCTGCCGTCGCCGCCGTCGCTCCAGATCACCCCGGGCACGTCGTCGAACGCGTGCAGCAGCGCCTGGGTCACCGGCCGCGGTGTGCGCCGCGAGGTGGTGGCCAGCACGCTGCCGCCTTCGGCGCGGATGCGCGCGGCCAGTTCGCGCAGCACCGGCACGATCTCCGCCTGCTGCCACGGCGCATGGTCGGTGGGGCCGCCCACCAGCAGCGCGGTGCGCGGCCCGGGCAACTGCTCGAAGCTGGCGAACGCGGCGCGGCCGCAGGCCAGCCAGTCGTCGGTCACCGGGTTCAGGCTGCCCAGCAGGGTCAGCACGTTGCCGCCGCGCAGGCGGTCATGCTCGGGCACCACCACCAGGTCCCAGTGGCGGGCATTGATGCGCGGGTCCAGGATCTGCACCGTGCGCGTGCCACGCGCGCCGAGCACCCGCAGCGCGCCGGCGGCCTGGCGGCCGCAGCCGATCGCCAGCGCCGGCGCCGGCCCGGTGGCCAGGCGTTCGAACGTTTCGCCAAAGCCGCGCGCGGCGCCGGGCAGGGTGCGCGGCGCCAGCCAGCGCCACGGCGCGCGCGGTGCCAGCTGCAGCCGCTGCTGGCCGCCCAGGCGCAGCGCCGACGCCAACGCCACGGCCTGGCGCACGTTGCCGGCGCGGCCGTCGGTGATCGTCCAGGGAAGCGTCGATCGTTTCGCGTGTGGCATTAATTCGTTTCAGTCAGGCCGGGTGTTGCAACAGTCACGACGCCCTACACTGCGGCCTCTGCTGCGCTGGCATTGTCCGGGGCTTGCCCGTACAAGGCCACGACCGTAGCCAATCCATCACGGAGTTTCCATGTCTGATGTTCTTGCCGATGCCGCGCTCGACCAGCTGTTCCGCACCGCGCGCACCCAGAATGCCTTCCAGGACCGCCCGGTCGAGGACAGCCAGCTGCGCGCGCTGTACGACCTGCTGAAGTGGGGCCCGACCGCGGCCAACTCCACGCCGGCGCGCTTCGTGTTCGTCAAGTCCGCCGAAGCCAAGCAGAAGCTGGCCCCGGCGCTGTCCGAAGGCAACCTGGCCAAGACCCTGGCCGCGCCGGTCACGGTGATCGTCGGCTACGACGAGGACTTCCACGAAAAGCTGCCGTACCTGTTCCCGCACACCGACGCCAAGTCCTGGTTCGACGGCCCGCGCGAAGGCCGCCACGAGGCCGCCTTCCGCAACGGCAGCCTGCAGGGCGCTTACCTGATGCTGGCCGCGCGCGCGCTGGGCCTGGACGCCGGCCCCATGTCCGGCTTCGACAACGCCAAGGTCGACGCCGCGTTCTTCGCCGGCACCGCCATCAAGTCCAACTTCCTCGTCAACCTGGGCTATGGCGATCCGTCCGGCGTGTTCCCGCGCCTGCCGCGCCTGTCCTTCGACGAAGCCGCGCGTATCGTTTGACCGCTCCACCCGGCGCCGTAACAGGCGCGCCGGCATGCTGAAAAGACCGTTCCCGCCTTCTCATCCCGCATCCCAGGAGACACCCATGTCCACCGTCACCAAGCTGCTGCTCCCGCTGGCCCTGGCCGCCGCCATCAGCGCCTGCTCCAAGCCGGCCGACACCGCTGCCCCGGCCGCCCCGGCCGACACCACCGCCGCCGCGCCGGCCGAAGCCGCCGCCGCCCCGGCCGCGCCCGAAGTCGCCCCGATCCAGGTCGCTTCCGGCACCTACAAGCTCGACCCGACCCACACCGACGTGCTGGTGCAGTGGACCCACATGGGCTTCTCCAACCCCAGCGCGCACTTCGGCAACGTCGACGGCACCCTGGTCTACGACGCCGCCGACGTCAGCAAGTCCAGCGTGGAAGTGACCCTGCCGCTGTCGGGCCTCAACGCCTTCACCGGCAAGTTCGACGAACACCTGCGCAGCGCCGATTTCTTCGACGCCGCCAAGTTCCCGACCGCCACCTTCAAGAGCACCAAGGTCGAAGCCGCCGGCACCAACAAGCTCACCGTCACCGGCGACCTGACCGTCAAGGGCACCACCAAGCCGGTCACCCTGGACGTCACCATCAACGGCGCCGGTGAGCACCCGATGCTGAAGCTGCCGTCGGTCGGCTTCGACGCCACCACCACGCTCAAGCGCAGCGACTTCGGCGTGGGCGCCTACGCCCCGGCCGTGAGCGACGAGGTCAAGGTGCGCATCACCACCGAAGCCTCGATCCCGAAGGCCGAATAAGCCGCCGGGCACCTGGCCCGCACGCAGTACGCACAAGGCCCGCCAATGGCGGGCCTTGTGCTTTTCATCGCGGCCGCGCCGGTGGCTCAGCGCAGTGCCTGTAGCCACGCCAGCACCGCCTCGCTGGGCGACTGCTTCGGCTTCAGCGCCAGCCCGCTGGCCTGCACGAAGGTCTGCGCCACCTGCGCCAGCCGCTGCCGCGCGATCAGCATTACCTGCTTTGCGGCCGCCTGCTGCTTGCGCAGCTGCACGATATGGATCGACGGCCGCCCGGCCGGCGCGTACTTCTGGTCGCGGCGCAGCACGTCGGCCACCTGCGCCACCTCGTGCTCGGCCTGCAGCAGCTGCTGCTGCGCCTGCACCAGCGCCCGCAGCGGCGCGCGCAGCGCCTGCGGCTGCGCAAACCCGGCCAGCAGCGTGTCGCACTGGCCATCGTCGGCCACGCGTGCCTGCAGGGTATCCATCACCGCCATCGTCAGCTTGCCCACGTTGCCGCCTGTTCCGTCATGACCGGGCGCGATTGTCGCATCGCCCATGCGCAAAAGGCCCGCCGGGGGCGGACCTTTGCTCGTTTGTCGTTCGTCGCGGGTCGGGCCGCGCGGCGCCTATTCGCAGCGCACCGCGGTGATGGTGTTGCCCGCGTCCAGGTACACCCGCAGCCGGTCCTGGCGGATATCGCGGCTGACGATGGTGGCCGGGCCGATCGGGTTCAGCAGCCCGGCGCCGCTTTCCTGCTTCAGGCGGCGGATGTTCGCCTCGTTGCCGGGCTGGCCTACCGCCCACTGCGACCGTGAGGCATCGCAGCGGCCGTCGCCGGCCACCGTCGGGCCGGGGGTGGACAGGCAGCCACCCAGGCCGGCGGCGAGCAGCACGGCGGTGGCGGGAACAAGCAGCAGGTTCAGCGGGCGCGGGGTCATGGCAGGCAACCGGATCAACTGCCCGCAGCATAGCAGCGGGCGTCCGCGCCGGCGTCGTGGCGCGGGCGGCTCAGTCGGCATCGCCGGGGTGCGCCTTCCAGTACCCGGTGGCGCGGATCCAGTCCGCCGGCACCTGCAGGTGCCCGGTAAAGAACTGCCGCATCGCCCGCGCGCGCCGCGATTCCAGCGCGATCCAGTAGTACGCATCGCCGTCGGGCACCTCGAAATCCACCAGCGCGTCCTCCAGCAGGGTGCTGCTGGCCGCGTCCACGCCATTGCGCTCCAGCCACGACACCCGCACCTGCGCGGCGCTGGGCAGCGGCTGCCGGTCGGCCTCCTCGGGAATCTCGACCAGCACCTCGGCCTGCGCGTGTGCCGGCAGTTCCGCCAGGCGCCGGGCAATGGCCGGCAGCGCGGTCTCGTCGCCAATCAGCACATACGCGTCGTAGTCGTCGGCCACCTGGAATGAACCGCGCGGCCCGGCCACCACCAGCGCATCGCCCGGCTGTGCACGCAGCGCCCAGCCCGACGCCACGCCGTGGCCGTGCAGCACGAAATCCAGCACCAGCTCACCGGCCGCGGCGTCGTGCAGCCGCGGGGTGTAATCGCGGCTGGGCGAGGGCACCAGCCCGTCCGGGTAGCGCGGGCCCTGCGCGGTCAGCTCCGGCAGCACGAACGCGCCCTGCGCATTGGGGAAGAACAGCTTGACGTGGTCGTCCGGCCCCGGGCTTTCGAAGCCTTCCAGCTCGGCGCCGCCCACCACGATGCGCTGCATGTGCGGGGTCAGGCGCTCGCTGCGCAGTACCTGCAACTGGCGGAAGCGCGGGGTGAGGCGAAGGGTGCGGTTTTCGTGCAATGACATGGGCATACCTGGGGGTCGGTGGGCGCAGTGCGCCGGGGTGACCTGGCGGGAGGCGTCTGGCTCGGTCGTGGGAAAACAGAAAGGTCAGGCGTCGGCGTCGCCCTGGCGTACCAGCGCCGCGGCCTGTTCCAGCAGCGCGGCCACGCGCCCGGCATCGACGTCCTGCCAGCGGCCGCCGCGCAGCACCAGCGCCTTCTTGAGCCGGTGCATCGCCTCGCGTACCGGCGGCGGCAGGTTGGCCTTGGTGATGGCGCGCGCGCTGTGGCGGGCGCGCAGCTGCGCCGCTTCCACCTCGGCCTGCCGCAGCTTCAGCTGCGCCTGGCCGAGGGCGGTAATGCGGTAGCGCCGGCGGCCGCCGTCTTCCTCGGCCACCACCCAGCGCTGCTTCTCAAAATCGGCCAGCAGCGGGTACACCGAGCCGGCACTGGGCGCATACACGTGCATGAACATCTCACCGACCTGCTGGATCAGCTCATACCCATGCCGCGGCGCCTGCCCCAGCAGCGACAGCACCAGCAGGCGCAGGTCGCCACGGCCGAGCGGGCGCGCGGTGGGGCGTTTACGGGCGGTGGGCGGCGGCGCGGGCGACATGATTTCGATATATCGAATTTTGTCGTGACGATATATCGAAAACCACCCTGTCGCAAACCGGCGCCCCAGCCAGCCACCCAGCCGCATTGCGCGGCCCGCCGCATTCACGGAGCGAGGAGGCGCAAACGCCCGTAGGTGCCGGGCTTGCCCGGCACGGGGCCTCACCGGGAAAGCCCCATGCGGGGCAAGCCCCGCATCTACGGTGCCCGGCTCCACGCGCGGCAAGCGCCGCATTCACTGGCAAAAGAGCGGGCAAACGTGTCCGTAGGTGCCGGGCTCGCCCGGCACGGGGTTCGCCGGGAAGGCCCCATGCGGGGCAAGCCCCGCATCCACGAAATGCGCGGCTCCCCACGCGGCAAGCGCCGCATTCACGGGGCAAAAGAGCGGGCAAACGCCCCCGTAGGTGCCGGGCTTGCCCGGCACGGGGTTCGCCGGGAAGGCCGCATGCGGGGCAAGCCCCGCATCTACGGCGCCAGGCTCCCTGCGCGGCAAGCGCCGCATTCACCGGGCAAGAGAGCGGGCAAACGCCCCCGTAGGTGCCGGGCTTGCCCGGCACGGGGTTCGCCGGGAAGGCCGCATGCGGGGCAAGCCCCGCATCTACGGTGCCAGGCTCCCTGCGCGGCAAGCGCCGCATTCACGGGCCAAGAGAGCGGTCAAACGCCCCGTAGGTGCCGGGCTTGCCCGGCACGGGGTTCGCCGGAAATGCCCCCATGCGGGGCGAGCCCCGCATCTACGAAATGCGGGCCCCGGCGGGCAAGCCCCGCATCCATGGGGAACACGCTGTTCCGTGGCGTTGTGTGTCGCCACTGGTGCCTGGTCGGGCACTGCCTCAACGCGGGCGCGCGGCCGCTCCACGGGCAACGTGCCGCAACAAGGCGCACAGGGCGTTGCACCTGTCCGCCGCTGTCCCGCGGGCGGCCAACGCACTGTCGCGCGTTGTCCGCCAGACACCGCCGCCGGCACGCCCATACGCAGGCGTAGCCAGCTTCGCAGGCGGGCGGGTGCGCTACACTTTGCGGCTCAAAACTACTGAACAAGCGCGCGCGTGCGTGCCGTACCTGGGAGCGCCAATGAACTGGTTGAATGAAGTGCTGCACAACGACCCGAACCCCCTGGAAACCCAGGAGTGGATCGAGTCGTTGAAGGCCGTTATCGATGTCGAGGGCCCCGAGCGCGCGCATCAGTTACTGGAAGGCATGGTTGAGCTGACCCGTCGTTCGGGCGCGTTCCTGCCGTTCTCCCCCACCACCGAATACGTCAACACCATCGAGCCGCAGCTGGAGGCCAAGAGCCCCGGCAATGCCGAGCTGGAATGGCGCATCCGTTCCATCATCCGCTGGAACGCCATGGCCACCGTGGTGCGCGCCAACCGCAAGCCGGGCGACCTGGGCGGCCACATTGCCTCCTTCGCCTCCGGCGCCACGCTGTATGACGTGGGCTTCAACCACTTCTGGCGCGCCCCCAGTGAAAACCACCCTGGCGACCTGCTGTTCATCCAGGGCCACAGCGCCCCGGGCATCTACGCCCGCGCCTTCCTGGAAGGCCGCATCAGCGAGCAGCAGCTGGACAAGTTCCGCATGGAAGTGGACGGCGGCGGCCTGTCGTCCTACCCGCACCCGTGGCTGATGCCCGACTTCTGGCAGACCCCCACCGTGTCCATGGGCCTGGGCCCGCTGGCGGCCATCTACCAGGCGCAGTTCATGCGCTACCTGGAAAACCGCGGCCTCATCGAGAAGTCCGACCGCAAGGTGTGGTGCTTCATCGGCGACGGCGAAAGCGACGAGCCCGAGACCCTGGGCGCCATCGCCCTGGCCGGCCGCGAAGGCCTGGACAACCTGATCTTCGTGGTCAACTGCAACCTGCAGCGCCTGGACGGCCCGGTGCGCGGCAACGGCAAGATCATCCAGGAACTGGAAGGCGTGTTCCGCGGCGGCGGCTGGAACGTCATCAAGCTGCTGTGGGGTTCCTACTGGGATCCGCTTCTGGCCAAGGACACCAACGGCGTCCTCAAGAAGCTCATGATGGAAACCGTCGACGGCGAATACCAGAACTGCAAGGCCTTCGGCGGCGCATACACGCGCGAGCATTTCTTCGGCAAGTACCCGGAAACCGCCGCCATGGTGGCCAGCCTGTCCGACGACGACATCTGGCGCCTGAACCGCGGCGGCCATGACCCGCACAAGGTGTACGCCGCCTACCACCAGGCGGTTAACACCAAGGGCATGCCCACCGTCATCCTGGCCAAGACGGTCAAGGGCTACGGCATGGGCAGCGCCGGCGAGGCGCTCAACCCCACCCACCAGACCAAGAAGCTGGACGACGAAGCGGTGCGCCACTTCCGCGACCGCTTCAACATCCCGGTCACCGACGAACAGCTCAAGGACGGCCAGGTGCCGTTCTACCACCCGGGCCCGGATTCGCCGGAAGTGCAGTACCTGCAGGAGCGCCGCGCCGCGCTCGGCGGCTACCTGCCGCAGCGCCGCCGCAAGGCCGACAAGTCGTTCAACGCGCCCAAGCTGGAAACCTACGAGCGCCTGCTCAAGGATTCGGGCGAGCGCACCTATTCCACCACCATGGCCTTCGTGCAGACGCTGAACATCAGCCTGCGCGACAAGGAGCTGGGCCCGCGCCTGGTGCCCATCGTCGCCGACGAAGCCCGCACCTTCGGCATGGAAGGCCTGTTCCGCCAGATCGGCATCTACGCCCCCTACGGCCAGAAGTACAAGCCGGTGGATGCCGACCAGCTCATGTACTACCGCGAAGACCAAAGCGGCCAGGTGCTGCAGCAGGGCATCAGCGAGCCGGGCGCCATTGCCTCGTGGATGGCCGCCGGCACCAGCTACTCGGTCAGCAACGTGCCCATGCTGCCGTTCTACATCTACTACTCGATGTTCGGCTTCCAGCGCGTGGGCGACCTGGCCTGGCAGGCCGCGGACATGCGTACCCGCGGCTTCCTGCTGGGCGGCACCGCCGGCCGCACTACGCTCAACGGCGAAGGCCTGCAGCACGAGGACGGCTTCAGCCACATCGTGGCCGGCGGCATTCCCAACGTGCGCAGCTACGACCCCACCTTCGGCTACGAAGTCACCGTGATCCTGCAGCATGGCACCAAGGCCATGATGGAAGACCAGGTCGACGAGTACTACTACATCACCCTGATGAACGAAAACTACACCCACCCGGCCATGCCGGAAGGTGCAGCCGACGGCATCATCAAGGGCATGTACCTGCTCACCGACGCCGGCAAGCCCAAGAAGGGCGAGCTGCGCGTGCAGCTGCTGGGCAGCGGCACCATCCTGCGCGAAGCCATTGCCGCGGCCGAACTGCTGGACAAGGACTTCGGCGTCACCGCCGACATCTGGTCCTGCCCCAGCTTCAACGAACTGCGCCGCGACGGCTTCGACGTCGAACGCTGGAACCGCCTCCACCCGGAAGCCGAACCGCGCAAGGCCTACGTCACCCAGCTGCTGGAAGGCCGCCAGGGCCCGGCCATCGCCGCCACGGACTACGTGCGCGCCTACGCCGACCAGATCCGCGCCTTCGTGCCGATGACCTATTCGGTACTGGGCACCGACGGCTTCGGCCGCTCCGACACCCGCGCCAACCTGCGCCGCTTCTTCGAGGTTGACCGCTACTACATCGCCCACGCCGCCATCGCGGCGCTGGCCAA
Organism: Stenotrophomonas sp. Steno-Z10-HUANG; assembly: GCF_056393075.1. Lineage (NCBI taxonomy): Bacteria > Pseudomonadati > Pseudomonadota > Gammaproteobacteria > Lysobacterales > Lysobacteraceae > Stenotrophomonas > Stenotrophomonas sp. Steno-Z10-HUANG. The sequence goes on from NZ_JBWJPA010000001.1 coordinate 90,930, forward strand.
GGACGGCAAGATGACCGCGAAGGACGTGGCCCGGGCGATCAAGCAGTACAACATTGATCCGGAGAAGGCGAATCCTGTTGGGGTTTGATGCGTCGTAGTCGAAAAAAGCGGCCATTGGCCGCTTTTTTCTTGATTAGATGATTCGCTGTGGATAGCATGACCATGCTTTTTAGTGATTTCCGTCCATGACGGGAATGTCGGGCGATTCGCCAGACTGTATGTGATTGAACGAGTTTATCGCCGCAAACCCGGCAGCGGGATTTGCTGCGAGCTCTCACAAATCCCGCTGCCGGGTTTGCGGCGCAGTTTTGTAAAAAGCAGAGGCAGAGTTAATACATGGATGATCCAAGGCATGCTTTTATTGAGTCGTTGATACTCGATGAAAGTTATGTGCTGGCTTTCGATGGATATATATTTCTATGTGGCGGAAAAGTCGACGCAAGCGCTGATCCTCCTGTTTCCATTCGTGAAGCTCTTCTGCGAGAGTTTATAAGAAGAGATGCTTTCAAGGCGCGCGTTCGTCTAGCTGATGGCATAGACAGATGGTCTTTTGATGGTCATTACACTGATCTTCTTGAATTTGAAAGTCATATCGCCGAGTTGTCGGCTGCAATTATTCTCGTGCTGGAAAGTCCAGGGGCCTTGGCTGAGCTAGGGATATTTGCTTCATTTGATCAATTTAGGGATAAGTTGATCTTGGTGATGTCAAATCATCACTATGAGGAAAAATCGTTTATAAGATTGGGGCCTGTTAAATTTCTTGAAGATAACCTCGGGAATCAAGCGGAGTGTTTTCCTTGGATGTCAAGGGACATTGGCCTGCCTAGGTATGATGGTGCGGCTGTTGCAGAAATGCAGGGGGAAATTTTTGAGAGCGTAAGTCGAAGAGTTTCCGATCTAACAAGAGATAGTAAGTTTGATCCTGCAATATGGTTGCATGTCGCGTTACTTGTATGTGAGGTCATTGGTCTGTTTGGGGCTTTGACCATTGGCGAGATTAAGGAATTTTTGGAAAGGCTTGGGGTAAGGAAGACGCAGGCGCAAGTTAAGAAAGTTCTCTTCATGCTCGAGTTGATGGAAATGCTTCGCGTTGTTGCAAGATCAAGTCAGCGATTTTACGTTAGTCTGATTGATCGAGAGCTTGTTCGCTGGAAGGTGGAGCAGGGAGTTTTCGATAGGGGCAAGATTGCTTATGGAGTGGCCAACTTCTATGAGAAAACCGACAAAAGGCGCTTTCGTGTTATCCAGGAAGTGAGGGGTGCCCGATGAGCGGTCTTTCGATTGTGGGGAGGATGGCTGCGGATGTTGGAATTCTAGAGTCGCAAGCTGAAAAAATCATTCAGACTGCGCCACTTAGATACAAGATATATTCTATTAGAAAGCGAGATGGCGGGCTTAGAGTTGTGGGTCAGCCCGCTCGAGAGGTAAAAGCACTTCAATACTGGGCAGTTGATTTTTTGCGCCCGCTTTTACCTATGCATGAGGCTGCATCTGCTTATAATCCGGGTTGCTCAATTGGCAGCAATGCCAAAGCTCACCTGGGTTCCAACTTTATTCTGAAGTTGGATTTTAGGGATTTTTTCTCTTCAATACTTGTACGGGATGTGTGTCAGCACATCATCAGAAATGCTGGGCATGATTTGAGTGTGGCGGATGTGGAGGCTATATCTCGTCTCTTTTGCTGGGTGGATAATCGTCGACCACCCATGAGATTGTGTATCGGAGCACCATCCTCTCCATTTATATCAAACTCAATTATGTTTGATTTTGATAGGACTGTTTCGGATTGGTGTGCAGATAGGGGCGTTAAATATACCCGTTACGCTGACGATATGACGTTCTCAACTAGGGAGCGTGGTGTCCTGAAAATTGTTCAGGGTTTTGTTGAGGGTGTTTTGAACGGGTTGGCCTACCCTCGCTTGAGTTTGAATGAAGATAAAACTCTGCATGTATCTAGAAAGGTGCGGATGTCTGTTACGGGCATTAATATAACACCAGATAGAAATCTGTCGGTTGGTAGAAAGAGAAAGCGTGATGTTCGTTCAATGTACTATCGATGGCGCATGGGTCTTTTGTCAGACGATGAGATTGCCGTTCTCAAGGGGCATATTGCGTTTATTGATAGCATTGAGCCGGGATTCGGAGAGCGCCTTGCATTTTCATTCGCGGGGAAAGGGCGAGCATAGATTCGGAATTTGGCGCGGTTCTTTGTCAGATCTGTGAGAGCTGGTCGGGTGGCTATGCTTAGTTCTTGATGCTTGCTTTTTTCCACTGTTGACATTCCTCCAGAGCGGCAGCACTCTCTCTACCTAAGGAGCGTCGAAACTCCTCACACAGCGGTACCCACCTCCGTCAAACCGGTGGGTTTTTTGTGCCCAATCCTGCGGGCACAAGCCGACGCGATGCCTGCGTCGGGAGGGCGGCTAATACAACACCCTTCGGGGAAATACGCCCGCCGTCTGTGTGCGGTTTCGAACCTCCCGACATCCCGTCGCCTTCGGGCGGCGGTACTTGGCGTATTCCAGGAGGGCGTTGCCATGTACACCGCACCATCCCCGCCGGCCCCCGCGCCGGCTTACCTGTTGCCGGAGGGCGCGCACGCCCTGCTGCTTGAAGTGGGCGACGTCATGCAGCGGCTGGCCGCGCTGGCGGCCACCGAGCAGGGCAACCACGATCTCACCGCGCACCTGCTTTGCCAGCCCGGCGTGCTGGCGCAGTGCCTGCGCAGCCTGTCCGCCCGCATCAATGTCGCCCTGCGCGAGTGCAGCGGCGTGGCCCAATCCCCGTGCGACGCGCAGGAGGCCCCATGAGCCGCCGCCGTGCCCCCGCCACCCCGCGCGTCAATCGCCCGGCCCGCCGCGATACACGCACATTGGCGCAAACGCTACTCGACGCCTTGCCGCCCCTGCCGCCGCCCGACCTGCAACCCGATCCGCTCCCCGCCCGCCGCGGCCGCCTAAGTGCACCCCGCCGCCCACGCCAGCCCCGGCAATGCACTGTCAGCTGTACGTACTACCCCGGCGCCCACGGCCACGGCGGCGACCAGCCCGTTCCGCACCTGCGCCTGAGCGGCCTGTGGCTGGAGCAGCTGGGCTTCGCCATCGGCGCCAAGCTGCGCATCACCGCGCAGAAGGGGCGTTTGCTAATCGAAAAGCCGGAGTCAGAGTCAAATTAGTACTGTGCACCCGTCATGGTCCTGTTTCAGCTACATCGAGCGCCATGTGCTGGCCGACGGCCGCTGACGATGGGTTTAGTCGCTGGCATAGCGGCTTGTTGGGGGGGGCGTAAATGCGCGTGTCTTTGCAGTGATAAGCGTAGGAGGCCGTGTAGACCCAGCCGTGCCGGCGGTGGCAGGCGCGGCGTCAGCAATGGATCGCGTCAACGGTGAATTAGCCTACTGCCGGCCGGAGGCGGCCTCACTTGGCGTGCAGGTGCAGCGGTAGGCAGCGTGGTTCCCGTATTTTCGCGGCCCCATGTTCGGACAGGAGGTTCCAATATCTGGTGGCGCAGTAGTACTACCCACGAGGCTTTGGTAAACGTCTGCGCTGGTGTTCAATCTGACGGCGGCCGCCACTACAGTCAGTGCCCAAATGAGTAGGAGCTGTAGTGCTTGAAATCGTCCCGGCAATAGCTAAGACGATTCATCGCCGTAAATGGGTGCAAGCCGCCACCCGGGCAGCCAACGCTGCAGTCGGAGGAGGAATCACCGCCTTGGCACCACGCGCGTTGGTGATGCTGCTCTTCGGGAACCTCGGGAACTGCACGACGCTCTGAGGCTTGGCCACCTTCGTGCGCAACTGCGGGTCTTCCCCATCAGACCGATAAGCTGACCAACGTTTACGTATGCGTGCTTGTCAGATGGGTTGGAAGGTGCCCGACGACAACTAGCTGTTGCTCATCGTCCCAAGCGAAATAGATACGCAGACCGCGTTGCCTGTCTCGGCTATCTGAGCCAGCCAGGTGCATGTCCAGCCGGTACTCGCGCCCCTCCCACCGAACCCTGTACTCAGCTTCGTATTGCCGCATATCCACTGCATCGCCACTTGGCGAAATCCGTACGCCAAGCTCAGCTTCGCGCTGTTTACAAGCTGCCTGTCTTTCAGCGCCGCCGTAAACCTTCATGTCCCAGTAGCTCTTGGCGAGAAGTTCGACGCACTTGAGTATGAGCTGAGGTTCATTGTGGTTCGATGCAGCTGCAGCGCGAGCGGCTCTATTGGTGATTACGAGCCGGCCTGTGAAATTCTCGGTAGCCCAAGTGGAGAGATCCTCCAGCGGAACATCGAAGTCAGTCTGAGGGGTGGCTCGCAGCGCGTTGAGCTCATCCTCTAGTTTCCGGATCTGGTTGGCGTAGGTATAAAGCCGGGAGAGGGTCTGCCTTTGCGCCTCCTCGGCCCTCTGTGCCCGCTGATCTTCCGCGAGCGCATACTTCTCCCAGCTCTCTGCTTGATCGCGTAAAGCTGCGATATCTTGTTCTACATCAGCTGCATTAAGCGTATCGGCGCTCTGAAGTGCGGCCTTGATTCGCTGATCCGCTGCAATGCTTCGGATGACCCCGAAGCTAGGAATATCGCGCCTATCGTCTCGTCCCGAAACGGTATCAGCCATGGCCACCGACTTGATCACCCCCAACGCAGCGTGGGAGCGGTGCCGCCATGCCTGAGAAAGGAATAGCGGGTGGCGGGATCGATCGTCTACGTCGGCATCAAAGCCGACACGAAACAGCCGGAGGGCGTCACCAAAAACGCCGAGATCACGGCCATATCGCGCTGTGAGCTCCTGTGCGGCATCAGGTGTGACGGTTGCAACGACACATAGTCCAGCCAGAGTGGTCGAAAGTCTCGCGGGGTCGTAGAAGGGAGCTCCTTGGCGGGGAAGGCTGACGACCACCACGGACATTGGTCGCGTAGGGCGCTCGATAAGGTTGATTAGCTCGTCCACCTCGTGAGGACGGTCCACTTCCCAGACGCTGCCATCGAGTGGTTGACCCGCTTCCTTCAACCCCAAGCCGCGCGCCATCATTCCGACTACCGCCGGAATGCCTGGACGATTCACCGGTTCCGTGTTGCCAATAGGAACAAGAACACTCAGCGTGCAGCCGAAGGCAGGCGCTTCTTCGCCCGGCATTTCAACGAGGACAAACTCAACCCGCCACTGTCGACCAGGGACTTGGCCGCAGGGATCATCGAGGCGCACAGCCCAAAGGCCTGGGGCTGATTCAATTGAAAGGGCTCGTGTACTTGTTTCGTCTTCTAAATACACGGGCCGATCGTTGCGGACCTGGCTAGGCCCAACATTCCAGCTCTTCTTCTTTTGCAGCCACTCCACGGCCAGATCGCGAGCTTCGGCGAGCTGGTCTTCCCCTGCCGCTGGCCGAAAACGACCAATTACCTGCATCAGCCGATGATATCGGCCAGGTTCCAACCTCAGAGATTGGGAAATGCTCCTGTTGCCGGTTGCACCGGGCGAAACACTCGCGTGTCCAACACTCATCCGATTTCTAGCCTCCCTGCCGTGGCGGGGCGCCACAGCTTCCCCATTCTAGTGTAGCTTTGCCGAATGTCATGGGCTGAATGGATACAGAGCGGCGCCGGGCTGCGAGGCTATCAGGCTTTGAACCGTTCCCGACGGTGCCACTGGAGGTAAATGGGGTGCGGCCGCCATGCGGGGTTGTCGGGAAGGATGAGCTTCTTCTCGGGGCGGATCAGCTTGTCCAGCCCGTCGGGCACGCCGTGCGGCGAGAGCAGGATGTCGTAGTCATCGGAGAAGCTCATCAGCCCACGATCAAACAGCCAGTGCGCCGTTCCGGTTAGCGCAATGCCGTTACGCACGGTATCTGGCCCATCGCTCTCGACCGGGCGGATATGGGCGGCCTCCACTTCGGGGCGGCCGCCGCCGTTGATTAGGCGCAGGCCGGTGACCGCGCAGGTCTTGTCATAGGCGCCGCGCACGTGGCGCCTGAAGCGCGCATCGCGGAACTTCCGGTTGATGACGTGTTGGACGATGGCGCGGGGTACGTACTCTGGCGGTGCTTCCTCCGCTAGGTCCACGTCGAGCATCGGCTCGTCCGGTATGGCGGCTTCCCACGGTTCCAGCTCGGCAGCGAACCCCGCCTGCACGATGGCGGCGAACTCGTTGAGTGGTAGGTTGCGCACCGAGCGCCCGAATGCGCCCTTGTTAGTACTCCCGTCGTCCTTCTTGAGTATGGATTCGTAGTAGTGGCCGTTCTCCCTGAAGGGGACAGCACGGTCGAACTCCATGAACTCGGAGATGCGCGCGTAGTAGTGGTCCGGTGAGCGCGGATCCGCCTCAACCGCGGTGAGCCGTGCCATGGCGAAATAGGCTTGGCGCCCTGTGGCGCTATGCGGTCCCGTGGTTCGGCGTGGCTCGTAGTAGAGGATGAAGTCGCCTATGGCGGCTTGCGCTTGCCTCAGATAGGTGGCTGGGAAATGGTAGTGGCGCTCGATTTGATCGTCGTAGGCAGAGCTTTCGGATGTGGTGAGTACCGCGTTGGTCATGTCTGCCCCCAATCATTTACCCCATTCAGGGTAGCAGGCGGGCGATGCGCCCATATCAATTGCAGCGCGCGCCATACGCTGGCCGGTTGCCGCTGGCGACGGCCTCGGCTTGCGTGGCGTACCGGCCTTGCTTGGTGGCGCCGTAGTAGCGCGTACCGGGGCAGTGGTAGACATGCGAGCCGGTATTGATCCAGACGCGGGTGGCGGCGGGCGCGGCGTGGGTGGCCGATTGCGTGAGCTGTTGGATGGCCTGCTGCCGGCCGGTGGCGGCCTCGCCGGGTGTGCAGGTGCGGCCATAGGCGGCGCGGTACCCATGCTGCGCTGCCTCGCGCTCGGACATGAAGCGGCCGCGTTTGGTGGCACCGTAATACTGCCCGCCGGGGCAGTGGTAAACGCCGGTGCTGGTGTTCACCCAGACGTCGGCGGCTGTCGCTGGCAGGGCCCAGGCCAGCAGGAATAGCAAGGCCAGTAACAGGGCGAGCTGCTTTGGTTGGTTCGTGTTGTCAGCCATGTCCCTGCCTGTCATCGCAAAAGGGGCACCGCAACAGTCGAAGAAACACTATTTGTGGCTACTCGCCGTCCTGTGCATTGGCTTCGGCCAGGAGCAGCTCGTAGGCCTGCACCCGGGCGCGGAGGTGCACCAGGTACCAGGAAAGTGCATAGGCGACGAGGATCCAGAAGGCCAAGGCACCTTGCACGAGGGTGATGTTGGCAAACGCGTTCCAGTTGCCCAAGCGCCAGTCCTTGAACTGCAGGTACAGCGCCACGAGCAGCGGCAGTACCCCCAACCGCTCCATTCCACCGGTGAACAAGCCCAGGCGCTCATGCATGGTGGTTCGCCGGTCACGGATGTAGCGCAGGCGCCGGCGGCGCTGTTCCAACGGAAAGGCGCGCACCTGCTGGACAAGTTGCTGGTACTGCGTATATCCCTCCTCGATCTCCCGCGCGTGTTCGCGGCGAGCCTCTCGGAACTGGCGCCACTCCCGGCGTATCCGCAGGCACAGCGAAGTGCCAAGGCCCAGGAGTTCTACGGCGAGCCCCAACTGGGTGACGACAACCCCGGCCTTCCCGGAAAGAACGCTGCCCAGCAACATGGCCAGCCCGGCACCGGCGATGCCGGCAATCAGCGACCAGCGTTCCCAGGCGCCGGCTTTGGGGCCATCCGTTCGCGCCAGGTAGTCATCCAGTGCCGCGTTGAGCGCGGGGAAGGTGAGCCCCTGCGGGGCTATTACCGCATCGACCGTGGGCGCCACCGTTGCGGTGGGCGTATTAGGTGCTGCTGGCGCGGGAACGGTATCCATACGATTCCTGGGGCATAAGCTGCCCCACACCATGCCCGATTGCCCCAGGTGGGTCGAGGTCTGCACCACGTTGCCCCTGCCCGCGGTTGCACATGAGGCTGTCGCGGGCGGCTCGGTACGGCCTGGGTGTGGACCGGTTTCTTTACGATTCCCGGTCGATAAATTCGGGGCCGGGCCCCTTGTAACATCCTGTTTCGCAAGGAATAGGCGCGGAGGAGTGCAGGCGGTTTCTTTACGATTCTGAAACGAAAAAGCCTGCGCAGCCGCCGTCTCACGGAGGCGCCCCCCCCTGCTTTCCGCCCGATCGCCGTGCGCCGGTGGGGCGATGCGCACCAGAATGATGCCCAAGGGGCGCATGTCGCTGTTCTGGAAACTCGGCTCTGATCCTGATGTCCCGATGAGTGTTCAAAGAACGCCAGCGCATGCCGATAGTAATTGCGGCATTGCACGCAATGCGTGCCGCCGCCATGGCGCGCGGCCTGTGAGCGGATACGTTCACTGCAACGAACGTTGCGTGCCGGCAGGTGAGCCACTCACCACTCGAATCTGCCCCCGGTCTTGTCCCTCCAACTTCGAACCACCCGATGATCGCAACCCTCCTGGTCGGCATGCTCTGCGTCCACCTGCTGTGCTTTGCCGTGATGTTCCTGCTCATCAGCCGGCGCCTGGAAGGCGACCGGATGGGGATGGAAGTGTTCGCGCTGGGCAACCTCATGCTGGGCGGGGCGTATGTGCTGCAGTTGCTGGAGGGTACGCAGGGCTGGGGCTGGATGAGCGTGACCAACCACATGCTCACGCTGTGTGCGCCGGTGGCGTATTGCGTGGGTGGGCTGCGCTTCTTCGGGCGTTCGGCGCCGCTGCTGCGGCCGTTGCTGGCCGTGGCGCTGGGCTACGTCGCCCTGCAGGGGCTGGCGCAGGCGGTCTGGGGGCCGGTGGGGCGCTATGCCCTGCTCGCGGCCACCTGTGCGGTGCTGTTCGCCGGCATGGTGCTGGTGCTGCTCCGTGGCATGCGCAGCTTCGCGCGGGATCTACGTGGCGAGATGGTGTTGTTCGTCTGCCTGATCAGCGGCATCAGCGTGCTCAACGCCATGAAGTTCGCCAAGCTGCTCGGGGGCGGGCTGGAGGCGCTGCGCATGGACAGCCAGTTCCAGATGGTCTTCTACGTCTACATGTGCTCGCTGGCGACGATTCTGCCGCCGTTGATCGTGTGGCTGGTGTTGCGGCGCATGAGCGATGCGCTGCGTGCCACGGCGGCGCGCGACCCGTTGACGCAGCTGCTCAACCGCCGCGGCCTGGATGCGGCGCTGAACACTCACTTCCGGCGCGGGGCTGGTACCGCGCATCTGCTGCTGATCGATATCGACCACTTCAAGCGCATCAACGACACCCATGGCCACCACATCGGCGATGCCGTGCTGTGTGGCGTCGCCGACGCCCTGCGCGGGGCGGTGCGCAAGGGCGACCTGGTCTGCCGGCTGGGGGGTGAGGAGTTCGCCGCCATCTGCCTGGAGTCCGACAGCGCGTCTGCGCTGCAGGTGGCCGAGCGTGTGCGCAGCGCCATCGAGCAGAAATCCATGTCGCAGGGAGCGCGCCGGAATGGGGTGCATTGCACGGTGACCATCGGCGTCTCGCACGGCTTCATCGGGGAAGCCTCGCTGGAGCAGGCCATGCGCCAGGCCGACGTCGCCCTGTACCGCGGCAAGAGCGCTGGCCGCAACCGCATCGAGCTGCACTGCGAACTGGAGCACTGAGTGCGGCCTCCCTTGGAGCGCCGCTACCCTTCCCTGTGCCAACCAGGGCGGCCTGTCGCCCGCCGGCGGCCACCCGTGCATCGATGGCCGCCGGCAAACGAGGGCGTTTGACGGGTCAGGGAAGCGATGCCGGCGCGTGTGCCCGAGCCCGTTTCTGCTCCTTCTTCCACGCATGCAGGCCGGTGGCCGCCAGCGCCACGAACACCAGGTACAGCGCGGCGGTGGCGTGCAGCGCTTTCACCAGGTACATGCCCACGTAGACCACGTCCACCACGATCCACAGCCACCATGCCGCGGCGTGGCGGCGCGCCTGCCACCACTGCGCCACCAGGCTGAGCGCGGCGAGCATGGCGTCCAGCCAGGGCAGGGCGGCGTTGGTCCAGGTGTGCATGGCCGCGCCCAGGGCCAGGCCGAAGGCCACGCCTATGGTCAGGTCGCGGGCGCCGGCTTGCATGGCCAGCGGGGCGATGGCGACGCGGCCGTCGGGCTTGTCCTGGCGGTGCCAGGTGGCCCAGCCGTAGCCCAGGAACGCGGCGAAGGCGCCCTGCAGCAGCATGTCCGAATACAGCCGCGCCTCGAAGAACACCAGCGCGTACAGGCCCACCGACACCAGCCCCACCGGCCAGGCCAGCATGCGCCGCTGCGCCATCAGCCACACGCCCAGGGCGCTGGCGATGACCGCCGACCATTCCAGCAGGGCCGGGTTCATAGCGCGAAGCTCACCGTCAGCCGCGCCTGCCGGGGGGCGCCCGGGAACAGGTAGTAGTCGCCCGAGCTGCTGCCGGTGTCGCGCCAGTAGAAGCGGTTGAACACGTTGTCCACGCTCAGGTTCCAGTCCAGCGTGCGGCCGTGCAGTTCATGCCTGAAGCGGAGGCCGGCATCGACCACGCCGTAGGCGGGGGCGCGCACGCGGCCGTCGGCGGTGGCCACGTTGGAAGACGCGAAGCGCCAGCCGCCGGTCACGCCCAGCCCGGGCACCCACGGCAGCGCGTAGTCGGCGTGCACGCTGGCGCGGGTGGTGGGCACGTTGATCAGCGGGTGGCCTTCGTAGGCCGGGGTGCCGGTGCCGCGCGCCCGCGCCCGCAGCACGCTGGCGCTGGCACTGAGCTGCAGGTTGTCGCCCACGCGCCCGCGCGCGCTCAGTTCCAGCCCGGTGTGGGTCTGTTGGCCTTCCTGCACGAAGGTGTAGCCGTAGTCGCTGGCGTCCGGTTTGGCGTACTGGAACGGCCGGCTGATGCGGAACAGCGCCGCGCCCAGGGTCAGCGCGTCGGTGGGCGTGTACTTGGCGCCCACTTCCAGCTGGCGTGACAGCACCGACGGCAGGAAGCTGCCTTCGTTGCTGGTCCAGAACGGCGCTTCCTGGCCCAGGGCGATGCCGCGCACGTAGCTGGCGTACAGGTTGAGCTGCGGGTTGGCACTCCAGATCAGCGCGGTCTGCGGCAGGAAGTGCGACACCCGGCTGTCGCGCTCGGGGTTGCCGCGCTTGTCCCAGGCGCGCTCGTCCAGGCGCACGAAGCGGCCGCCGGCGAGCCACTGCCAGTTGTCGGCCAGCTGCATGCGGTCCAGCACGAACAGCGCCTTCTGGCGGCTGTCCACGCGCCGCACGGAGGGGCCCGGCTGCAGCGGCGAGGGCTCGAACTGCGGCACCGCGGGGTCATGGATGTTGCCGGTGCCGACGTATGCGTTGACGTTGCGGCGCTTGTCCACGCTGCGGTGGAAGTAGTCGGCGCCAAGCACCAGCTGGTGCCCGACCGCGCCGGTGGCGAAGCGGCCGCGCAGTTCGGCGCGCAGCTGCTGGTTGCGGCGGGTGTCGTCGGGGCTGCGGTAGTCGTAGATGTCGTAGTCGCCGTTGGGCGCGAAGTAGTTGCCCGGCACGCTGCCATCCCAGCAGGCTTGGGCGTAGTAGCAGCCGTAGGCGAAGGCGACGTTGTCGTCGATCACCGAGCGGCTGTGGCTGGCCGACACGCGCGACTGCCACGCCGGGCTGAAATCGTAGGTGTGCAGTGCGCTGAGGTTGGTGCTGTCGATGCCCACCGGCTTCTGCCAGCGCTGGTAGCCCAGCATCTGCGTGCGGTCCACGTGCTGCGGCAGCGCGCTGGCGCCCAGCAGCTGGTAGCCCGAGGCCGAGCGCTGCGCGCTGGTCTGGTAGCTGGCGTCCACCTCCAGCTTGCCGCGTTCGCCGATCAGCCAGTCGGTGGCCAGCGCGTAGAAGTTGCGGCGGCCGTCGGCATGGTCGATGTAGGAGTGGCTGTTGTCCCAGGCGGCGTTGAAGCGCACGCCGATGCGCGGCGTCAGCCAGTGGCCCATGTCGATGGCGGCGTAGCGCGAGCCTTCGGCGTCGGTGCCCAGGGTGACGTTGCGCACCTCGGCCGGGCGCTTGCCCACGTAGTTGATGACGCCGCCCGGGGCGATCACCCCGGCGGCCAGCCCGGCCTCGCCCTTGAGGATTTCCACCTGCTGCACGTTCTCCAGCGCCAGCCGCTGTTCGCCGGCGATGCTCAGGCCGTTGAAGCGGTAGCCGGTGGCGGTGTCCAGCGCGAAGCCGCGGATGGCGACGTTCTGGTAGTAGCCCACCGGCGCGTAGCTGTCGCCCAGCGAGGCATCGTTGTCGGCCAGCTCGGACAGCGTGCGCACCACGCGGCGGTCGAGCAGCCCGCGGTCCAGCACGCTGATCGAGGCCGGGGTGTTCTTCCAGTCGCCACTGCCGAAGCTGTTGGACTGCGGCTCCTTTGCGCCGGGTTGTTTGGCCTGTACACGCACGGCAGCCAGCTCGGTGGGCGAGCGCTCGGCGGCGGTGTCCAGGGCGTGCGCGTGCAGCGGCAGGGCCGCGGCCAGCGCGGCGGTCAACAGCGAAAGGGAGGGGCAGCGGTTCATTCGTTTCGTCATCAGCCGTAGGGGGAGACGAAGCGAAGGCGCGCACGCGCGACCGGCCACTAAGGCGGTGTGCCTGCTGCTCAAAGCTCCCTACGCCGGTGCAAACCGGATCAGGTTCCAAGGGACTCTCTCAGCCTGGACAAGCCCAGGCACCCCCGCTTCAGGCGCGTATTTGACCACAAATGGCGCGGCTTGGCCCGTGGGTGGGTTGGGGGGTGCTTGCGCGCATGGGGCCTCGCATCTCGTAGATGCGGGGCTCGCCCCGCATGGAGCTCTCCCGGCGAAGCCCCGTACGTGCAGCCAAGGAGCTGGAAAGCTCTGCCATCGGACTGGACGCCGCCGCCAGCGAGTTGGACGCAGTAGAAGCGCTCCGGCGGACTGCGGGTTTGGTCACCGGCAGAGATCGGCCAGGAGCGGTCGTTCAGAACACCTGAGTTAAGCCGGGCCGATTTGTGGCCGAGGCGAAGTGATAATGTGCCACGCATTGACGCGGCAACGAAGCGATCGGCCTGAACGAATTGTTAGGTGGCAGCCGCGCGCCACCTGTCCTGTGAAACGCCAAACTGAAACTTTGCTTGGGCGAATGCTTCAGTGAGTGAGCTGTGCCAAGTGTCTCCATTGAATGCAGCTCCACCAGTTGACGAATTACTGATGAGAAGGAAACCTGATGAATCGTGGACTATTGTCAAGCGAACAGGAAAGACTCCGTTGTCAGTGATAGCAACGAAATCGTCAATCTCCAAGACTTCGCCTTGCATCATTGCCACTTAACCCCTGAATCAGGCCGCACCGTGAAGCGGCGTCGGCTTGAATGAACTGTTAGGGGGTGGTTAAACCACCCCGGAAACGATTGCCGCCGCAAGTATGCCGAATAGCAGGGCGGAGAACGCTGCGAGAATGGTTATGCCTAACACGCCGCGCTGCCAGCCCTTGAGCGAATCCCACTTTGCTGCAAGGTCGCGGAAGGGCACGCCAGTACCTGCTTGGCCTAGCCCAATCATGGCAAGCGCGACCGGAAGCGCGTAAAGCCAACCAAACGGTTTGAAGCGCCACAGATCATAGGTGACGGCTAGCCAGCCACCCACAATACTGACCGCCGTGCCGATAGCGAATGCCTGCAGGCCGGCTTTGCGAGTTGCGGAGATCACCACCTGCCCCCTGACGCTTGAGTTAAGCCGCCCCGTGAAGCGGCGTCGGCTTGAATGAATTGCTAGGTGCCAAGGCTAGCAAGTGCAAACACAAAAGCAACCGAGCCTGCGCCAAGTAAACCGTAGGTAGCCCAGAGAGGCATGCCCTGACCAAATGAGAAGGCAACGTATCCTTCCCGCGGGTCTCTCCCGGAGAGGATAGACACTATGAAGATGGCCAGAAGTGGCAAAACAGACGCAAGGCCGAAACCAAGCCCGAGTGGTCGCCAGTCGGTGTTGTCGAAGCCGCCGATCCGATACAGGGCGACACCGAAGATAAGGCCGAGAAAGAAGAGAGTGTTGGCCGTCCAGATAGCAGGACGATGTTGCCGAAGAAGCGCGTCGCGTGACTTTCCGTTGTGCCTTGAAGGCAGCCGACGAGACCAGCGAGAGGTGAGCCATGTGGCAATGATGCCACCAGTCACACCGCTAAGAACTGGACGTATCGACTCGAATTCCATTGGCACCTAACTACCGAATAGACGGACCCACGGGTCAGGTTATGCGACTTGTCTACAAAGCACCGTATGGCGAGCTTTTCTCTTGCGATACCTCGATCTTAGGGTGGCTTGGTTCGGCTAACAAGCCAGCGTATAACCGGATCCACCGATGGGCTCATTTATCACGGCAAGCTCGTTCCGGTAGCAGTACAGATGTCCGCCCTGGGTCGCTTGCCGCCGGCGCAGTGAAAGGACGCCCTACTCAGTTCGTCGGTATCGCCGGCCAGTGCAGCCGGCATCGGTGTTTGACCAACTCGACTGGGGATGTCCAGCCAACCGGCATTCCATAACCTTGTGCCGGGCAAGCCCGGCACCTACGGGTGTGGGTTCCCGCGGCGCCGCACTCCATGGGGCAGGTTTGCCTTGCATGGTCCGCACTCCGTAGATGCGGGGCTTGCCCCGCATGCGGATTCAGGCTGCCGCGTGCAGCGTCGCCAACAGCGCCTGGCCTTCGGCGCTGCCGAACCATTGCGCGTGGCCGAGCAGGAACGGTTGCCAGGCGACGTCGGCGTTGGCGGTGGAGCCGGTGACGCCTTCGAAGTACTCCACTTCGGACAGCGCGAAGTCCAGGTGCACCACCGGCAGCAGGTCCGCCAGCAGATGCATGCGCGCGGCGGACAGCGGCAGCAGCTGGCGATAGCCGTCGAGCAGCGCCAGTGCGATGTCGATGCGCACGGCCAGCGACTACGGCTGGCGCACCCCAGTGACCTTGCCATGCTCGATGCTGCCGAACAGGCCATCCGACACATGCGTGCCACTGAAGCGCCCGTCAGATACGTTCCCGACAAGCGAAGTGTATGCATCGCAGAGTTCGGACGACAGGAGGAGTTCAAGCCGGCCGTTTGAGTAAGTGTAGGCGGGTTGCGAGAAGGCCAAGCTGCCCGGAGAGACGACTACGGCCTTGAGCCAATCACCCGATTGGCAGGTCTTTGCAGGCTCCTTGGTGAGCGTGACTACCGGCTCCCGGACCCCGTCTTTCCCGGCCACACGAAACTGCCACCGACCCGTCACTTGGGCTGGCGCGGGCGCCAACACCGCGGCCTTCTTCGCGCCACCGGCTGGCATTGTGGAGCAGGCGGTGGCTGACCAGAGGAGAGCTGCAAGTGCGATGTAATTTCTCATGGCCGCCTAACTATCCAATAGCCGGACTCGTGGGTCCGGTTATACGACTTATCCATGGCGCATCGTATGGTTCGCTGCCGCCTTGATACAGCTTGAGCTTAGGGTTAATCGGGTCCGGCTAACAAGCCGACCGTATAGCCGGACCCGGCGGCAGGTTCGGCGACGGCACCCATGTCCGCGATGGGTCGCTTGCCGCCGGTGCAGTGAAAGGACGCCCTACTCAGTTCGCCGGTCAGTTCAACCGGCTTCGGTGTTCGACCAACTCGACTGGGGATGTCCAGCCAACCGGCATTCCATAACCTTGTGCCGGGCAAGCCCGGCACCTACGGGTGTGGGTTCCCGCGGCGCCGCGCTCCATGGGGCAGGTTTGCCTTGCATGGTCCGCACTCCGTAGATGCGGGGCTTGCCCCGCATGCGGATTCAGGCTGCCGCGTGCAGCGCCGCCAACAGCGCCTGGCCTTCGGCGCTGCCGAACCATTGCGCGTGGCCGAGCAGGAACGGTTGCCAGGCGACGTCGGCGTTGGCGGTGGAGCCGGTGACGCCTTCGAAGTACTCCACTTCGGACAGCGCGAAGTCCAGGTGCACCACCGGCAGCAGGTCGGCCAGCAGGTGCATGCGCGCGGCGGACAGCGGCAGCAGCTGGCGGTAGCCGTCGAGCAGCGCCAGTGCGATGTCGATGCGCACGGCCTGCGCGCCGCGTTCCAGCTCCAGCCAGGCGACCGCGTTGCGTTCGATGGCGGTGGCCAGGTCGAACAGCGCGCCGGTGGGCGAGGCCAGGCCGAAGTCGAGCACGGTGCTCACCGTGTCGCCCTGCCAGAGCAGGTTAGAAACGTGCCAGTCGTTGTGCGCCCACAGCCGCGGTTCGTCGCGCAGGCGCTCGGCCAGGCCCGCATGCCAGGGCAGCACGGTCCTGCGTAGTTGTTCCTCCCACGGAATGCGCGCCAGGTAGCGGGCAAGGCCGGGGCGGTTGTCCAGGTCGGCCTTGAGTGCGGCGATGGGGTCGTGGCTGCGGATCAGATCGTCGCGCGCCACCAGCAGGTGGGTGCCGCGCTGCGGGGCGTGGTAGCGGGTGGCGGCCTGGTGCAGGCGCGCCAGCATGCGCCCGGCGTCGCGTGCCTGGGCGACGTTGGTCAACGGTGTCCATGACACCGCGTCGCGGTACAGGTCCTCGCCGTTGCCCGGTGTGTGCAGTTCGTAGGTCCAGCCGTCGTGTTCGACCGCGGTGGCACCGTCGTGGTCGCGCAGCACCTGCACCACCGGCACGCCGGCGGCGGCCAGGTGCGCGATGAAGCGGTGCTCCTCGCCCAGCGTGGCGGCGTCGCGCACGCTGTGGTGGTGGCGCTTGACGAACACGCGCCCGGCGGCGGTTTCCACCAGCGCCGCGGCCGACAGCGGCCGCGGGCTGTGCCACTGCGCGGCGGTCGCGCCGCGCAGCTGCGCGAAGCGCCCGGCCAGCCAGGCGATCTCGTGCGGGGCGATGGCGGGCCAGTCGGCGGGCACCTCGTCGTTGTTGAGGCCCTGGACGCGGTGGGAGCAGGCGGTCATGGCGGGATAAACCGGTGATGCGGGGCGGTGCGGGGCGACAGGGTAGCGTGCGGCACGCCAGCGGGCGCGTGGGTGGCAGGGGAAGCGTTGATGCGGAGCCGTCGGGAAAGTGCGCTACACGACGTAGGAAGTTGCCGCACGGGACTGTAGGGAAACGACGCGCCGCAGTATCGGCGATCAGCCTTTCCCGTGCTTCCCGCGCCCGTACTGCTTGATCAATTCGGCCAGCGCGTCGTCCTCGGCGAAGAAGTACGCCACCGGTAGGTCGAGTACCTCGGCGATGCGCTGCAGGGTCTGCAGGTCGGGCTGGTGGACGCCGGTTTCGTAGCGGTTGACGCGGGTGCTGGCGACGAAATCGTCCAGCCCGGCCTTGATGCCGAGATTGCGCTGCGAAATGCCATAGGTCTCCCGCGCTTCGCGCAGACGCACGCTGTAGACGGGGAGCTCTCTCTTCTCGGACAAGGCCGTGTACATCCCGGGCT
Source organism: Stenotrophomonas sp. Steno-Z10-HUANG (assembly GCF_056393075.1). Classification (NCBI taxonomy): domain Bacteria; kingdom Pseudomonadati; phylum Pseudomonadota; class Gammaproteobacteria; order Lysobacterales; family Lysobacteraceae; genus Stenotrophomonas; species Stenotrophomonas sp. Steno-Z10-HUANG. The sequence goes on from NZ_JBWJPA010000001.1 coordinate 108,207, forward strand.
TCGGTGCATGGAAGCTTCCGGAAGGGCGCTTGACACCGATACTACGTTAAACGTAGTGTGCGCACCGGGTTAATGAATGAACGCAATGCGTGCATGTCGCTTCCGCTCCCTCGGCGGAAGCGCGGGCGGCAACGCAACCGCGCCGCGACGGCGCGCACACCGCCGCCGCACAGGGCCACGGGAAACACCACCTGCAATTCGTCCGCACCGCCGGTGCGCGCCGCTGCCATGGCGCGCGGCCGCTTGTGCGCCGGCATTGCGTGCCCGCCGCACCGGCCACCGTCCGGGCTGCGGGACAGCAGCACCGCAGCACCGAGTACCCACCATGGAAACCAAAGGACGCAGCATGAAGACCCGCGCTTTACGCAACGCCATTTCCATCGCCCTGTTCGCAACGCTCTATGGCCAGGCCGGCACCGCCCCGGCGCGCGAGGCAGGCGCGGCCCGCGCCGCGCCGGGCGCAGGGCAGGGCGCCACGCCGCGGCAGGCCCCGCCGGTGGACGAGGAAGCAGGGCAGGGCGCCGGTGCGCCGCGCGCGGCCGCCGCGGCGGCGACACCACCGGCCGACGCGACGACCGAACTGGAGACGGTGACCGTCACCGGCACCCGCATCCGCGGTGGCACCACGCCCTCGCCGGTGATCGCCATCGACAGCGAGCAGATCCGCCAGGAGGGTTTCAGTACGCTGGGCGAGGTGGTGCGCAGCCTGCCGCAGAACTTCAATGGTGGGCAGAACCCGGGGGTCGTCAGCGCGACCGGGTCGGGCAACCTCTACAACCAGAACGCGGGCGGTGGCTCCAGCCTCAACCTGCGTGGGATCGGCCCGGACGCGACGTTGACGCTGCTCAATGGCCGCCGCCTGGCCTATGGCGGGTTGATGCAGGCGGTGGACATCAGCGCGATTCCGCTCGCGGCCGTGGAGCGCATCGACATCGTCGCCGATGGTGCGTCCGCGATCTACGGCTCGGACGCGGTGGCCGGTGTCGGCAACGTGGTGTTGAAGCGCGACATGGACGGCGGCGTGGTCAGCGCGCGCTATGGACGCGCCGGCGACGGTGGCCTGGACACGCGTGAGTACGACGCGACCGCCGGCGCGGTGTGGAACGACGGTGGCCTGATCGCCACCTATCGCCATACCCGCATCGATCCGATCAATGCCAGCGAGCGGTCGTATACGCAGCACATGGCCCGGCCGTTCGTGCTCTACCCCGGTGGCACCACGCGCAGTGCGCTGCTGAGTGGCTACCAGTGGCTGGGCGAGAGCACCGAGCTGCGCCTGGATGCGCTGCGGACCGAGCGCGACCAGGTCTATTACCAGACTGGCCGGGGGCTCTACTACGACCAGCGGTCGGACGGCACGGCATGGTTCCTGGCACCGTCGCTGGAGATCGGCCTGGCGCACGGGTGGACCCTGCAGGCCGGGGCCGTGCGTGCGCGCGACCAGAACACCGGGCGGGCGTGGCTGGTGGCCAACGGCGGCGGCACGCCACGGCTGGTATCGGGGGTGTGCCGCTGCAATGAAAGCCGCTCGTATGAAATCAGTGCGGAGGGGCCGCTGCTGCAACTGGGCGCGGGCGAGGCCAGGCTGGCGGTCGGCGCGGGCTATCGCAGCAATGAGTTGGTCAACCGGAATCTCCTGGCCGGTACCCAGGCGCACAGCGAGGACAGCAGCAGGTTTGCCTACGCGGAAACCAGTGTCCCCCTGATTGGCGCCAGCATGGCGGTGCCGTTCGCGCGGCGGCTGGAACTGACGGCCGCCGCGCGGATGGAGGACTACGACAGCTTTGGCCGGGTAACCACGCCCAAGCTGGGCCTGATCTACGCGCCCGGCCGCGACGTCACGCTCAAGGCGTCGTGGGGCAGGTCGTTCAAGGCGCCGACGCTGAACGAGCGCTATGGCAACCTGGTGGCGTACCTGGTGCCACCGTCGATGATCGGCGGCACCGGCTATAGGGCCGATGACGCGGTGCTGCTGTCCTGGGGCAGCAACCCGCGGCTCGGTCCGGAAAGGGCGACCACGCGCAGCGTGTCGCTGGCGTTCCATCCGGAGCGCGTGCCCGGTTTGCAGGCCGACCTGACCTGGTTCGACATCGACTATCGCGAACGCGTGGTGCAGCCGTTCGCGGCCTTCGGCCAGGTGCTGAGCGACCCGGCGGTGGCCGAGTTCCTCGATTTCGCGCCCACGCGCGAACAGCAGGCCGCCCTGCTGGCCACCTACGCCGGTGGCTTCTACAACTGGACCGGCAAACCCTACGATCCGGACACGGTGGTGGTGATCGGGCGCGGCGAATACGTCAACGCCAGGACGCAGCGGATCCGGGGACTGGACCTGTCCGGGTCGTACGGGCGCGCGCTGGGCCGGGGCCGCCTGGACCTGCGTGGTTCGGCGAGCTGGCTGGACAGTGCCCAGCAGAACACGCCCGGGCAGGCAGCGTTCGACCTGGCGGGGACGATCTTCTATCCGGCCAAGGTGCGCGGCCGCCTGGGGCTGGTGTGGACCGCCGCTGGGTTCACGGTGTCCTCGTTCGCCAATCACACCGGTGGCGTGAGCTACCCGGCACTGCGCCAGGACCTGGCTTCGTTCAACACCTTCGACCTCGCCCTGCAGTACGCCACGGCGCGCCGCGGCGGCACCGGCCCCGGCTTCGAGATCGGGGTGTCGGTGCAGAACCTGTTCGATCGCGCGCCGCCGCTGTACCGGCCGCTGGCGCCGACCGACGTGCCGTACGACTCGACCAACGCATCGGCGATCGGGCGTTACGCCAGCATCACCGTATCCGCGCACTGGTGAGCCGGATGGCGCCTGGCTCCATGGGGAGAGTCCAACAATGCATCCATTGATGAAGCGGGCCCGCCGCCTGTGTGCGCCGGCGGTGGCAGCGCTGCTGCTCAGCGCAGCGGCGAATGCGCAGGGCGTGTCACCCCGCCAGCTGGTGGAAGTCGCCGACCTCGGCGAACTGGCGGTTTCACCCGACGGCAGCCGGGTGGCGTTCCGGCTGCAACAGCCCTCGGTCGAGCGCAATACCCACGACACCACCTGGTATGTGCAGCCGCTGGACGCCAGCGCACCCGCGCGCAGGGTGGGCGAGGGCGGCCAGCCGTTGCGCGAATCGGACGGGGCATCGCTGGCGCCGGCCGGGGTGACGTGGTCGCCGGACGGCCGCTTCCTCTACTACCGGGCCCTGCTCGACGGTCGTGTCGCGGTCTGGCGTGCCCGCGCCGACGGTTCCGGGGCGCGCGCGGTGACACGCGACGCGGCGGACGTGCGTGGCTTCCGGCTGGCCGCCGATGGGCACTCGCTCCGCTACCGCGTGGGTGCCACCCGGCAGCAGGTGCGCGATGCCGAGCAGGCCGAGTACGACAACGGCATCCATATCGACGCAACCGTCGCGCTGGGCCAGCCGCTGTACCGGTCCGGGCGCCTTGATGGGCGTGCCGCCACGCAGCGCCTGCACGGCGGCGACGTGATCCGTTCGCCGTTGCTGGCAGGTGTTGCCGACCGCTGGCGCGCGCTCGACCTGGCCACGGGGAACACGCGCGAGGTGAGCGGCGGGGCGGCGCCGCCTGTGTCGCCAGCGCATGCGCGGGTGGCGCCGTTCAAGGCCTGGAAGCTGGCCTGGGACGCGCACGCCGCCCGCGTCGCGATGCTGGTCCACGTGACCGAGTGGCAGGGGGTGGGGCCGCGGCCGGAGGTGGCATTGTCGGTGCTGGCGGCGGGCAAGGGCGCGCGGCCGGTGCAGTGCCGCGACGCGCTGTGTACCGGCAAGCCGATCACCGCCATCCAGTGGCGTCCGGGACACGATGAGGTGCTGTTCACGGTGACCGACGCGGACGACAGCCAGGCCCAGTCCATTTTTCGCTGGAACGTCACGTCCGGCCGCGTGCTCCCGGTGGTGCGTACCTCCGGGCTGATGAACGGCGGGCGTGGGGTCCCCGGCACCTGCGCCGCGTCGGCGGCGGCGTTGGTGTGCGTGGCCGCCGACGCCCGCCATCCGCCCCGGCTGGAACGGGTCGACCTGGACTCGGGCGACCGGCGCGTGCTGTTCGATCCGAACGCGGCATTGGCGGCGGACATGGCCAGCGTGCCGGTGCAGCGGCTGCACTGGCAGGACGCGGCAGGGCGCCGGTTCAACGGGCTGTACTTCCCGGCCCGGCGCGCCGCCGGCGAGCCCGCGCCGCTGTTCCTCACCTACTACCGGTGCTCGGGCTTCGTGCGTGGGGGTGTCGGCGACGAGTGGCCATTGGCGACATTGGCGGGCCATGGCATATCGGCGCTGTGCATCAACGCGCCCCCCAGCGTGCTGGATGCGGTTACCCGGTTCGAGATCGGCCGCTCGGCGATCGAGAGCGCCATCGCGCTGCTGTCGTCACGCGGCGAGATCGAGCCCGGGAATGTGGGCATGGGCGGGCTCAGCTACGGCACCGAGGTGACATTGTGGATGGCGATGCACTCGCATACGGTGTCCGCCGCTTCGGTCAGCAGCATCGCCTTCTCGCCGCTTGCCTACACGCTGATGAGCCTGTCGGGCGAGCCGTTCTTCTCACGCCTGCGCACCTATTGGCAGCTGGGCGATCCGGCGGCGACACCCGCGCAATGGAAACGCCTGTCGCCGGCGTTCAACCTGGACCGTATTCACATCCCGGTGCTGATGCAGCTGCCGGAGCAGGAATACCTGCATACGCTCGACTATGCGGTGCCGCTGATCCGTGACCGGCGCGCGGACCTGTATGTGTACCCCAACGAAGCGCACCAGAAGTTCCAGCCCCGGCACAAGCTGGCGGTGTATGAGCGCAACCTGGACTGGTTCCGCTTCTGGTTGCTGGGCTTCGAGGACCCGAAGCCCGCCAAGGCGGGGCAGTACGCGCGCTGGCGGATGATGGCGGACAGGCGGGGCGCGGCGTCGCCGGGGCAGGCGCCCGACTAGGATTGCCGGCGCACCCAGTTTTCCACCGCGCACAGGTCCAGGATGCGCCCGATCGCACGGTCACGCGGACCGGGCCCCCGCGCGAAGAACCGGTCCAGGGACGGAACGTCGACGATGCCCTGCGCATGCAGCACGCCCTCCCGCAGGTAGGCGTGCAGGCGTGGCGCGTGGCGGGCATGCAGCGCACCGATGTACGCACTGAACGAGCCCTTGCTGCGGCGTGCGAGGATCGCGTGTGGCAGCATGCCCGCATAGGCCTGGCGCACGATGGAACGGTTCTGCGCGCCGGCGATCCACATCCAGCTGGGTGCCCGCAATGTCGCTTCCATCACCGGCTGCGACAGCAGCGGCAGCCGCAGGTGCGCATGCATCCCGCGCGGCGCGGAATCGCGGTAGATCTGGGTCGCTGCGAGCGCGAAGATCCGCTCGCGTTCACCCGGAAGGGCGCGAGCGGGCATGTCCAGCCACGGGTGCGGGTCGGGCGCGCATGGGGCGGGCCCGGGCGCGAGGAAGGCATCGGCCATGGTGCAGGCCGGCGCGGGCGGCCGCATCAGTTTGCGCAGGGCAAGCCGTGCGGCCTTCCAGACCGTGCACTGGTGCAGTCCGGCCAGGTCGTGGATGGCACGCAGTGCCTGCGCCGCCCCTTTCTGCCGCAATGCATCCGCCGCCGGTGCCGCGGAGGTCAGGTAGCAGAAGACGGTGTCGCCCCCGCCACCGGAGAAGAAGCTGGCCGCACCGTGGCGGCGCCGGGCCTGCGCCATGATCGTATCGGTGACGTGCTGCAGCATCCCGACCCGCGGCGTCGTCGTGCACGGATCGATGTCGAAATCATGCGTCGCCGATTCCAGGCCCATGGTCTGGGCGTCCAGCGGTGCGTCGATGAGCGCTGCCACCTGGCGGGCGTAACGGCGCTCGTCAGCGCCCGGCACCGGCGTCACCAGGGTGCAGCACGCCACCTCGGCGCCGCTGTCCTTCAGGCCGATGCCGACCACCGAGGAATCCAGCCCGCCGGAGAGTTCCAGCAGGATCGAGCGGTCGATGCCGGCCCAGGCGCGGGTCGCCATGCCGACAGCGGCACGAACCGCTTCGGCCGCTTCGTCGGCGCAGGCATACGACGGTTCCCCGGTCACCACGTCCCAGGGCGACCAGGCGACATGAACGCTCGTGCGCCGTCCGCGTACCTCCAGCCGGGTGCCGGGGAGCAGTTCGTGTATGCCCGCCAATGCGGTCCGCGCGCTTTTGATGTCCGGATAACGCAGCCGATGGCCGATGGCGTCCCAGTCCACGCGCCGGCGATAGCCGGCCAGTTGCACGGCCAGCCCGACGTCCGACGCGACGAACCCCTGGCCGCCATCGATGTGATGGATGCAGGGCATTCCGCCTTCCGGGTCGCGCTGGAAGCTGATGTCGCCGGCCTGCGCGGGATCCGCCTGGACGATGAGGTAGGCGCCCCAGCAGTCCTGCAGGACGTGCCGGCGCAGATCCGCGGGGCTGCGGCAGTCCGGAAGCTGCGCCGCATGGGTGATCGGCAGGCCCGCGCGCGAGAACACGTGGCCCAGGATCAGGCCCTGGCCCGCCAGCGGGATCACCGGCGTGGTGGCGCAGACATGCAGCGTGCAGCCGGCCGCCAGCCGGTGGCGCTGCATGCCGGACGGGAAGTGCCGGCGCACCGCGTCATCGAGCGGCTGCGCAGCATCGCCGGTGGCCGGGTGCAGCAGGGCGATGTACCGGTACGCCATCACACCACCCGGATCGGCGTGTGCGCGCAGGCGTTGCCGACGGTGTCGTTCAGTACCAGGTGTCGCACCTGCACCCAGCAGTGCGCCGACAAGGGGGCGGCCACCACCCCGAACACCAGGTGCGCGAACAATCCACGCCTGGCCAGGAAGCGGACCAGGGCGATCGAGTCGGGCAGACAGCGGGTCGCGGCGGGATGGTAGAGGCGGGGAATGCGGAAAGCCGCGGATGCCTCGCACAGCCGGTGCTGCAGGGCATGCGACAGTCCGCTGTCCTGCACGTGCGCACGCGCGTCACGATAGCGGGCCATGGAGGCCAGCGTGTCCTTCAGCGTGCGGTACCGCAGCTGCAGCTGCACCACGCTGACATCGCTGAAGGCGCCGAGGGCCGCACCCGCGCGGACCGCTTTGCCGTGCTGCATCGGTTCCATCGCGCTTTCACGCGGGGCATCGATGGCGGTCGACGCCGGCTGCGCGCCGTCTCGCGCCACTGCCGGCAGGAGCCCGCGCCCGCGCAGGCGCCCTGTATCGGACGCCGACGCTGTGGCGCCGCGCAGGTGCGCGAGAAAGGCACATTCCAGTGCGTCGGAAAGGTGGAAATAGCGGTCCGCCGCCAGATCCAGGAACAGCGGGCGGCCGTCGATCAGGCAGTAGGACAGATCCGGGTCGATGCAGCGTGGCATGGTGGGCGCTCCGGCCGAAGAACAGGGCGCACCTCGCGGTGCGCCCTGCTTCCTACTCTTCCGAAATGCCGGGGACCGGCTCGCCGCCCATCGGCTCGTTGCCCTGCAGGATGCCCTGCGTCTCCACACTGGCGACGCCGAGCACGATCACATCGTCCGCGTGCATGCGGTGGTTGTCGTTGCTGTTCATCTTTGCCTCTCCTGCGGTTGCGTCATGGCGGTTTCCATGACGACAGCCAGCCTAGGAGCCGGGAAATTTGATTATCAAATGATTATTGCGTTGCTAAACGATGATTGTCCGAAGACGTGCAGCCGGTCATGCAATGCGCCGCTTCCCTGTGCAATGCATGGGGTGCCGCTGCTCCGGCATGTGCCGGCCGGCACCGCCGGCACCATGCACCGGCGTGATGGCATGCGCGCGGGCGATGGTGCATGGGCGCCGGTTACGGCTGCTGGTCGCGACGGTCGACCAGCAGCGCCACGATCCGCGGCACCAGTTGCCTGCGACGTGCGTGATACGCGCGCAGCCCGGCCCGCAGCGCCGCCATGTCGCGCGCCTGCCAGTGGCCGCCGAGCCGCGCCAGTTCCTCGTCGGGCTGGTCGATGAGGCCGCGTTTGGCGCGACGCACCGGCGCGAGCCGGTCGTTGGCCTGTTTCACCGCATGGTGCAGCGGGCGGAATCCGGGCGCGCGGGCGATGGCGTCGAACAGCTGCCAGGTGCCCTTCACCGGGTCGCCGCGGGGACCGCCAGGCAGGTACGGCAGTGCTTCGCCGGCGCCCACCGCGGGCGGTGCCTCGACCTCGCAGGCCATCAGCAGCAGGCGTTCCATCCAGTCGTAGAGGTCGCGCAGGGCGACTTCGGTGAGCAGCGGCACATGCAGTCCGTCGCGGGCGTGATCGTCGATCAGCCCCTCACCGACCAGGCGGTACAGCGCGAACCGCACCGGCGTGGGACTGATGCTGAATTCCTCGGCCAGCGTGCCCGGATCGATCCGCTGCCCGGGCAGGTAGCGCCCCGACTGCAAGGCCCGCCGGAGCTGGCGGTAGAGCAGTGCGCTCTTGGAGCGGTTCGCACGCATGGGCGGACTCCCTGTCTGCGTATGGCGTCCTTCTCGCGGTCGATGGTACAGGAAGTGCCCGCGCACGCCGCCGCGGGCGTGCCGCTGCGTGGTGTGAGCGGCATGCTGCGATGCGCGCGAGGGCGCCGGCGGCTGGCATGATGCGCGCATGCCGCCCACCCTCGACCAGCTCCGCCGCTATGCCGTGGCCCGCTCGCTGTTCGCGCCGACCACGCTGATGCGGGCGATCACCAAACTCGGCTTTGTCCAGGCCGATCCCATCCGTGCGCCGGCGCGCGCGCAGGACCTGACCCTGCGCCACCGGGTCAGGGACTACCGCGCCGGCGAGCTGGAACGGCGCTACCCGCGCCTGCCGCTGGAAGAGGATTTCTTCGTCAACTACGGCTTCCTGCCGCGCGCGCACCAGGCGCTGATGCATCCGCGGCAGGCGCGCGTGGCATGGACTCCGGCACGCTGGAAGCAGGCGCACGCGGTGCGCGCGTTCGTCGCCGCGCACGGTGCGGTGCATCCGCGCCAGGTCGATGCCCATTTCGCCCACGGCAAGACCACCAATGGGTTCGGCGGCGCGTCCAACGCCAGCACCCAGCTGCTCGACGGCATGCACTACCGCGGCCTGCTGCGGGTGGCGCGGCGCGACGGCGGTACGCGCGTGTACGCCGTGCGCGAGGACGCCCCGCCGGTGGCGGCGCATGAGATCCCCGCACGGCTGGATGCGTTGCTCGACCTGATCGTGAATACCTATGCGCCGCTGCCGGCCGCCAGCCTGCGGCAGCTGGTCGGCTACCTCGGCAACGGTGTGCCGCAGTGGCGCGATGCGTGCGGGCCGGCGCTGCTGCGCGCGCGGCAGCGCCTGCAGTGCGCGCGCGTGGACGGCGTGGATTGGCTGTGGCCTGACGGTGAGCGCGCCGAAAGCCGGCGTTGGCAGCCGGATGAGGACGCGCGCCTGCTGACGCCGTTCGACCCGGTGGTGTGGGACCGCCGCCGCTTCGAACAACTGTGGGGCTGGAGCTACCGGTTCGAGGCTTACACCCCGGCGCCGAAGCGCAAGCTCGGCTACTACGCGATGCCGTTGCTGTGGCGCGGACAGGTGATCGGCTGGGGCAACCTGGCGGTCGTGGCGGGCGCGCTGCAGGCGCGGCTGCACTATGTCGCCGGCCACGCGCCGAAGGACACCGCGTTCGACACCGCGCTGGAGGCGGAGCTGGCGCGGATGCGGGTATTCCTTGGCCTGGAGAGCTGAACCGCCGTTGTTTCCATGGCGCTCACGTTTGTGTCCGCGCGCATCACGCCCGGGCACGCCACGCTGACCGGCCACGGCGCACGCTCGATCCGCGGCAGGTGCCGCGATGCGCGAGGAACTCCCATGGCCCACACCCGTGACAGCACCGGCCAGGTGCAAGCGCCGTCGCGCCCCGCTGGCGGCGGCCCGCGCACGATCCACCCCGCACGGCAGGCGGCGCGGGGGGCGGCAAGCGCTCCGGCCACTGCCATGCGCGCGCTTGCCGGTCATCGCGCAGGCAGGGGGCGGCCATGAACAAGCGCCATGTATTCAGTGCGCCCGGGCTGGCGCTGGCCGAGCAGGCGATGGCGGCCGCGCGCAGCGCCGGCGTGGACAACGACGCCATCCTGCTGGTCGCGCGCGCCGACATCGAGAAACGCGCGATTCCGGATATGCGCAAGATGGCCGATACCGACCTGATGGCGGCGGTGGGCCGTGGCGCCGGTTACGGCGCCGCTACCGGGCTGTTGGCCGGACTGGTGGCCGTTGCCGTGCCGCCGCTGGGCATCACCCTGGCCGGTGCCGCGGCGGTGGGCGTGGCCGGTGCGATGGTCGGCAGCCTGGCATCGGCACTGCTGGGGGCGAGCGTGCCCGATCCGGTGCGCCAGGCCTTCGACGACGAGATCCAGGCCGGCCACATCCTGCTGGTGATCGACGCCGAACCGGAGGTGCTCGACGTGGCCGGCGCGGCCATCGTGCGCCTTGGCCTGCGCCCGCTGCCCTACGAATCCACCTCGGCGCTCAGCTGACGCCCCGCGCCGGTACGCCCGTGCATGTGCCCATGCGCACTCGACGCCAACGCGGTTGTTGCCTATGGTCGGCGCTTCGCCAATCGAGGGGAGCAGGCAATGCGCGTTGGGCTTGTGCTGGGAATGTGGCTGTTGGCCGGTTGCGTGCAGGCGGCCGAGCCGGTGGCGACGGTACGGGTGGCGTTCGACCGCGACGGCGTGACCGCCACGCAGGTGCAGGGCATGGCCGACATCGCCGCCGGGCGCGCGGTCAGCGCCGACGATCCGGTGCGCATCGCCTCGATCTCCAAGCTGGTCACCGCGCTGGGAGTGATGCGCATGGTCGAGGCCGGGCAGCTGGAGCTGGACGCGGATGTGTCGCGCTGGCTCGGCTGGCCGCTGCGCCACCCGCAGTTCCCGGACACGCCCATTACCCTGCGCCTGCTGCTGTCGCACCGCGCCGGGCTCACCGATGCCGCCGGTTACTACGCCGTGCCGCTGGGCGCGCCGCTGCGCACCGTGCTCGACGACCCGCGCGCGTGGGACACGGCGCACGCGCCGGGCAAGTACTTCCGCTACGCCAACATCGATTTCCCGCTCATCGCCGCGGTGATGGAGAAGGCCAGCGGCGAACGCTTCGACCGGCTGATGCAGCGCCTGGTGCTGCAGCCGCTCGGCATCGCCGCCTGCTACAACTGGGCCAGCTGCGACGACGCCAGCGTGGCGCGCGCGGTGGTGCTGTACGACGAAGCGCACCGGCCGGTGCGCGACGACAACCGCGGCCGTCGCCCCGATTGCCCGGTGGTGGCCGCGGCCGATGGCAGCTGCGACCTGGGCCGCTGGCGCGCCGGCGACAACGGTGCGTTGTTCGCACCGCAGGGCGGGCTGCGCATTTCCGGCAACGGCCTGGCGAAGATCGGGCGGCTGTTGCTGGGTGGGGGCGAAGTGGACGGCGTGCGCCTGCTGCGCGCCGACTCCGTGCGCGAACTGGCACGCCCGCAGTGGACCTACGCCCCCGGCGACGGCATGACCACCGAAGAGGACGACAGCGGCCAGGGCGGTGACGGCTTCTTCTGCCGCTATGGCCTGGCGATGCAGACCCTGGCCACGCCGGTGAAGGGCTGCCGCGACGATCCGTTCGGCGATGGCGTGGCGCGCATCGGCCACTCCGGCTCGGCGTACGGGCTGCTGTCGGGGCTGTGGGTCGACCCGGCCAGCGGCACCGGCGTGGCGTTCTTTGCCACCGGCCTGCCGGAGGCACGCAAGGGTGAGCACTCGGCGTTCTCCGCGGTCGAGGAGCGCCTGCTCAAGCCGTGAGGCGTGGGGGCGCCGCGCCGCACGCTCAGGCGGGGCGGGCGCCCGCCAGGTGCGCGGCCAGCTGGCTGATGCCGCCCACCGCCAGCTCCACCCAGATCGCGAGCAGCGCGCACAGCAGGGCGATGCCCAGCGTCCACCGCTGCCCCGTGCCGCCGAGCCGGGGCGCGATACAGGCGTAGCCCAGCCCCGTGGCGAACAGCAGGGCGCCCATCACCACGAAGTCCAGCGGGCCCCAATGCCAGCTTTCGCCGGCGGGCGCGTGGCGGTCGCGGAGGGTCAGGGCCAGGGGGACGAGCAGCAGCAGGCCGGTGCCGACGGCCGGGCGGATCACGCGGTGCTTCATGGCGGTACTCCACGAGGGAAGGAGGAACCCGCAGCATCGGCGCGTTTCGCGGCGCCTCGATGGGGGCGCGGCGAAGTCACGGTGAAGTCCGCCCGCGGTCATCGCCCCGCCGGCGCTGTCGGCGCAGTGCGGCGCGCATCAGGCGCTGGAAGGTGGGGCATTGCAGGTGGTCGGCGTGACGGCAGCCTGCGGCATGGCGCAGGCCATCGCGCAGGGCCTGCAGCCGGGTGATGCGCCGCTCCAGCGGGTCGGCCTTGCGCAGCAGCTGCGGGCGATCGATGCCGGGCATGGCGCCGTCGCCGAGCATGCTGCCGATCTCCTCCAGCGGGAACCCGGCCGCGCGCCCCAGTGCGATCAGCGACAGGCGCTGCAGCACCGAGGTCGCATAGACGCGCCGCAGCCCGTTGCGACCGATCGGCTGGACCAGGCCGCGGGTTTCGTCATAGCGCAGGGGGGACGCGGCGATCCCGCTCTGCCGTACCACCTGCCCGATGTCGATCTCCTGCACGCTTGACCTCAAGTCGGCTTCAACGTCGAGACGGATGGAAACAGGTTTGCGCACAGGCGGGAAGGGCGATGGACGGTGGGGGAATCATCCCGCGGGTCGTGGTCATGGGGGTCGTCGCCACCGCGGCGACCGATCTGTGCGCGGTGCTGCTGCGCCGGCTCGGGCGTCCCACCCTGGACTACGCGCTGCTCGGCCGCTGGATCGGGCACTGGCGCCATGCCGCCATCGGCGACGCCGCGCCGGTCAGGCATGAGCGCATGCTGGGCTGGTGCGCGCATGACGCCATCGGCGTCGGCATGGCCGGGATGCTGATGGCGATGCTGGGCAGTACCTGGCTGCGCCAACCGACGTTGGGCGCGGCGCTGGGGTTCGGCCTGGGCAGCGTGCTGCTGCCCTTCCTGGTGATGCAGCCGGCGTTCGGCGCCGGCATCGCCGCCGCGCGCACGCCGCGGCCGTGGCAGGCGCGGCTGCAGAGCCTGGCCACGCATGCCGTGTTTGGTGCCGGACTGTTCGCCGGGGTCGCGATATTTGCCAAATTTATTATTTAAATCAATGATTTGAATAAAATAGACATAACGCTGCTAGCCTGTTCCCGCCAATCATCTGGGGAACCCCATGACCATCGGATCGCAGTCGGACATCGACGGCCTGCAACGTATCGGCCGGCTGGTCGCGCGGGTGCGCGAGGAAATGCTCGCTGCCGCCTGCCCCGGCATGACCACCGGTGAGCTCGACCTGATCGGCGAGCGCCTGCTCGCCGCGCACGGCGCGCAGCCGGCGCCGCGCCTGACCCTTGGCTTCCCCGGCGCGACCTGCATCAGCGTCAACGAAGAGGCCGCCCACGGCGTACCGGGCGCGCGCGTGCTGGCCGCGGGCGACGTGGTCAACGTGGATGTCTCCGCCGAACTGGGCGGCTACTTTGCCGACACCGGCGGTACCCGCGTGCTGCCCACGGCCGCGGCGCGCGACCTGCGCCTGTGCCACGCCGCACGCAGCGCACTGGCCAACGCGCTGAAGGTCGCGCGTGCCGGCCAGCCGCTCAACCGGATTGGTGCGGCGATCGAGCGCACCGCGCGCCAGGCCGGCTTCCGCGTGATCGAGAACCTGGGCAGCCACGGCGTCGGCCGCGCGCTGCACGAGGAACCGGACCACATTCCCGGCTACCACGACCCGCACGACACGCGGCGGCTGCACGAAGGTATGGTCATCACCATCGAACCCTTCCTGTCCACGCGCAGCCGCGTGGTCGAGGAAGGCGACGACGGCTGGACCCTGAGCGGCGCGCCCGGCAACCGCTCCGCGCAGTACGAGCACACGCTGATCGTCACCCGTGGCGAGCCGATCGTGGTGACGCTGCACTGAGCACGCGCGGCATCGACACCCCCTGCACGCACCGGCGGCCAGGGTGGTGGCATGTCCCCGCCCCCCCCGACCGGCATGAGCGCGTCGCCGCTGCGTACCCCCGATGGCCGTTACCTGGTGGTGCGCGGCCGCCTGTGGCGCGCCACCAATCCGCATCTGCCGGAGGAACAGCGGCAGGCGGCGGTGCGTGAGCTGATGGCCGCGCGTCGCGAGGTCGGCCGCGCGCGCCGCGCCGGCGACCCGCAGGCGCTGGCGCGTGCCGGCCAGGCGGTGGACGCGGCCAAGCGCGTGCTGGGCGAACGTGGCCCGGTGTGGTGGAGCGATGGCGCCCCGGACTACAACCGCCACCTGGCGAAGAACACGCCCTATGCGGCGTGGCATGCGCGGGTAACCGCCACCGCGGACGATTGAGCAGCCGCGCCGCGCCGCGCCGCGGGCACGGCACCGGAGAAGGCCACACCCCGTAGGTGCCGGGCTTGCCCGGCACGGCGCTCTCGCCCGGCACGACGCCCTGCAAAAAACACGCGGGGCGGGGTGGTCTCGCCCGACATGGCGCGATGCGGGAGGGCGTGCAAAAAGCATGCGGGGCAAGCCCCGCATCTACGGGTATGTCAATGCAGGCGCCGGGCTTGTGCGGCGCGGCTCGGCCGGTATCGGAACACGGATGGACGACGCGTGATCAGCGCGGATGCCTGCCACACACCGTAGGTGCCGGGCTTGCCCGGCACGGTGCCATGCAAAAAACACGCGGGGCGGGGTGGTCTCGCCGGCACGGTGCGATGCGGGATGGTGTGCAGAAAAGCATGCGGGGCAAGCCCCGCATCTACGGGTATGTCAATGCGGGTGCCGGGCTTGTGCGGCGTGGCTCGGCCGGTATCGGAACACGGATGGACGACGCGTGATCAGCGCGGATGCCCACCACACCGTAGGTGCCGGGCTTGCCCGGCACGCCGCCCTTGCCCGGCACGCCGCCCTTGCCCGGCACGGTGCCATGCAAAAAACACGCGGGGCGGGGTGGGCTTGCCCGGCACCGTGCCATGCAAAAAACACGCGGGGTGGGATGGTCTCGCCCGGCACGGCGCGATGCGGGAAGGCGTGCAAAAACATGCGGGGCAAGCCCCGCATCTACGGGGCGGGGTGGGCCTGCCAGTCGGCCTGGCCGGCGGCCAGGGTCCAGCCGATCAGCTCGGTGGTGGTCCGTGCCAGCGCGGTCTCGAACGCGGTGGCCACGCTGGGCACCGCGGTGTCGGCGGCGGGCTCGGTGACCAGGAAGGTGCGCGAGGCCACCACGCGCTGGTCCAGGCTGTGGATCAGCTTGGCATTGAGCTCGATGGTCGCCGCCGGGCGTGCGTTGCCGGCGTAGTCCGCCTCGAAGCGGCGCAGGTCGATGGCCAGCTTGTAGTCCGAGCGGATGCCGGTGGCGATGCGCGCCACCGCGCCGATCCGGCCGGAGTCCTCGAAGCCGCGCAGCAGCGCGTCCTCGAGCATGTCGGTGGCCGGTTGCGACCAGGTGGCGCCGCGGTAGACCTCCAGTTCGCCGGGGGTCGGGCGCACGTTGATGCGCGGGCTGTCCACCAGCCGCGCGGCGGCGGGCTTGGCCACGGCCAGTTGCCAGTCCACCCGTGGCCACGAGGCGTCCACCGCGACCCGCGCCTGCGGCGCGTAGATGGTGATCGGGTGGCGGTCGCCGCTGGCCAGCACCGAGCAGCCGGCCAGGGCCAGGACGCAGAAGGGGGCGAGTAGTCGCATCGACGGGAAGCGCTTCATTTGGGTTCGAACTCCTTCGGTGCATCGCGGCCGAGCAGGTAGCGCGCCGGGTTGTTCTCGAGGCGGTCGCTGACCCGGCGCAGGTCACGGATCAGCCCGCGCAGTTCGGTCAGGGTCGGGCCCAACTGGGCCAGGCCATCGTTGGCGAAGCTGTTGATGGCCGCGCGGTTCTCGCCGAGGATCGCGTTGGCGTTGCCCGCGGCCGAATCGAGCTTGGCCAGGCTGGCGTCGAGCTTGTCCAGTGTGGCCGGCAGCTGCCGCACCACGTTCTGGTCCAGGTGCTGGAGGGTACCGTTGGCGGTGGCCAGGGTGGTGTTGAGGTTGCGCGCCGCGTCGCGCGCTTCCACCAGCAGCGCCTGGGTGCCCTGGTCACGGTCGGCCAGGCCGCCGCTGACCGTTTCCAGGTGCGCCAGGGTGTTGGAGATGCGCTCCACGTTCTCGTCGCTGAGCAGCTGGTCCATGCGCTCGACCACGCGGTTGGCCACGTCGGTGATGTTCTGCAGCGCCGAGGGCGAGGTCTGGATCGTCGGCACCTGCTCGCGGTTGACCGTGGTCAGCGCCGGCGCCTGCGGGCTGCCACCGCTGAGCTGGATGATGGCCGGGCCGGTGATGCTGGTGATGGCCAGCTTGGCGCGGGTGTCGGTCTTGACCGGGGTGGTCGAGTTCAGCCGCAGCTTGGCGATCACCTTGCGCGGGTCATCCGGCGCCAGCGACAGGTCGGTGATCGAACCGACCGAAATGCCGTTGTACTGCACCGGGCTGCCGACCGACAGGCCGGTCACCGCTTCGTCGAACACGACGCGGTACTCCTGCCAGGTGCGGTCGGACGAATACTTGGCCGCCCACAACCCGAAGCCGAGCAGGGCCAGCGAGACGATGAGGGTGAAGGCGCCGATCAGGACGTAATGGGCTTTGGTTTCCATGGGGTCACGGCCGGGAAGGGGGAGCGGGGAGCAGCGGACGCCGGTGCGCGGCGGCGTCCGGCCGGTGCGGGGATGAAGACTGCCGCAGGGCGGTGAAGGCGAAGCGATGGTGGCGGTTCATTCGCGCCCCCCGGCTTCGCGTTCCCCGCTGCCACGCGCGGCGCGTGCGCGCGGGCCGTGGAAGTATTCGCGGATCCACGGGTGGTCGAGGCGTTCGATCTCCGGCAGTGGCGCGTTGGCGACCACCTTGTGGTCGGCCAGCACCGCCACCCGGTCGCAGATGGCGTAGAGCGTGTCCAGGTCGTGGGTGATCAGGAACACGGTCAGGCCCAGCGCTTCCTGCAGGGTCTTGATCAGGCGGTCGAAAGCGGCCGCGCCGATCGGGTCCAGCCCGGCGGTGGGTTCGTCCAGGAACAGCAGCGGCGGGTCCAGCGCCAGCGCGCGCGCCAGCCCGGCGCGCTTGCGCATGCCACCGGACAGCTGCGAGGGCAGCTTGTCGAGCGCATCGGCCGGCAGCCCGGCGAGTTTCACCTTCAGCAGCGCCAGTTCGTAATGCCAGCGCTCGGGCAGCTCCGGGTGGTGCTCCTTGAGCGGCACCTGCACGTTCTCGCCGACGGTGAGCGAGGAAAACAGCGCGCCGTCCTGGAACAGCACCCCGGTGTTGCGCTCCACATGCAGGCGCGCGGCCGGTTGGTCCGAGCGTGCGTCCACGCCCAGCACCTCGATCTGCCCGGCATCGGGGGTACGCAGGCCGAGGATGGAGCGCATCAGCACCGATTTGCCGGTGCCCGAGCCGCCGACCACGCCGAGGATCTCGCCGCGGCGCACGTCCAGGTCCAGCCCGTCGTGCACGGTCTGGTCGCCGAAGCGGTTGACCAGACCGCGCACGCGGATGGCCAGTTCGTCGCCGCCGTGCCTGTCCCTGGAGGGAATCGCCATCGTGCCGCCCCCTCACCAGTCCATGTGCATGAACCACAACGCGGCCAGCGCGTCGAGGATGATGACCAGCGAGATCGTCTGCACCACGCTGGAGGTGGTGCGCTCGCCCACCGACTGCGCCGTGCCCTGCACCTTGAGCCCTTCCAGGCAGCCGATCAGGGCAATGATCAGCGCGAACACCGGGGCCTTGGACAGCCCCACCAGCAGGTGCCGCAGCTGCATGGTCTCGTGCATGCGGGCGATGTACATCTGCGGCGGGATGCCCAGGTCGAACGCGCCCACGGTGACGCCACCGGCCAGGCCGGCGACCATGGCGATGAAGGTCAGCAGCGGCAGCGTCACCACCAGCGCCAGCACCCGTGGCAGCACCAGCAGGTCGATCGGGTCCAGGCCCAGGGTCTGGATCGCGTCGATCTCCTCGCGCGCCTTCATCGCCCCGATCTGCGCGGTGAACGCGCTGGCGGTGCGCCCGGCCAGCACGATGGCGGTGAGCAGTACGCCGAACTCGCGCAGGAACGCGATGTTGACCAGTTCCACCACGTAGATCTCGGCGCCGAAGTCGCGCAGGATGGTCGAGCCGAGGAAGGCGACCACCGCACCCACCAGGTAGGACAGCAGCGCGATCAGCGGCACCGCGTCCAGCCCCACCTCTTCCATCTGGTGCACGGTGGCGGTCAGGCGCAGGCGCCGCGGCTGCCGCAGCAGGCGCGCCAGCTTGGCCAGGTTCTCGCCGAAGAAGCCCACCAGCACCACGATGTTGCCGGCGATGGCATGCACCGAGCGGCCGAGCCGTTCCAGCGCCGCGGCCACGCCGTAGTCGCGCTGCGGTGGCGGGCGCTCGTCGGCGACCTCGTCGATGGTGCACACCAGCGCGCGGTGCTCGTCGCGGAACAGCAGCGCATCGTCGCTCAGCCCGGCGCTGCGCGAGTAACGCAGCAGCTGCAGCACCCCGGCCGAATCGAGCTGGTCGATGCCGCGCGCGTCCAGCCCGCGTACCGGTGCGCGGATGTCGCCCAGCACCTGGGCCGATTGCAGGGCGGTGGACAGGGTCCAGCTGCCCGACAGCCGGAGTTGGCCGTCGACGTCCGGGTCCATCGCGCAGTGGGGCGGTTCGGCGTTCTTCATGGGGGCGTCCGCCGCCGAGCATACCCTGTCACCCCGTCGCGGGCCCATGAAGCGATCAAGCCGGCGCACTTCCGGGTGATACTAATGCGCATGTCCGCCGAATCCATCGCCTCCGTTTCCATCGTCCCCGGACGCGCAACCTATGCGCAGCGCGTGGCCTTCGTCACGGAGATCGCCGGCCGCCTGCATACCTACGGCACCACCGCGCAGCGGCTGGAAGCGGCGGTGGTGGCGCTGGCGCAGCGGCTGGACCTGGATTGCGAGCCGTGGTCCAACCCCACCGGGCTGATCCTCAGTTTCAGCGACCCGACCCAGGCGATCGGCTCCAGCGACATCACCCGCGTGGTGCGGCTGGACCCGGGCAGCAACGACCTGCACAAGCTGACCCTGGCCGACCAGATCGCCGACGCGGTGGCGAGCGGGCAGATGAGCATCGCCCAGGGCCATACCGCGCTGCGCCGGCTCGACAAGCCGCCGACCTGGCGCGACAACGCGCAGATGCTGCTGTCTTTCTGCCTCGGCTCGGCCGGCGTGGCCGGCATGTGGCGGCTGCCGTGGCTGGACGTGGTCACCGCCGGTTTCACCGGCCTGCTGATCGGGCTGATGCTGTTCTACACCGACCGCCGCGTGGCCACCCGCGAGGCCAGCGACGCGCTGGCGGCGATGCTGGCCGGTTTCGTCGCGGTGCTGGTGGCGACCTTCATCGGTCCGTTGAACCAGAATTCGGTGATCATCGCCTCGCTGGTGGTGCTGCTGCCGGGCATGGCGCTGACCAATGCGGTCAACGAGCTGGCCAGCCAGCACTGGGTATCGGGCACCGCGCGTTTCGCCGGTGCGCTGACCACGATCATGAAACTGACCGTGGGCGCGATGATCGCGGTGACCATCAGCGACCTGATCGGGCTCGATCCGCTGGTGCGCGGCTCGCGCCCGCAACCGGAATGGGTGGAATGGGCCTCGGTGATGCTGGCCGCGTTCGCCTTCGCGATGCTGTTCCGCGCCTCGCGCCGCGATTATCCCTGGGTGATGGCCGCGTCGCTGGCCGGGTATGCCATTTCCCGTTATGGCGGGCAGCAGTGGGGCGGGCCGGCGGGGATATTCCTGGCGGCGATGATGCTGACCGCCGCCGGCAATCTGTTCGGTCGCGTGGTGCAGCGCCCGGGGGCGATCATCCGCCTGCCCGGCATCATCATGCTGGTACCCGGCAGCATCAGCCTGCGCGGGGTATTGAGCCTGATCCAGCAGCAGAACGTGAATGCCGGTGAATCGGCGCTGCTGACGGTGCTGAACGTGGTAATGGCGCTGGTGGCGGGACTGCTGTTCGGCAACCTGCTGGTGCCGGCGCGGAAGAATCTTTGAGCGAGGAGTGAGTGAAGAGGAGTGAGAAGTGAGAAGAAGCAAGAGCGATCTCCGCCTTCGCGGAGATGACGGCTTTTGCTCCTGCCTTTTCTCACTTCTCACTCCTCTTCACCCGCTCCTTGCCAATTAAAGAACGCCGGCATATGCCGGCGTTCTTTAATTGCCATCTTCCCGCCCTGATCACTTCTGGATCAGGAATTCCTCGACCTTGCGGCCGCCGGCGGTGTATTCGGCGAGCCAGCGCGGCTGCTTGCCGCGGCCGGTCCAGGTATTGGCGGCATTGGCCGGATCGCGGTACTTCGGCGCGACCTTCACACCCTTGCTGGCGCTCTTGGCCGGGGCCTTGGCGGCGCGCGGGGCGCGGCTGGCCTTGGGCGCGCCGGTGCCGAACAGCTCCTCGATGGTGTAACCGGCCTTCTGCGCGGTCTTGACCAGCTGCGCGCGGACCTTGGTGATGGGCTGGCGCTTGGCGACCACGCTCTTGCGCTTCTGCGCGTCGCGGATCAGGGATGCCAGTTCTCGGGCCGACAGGCCGCTCAGGTCAATACTCATCGAATTGCTACTCCGGATAATGGGGTGGGTATAGCCGATCCGTGGCAGCACGTAAAGCATAGCGGCTGTTTCACGGTAACGGCAACGATAATGTGGGTCATGTATTGATTACATGAGAAAAGGCCGGGTTTTGACCCCGGCCTTTTCCATGGCGCACTTCCCCGTAAGTCACCCTTCGCGCGGCTTTGCCGTGGAAAACGGCTGCCGGGCTGTTGTTTCATGTCACCCGGCGATTTTCCGCAGCAGCCCGGCCTTGTCCAGGTTCTCGGCCTCGCTGGCCGCGCGCGCGCGGTATTCGTAGGTGCCCGCGGCCAGCCCGCGCTCGGAAACCACGATGCGGTGGGGGATGCCGATCAGCTCCATGTCGGCGAACATCGCGCCGGGGCGCAGCCCGCGGTCGTCCAGCGCGGCGTCGATGCCGGCGGCCTGCAGTTCGGCCAGCAGCGCTTCGGCGGCGGCGGTCACCGCGGCGTCCTGTTTCGGGTTGATCATGCACACCACCGCCTGCCACGGTGCCATCGCCACCGGCCAGATAATGCCGGCGTCGTCGTGGTTCTGTTCGATGGCGGCGGCGACGATGCGCGACACGCCGATGCCATAACAGCCCATCGCCATTACCGTGGCCTTGCCGTTCTCGCCCAGCACCGTGGCCTTGAGCGCTTCGGCATATTTGCGGCCGAGCTGGAACACGTGGCCGACCTCGATGCCGCGCGCGAGTTTCAGTTCGCCGCCGTCGCGGGCGCGGTCGCCGGCGACCACGTTGCGGATATCGGCCACGTCCGGCTCGGGCAGGTCGCGGCCCCAGTTCACCCCGGCGATGTGGAAACCGGGTTCGTTGGCGCCGACCACGAAATCGGCCAGCGCCGCCACCTCGCGGTCGGCGACGATGCGGATCGCCTTGCGCGGGTTGAGCGGGCCGAGGAAGCCGGGTTCGCTGCCGAGATACTCGGCGATCTCCGCCTCGCTGGCCATGCGGTGGTCGGCCAGCCCCGCCACCTTGCCCAGCTTGATCTCGTTGACTTCGTGGTCGCCGCGCACCAGCGCCAGCACGAAGGTGCCGTCGGCGCTCATCACCGCGACCGACTTGACCGTGCGCGCCAGGGCGATGCCCAGCAGCGCGGCGACGTCCCCGCAGGTTTTCTGGGTCGGGGTCTCGACCTTGCGCAGTGCCTCGGTCGCGGCCGCGCGCGGTGCCGGGTCGGCGGCGACGGCGGCCTCGACGTTGGCGGCGTAGTCCGAGCCGGTGGAGAAAGCCAGCGCGTCCTCGCCGGAATCGGCGATCACGTGGAATTCCTGCGAGGCGTCGCCGCCGATCGCGCCGGAATCGGCCTGCACCGCGCGGAACTCCAGCCCCAGGCGGGTGAAGATGCGGGTGTAGGCGGCCTTCATGTTTTCGTACTCGGCCACCAGGCTGGCGTCATCCAGGTGGAAGGAATACGCGTCCTTCATCAGGAACTCGCGCGCGCGCATCACCCCGAAGCGCGGGCGGATCTCGTCGCGGAACTTGGTCTGCACCTGGTAGAAATTGACCGGCAGCTGCTTGTAGCTGGACAGCTCCTGGCGCGCGAAGTCGGTGATCGCTTCCTCGGCGGTGGGGCTGTAGCAGTATTCCTGCTCCTTGCGGTCCTTGATCTTCAGCAACTGGCCGCCGAACTTTTCCCAGCGCCCGGTTTCTTCCCACAACTCCCGGGGCTGGATGGTCGGCAGCTGCAGTTCCACCGCGCCGGCGCGGTTCATTTCCTCGCGGACGATGCCTTCCACCTTGCGCAGCACGCGCAGGCCCAGCGGCGACCAGGTGTACAGGCCCGAGGCCAGCTTGCGGATCATGCCCGCGCGCAGCATCAGCTTGTGGCTGACCAGCTCGGCGTCGGCGGGTGTTTCCTTGGTGGTGTGCAGGTGGAAACGGGAAAGGCGCATGGGGTGGCTTCACGGAACGGCGGACCGCCTATTCTGCCAGAAGCCCAGGCGCCGCAAGGCCCGGGGCGTCGCCTACTTCTTGCAGTAGGCGGCCGCGGCGGCCTCGGCCAGCTGCTTCTGCGCGCTGCGCTGGGCGTCGTCCAGCTGGGTGTCCGGCTTGCCGTCGCCGTTGGTGTCCTGCATCAGCGGGCCGCTGCCCTTGAGCAGTTCCAGGTTGTGCCGCGCCGCGGTGCACTCCGGCGCCTCGTCGGCCTTGGCCGGCTCGGCCGCGGCCACCGGCTCGCCGGAGGTGGTGATGCGGCGGGTCTCGTACTTCTGTCCGGCCGGCGGGCGCTCGGAGTACTGGGTCACGCCATTGGCGTCTTTCCACTTGTACAGGTTGCCGGTGCCGGCAACGGCACCACCGGCGGCGCCGGCCAGGGCCAGCAGGCAGCAGAAACGGGGCAGGGCGCGCATGGCGACTCCGGTCGCTTGACGGGACAGAACCCGATTGCAGCACCCGGTGACGCGGCTGGCAAGTCGATTAAACTGGCCGCATGGACCAAACCAGACCGCCGCCGCGCTCGCGCAGCATCTACCTGCTGCCGAACCTGTTCACCACCGCCGGGCTGTTCGCCGGCTTCTACGCCATCATCGCCGCCTCCAACGGCGACTTCGTCAACGCCGCCGTGGCGGTGTTCGTGGCCGGGGTCATGGACGGGCTGGACGGCCGGGTGGCGCGGCTGACCGGCACCAGCAGCGAGTTCGGGGTCCAGTACGACTCGCTGGCCGACCTGGTCAGTTTCGGCATGGCGCCGGCGCTGGTGATGTACCACTGGTCGCTGTCCTCGCTGAAGTTCGACGGCGAGGTGCTTGGCCGCATCGGCTGGCTGGCGGCGTTCCTGTACGCGGCCTGCGCGGCACTGCGCCTGGCGCGTTTCAACACCCAGGTGGGCACGGTGGACAAGCGCTGGTTCGTGGGCCTGGCCAGCCCGGCGGCGGCGGGGCTGATGATGTCCTTCGTCTGGGCGTTCGCCGACGGCAGCCTGGGCTGGAGCGGCGAGGAGCTGCGCTACGTGGCGCTGGCGGTGTCCATCGTCGCCGCGCTGCTGATGGTCAGTCGCATCCGCTTCTGGAGCTTCAAGGGCGGCAGCGAGAAGGGCCCGCGCTCCGAGCGCGTGCCGTTCATGGTGCTGGCGCTGGTGCCGGTCGTGATCGCCATCATGGTGGTGGACCTGCCGCGCACGCTGTTCGTGGTCGGCGTGCTGTATGCGCTGTCCGGGCCGCTGATGTGGCTGTGGCAGCGCTGGCGGCAACCGGCCAGCAGGGTGCAGTGAACGCGGCCGCGTCCACGCCGTTGTGGTCGCCGCAGCAGCAGGCGTGGCTGCAGGCGATGGGCTATTCGGTCTACCTGGAAGGCGGCGCGCTGGACGCGCCGCTGCCGCTGCCGCAGCCGGCGGCGCGCGGCGCACGGCCGCCGGTGCCGGATGCCGGCCCTGGCGCCGCGCCGGCACCCGCGCGCGCGGCCCCGCCGCCGCGGCGCGAGGCCCCGCCGCGCATGGCGCCCGATGCCCCCGCCGCCCCGCCCCTGGCGCGGCCCGCGCCGCGCCGCGCCGGGGTGCGCCTGCCCGACCGCCTGCAGATCGCGCTGCTGCGCGCGTCCGGCTGCAATCCGAACGACCCGCAGACCCGCGCGCTGATGGACAGCTGGCCGCTGGACGAGCTGCGCGCCAACCCCGCGGCCAAGCGCGCGCTGTGGCCGCACCTGCGCGAACTGCGGCGGAAGCAGCGGCAATGAACGCGGTGGCGGCGACGCCCGCGCCGGTCCTGCGCCCGATGCACGAGGGCGACCTGGACGCGGTGATGGAGATCGAGCTGCGCGCCTATCCGTTCCCGTGGACCCGGGGCATCTTCCAGGACTGCCTGCGCGCCGGTTACCCGGGGCGGGTGCTGGTCGGCGACACCGGCCTGCTCGGCTATGGGCTGCTCAGCATCGCCGCCGACGAGGCGCACGTGCTCAACGTCTGCGTCGATCCGCTGCGGCAGTCGCGCGGGTTCGGGCGGCGGCTGCTGCGCGAGCTGGTGCAGGTGGCACGCGAGCACCGCGCGGCGCGGGTGTTCCTGGAGGTGCGGCCGTCCAACGCCGCGGCCATCGCGCTGTACCACAGCGAGGGCTTCAACGAGATCGGCCGGCGGCCGCGCTATTACCCGGCGGTGATCGGCCGCGAGGACGCGCTGGTGATGGCGATGGAACTGGTGGACGCGGACATCGCCCGCATGCCGCCGCTGTAGGCGGCCCGTTCACCCCAGCCGCAGCAGGACCACGCCGGCCACGATGAGCGCCGCGGCGGACACGCGCCTGCGGTCGATGCGCTCGTTCAGCACCCGGGCCGAGATCAGCAGCGCGAACAGGATCGAGGTTTCGCGCAGCGCGGCGACGACCGCCACCGGCGCCTGGGTCATCGCCCACAGTGCGATGCCGTAGGACGCGGTGGTGCCGGCGCCGCCCACCAGCCCGCGCCGCCAGTGGTCGCGCAGGTGCCGGCACAGCTGCGCGCGGCGGGTGGCCAGCGCCCACAGCGGCAGCGGCAGCCCGGACAGCAGGAACAACCACAGCGCATAGCTGGCGGCATTGCCGGACAGGCGCGCGCCACGCGCGTCGACCAGGGTGTAGGTGGCGATCAGCACGGCGACGGACAACGGCAGCCATAGCTGCCGGCGGGCCGCGCCGCCGGCCATGCCGACGACGCCGGCGCTGACCACGGCGATGCCGAGCCAGGCGCCGGCGGTCAGCTGTTCGCCGAATGCCAGGCCGGCGGCCAGCGCCACCAGCGGCGGTGCGCAGCCGCGCATCAGCGGGTAGGACAGGCTCATGTCGGCGGCCTGGTAGGCGCGCGCGACCAGCACGTAGTAGCCGGCCTGCAGCAGCGTGGATGCGGCCAGCCACGGCCAGCTTGCCGGCGCCGGAAGCGGCAGCCACGGCAGCGCCAGCGCGGACAGCAGCGCGGCCCAGCCGGTGACCAGGATCGTGTTCAGCAGAGGGTCGCCACCGCGCTTGACGAGGGCATTCCAGCCGGCGTGCAGCAGGGCGGCGAACAGCACCGCGCAGAAGATCGCCAGCGACATCGCATGCCCGGGGTGCGGTGGAGCGCGCAGCATAGCCGCAAACACAAACGCCGCCCGCAGGCGGCGCTTGCGTCACCGCGGAGGGGCGGCCTACAGCTTGGCGCGCTGTGCCTGCAGGCCGGCCAGCTGGCCGTTCCAGTCGGCCAGGCGCACGCGCTCCTGCTCGACCACCGCCGCCGGCACCTTGTCGGTGAACCTGGACAGCTTGGTCTCGCTCTTCTCCTTCTCCGCCGACACCCGCGCGATCTCCTTGTCCAGGCGCGCGCGCTCGGCATCCAGGTCGACCAGGCCTTCCAGCGGCACCAGCAGCTTGAGCTCGCCGACGATGGCGGCCGCGGCCGGCGGGGTCTGCGCGTCGGCGGCCAGCCACTCGATGCGCTCCAGCTTCAGCAGGAAACGCAGCTGCGAAGTGAAGCGCTCCACCCGCGCCTGGTCCACGGCCTGGCCCCCCTGCAGCAGCAGCCGGACCAGCCGGGACGGCGGCACGTTCAGCTCGCTGCGCACCCGGCGCAGGGCGCTGACCATGGTCTTGAACCACTCCACGTCGGCCTCGGCCTGGGCGTAGTCGCCGCTGAACTCCGCTGCGGTCGGATAGGGGCGCAGCGACAGCGTGTCGACGGCGATGCCCAGGCGCGGCGCCACCTGCTGCCACAGCTGTTCGGTGACGAACGGAATCAGCGGGTGCAGCAGGCGCAGCACCGCTTCGAGCACATACAGCAGGGTGTGGCGGGTGCTGGCCGCATCGGCGGCGTTGTCACCGTTGAGCGCCGGCTTGGTCAGCTCCAGGAACCAGTCGCAGAACTCGTTCCAGACGAACTCGTACAGCGCCTGCGCCAGCAGGTCGAAGCGGTAATCGGCGAAATGCTGCTGCGCCTCGGCCGAAACCTTCGCCAGGCGCGAAAGAATCCAGCGCTCGGCGTCGGTGCGCGGCTGCGGCGCGCCGCTGAAGCCGGCCCCTTCGGTGTTCATCAGGGTGAAGCGGCTGGCGTTCCACAGCTTGTTGCAGAAGTTCTTGTAGCCCTCGGCGCGGCTCATGTCGAACTTGATGTCGCGGCCGTGGGTGGCCAGCGCCGCGATGGTGAAGCGCAGCGCATCGGCACCGTGGGCGATGATGCCGTCCGGGAACTCCCGGCGGGTGGCCTTCTCGATCTTCTCGGCCATCTTCGGCTGCATCAGGCCATGGGTGCGCTTGGCGACCAGGTCGTCGATGCTGATGCCGTCGATGATGTCCAGCGGGTCGAGCACGTTGCCCTTGGACTTGGACATCTTCTGGCCCTGCGCGTCGCGGATCAGGCCGGTGATGTAGACGTCCTTGAACGGGATGTGCCCGGTGAAGCTGTCGGTGGCCATGATCATGCGCGCCACCCAGAAGAAAATGATGTCGAAGCCGGTGACCAGCACGTTCGACGGCAGGTAGCGCGCGAAGCCGCGCTGCGCCATGGCCGCTTCCTCCGGCCAGCCCAGCGTGGAGAACGGCCACAGCTGCGAGGAGAACCAGGTCTCCAGCACGTCGCTGTCCTGGGTCAGCGCCACGTCGTCGCCGAGCCCGGCCCGGGCGCGGGCGTCGGCCTCGTTGCGGCCGACGTAGCAGTTGCCGGCGTCGTCGAACCAGGCCGGGATGCGGTGGCCCCACCACAGCTGGCGGCTGATGCACCAGTCCTGGATGTTCTCCATCCAGTGGCGGTAGGTGTTGATCCAGTTGCCCGGCACGAACTTGATGCTGCCGTTCTCGACCAGCTCCAGGCCGCGCCTGGCCAGGCCGTCCATCTTCACGAACCACTGGTCGGTCAGGTACGGCTCGATCACCTGGCCGGTGCGGTCGCCGCGCGGCACCTGCAGCTTGTGCGCCCGGGTCTCGACCAGGATGCCCAGGTTTTCCAGCTCGGCCAGGATCACCTTGCGCGCTTCGTAGCGGTCCAGCCCGCGGTACTGCTCCGGCGCGTTCTCGTTGAGCGCGGCGGTCGGGGTGAACAGGTTGATCATCGGCAGGCCGTGGCGCACGCCGACCTGGTAGTCGTTGAAGTCGTGTGCCGGGGTGACCTTGACCACGCCGGTGCCGAACGCCTTGTCGACGTAGTCGTCGGCGATCACCGGCACGCTGCGGCCGGTCAGCGGCAGGGTCACGCGCTTGCCGACCAGGTGGGCGTAGCGCGTGTCCTCCGGATGGACCATGACCGCGGTGTCGCCCAGCAGGGTTTCCGGGCGGGTGGTGGCCACCACCAGGTAATGGCGGGTTTCGCGCAGGGTCTCGTTGCCGTCGGCGTCGAGCTCGACGTGCTCGTAGCTGGCCCCGTCTTCCAGCGCGTAGGCGATCGACCACAGGAAGCCGTCTTCCTCGACGCTTTCCACTTCCAGGTCGGAGATGGCGGTCTTCAGCACCGGGTCCCAGTTGACCAGGCGCTGGCCGCGGTAGATCAGGCCCTGCTCGTGCCAGCGCACGAAGGCTTCGACCACCGCCTCGCTCGGGCCCGGGTCCATGGTGAAGGTGCTGCGCGACCAGTCGGCCGAGGTGCCGAGGCGGCGCATCTGCCCTTCGATCACGTTGCCCGAGTGCGCCTTCCACTCCCACACCTTGTCGATGAAGCCGTCGCGGCCCAGCGAATCGCGGGTCTCGCCCTTGCCTTCCAGCGCCAGGTTGCGGCTGACCACCATTTCGGTGGCGATGCCGGCGTGGTCGGTGCCGACCTGCCACAGCGTGTCGTAGCCGCGCATGCGGTGGTAGCGGATCAGCGCGTCCATCAGCGTCTGCTGGAAAGCGTGGCCCATGTGCAGGGTGCCGGTCACGTTCGGCGGCGGCAGCAGGATGGTGTACGGCTCGCCCTTGCCGGACGGCTTGAAATGGCCGGCTTTCTCCCACGCATCGTAGAGCGCGGTTTCGAAGGACTTCGGGTCGTAGCTGGAGGCGAGTTGGGTCATGCGGGGAAACCGGGTGGAAGGCGGGGAGGGGATCAGCGGAACGCGCCGGTTTTCAGCGCGCGCCTGATCTTCTGGTCGGTGTGGTACTGGCTGACCGCGTAGGCGGCCCAGATCGCGGCCGGAACCCAGCCGATCAGGGTGACCTGCAGGACCAGGCAGACGATGCCGGACAGCGGCCGGCCGATGGTGAAGAAGGCCAGCCATGGCAGCAGCAGGGCGATGAGCAGGCGCATGCGGGTCCCTTACATGTCGTGCTTGTTGAGCGCGTAGCCGGCGGCCTTGTACTGGCGCCAGCGCTCGCGCAGCGGTTCCCGCGCGGCCGGGTCGGCCGGCACCACTTCCAGCACCCGCTCGCAGCTGCCCAGGTACGGCTCGTCGCGCAGGTTGATCACCAGCGGCCGCTCCGGCGCGTCGGCGCCCGGCGCGGCGATCAGCACGATGGCTTCTTCCTCGTCCACGTCCTCGCCGACGATCTGGTGCGGGATGTAGGCGTCCGGGTCGAACGACCACAGCAGCTCGTCCAGTTCCTCGGCCTGCGCCGCGTCGCGCGCCAGCACCAGCGTGTACTGGCTGGTGTCGTTGGCCTTGCGCGCCAGTTCGCACACCAGCTTCAGTGGCTCGGTGAGGAAGCGGGGCTTGGCGATCAGGTAGAAGTCGGCACGGGTCAAGGCGGGTAACCGGAAGGGGAAAGGGAAGTGAACGGGGGCGGGGCGGGGAGCCGGCACGGGGAATTTCCATTCCCCGTGCCCGGTTCCCGGGTCCGGCTTCAGCCCACCCGGTCCAGCAGCCACTGCGCCAGCAGCCCGACCGGGCGGCCGGTGGCCATGCCGCGCTTGCCTTCATCGCTGGCCACGCCGGCGATGTCCAGGTGCGCCCAGCGCTGGCCCTCGGTGAAGCGCGACAGGAAGCAGCCGGCGGTGATGGCGCCGGCCCAGCGGCCGCCGATGTTGTAGACGTCGGCGAAGGTCGAATCCAGCATCGGCTGGTACTCGTCCCACAGCGGCAGGCGCCAGGCGCGGTCGAACACGTGTTCGCCGGCGGCGAGCAGTTCGTTGGCCAGGTCGTCGTGCTTGCTCATCAGGCCGGCGGTCTGGTGGCCCAGGGCGACCATGCAGGCGCCGGTCAGGGTGGCCACGTCGACCAGCGCGGCCGGCTCGAAGCGCTGCGCATAGGTCAGCGCGTCGCACAGGATCAGGCGGCCCTCGGCGTCGGTGTTGCCGACTTCGATGGTCTTGCCGGACATGGAGGTGATCACGTCCGACGGGCGGTAGGCGTTGCCGTCGATCGCGTTCTCCACCGCCGGCACCACCACCACCAGGTTCAGCGGCAGCCGGGCCTTGACCGCGGCGACGAAGGTGCCGATGACGTTGGCGCCACCGCACATGTCGTACTTCATTTCCTCGATGCCGCCCTGGGTCTTCAGGTTGACGCCGCCGGTATCGAAGGTGATGCCCTTGCCGACCAGCACGTAGGGCTTGGCGTCGCCGCCGTTGTTCCACTTCAGCACCACCAGCTTGGGCCGGTTGGCCGAGCCGCGGGCCACCGCCAGCAGCGAGCCCATGCCGAGCGTTTCCATCTGCTGCTCGTCCAGGATCTCGGCCTGCGCGCCTTCGTGCTCAGCGGCGAACTTGACCGAGGATTCGGCCAGGTAGGCCGGGGTGCACAGGTTCGGCGGCAGGTTGCCCAGCTCGCGGGCGTACTCGACGCCGGCGGCGATGGCCTGGCCCTGCGCCAGCGCGGTCTCGTCGCTGCCGCTGATCGCCAGGGTTTCCAGCCCCGGGGCGTCAGGCTTCTTCTTGCCCAGGGTGGCGGTGTAGCGGTAGCTGGCATGGTTGGCGGCGATCACCGCCTGGCGGATGTTCCAGGCCGCGTCGCGGCCCTTCACTTCGAGCTCGGCCAGGGTGAACAGCGCGCTGCGGGTGATGCCGCTGCGCAGCGCGCGGGCGGCGTCGCCCACCGCCTTGATGTACTGCGCCACGCCGAACTTGGCGGGGTCGCCCAGGCCGACCACCAGCACCCGCGGCGCGGCCACGCCGGCCAGGTCGTGCAGCACGGTGGTGTTGCCGGTCTTGCCGCCGACGTCGCCGCGCTCCACCAGCGCCGCGAGGCGGCCGCCCGAGGCGGCGTCGAGCGCCTGTGCCGCCGGCGACAGCGACTTGTCCGAGAAGGCGCCAACGATGACGCAGTCGACCGCGGCCGAGGCCGGGGCGGCGTGGTTCAGGGTGAATTGCAGAGACATTGATCAGATTCCATTGCCAAATCCGTACAATCGCGGACTGTTTCCACCCCTCCAGACCGGCCGGGCGCGCCGCGAACGAAACCGGGAGTTTAAACCACCCACCCCATGGCGAAGCTTGACCGCTACCTGCTGAGCGACTTCATCCAGAGCTTCCTGGCGACCCTGACCGTGCTGCTGGTGGTGAGCGTGGGCGGGGTGCTGGTGGACATCCTGGGGCGGATTGCCGACGGCCGCATGCCGGCCGGGCTGCTGCTGTCGCAGCTGGGCCTGCAGTTCATCGTCTACCTGCCCATCATCCTGCCGCTGGCGCTACTGCTGGGCCTGTCGCTGGCCATCGCCCGGCTCTACCGGGACTCGGAAATGGCGGTGCTGACCGCGGTCGGGGTCGGCCCGCGGCGGTTGCTGCGGCCGGTGCTGATGCTGGTGGCGCCGGTGGTGGCGGTGGTCGGGGCCTGCTCGCTGTGGCTGGGGCCGTGGGCCAACCGCACCGCCGACGCGATGGTCGAGGCGGCCAGCCGCAGCGTGGTGGTGGCCGGGCTGGAGCCGGGCAAGTTCACCCAGCTCTCCGGCGGCGGCATCGTCTACCTGTCCTCGCTGAGCGAAGACGGCACGAAGATGGGCAAGGTGTTCATCCAGCGGCAGAAGGACGGGCGCATCGACGTGGTCTCGGCCAACAGCGGCAGCATGTTCTTCGAGGGCGAGCGCCAGCGCTTCCTGCGGCTGGAGGACGGCCACCGGGTCGAGGGCCCGGAGAACGGCGCGCTGGACTACCGCCTGATGCGCTACGCCAGCAACGAAGTGGCCCTGCCGGACCGTGACGAGCCGCGCGGGCAGGACGACCCCGAGGTGCTGCCGACCCTGCGCCTGCTCGGTGACGAGCGGCCCGAGGCCCAGGCGCAGCTGCACTGGCGCATCACCCCGCCGCTGCTGGCGCTGGCCTTCGCCCTGCTGGCGCTGCCGCTGTCGCGCAGCACCCCGCGGCAGCAGCGCTACGGAAGCGTGATGCTGGCCTTCCTCGGCTATGTGGTGGGCGTCAGCCTGATGATCAGTGGCCGGCAATGGCTGGCCAACGGTACCCTGCCGCCCGTGCTGGGCATGTGGTGGCTGACGGTGCCGCTGCTGGCGCTGGCGCTGTGGATGTACTTCCGCGATGGCCGGCTGTCGCGCCGCAAGGGAGCCCGCGCATGATGCTGCGCCCGCGCATCCACGATTTCTACGTCGGCCGCACGGTGCTGCTCACCGTGCTGCTGGCGTGGGCGGTGCTGACCGGGCTGGACGCGATGCTGTCGCTGTCCGGCGAGGCCAAGAACATCGGCACCGGCAGCTATACCTTCGGCCATGCCGTGGCCTGGAGCGCCTACACCCTGCCGCGCCGCGCCTACACGCTGTTCCCGATGGCCGCGGTGATCGGCGCGCTGATGGGGCTGGGGCAGCTGGCCGCGACCTCGGAGCTGACCGCGCTGCGCGCGCTGGGCCTGTCGCGGCGCCGGATCGCGCTGTCGGTGGCCATCGCGCTGTCGCTGCTGACCGCGGTGATGGTGGTCAACGGCGAAACCCTGGCGCCGTGGGCGCAGGAAAAGGCCGATGCGCTCAAGGCCAGCGCCAAGTTCAATACCGACATGGCCGTGGCCCGCTATTCCGGGTTGTGGGCGCGCGAGGGCGACACCTTCCTCAATGCGCAGAGCGGCGAGGAACAGCTCAGCGACGATGGCGGCACGCGCCTGTTGCTGCATGACGTCCGCCTCTACCGGCTGGACGCCGACGGTCGCCTGGCCAGCCTGACCCATGCGGTCACTGCCCGCCACGACGCCAGCGGCTGGACCCTGGAGCAGGTGCGGCGCGACACCTTCGGCGAACGCTCGGCCACCCGCCAGACGGTGGCCAGCGAGCCCTGGGACTCGGCCCTGGATGCGGCGGCCCTGGCCTCGGGCCTGGCCAAGCCGCGCAGCCTGACCGCCGCCGAGCTGCGCACCAGCATCGAGTACCGCAAGCGCAACGGGCTGGATGCGCGCGACTACGAGGACACCTACTGGAGCCGCTGGTTCTACCCGGTGAACGTGCTGGCGCTGTGCCTGGCCGCGGTGCCGTTCGCGTTCGGCTCGCTGCGCAGTGGCGGCATGGGCAAGCGCCTGTTCCTGGGCATGCTGTTCGCGCTGGGCTTCCTGCTGCTGCAGATGTTCTTCGGGCGCATGGCCGGCGCGCTCAAGTTCGACTACCGCATCGCCTACGCGCTGCCGCCGGTGATCATGCTGGCGGTGTCCGGCTGGCTGTTCAGGCGGCGCTCCAGCTGAGTCCACGCCGTGGGCAGGCACGGGCGCTGCCCGCGCCGCACGCGGGCTGATGCGGCAGATGCCGCAGGGATGTTGCCGGCCGCACAAGGCCGGATGCGCCGGTTGCGCTGCCGCCGCCGTGCGCCGGGTCAATGACAGCTGGGCTGTTTACGGCGATTACCGGTTGGGGGCATGCAGCAGCCGGGTGTTGCCCCGGCGGCCGTGCCGCGCCGCGGGGAACCGCAAATACCGGTTGCACTGCCGCGCCGCCACGCGCCGGGTCAATGACGGCCGGACTGCGTGCGGTGGTTACCGGTCGGGGACGTGCACCAGCCGCGTGTTGCTCAGCCGGTCATGCCGTGCCGCAGGGAACCGCAAGCACCGGTTGCCCAGCCGCGCCGCCGCGCGCCGGGGTAATGAAGGGTGGGCTGTTTGCGGTGGTTACCGGTCGGGGACGTGCACCAGCCGCGTGTTGCTCAGCCGGTCATGCCGCGCCGCAGGGAACCGCAAGCACCGGTTGCCCAGCCGCGCCGCCGCGCGCCGGGGTAGTGAAGGGTGGGCTGTTTGCGGTGGTTACCGGTCGGGGACGTGCACCAGCCGCGTGTTGCTCAGCCGGTCATGCCAGGTCAGCCCGTCCCGATCCACCAGCGCCCACCAGAACCCCAGCCCGCCGCACAGCAGCGACAGCGTGCCCAGCGCGTAGCGCTTCCACAGCAGGGCCATCGATGGCGGGCCGTCGGTGCCCTGCACGTACAGCCGCCACGGGCGCATGCCCAGGGTCTGCCCGCCGCGCCTCCAGCTGAGCGTCGCGTACCCGCCGGCGACCGCCCAGCAGCACAGCCACAGCAGCCACTGCAGCGGGCTGTAGGGGGCGATGTTGTGGTGGGTGTTGCCGCCACTGGCGACCACGTCCAGCAGGGTGAACGGCACGGCGGTGAGCATCCACAACGCCAGCACCGGCCACAGGTCGTAGAACAGCGCCGCCAGCCGGCGCAACAGCAGTGGCGAGGGGCGGGACGGGGCGGCGGAATCGGCGTTCATCGCGCGAGCATACGGGCTGGCGTGCGCGATGTGGATGGGCAGCGGTGCCGGCATTGCCTATCCTGCGCGCCATGACGTCGCCTTCCACCGCCGCCGAACGCCGCCAGCGGGTGATGCAGCTGCCGCCGCCGCGCGAGGCCGATGGCCGCCACATCCAGCGCTTCCTCGATGCGATCTGGGCCGAGCAGGGGCTGGCGCGGGCCACGCTGGACAGCTACCGCAGGGACCTGGAAGGGCTGGCGCGCTGGGCGAACGCACGCGCCGGCGACGCCGCGGGCGCGTCGCCGCCGGGACTGCTGGCCGGCCTCGACCGCGCCGGCCTGTTCGATTATCTGGCATGGCGCACCCGCCACGGCTGGTCGCCGCGCAGCAATGCGCGCCTGCTGTCGACGCTGCGCGCGTTTTTCGCCGACTGCCTGCGCCGCGGCGAGCGCGACGACGATCCATCCGCGTTGCTGGAGCCGCCCCGGTTGCCGCGGCCGCTGCCCAAGGCGCTGGCCGAGAGCCAGATCGAGGCGCTGCTGGCGGCGCCGGACATCACCACGCCGGAGGGCCTGCGCGACCGCGCCATGCTGGAACTCATGTATGCCGCCGGCCTGCGCGTGAGCGAGCTGGTCGACCTGCCGGCCAATGCCGTCAACCTGCGCCAGGGCGTGCTGCGGGTGACCGGCAAGGGCAGCAAGGAGCGGCTGGTGCCGCTGGGCGAGGAATCCCGCCACTGGCTGGAGCGCTACCTCGCAGACGCGCGCCCGGCGCTGGCGGCGGGCCGGCCGGTGCAGGCCACGGCCGACGGCCAGGTGCCGCTGTTCCTTACCCGTGCGCAGAAGCCGCTTACCCGGCAGCAGTTCTGGGCGCTGGTGAAAGCCAGCGCGGCGGCGGCCGGCATCGACCCGGCGCGGATCAGTCCGCACGGGCTGCGCCACAGCTTCGCCACCCATCTGCTCAACCACGGCGCCGACCTGCGCGCCCTGCAGATGCTGCTGGGCCACAGCTCCCTGTCCACCACCCAGATCTACACCCTCGTCGCCCGCGAACACCTGCAGAAGCTGCACCGCACCCACCACCCGAGGGGGTGAGGCAGGCCGCTTGCGCGGCACTGCCGCGCGGCCTGCCGAACGCCCGGCCGCGCCAAGCCGAAACAAGGGCGCCGGCACGGACTGCCGCGCCGCCGCGCGCCCGGAACCAACCGCACCACCCGGGCATGATTTCTGACAGCGTCCCACCCGTAGCACTGGCCTGTGCTGCAAGCACTGGCGGTGCAGGCCGCATCGGAGTTCCAACGCCGGAGTATCCGCAGGCCATTGAAGTCCCGCCATGGAAGGCAGCAGCAAACCCGCGGCACTGCCGCGCGGCCTGCCGAACGCCCGGCCGCGCCAAGCCGAAACAAGGGCGCCGGTATGGCCTGCCGCGCCGCCGCGCGCCCGGAACCAACCGCACCACCCGGCATGTCTCTGACAGCGTCCGTCATCCATAGCGCAGGCCTGCCCCGCATGTACCAGCGGGGCAGGCCGCAGCGGAGTGCGGGGGCGGCGCGTAGGTGCCGGGCTTGCCCGGCACGGGCTTGTGCATGCGGGGCGAGCCCCGCATCTACCCGAGCGACGTTGCGCCAATGTGCGGCAAGCCCCGCATCTGCCCGCGTGACGTCGCGCCAATGTGCGGCGAGCCCGGCCTCTAGCCGTGCGACCTCGCGCCAGAATGACCTCCGTGCAGGTCCAGGCTGCGCGCGCCGCCATCCCTCGCAGGTCCCCTGCGGACGGCGCCACCCCCGCCACCCCCTGAACGTCGCCATCGGCGCGGTATGCGAGAATC
The DNA here is from genome assembly GCF_056393075.1 of Stenotrophomonas sp. Steno-Z10-HUANG. NCBI lineage: Bacteria > Pseudomonadati > Pseudomonadota > Gammaproteobacteria > Lysobacterales > Lysobacteraceae > Stenotrophomonas > Stenotrophomonas sp. Steno-Z10-HUANG. Next base: position 144,129 of record NZ_JBWJPA010000001.1, read on the forward strand.
GCCGGGATTTCCGTCCTTCCCGTTTACCTGGAATCCCCATGCTCCGAATCGCCATCGCCGCGCTGCTGGGCGCGATCAGCCTGACCGCCTGCGCGCAGCCGAAAACGCCCGAAACGACGGCCGCCGCCGCGCCGGCCCGCGCGGACGGCGCGGTCGAGAAGCGGGTGCGCGATGCGCTCCGGCAGCTGGACCCGAATTTCAACCCGGATTACATCGGCGCCGCGCCGTTCGCCGGCTTCCGCGAAGTGGTGGTGTCCGGCCAGGTGCTGTACGTCACCGACGACGGCCGCTACCTGCTGCAGGCCCAGCCCTACGACATCGAAAAGCGCGCGCTGGCCACCAGCGAGGGCCTGCTGGCCCACCGCCGCAAGCTGCTGGCGTCGCTGCCGCATTCGGACCGGATCGTGTTCGCGCCGCCGAATGCCAAGTACACCATCAGCGTGTTTACCGACATCGAGTGCGGGTACTGCCGCAAGCTGCACCAGGACATCGCCGAGCTGAACCGTCAGGGCATCGCCGTCGAGTACCTGGCGTTCCCGCGCATGGGGCTGGGCAGCAAGGACCACACCGACATGGTCTCGGTATGGTGCGCCAGTGACCGCAAGGCGGCGCTGACCGCGGCCAAGTCCGACCGTCCGGTGGAGCCGAAGAACTGCACCAACCCGGTGACCATGCAGTACACCGTCGGCCAGCAGCTGGGCATCAGCGGCACCCCGGCGATCTTCGCCGCCGACGGCACCCAGCTGGGCGGCTACCTGCCGCCGGCGCAGCTCAAGGCCGCGCTGGAGCGGCTGCCCGGCGCCGCCGGCAGCCCCTGATCGGTCGGCCCCAGGGCAGCGCGATGCCGCGGGTGTCGTGCCGCCGTGCCCCCGGCGCAGGGTGGACGGCGCTTGCCAGGCGCGCGGCGCTGCTTGCGCCGCTGCTCCACGCCGGCTGCGTGTCGGCACCGCCCACGTTCCAGGCCCACCGCGTCGCGCTGAGCCGCATCGACCATCCGGCGCCGGCGAAGCTGCCGCGCACGGACATCGGCTGGAAGATGGTGCGGTACCTGCAGGCCGACGGCGAGGCGCCGGAACCGCCCAACTTCGCCGACCGCTTCACCCTGTTCGTGGTCGGCTGCGGCAGCGGGTGCCGCCAGTACGCGCTGATCGACCGCCGCAGCGGCAAGGTCCATCCCGGCCGGGCGCTGAACAACGTCCGCTTCGACTACCGGCGCGACAGCCGGTTGCTGGTGGTCACCCATGCCGAGGGGGCCCGCTCCCCGGACATCGTCGATTACCTGGTCTGGGACGGGGCGCGGTGGCGCCGGGTTGGGCGCGAGGTCGGGCCGGCGCCCGCAGACTAGGCCCTGGCCGACTCCGCGGCCCGGCCGCGGCGGCCGCCGCCGGGCCCGGCCCAAAGCCGGCTCCGGTACAATGGCCGGCCCGACTCCCACCATGGTCTCCCGGACATGATCGTCCTCGAGGGCGCAGCCGCCCTTTCGCCGTTCCGCCGCGAACGTCTTGAATCCCGCCTGCAGTCCATCGCCGCCGATCTGCGCATCACCGGTGCCTGGCACGTCTATTTCACCCAGGCCGCCGATGCCGCGGCCGTCGACCAGGCCACCCTGGGCCGCATCCTGCAGGCCCAGCCGCACCCGGCCGAGGCGGCCGCGGGCACGGTCTCGCGTTACGTGGTGCCGCGCCTGGGCACGCTGTCGCCGTGGTCGAGCAAGGCCACCGAACTGGTGCGCGGCGCCGGCCTGGCGATCCAGCGCGTCGAGCGTGGTACCCGCATCGACCTGGCCGGCTGGCCGTCCGATCCGGCGCAGCAGGCGGCCGTGGCCCGGCTGCTGCACGACCCGATGACGCAGTCGCTGCTGGCCGACATCGCGCAGGCGCGGGCGCTGTTCGACAGCCCGGCGCGCAAGCCGCTGCAGCGCATCGCGCTGGCCGACCTGGAGGGCGCCAACAAGCGCCTGGGCCTGGCCCTGGCCGACGACGAGATCGAGTACCTGCGCCAGCGCTACGGCGAACTCGGCCGCGACCCGTCCGACGTCGAATTGATGATGTTCGCGCAGGCCAATTCCGAGCATTGCCGGCACAAGATCTTCAATGCCAGCTGGACCATCGACGGACAGGCGCAGGAGCGCTCGCTGTTCCGGATGATCAAGCACACCCACCAGCAGACCCCGCAGCACACGCTCAGCGCCTACAGCGACAACGCCGCGGTGATCGAGGGCGAGCCGGCCGCGCGCTACCGCCCGGACCCGGCCACCGGCCGCTACCGCAGCGAAGCGGTGGTGCCCAGTGCGTTCCAGATCAAGGTGGAGACGCACAACCACCCCACCGCGATCGCGCCGTTCCCGGGGGCCTCCACCGGTGCCGGCGGCGAGATCCGCGACGAGGGCGCGACTGGCCGCGGCGGCAAGCCCAAGGCCGGCCTGACCGGCTTCTCGGTCTCGCACCTGCGCATCCCGACCCTGCCGCAGCCGTGGGAGGCGCCGCGCGCGCTGAACCCGCGGATGGCGCCGGCGCTGGACATCATGCTCGACGGCCCGCTCGGCGGCGCCGCGTTCAACAACGAGTTCGGGCGCCCGAACCTGCTGGGCTACTTCCGCAGCTTCGAGCTGCCCGAGGACGGCATCACCCGCGCCTACGACAAGCCGATCATGCTGGCCGGCGGCCTGGGCGCGATCGACCGCGTGCAGGTGGACAAGCTGAAGCTGCAGGATGGCGACATCGTCATCGTGCTGGGCGGCCCGGCGATGCTGATCGGCCTGGGCGGCGGCGCCGCTTCGTCGGTGGCCTCGGGCGAGAGCGCCGAGGACCTGGACTTTGCCAGCGTGCAGCGCGACAACCCGGAAATGGAGCGCCGCTGCCAGGAAGTGATCGACCGCTGCGTGGCCATGGGCGCGGGCAACCCGATCAAGTTCTTCCATGACGTCGGCGCCGGTGGCCTGTCCAACGCCATTCCCGAACTGCTGCATGATTCCGGGGTCGGCGGCGTGATCGACCTGGGCAAGGTGCCGACCGACGATCCCTCTCTGTCGCCGCTGGAACTGTGGTGCAACGAGTCGCAGGAGCGCTACGTGCTGGGCGTCCCGGCCGACCGCCTGGCCGAGTTCGCCGCGATCTGCGCGCGCGAGCGCTGCCCGTTCGCCGCGGTCGGCGTGGCCACCGCCGAGGAGCGGCTGGTGGTGGGGTATGGCGCAACGGTTGAAAGTGTCTATGGCAGCGCTGCCGCGACGGATAGCCCCGGCCCGGCGCAGCGCGCCGGGCGTTCGGACGAGCCGCGCGGCAGTGCCGCTCACCCGATCGACCTGCCGATGGACGTGCTGTTCGGCAAGGCGCCGAAGATGCACCGCGACACCGCGCACCCGCCCGCGCCGCGCTGGCCGCAGCTGAAGACCGCCGGCATCGACCTGCACGACGCCGGCCTGCGGGTGCTGTCGCACCCGACCGTGGCGGCCAAGAACTTCCTGGTCACCATCGGCGACCGCAGCGTCGGCGGCCTGACCGCGCGCGAGCAGATGATCGGCCCGTGGCAGCTGCCGATGGCCGATGTCGCCATCACCCTGGCCGGGTTCGACACCTACGCCGGCGAGGCGATGGCGGTGGGCGAGCGCACCCCGCTGGCGCTGCTCAACGCCGCCGCGTCGGCGCGCATGGCGGTGGGCGAGGCGATCACCAACCTGTGCGCCGCGCCGCTGACCTCGCTGGACACGGTCAAGCTGTCGGCCAACTGGATGGCCGCCTGCGGCCACGACGGCGAGGACGCGCTGCTGTACGACGCGGTCCGCGCGGTGGGCATGGAACTGTGCCCGCAGCTGGACATCAGCATCCCGGTGGGCAAGGACTCGCTGTCGATGCAGGCGCAGTGGCAGGCCGATGGCCGCACCGAGAAGTCGGTGTCGCCGGTGTCGCTGGTGATCTCGGCGTTCGCGCCGGTGGTCGACGCGCGCCAGCAGCTGACCCCGCTGCTCGAGCGCGAGGGCGAAAGCGAGCTGTGGCTGATCGGGCTGGGCGCGGGCAAGCAGCGCCTGGGCGGCTCGATCCTGGCGCAGACCCAGGCCGACCACAGCGCCCTGCCGGCGTTCGCCGGTGAAGTGCCGGACCTGGACGACCCGCAGCGCCTGCGCGGCTTCTTCGAACTGATCCGCGATGCCCGTGAAGCCGGGCTGCTGCTGGCCTACCACGACCGCAGCGATGGCGGCGCCTTCGCCGCACTGTGCGAGATGTCGTTCGCCTCGCGGCTGGGCCTGGACATCGTGCTCGATGCCTGGGGCGATGACCCGTTCCGCAGCCTGTTCAACGAGGAGCTCGGCGCGGTGGTGCAGATCGCCCGGGAAGACCGCGCCGCGTTCGCCGACCTGGTCGAACGGCATGCCCTGACCGAGTGCGCGCAGCGCATCGCGCGCCCGACCACCGCACCGGTGGTGCGCGTGCAGCTCGGCGGGCAGAGCCTGGCCGAATGGCGCTGGGAGGAACTGTTCGACGCCTGGTGGTCGGTGACCCACGCCATGCAGAAGCTGCGCGACAACCCCGAGGCGGCCGACCAGGAGCGCGCGGTCGCGCGCAGCTTCAACGCCCCCGGGCTGAAGCCGAAGCTGGCGTTCGACCCGGCCGAGGACGTCGCCGCGCCGTTCGTCGCCACCGGGGCGCGGCCGAAGGTGGCGATCCTGCGCGAGCAGGGCGTCAACGGCCAGATCGAAATGGCCAACATCTTCGAGCGCGCCGGCTTCGACGCGTTCGACGTGCACATGAGCGACCTGATCGAAGGCCGCGTGCGGCTGGCGGACTTCCGCGGCCTGGCCGCCTGCGGCGGCTTCAGCTATGGCGACGTGCTGGGCGCGGGCCGCGGCTGGGCCACCTCGATCCTGGAACGCCCGGCGTTGCGCGAAGCCTTTGCCGCGTTCTTCGCGCGCCCGGACACCTTTGCCCTGGGCGTTTGCAACGGCTGCCAGATGATCAGCCAGCTCAAGGCCATCATTCCCGGCGCGGAGCACTGGCCGACCTTCCTGCGCAACCGCAGCGAGCAGTTCGAGGCCCGCACCGCGCTGCTGGAGGTGGTGGAATCGCCGTCGATCCTGCTGCGCGGCATGGCCGGTTCGCGGCTGCCGGTGGCGGTGGCGCACGGCGAGGGCCGCGCCGCGTTCGACAGCGCGGTGGACCAGGCCGCGGTGGACGTGGCGCTGCGCTACGTCGATGGCGACGGCCGCGCGACCGAACAGTATCCGCTGAACCCGAACGGTTCGCCCGATGGCATCACCGGCCTGACCACCCGCGACGGCCGCGTCACCATCCTGATGCCGCACCCGGAACGCACCCCGCGCACGGTCAACCTGAGCTGGGCGCCGAAGGGCTGGGGCGAGGACGCGCCGTGGCTGCGCATGTTCCGCAACGCGCGGGTGTGGTGCGGCTGAGCGCGCCACGCCATCGCCGGGTCCGTGGCGACACGGGCCCGCGGCGACGCCGCGCCGGCACGCCTGCGGCCGCGGACCGGGCCCGGCGCCGCTGCCGTGCCTGGCACGGCGGATGCGCGCCGCGCTGCCGCGCCACGGCGTACGGGCAGCGGGTACGCGTCGCCACGGGCGACTGCTAGAGTTCGCGGCGTCAGCCTCAGGGGACCGCCGGTCGTGACCACTACCGCACCATCCACGCCACGCCGCACCGGGGACGCCGCGTGCCCTTGCCGGTGATCCTGTTGCCGGTGGGCGTGGACGACGTGGCGCTCGACGCCTGCCTGGCGGCGCTGGAAGCGGCGACACCGGCCGGTACCCCGGTCTGGTTGGCCGACGACGCGCAGGGGGGGCCGCGGGTGCAGGCGGTGATCGAACCGTGGCTGGCGCGTACCCGGTTGCAGGCGGAGTACACCCGGCGCCCGCGTTCGATCGGTGAATCGGCGCACCTGGAACAGATGCTGCAGGCCTGCGGCGATGCCGACGTGGCGGTGCTGGCGCCCGACGCCGTACCGCTGCCGGGCTGGCTGCAGCAGTTGTCCGACTGTCTGGCGCGCGATGCCTCCATCGCCACCGCCACGCCCTGGAGCAATGCCGGCGAGACCGTGGCCTGGCCGCGCGCCGGCGAACGCAATGCGCTGCCGGCCGATCCGGCGCGGCTGGCGCGCGCCTGCGCGTCGATGCCGCTGCTGCACCCGGAACTGCCCTCGGCGGTTACCCATGCGGTGCTCATACGCGGCAGCGCGCGGCGCCGCGCCGGTGGCCTGGATACGCAGAGCTGCGCCTCCTGGTACGCGGCGCTGGTGGACCTGAGCCTGCGCATGAGCGGGCTGGGCTGGCGCAACGTGCTGTGTGACAACGCCTTCGTCGGCCGCCGCGACGAGGGCCGCCCCGCCGACGGCGACATGGAAGTGCTGGGCAACCGCTGGCCGGCCTGGACCGCGCGCCTGGCCGGCTTCCTGATGGACGATCCGCTGCATGGCCATCGCCAGCACCTGCTGCAGTTGTGCGAGCAGGCGGCGCTCCCAGCGCGGCAGCCGGACCTGTTCGGCGACGGTGACGGCGACGGCGACGGCGACGGCCCGGGGTCGGAGGCGGCGTCGTGAGCGCAGCGATCGCGGTGGTGGTCGTCAGTTACCAGAGCGCGGCGACGCTGGACGAATGCCTGGCGCGGCTGCGCGCCGCGCATGGCGTGGCGCAGATCCGGGTGGTGGACAACGCCTCGGACGACGGTTCGCTCGGCATCGTCCAGCGCCATGCGCTGGCCGATCCGCGCGTGCGCTTCATCGCCAACCCCGACAACCCCGGCTTCGCCACCGCCTGCAACCAGGGCGCGCGCGACAGCGACGCGCCGTGGCTGGCGTTCGTCAATCCCGACCTGATGGTCGAGGCCGACACGCTGGCGCGGCTGCACGCGCTGGGCCTGCCGCTGGGCGACTGCCTGCTCGGGGTGGAACAGGTGGACGAGCAGGGCCGTGCGGACGCGGCGGTGCGGCGCCGCGATCCCGACTTCGCCGCGATGCTGCGCAACCCCGCGGCCGGCGCGCGGCTGGCGCTGGCCGCCGACCCGGCGCAACCGCTGCAGGTGGTGCCGGCGCTGTCCGGCGCGCTGCTGTTGATGCCGCGCGCGCTGTTCGAGCGCATCGGCGGCTGGGACGCCGGCTACCGGCTGCATGCCGAAGACCTGGACCTGTGCCGGCGCGCGCGCCAGGCCGGTGCGACGGTGGCCATCGCCAACGAACTGGCGGTGCTGCACGTGCGCGGCGTCTCCAGCCGCGCGCGGCCGTTCTTCGTCGAGTGGCACAAGCACCGCGGGCTGTGGCGCTATTTCCGCAAGTTCGAGGCGCCGCGCCGCGGCCTGCCGGTGCGCGCCGCGGTGTGGTGCGCGATCTGGGCGCATGCGGCCGCGCAGGTGCCGCGGCTGCTGCTGCGCCGCTGACGGCCCGCCGGCGCCAGCGCCCGGCATTCCCCCTGTTGTCCCGTGCCGCCTGCAAAGCCGCCGTCATTCCGGCGTGGTTCTCTTACGGTCGTGTGCTTTGCTGTGCGCATCTCCGGCAGTGCAACCGGTGCGGCGGTATGACCGCGGCGGCGGAAGCTTGCTGGGTGTTGGCTTGAATTGTGATCTAATTCACAATATTGGGTGATGTCCGATGGCGCAGGAGGCGGGATGCGGTGCGTAGGTGCGGTGCGGATGCGCAGGGGAATGGCCGGGTGAACCCGACGGAGTTGCTCGATGGGTATCGCGAACGTGCCTGTGCCCGGCAATGGCGGGGCTTCCTGCGGGCGATGGCCGCCGAATTCGACCAGGCGCTGCCGGAGGAGGAATCGGCGCGGCTGATGGCGCGTATCGGGCAGCGCTTTGCCGACGCCCATGCGCTGCCATCGGTGGCGACGGTCGAGGCCCTGCAGGCCGCGGTCAACGCGGTGTGGGCGGACTGCGAATGGGGGTGGGCGGCGTTCGAGGAGCGCCCCGACCAGCTGCGCATCGTACATGCGGCCTCGCCGCTGGCGGCGGCGCTGGGGGGCGGTCGCTGGCACCACGGCTTCCTGGAAGGCGCCTACCGGCACTGGCTGCGTGGCGCCGGCATGCTGGCGGTTCTCGACGTGCGCCACCTGGCCACCGGCAACCGCGACGTTTCGATCTTTGGCGTAGGGCGGGTGTTTTGACGATGCATGGGATGCGTTTGGCATGAGCAGCAGGCAACCGGCGGCGGCGCCGCCGTGCGATGACGATGTGGCGGGCCTGTTCATGAAGCTGGGTGACGGCAAGGGACGGCCGGAGTACCGGGAATTCCCCGAGGCCGCGCTGCCCGCCGCGACGACGCGGCCGGCTGCGCCGGCGGCCATGGAAACCGTGGCCGGCGCGCAACCCGCGCCTGCGGCCGAGCCGCCCGCCACGCCGGCGGACACGCCACTGTCGCAGTTGTTCCGCAGGCTGGCCGACGCCGGCGGGACGATTCCGGACGACAGCCCCCTGGTCCGCTTGCGCGGGCAATAGGAGTGGGGCACCGACGCCACGCAGGACCGCCGTGACAGGCGCTCCGACCGGCAAGGCCGCCCGCAGGGGCGGCACACAGGGGAAATCAATGAGACTTTCAATCAGGCCCGAGGGCTCGCAGGCCCTGGCTCGCCTTGGCTTGGCCGCGCTGGTGCTGGTGGGCGTGCTGCTCATCGCCTTCGTCGTCACCGTGCCGCTGGACGTGACCCAGCAGCTGCTGTTCTCGCTGGCGGTGTTCGCCATCGGCCTGTGCCTGCGGCGCGCCCGCAACCGCACCGTGCCGCTGCTGCTGATGGGGCTGTCGCTGGTCATGTCCAGCCGCTACATGTGGTGGCGGCTGACCGAGACCATGGGCATGGGCAGCGTGGTCGACCTGACCCTGGGCTTCGGCCTGGTGATGGCCGAGGTCTACGCGTTCGTGGTGCTGGTGCTGGGCTACTTCCAGGTGGCCTGGCCACTGCACCGGCGTTCGCTGCCGCTGCCCGGGAACCAGTCGCTGTGGCCGACGGTGGATGTGTTCATTCCCACCTACAACGAACCGCTGTCGGTGGTGCGCACCACCGTGCTGGCGGCGACGGTGATGGACTGGCCGGCCGGCAAGTTGAAGATCCACCTGCTCGACGACGGCCGCCGCGAGGAATTCCGCGCGTTCTGCGAAGAGGTGGGGGTGAACTACGTCACCCGCACCAACAACAACCACGCCAAGGCCGGCAACATCAATGCGGCCTTGAAGAAGTCCGACGGCGAGTACGTCGCCATCTTCGACTGCGACCACGTGCCGACGCGCTCGTTCCTGCAGATGTCGATGGGCTGGTTCCTGCACGACGCGCGGCTGGCGGTGGTGCAGACGCCGCACTACTTCTTCTCCGCCGACCCATTCGAGCGCAACCTGGGCACCTTCGGCAAGGTGCCCAACGAGGGCGAGCTGTTCTACGGCCTGCTGCAGGACGGCAACGACGCCTGGAACGCGACCTTCTTCTGCGGCTCGTGCGCGGTGATCAAGCGCGCGCCGCTGGAAGAGGTGGGCGGGGTGGCGGTGGAGACGGTGACCGAGGACGCGCACACCGCCATCCGCCTGCACCGCGCCGGCTACCGCAGCGCCTACATCCCGGTGCCGCAGGCTGCCGGACTGGCGACCGAGAGCCTGTCGGCGCACGTCGGCCAGCGCACCCGCTGGGCGCGCGGCATGGCGCAGATCTTCCGCGTCGACAACCCGATGCTCGGCCGCGGCCTGAGCCTGGTGCAGCGCATCTGCTACACCAACGCGATGCTGCACTTCTTCTATGGGCTGCCGCGCATCATCTTCCTGACCGCGCCGCTGGCGTTCCTGTTCTTCGGCGCGCACGTGATCCATGCCTCGGCGCTGATGATCTTCGCTTATGCGCTGCCGCACCTGGCGCAGGCCAGCCTGACCAACCTGCGCATCCAGGGCGGGCACCGCCACCTGCTGTGGAACGAGGTCTACGAGACCGCGCTGGCCTGGTACATCCTGCGGCCGACGCTGATGGCGGTGATCAACCCGCGGCTGGGCAAGTTCAACGTCACCGCCAAGGGCGGCCTGGTCCACGCCAGCTATTTCGACGCGCAGATCGCCCGCCCGTACCTGTTCCTGCTGCTGCTCAACCTGGCCGGGGTGGTCGCCGGCATCGTCCGCCTGGTGATGGCCGACAGCAGCGGCGAGGTCAACACCATCTGGCTCAACCTGGGCTGGACCTTCTACAACATGGTCATGCTCGGCGCGGTCATCGCCACCTGCAGCGAGCAGCGCCAGATCCGCCGCGCACACCGCGTGCCGCTGGAAATGAAGGCGCTGCTGCACCTGCCCGACGGGCGCGCGCTGGCCTGCAGCACGGTCGATTTCTCCACCGGCGGCATGGCCATCCGCCTGGACGAGCCGCAGCCGGTGCAGCCCGATACGCCGGTGGAGATCGAACTGCGCCACCGCCAGCGCAGCCAGCGCCTGCCGGCCCTGGTACGCCACGACCGCGACGCGCAGGGGCTGAGCCTGCAGTTCGGCGCGCTGAGCATCGAGCAGGAACGCTGGCTGGTCGCTTCCACCTTCGCCCGCGCCGACATCTGGGTCTCGCTGTGGGGCCGGCACGAGCGCGACACCTTCCTGCGCTCGCTGTCCGACGTGCTCCGCGCCAGCCTGCGCGGCTTCCATCGCCTGGGCCGATTCGTCATCACGAGGGGGCGGCACGACGACGCTGCCCGGCCCGCCCCCGGAGAAACCGCATGAAGCACTGCCTGCACATTCCGCCGACCTCCCCCGTGCGTACGCGCGGCGCCTGGCTGGCCTTCACCCTGGCCCTGCTGGCCGGCGCCACCCATGCGCAGACTCCCGCCGCCGCGCCCGCGCCGCCGGGCCTGCAGCCGGAGATCGCCGCCGCCGCGCCCGTGCCGGGCGCGCTGCCGCTGCAGCGCAGCCGCGCCACGCTCAAGCAGCTGGGGCTGGACTATGAAGTGACGCTGCGTGGCGTGCAGGGCACGGCCGGCATCCCGTTCTCGATCCGCGCCGACCAGGTCGTCGACCACGCCGCGCTGCGCCTGAAGTACACCTATTCGCCGGCGCTGCTGCCGGACCTGTCGCACCTGCGCGTCACCGTCAACGACGTCACCGTGGCGACGCTGCCGGTGTCGGCCGAGGAGGCCGGGCGCCCGGTCGAGCGCGACGTCGCCATCGATCCGCGCCTGGTGACCGGCTACAACCGCATCAACCTGCAGCTGATCGGCCACTACACGCGCGAGTGCGAGGATCCGGACCACAGCAGCCTGTGGGCCAACATCGACAGCGCCAGCTACCTGGAACTGGGCTGGCTGCCGCTGCCGTTGAGCAACGACCTGGCGCTGCTGCCGGTGCCGTTCTTCGATGCGCGCGACACCCGCCGGCTGGAGCTGCCGTTCGTGTTCGCCGGGCAGCCGGGCAACGGCCAGCTGCAGGCCGCCGGCATCGTGTCGTCGTGGTTCGGGGCGCTGGCCGGCTACCGCGGCGCGCTGTTCCCGGTGTCCACCGGGGTGCTGCCGGCGCGCGGCAATGCGGTGGTCGTGGCGACGCCGCGCAACCTGCCGGCCGGGGTGGCGCCGGTCGAGGTGTCCGGTCCGACGCTGGCGGTGGCCAGCAACCCCAACGATGCCGCCGGCAAGCTGCTGCTGGTGCTGGGCCGCGACGATGCCGAACTGCGCGCGGCGGCCACCGCGCTGGCGCTGGGCGCACCGCTGTCCGGCGCCAGCGCGACCCTGCGCGAGGTCAAGGACGCCGCGCCGCGCAAGCCCTACGACGCGCCCAACTGGGTGCCCAGCGACCGCCCGGTGCGGTTCTCCGAGCTGGTCCGTAGCACCAGCGAGCTCAACGTGGTCGGTTACAACCCGGACCTGATCCGCATCGGCCTGCAGTTGCCGCCGGACCTGTTCGTGTGGCGCAAGGACGGTATCCCGGTGGACCTGCGCTACCGCTACACCCTGCCCGAAGGCGCGGACAAGTCGGTGCTCAACATCAGCATCAACGACGCCTTCGTCACCACCCTGCCGCTCAACGGCCGTCCGCTGGCGACCTCGGTACCGCGGCAGATGTGGCAGAAGCTGGGCGCGCGCGGCGCGATGCCGATCCGGCAGCCGCTGCTGCTGCCGACCGGGCCGTTGTCGGCCAGCAGCCAGCTGCGCTTCCATTTCTTCTTCGACCGCCCGCGCGCGGAGGAATGCAAGAACACCTTCCCGGACGTGTCGGCCGCGATCGACGACGCGTCCACCATCGACCTCAGCGGGTTCGCGCACTACATGGCGATGCCCAACCTGGCCGCCTTCGGCAACGCCGGCTTCCCGTTCACGCGCATGGCCGACCTGGCCGACAGCGCGCTGGTGATGCCGGACAACGCCAGCGGCGACGACGTGGCCAACGCGCTGGCGCTGCTCGGCCGCATGGGCGCCTCGACCGGCTATCCGGCGCTGCGCACGCGCGTCATCCAGGCGCGCCAGGTCGACGAACACGCCGACCAGGATCTGCTGGTGCTCGGTTCGCGCCGCAACCAGCCGCTGTTCGCGCGCTGGGCCGCGGCGATGCCGGTCGGCGACGCCGCGCAGGTCCGCCGCTTCGGCCTGTCCGACTGGCTGTTCGACAAGCTGCCGGCGTTCCTGTCGCCCGATGCGCGGCGTACCGACCTGCCGACCGTGGCCGAGGTCGGCGTGCGCCCGGCGCCGGGCGACGTGCTGCTGCAGGGCTTCGAATCGCCGCTGCGCAAGGGCCGCAGCGTGGTGGCGCTGATGGCCGACGAACCGGCCCACGTCAACCGCCTGTTCGAGGCCTGGTTCGATCCCGAGCGCCTGCGCCAGTTCCAGGGCAGCGTGGTGCTGCTGCAGGGCGACAAGGTGCGCAGCCTGGCCGGCAACCAGACCTACTACGTCGGCGAGCTGCCGCCGCTGCTGGCGCTGCGCTGGTTCTTCGCCCATCACCCGCTGTGGATGGCGCTGGGCGTGGGCCTGGTGTGCCTGCTGTTGGCGATGCTGGCCGCCTGGCTGCTGCGGCGCCATGCGCGTGCGCGCCTGAAGGTGGCGGGCTGAGCATGGCGCCGGCTGCCGCGCGCATGCTGTCCCGGCGCGACCTGCTCGGGCTGATCGCCGCGGCCGCGGCGGTCGCGGCCTGCCCGCTGCGGGCGGCGACCGCCTGCGGCGTGGCGTGGCGCGACTGGCAGGGCTTCGTGCAGCGGCACCTGCAGGACGACGGGCGGGTCATCGATTTCTCCCACCCGGACCAGCGCAGCACCTCCGAGTCGCAGTCCTATGCGCTGTTCTTCGCGCTGGTGGACAACAACCCGGTGCTGTTCGACCGCATCCTGGCGTGGACCCGCCGCCACCTGTGCGGCGGACGCCCGGACCTCAACCTGCCGGCGTGGCTGTGGGGGCGCGCCGCTGACGGGCAATGGCGCGTGCTCGACGCCAATACCGCGTCCGATGGCGAGCTGTGGATCGCCTATGCGCTGCTCGAGGCCGGGCGCCTGTGGAACCGCCCCGGGCTGGCCCAGGCCGGCCGCCAGGTGCTGGCGCTGATGCGCACGGCCGAGGTGGTCGAGCTGCCGGGCTTCGGGCCGATGCTGCTGCCCGGCAACCGCGGCTTCGTGCAGCGCGACCGCTGGCTGCTCAATCCCAGCTACCTGCCGCTGTTCGTGCTGCGCCGGTTCGCGATGGTCGACCCGCGCGGCCCGTGGGCGCGGCTGGCCGAGCGCAGCGTGGCGCTGCTGCGCGCGGCAGCGCCGGTCGGCTTCGCGTCGGACTGGATCGCCTGGAACGGCGAGGCCTTCGTGACCGATCCGGTCAAAGGCGCGGTCGGCAGCTACGACGCCATCCGCTGTTACCTGTGGGCCGGCATGACCGACCCCGGCGAACCGCTGCGGCGGCGCCTGCTCGACGCCCTGCCGGGGCCGGCCCGGCTGCTGCGCGCGCGCGGCGGCTTCGCCGAGAAGATCCAGACCCGCAGCGGTTCCGCCGACGGCGCCGCGCCGGCCGGCTTCTGCGCCGCGCTGCTGCCGTACCTGTCGGCGCTGGGCCAGAGCGCCATGGCGAATGCGCAGGCCAGCCGCATTCCCGCGCCAGGCCCCGCCGCCGACGCCCTTGGCTACTACGACCGCGCCCTGGTGTTGTTCGGGCGCGGCTGGATGGACCGCCGTTTCCGTTTCGCTGCCGACGGGCGCCTGCTGCCCGCGTGGAGTACGACATGTTCCGCAAAAACCTGAAACCGCTGTACCTGCTCGGCCTGTGCGTACTGACCGCGCCGGCCTGGAGCCAGAATGCCGCCTCCACCCGGCAGCTGGTCAACCAAGGCAACTACTGGCTCGACCAGGGCCGCGAGGACCTGGCCGCCGATGCCTGGCGCAAGCTGCTGGCGGCCGACCCGGCGCAGCCCGACGCGCTGCTCGGGCTGGGCCTGATCGACCTCAACCAGGGGCGTCGCGCGGAAGCGCAGCGGCGCCTGCAGCAACTGCAGTCGCGGCATCCGTCGGCGGCGCAGACCGCGCGGCTGCGTGCGGCGCTGGCGGGCGGCGGCAGCGCCGCCGGCGGTTCGCTGCAGGCGGCGCGCAGCGCGGCGGCGGCCGGTCGTTATGCCGAAGCAGTCAAGGCCTATGACGAGGCCTTCGGCGCCGGTGGGCCGCCGGACACGCTCGCGCTGGAGTACTACCAGGTGCTGGCCGGCACCCAGGACGGCTGGACGCGGGCGCGCGACGGCCTGCGTCGGCGGGTCGCCGCCGAGCCCGACAACGCTGCCGCCGCGCTGGCCCTGGCGCAGGTGCTGACCTACCGCGAGCCGGGCCGGCGCGAGGGCATCGCCCAGCTCAGGACGCTCAGCCAGCGCCCGGATACCGCCGGGCCGGCACGCAGCGCCTGGCGCCAGGCGCTGCTGTGGCTCAACGCCACCCGGGCCGACGCGCCGCTGTTCCAGGCGTTCCTGGAGCTGCAGCCGGACGACCGCGAGATCGCCGCGCGCCAGGCCCAGCTGCGCGACCAGGCGGTGCGTGCCGAGCCCGCGCCGGACCCGAACCAGCGGCTGCTGGGCGAGGGCTTCCGCGCCCTGCAGGGCGGCACCCTGGACGTCGCCGAGGCGCGCTTCGCGCAGGTGCTGCGGGCGCAGCCGAAGAACACCGAGGCGATGGGCGGGCTGGGCTCGGTGCGGCTGCGCCAGGAGCGGTTCGGCGAAGCCGCCGAACTGTTGCGCCCGGCGGCCGCGGCCAATGGCAAATGGCGCGGTGCGGCCAACGCCGCCCGCTACTGGCAGACCCTGCAGGAAGTGCGGCGGCAGCCGGGAACCGACGCGGCGGCGAAGGTCCGCGAAGCCATCGCGCTGCAGCCTTCCGAACCCACCGGGTACGTGCTGCTGGGCGACCTGCTGGGCGCCGGTGATGCCGCCGCGGCCGAGACGAGTTACCGCAAGGCGCTGGAACTGGATGCCGGCAACGCTGGCGCGCTGCAGGGGCTGGGCACGCTGCTCGGCCGGCTGGGCCGTGCCGACGAAGCCGCCGCCGTGTTCGAGCGGCTCACCCCCGAGCAGCAGGAACGTGCCGGCGGTGCCGCGGTGCTGCGTGCCACCCTGGCGCGCGCACGCGCGCAGCAGGCGATCGCCTCGGGCAGCCTGGAAATGGCGCAGATCGAACTGGAGGACGCGGTGCTGCAGCAGCCACGCGATCCCTGGCTGCGGCTGGAGCTGGCGCGTCTTTACCAGCGCCTGGGGCGCCCGGACCAGGCCGACGGCATCATGGCCGGCCTGCGCGCGCAGGACGCGGACGCGCCGCAGTCGCTGTTCGCGCAGGCGTTGTTCGCCCGCGAACGCAACGACTGGAATGGTGCGTGGGCGCTGCTCGAGCGCATCCCCGCGGCAGCGCGCGATGCCGAGATGCGCGCGTTGCACGACACCGCCTGGGTGCAGCTGCAGGCCGCGCAGGCGCGCACCCTGCTGCAGGGCAACCGCGTCGGCGAGGCGCAGTTGCTGCTGGCCCGCGCCGAGTCGGCGCTGGGCGAACGCATCGACCAGCCCGGCATCGCCGCCGCCCTGGCCGGGGCCTACGCCGACATCGGCAGCCAGCCGCGCGCGCTGGCGCTGGCGCAGCGGCTGATGCAGGGCAACCCGGACGTGGACAACCGCCTGCAGTACGGCGAGGTGCTGCTGCGCGCGCGCCAGGACGCCGAGCTGGCGGCCCTGCTGCGGCAGCTGGGCGATGCCAGCCTGGACCCGGCGCAACGCAGGCGCCTGCAGGCCCTGCGCAGCGGCTACGTGCTGCGCCAGGTCGATGCGCTGCGCGAGCTCGGCAACCTGGAGGGCGCCTACGACGTGCTGGCGCCGGTGCTGGCGCAGCAGCCGCAGGATCCGCAGACCATTGCCGCGCTGGCGCGGCTGTACGCCGCCGCCGACGACCACGGCCAGGCGCTGGCCCTGTACCAGCAGCTGCTGCAGCTGGCGCCGGGCGACGTCGATGCGATGCTGGCCGCGGCCGGCAGTGCCGCGGCAATGCGCGACCTCGGCACCGCCGAGCACTACCTGGAACAGGCGCTGGCACGCGCGCCGCAATCGCCGGAGGTGCTGGCCGCGGCCGGGCGGGTCTACCGTGCGGCCGGCAAGAACCGCCGCGCCGAGAGCTACTTCAAGGCCGCCATCGCCGCCGCCGCGCGCGGCGCGGGGCAGCCGGACAACGGTTATCCGCACGCCAGCACCGCGCTGGCCGGCGCCGGCCGCGCCTTCAATCCCTTCGCCGGGATCACCCGCGGCAACACCCGGCCGGCCGCGCTGCGCGCCGATCCGGCGCCGCTGCCGGCCAGCGTCGCCGCGCTTGCCGCCACGCCGCCGGCCACCGCCATGCTGCCGCCCGCGCAGGTCGACGCCGACGGCCTGCCGGCCCCGGTGCTGGCAACGTCCGCCGTGCCCGCGGTGCCCGCCGCGGCCATCCCGGCACCGCGTCGTGGCGCGGCGCCGGCCGCGCCGGCCGGCATGTCGCCGGCCCCGGTCCGCGGGGTGATCGACGAACTGCGCGAACTGCGCGCCGACAGCAGCAGTGCGCTGGCCGCCGGCGCCGCCTACCGCAACCGTGACGGCGAAGCCGGGCTGGGCCAGCTGGCCGACCTGCAGGTGCCGCTGCAGGCCCGTTTCGGCGTCGGCGACGGCAAGCTGCAGGTGGCGGTGACGCCGACGGTGCTGGACGCCGGCCGGGTCGACGACGCCTATGCCTCGGCCAGCCGCTTCGGCGCCGGCCCGCAGCTGGCGCTGTCCGGGGCCCTGGCCGCCGACCGCGCCCCGGTCGACGACCTGGTCGGCTCGTCGCTGTACCAGGCGCTGCTGACCAACGGCGCCACCACCGCGACCCGCAACCTGATCTACGAACGCGCGCTGGACAGCGGCCGCTACCAGGAATTGTTCAACCAGACCGACGCCACCCTTACCGCGGCCGAGCGCCGCAAGGCCACGCTGGAGCTGCTGTACGCCGATCCGCTGCCGGACTACATGCTGGGCCGCGACCTCGGCAACACCCCGATCGCCGATATCGCCCGGCAGGTGCTGGGCAGCACCGCGCTGCTGCGCGGGCTCAGTGCCGCCGAGCAGGCGCAGCTCAAGGCACTGGCCGGTGGCAGCAGCGCCGCGCAGACGCCGCTGGCGTTCCAGGACACGCTGTATGCGATGGTGGCCAACGCCGCCGGCGCGCGCCGGCTGGGTTCGCAGGACGCCAGTGGCGCCGGGCTGTCGGTGGGCTTCGAACAGGGCGGCTTCCACGTCGATGTCGGCACCACCCCGCTGGGCTTCGGCGAAACCGGCATCGTCGGCGGGGTCGGCTACCGCGGCCGCGTCGGCGATACCCTGACCTGGTCGGGCGAGGCCTCGCGGCGCGCGGTGACCGACAGCCTGCTGTCCTTCGCCGGCGTCAGCGACGCCCGCAACGGCCTGCAATGGGGCGGCGTGACCGCGACCGGCGCGCGCATGGCCGCGACCGTGGACAACGGCCTGCTCGGCGGCTACGCCAGCCTGGCGTGGCACCGCCTGCAGGGCACCCACGTGGCCGGCAACGACCGCCAGGAACTGGGCGCCGGCGTCTACGTACACGCACTGGAAACGGCGAACCAGTCGCTGACCGCGGGCCTGAACCTGACCGCGATGCAATACGACCGCAACCTCAGCGGCTTCACCTACGGCCATGGCGGCTACTTCAGCCCGCAGCGCTACGTGGACGTGGGCGTGCCGCTGCACTGGAACGGGCGCAGCGCCGCGCAGCGGCTGGCCTGGCAGGTCGACGCCAGCGTCGGCGTGCAGAGCTTCAAGGAAGATCCGGCGGACTATTTCCCGCTGGACTCGGCGATGCAGCAGGCGGCCTACGACGCCGCGTCGCTGGCCGCGCTGCTGGGCCTGACCCCGCGCTATGTCGAACCGGTCTACAGCGGCCAGACCAAGACCGGGGTGTCCTACAACCTGAGCGCGGCGGCCGAATGGCAGTTGTCCACCCAGCTGTTCCTGGGCGGGCGCATGGAGTTCAACAACGCCCGCGACTACCGCCAGTTCGGCACCAACGTGTACCTGCGCTTCCTGCTCGACCGCCTGGGCGCGGGCCTGGGCCGGCAGCCGCAGCCGCTGCGCTCGCCCTACGCCGCGGACGAATGACAGCTGCCCGCGTGCCCGGCCCCGGCCCCGGCCGGGCCCGCGGCCCGCGGGGCAGGGGAGGCCGCCGCGGCGGCGGCCCCCGGGCCGGGACCGGAGGCGGCGCATAATGCGCGCATGATCATCCAGTCCCTGCTCGATACCGACCTCTACAAGTTCACGATGATGCAGGCGGTGCTGCACCAGCACCCCGGGGCCATCGTCCAGTATCGTTTCAAGTGCCGCACCCCCGGCATCGACCTGGCCCGCCACCTGGACCAGATCAACGCCGAGATCGACCACCTGTGCAGCCTGCGCTTCGCCGCCGACGAGGTGGATTACATGCGCCAGCTGCGCTTCGTGAAGCCGGATTTCGCCGATTTCCTCGGCCTGTTCCACCTGGACCGCAAGTACATCGACCTGCGCGCCTCGGCCAGCGTGCCCGGCGAGATCGAGCTGGACATCACCGGCCCGTGGCTGCACACCATCCTGTTCGAGGTGCCGCTGCTGGCGATCATCAACGAGGTCTGGTTCCGCAATACCAGCACCCCGGATTTCGCCGAGGGCGAGCGCCGCCTGCGCGCCAAGACCGCGCTGCTGCGCGATACCCCGGGCTTCGGCAACTGCCGCATCGCCGACTACGGTACCCGCCGCCGTTACTCGCGCGACTGGCACGCGCACATGCTGCCGCTGCTGCGCGATGCGCTGGGTGCCCAGTACGTGGGCACCAGCAACGTGTATTTCGCCCGCCGCTACGGCATGACCCCGCACGGCACGATGGCGCACGAGTACCTGCAGGCGTTCCAGGCGCTGGGCCCGCGGCTGCGCGACTCGCAGGTGGCCGCGCTGGAATCGTGGGCCCGCGAATACCGCGGCGACCTCGGCATCGCGCTGTCCGACGTGGTCGGGCTGGACGCCTTCCTGCGCGATTTCGACATGTATTTCTGCAAGCTGTTCGACGGCGTGCGCCACGACTCGGGCGACCCGTTCGCATGGGGCGACCGCATGCTGGCGCACTTCAAGGCCAACCGCGCCGATCCTTCCAGCAAGATCCTGGTGTTCAGCGATGGCCTGAACATCGAGAAAGTGATGCGGCTGTACGACTACTTCCGCGACCGCTGCCAGGTGGCCTTCGGCGTGGGTACCCACCTGACCAACGACCTGGGGCCGACCCCGCTGAACATCGTCATCAAGATGGTCCGCTGCAACGGTCAACCGGTGGCCAAGCTCAGCGATTCGCCGGGCAAGAGCATGTGCGACGACCCGGGCTACCTGGCCTATCTGCGGCAGGTGTTCGGCCTGCCCCCGGCGCCCTGAGAACCGCAGCGGCGCGGGGCCCGGCGGCCCTGCGGGGGCATGCGCGGCCGGTGCGCGTGAGGCCGGCCGTGAGCGAGTGACATTGAGCCGGCGGCCCGCACGGGGTTAATGTGACAACGGTCAAGGATTCCCGCGAGGGATGGGGGACGCGGCGCGGCGACCTGCAAACTGGCCGCTGACTGGGAAACGATTTGAAGATGATTTCACTCGCCATCGACGGTCTGCAGCACGAACTCACCCATCTGCGCGCGGGTGGGGTGTACTGGATCGCCTGCGCCGATGCGGGCCACGCCGACCTGTTCGCCGCCGGCGTCCTGGCCGGCGCGGATGCCGTGCCGCTGGCGGTGGTGGCCGCGCTCGGGCGCTCCCCCGCATCGATGGTGGCGCCGCTGGCGGTCCACCAGGGGCCTGCGCGGATCCGCCTGCATGAAGCGGCGGTGGCCGACCTGGCGCCGGCGGTCCGCGCACTGCCGGCCGAGCTGGCGCGCTGCGCCGCCGCACGCCGTACCCTGTGCGTGGTGCAGGTGCCGGCGATCGCGCTCGAGGGCCTGCACGGCCCGCACCTCGCGCGCTGGTGCAGGCAACTGCACGACTGGGCCGCCGCCGGCAGCCACTGCGTATTGCTGCTGTGCCATGGCGAGGTGGCCACGCTGGCGCCGCGCCTGCTGCCGCTCAACCCGCTGTGCAGCGGCGTCGCCCAGCTGTACCCGCACCGCGGCGCGCTGCAATACCTGGTCCACTACTGGAGCAACGCCGAGGGCGTGTTCGCGCATCGCGATTTCGAGGCCCGCTGGCAGGGCTTCCGGCTCGGCGTGATCGGCGCCGGCGACGGCGCGATGGCGGCGGCGCTGGCGCAGGAAGGCGGCGACCGCTTCCTCTACCTGGCGCAGGCCGACGCGCTGGAGGGCGCACCGCCGTTCTCCGCCGCCTGGCGCCTGTTCGAAAACTGGTCGGCGCTGGTCGCCGCGGCGCTGCAGGCGCAGGCGGCCACGGTGGTGCTGGCGATCGCCGAGAACGCCGATGTCGATGCGCTGGCGCGCATCGTGTTCCAGCTGCGCAGCGAGCGCGGCAACGGGCTGAAGCTGGTGGTGCGCGAGATGCAGCCGTGCCTGCGCTATGCCGACGAACGCCTGCTGCTGGAGTCCGGCGCCAGCCTGGTGGCGCCGGCCAACCTGCCGCTGGCGCGTTTCCTGACCCTGCTGGAAACGATCCAGGGCCAGCTCTGGCAGGGGCGCCTGCCGCAGGATCCGGAACGGCTGATTCGCCTGCACCGGCCGCCGGACGTTGGTGGCATCGTCACCCCGGCGCAATTCCGGCAGCTGGCCGGCGAACTGCTCGAGCAGGGCGGTGGCGCGGTGGAAAGCGCGGTGCTGGTGCTGCAGCCGGTCGCCGGGCTGAGCCCGGTGCATGCGCTGCAGCAGCTGCAGATGCGCCGCCGCGGCGATTTCGCCTGCATGTACGCCGGCCAGGTGTGGCTGTTCCTGTTCGCCTGCCGCGGCGACGGTATCGAGCGCGCGCTGGGCAACCTGTTCCGGCTGCCCTGGCGGGAACTGTTCGATGGCTACGAGCGCCAGGCCGGGCACGACGTCGCCGCCATGAGCGCGGCCGGCGGCGGGCTTGCCGCGCCGCCGCCGCTGCAGGCGCCGCCGGTGCCGCCGGCACCCGCGCCGTCATGGACGGCGCCGCGGCCGATCCGCCTGGGAGGGGAAGGATGAACGACCAACAGGTATGGAGCCTGGTGGCCGCGTGTGCGCTGGTGATGATTCCGCTGGGCGTGATGCTCGGGACGATCCTGCGCGCGCTGCGCGCGCGCCTGCGCCGCGGCCTGCCACCGCGCTACCTCAAGCGGGTCGGCGAGCGCCGCCGCCGGGATGCGCCGCGGGGGCCGGCATGAGCGAGGCCCGCACCGCCGCCGCCGCGACCGCCACGCCGCACGCGTGGCCGGACCTGCGCGGCTGGAACCTGTACTTCCTGTCCAAGGTGATCCTCGCCTGGATGGGCGCGCTGGACCTGCACATCCTGCCCAACCTGCTGCTGCTGGCGGCGCTGCTGGTGCCGCTGCCGTGGCGCGGCGCGCGCATCGCGCGCACCGTGGTCGCGGTTCCGGTGGCGGTGGCGCTGTACTACCAGGACACCTGGTGGCCGCCGTTCGAGCGCCTGCTGGCGCAGCCCGGCGTGCTGGATTTCTCCGCCTCGTACTGGCTGGAGCTGCTGGGGCGCTTCATCAACTGGCAGATGGTCGCGCTGCTGGCGCTGCTGGTCTGCGGCTACCTGCTGCTCAAGCCGTGGCTGCGGGTCACCACGCTCAGCGTGCTGGGGATGCTGGGCATGGCGGCGATGGCGCTGCCGCTGCCGGCCGCGCTGCAGTCCGCCGGTGGTGGCGATGCCGGCGCAGCGCAGGGCGCCGGCGGGGCCGGTGCGGCCGCGCGCGGCGGCCCGGCCAACAACCAGACCCTGGACGCCTACCTGGCCGGCTTCTACCAGCAACAGGCCGGGCTGAAGACCGCCTTCCCGCCGGCCCACGGCGGCACCCCCTTCGACGTGATCGTGCTCAACATCTGTTCGTTGGCCTGGAGCGACCTGGAGGAAGTGGGCCTGCGCCAGAACCCGCTGTTCGACGGCATGGACGTGGTGTTCGACGCGTTCAACTCGGCCACCTCCTACAGCGGCCCGGCGGCGATCCGCCTGCTGCGCGCCAGCTGCGGCCAGACCTCGCACACCGCGCTGTTCGACCCGGTGCCGGCGCAGTGCCAGCTGTTCGCCAACCTGCAGGCGCTGGGGTTCCAGAACGAGCTGGCGATGAACCACGACGGCCACTTCGACGATTTCATCGGCGACCTCACCCGTTACGGCGGGCTGGCGGCCACGCCGCTGCCGATCGAGGGGTATCCGCGCGCGCTGATCGCCTTCGACAAGTCGCCGCTGCGCCGTGACGGCGACGTGCTGGGCGGCTGGCTCAAGCAGCGCCAGGCCGCCTCCAGCGCGCAGGTGGCGCTGTTCTACAACACGATCTCGCTGCATGACGGCAACCGCATCGTCGGTGCCGACGGGCGCGCGATGGCCAGCGACTACAAGGCGCGCGCGCAGATGGTGCTGGGCGACCTGCAGGGGTTCATCGACGCGCTGGAGAAGAACGGACGCCGCGCGGTGGTGGTGGTGGTGCCCGAGCACGGTGCGGCGCTGCACGGCGACCGCATGCAGATCCCGGGCATGCGCGAAATCCCCAGCCCGTCCATCACCCACGTCCCGGTGGGGGTGAAGCTGGTCGGCATGGGCATCCCGGCCGCGGCCGGTCCGCGCCACGTGACCGCCCCGAGCAGCTACCTGGCGCTGTCCGAACTGGTGGCGCGGATCTATGCGCTCAACGCCCAGGCCAGCGCCGACGAGCGCAACTGGGACGGCTTGCTGCAGGGGCTGCCGACGACCCCGTCGGTGTCGGAGAACGAAGGCGCCAAGGTGATGGAGTACGACGGCAAGCCGTGGCTGCAGCTCAAGGGCAGCCCGACGTGGACCCCTTATCCGGAGGACACGCCATGACCGGCAACCGGCTGCCCGCCGGCCTGACCTCGGAACAGGACGACATCGACGTGCTGCGCGCGCACCTGCAGATGCCGGAGCTGCCGTACCTGGACTTCTCCGCGCAGCGCGCGCGGTCGCAGGCGCTTGCGCGCTGGCCGTTGTTCGCCGAGCTGGCGGCGGAGCCGCGGCGATGAGTACCACGCTGTCCCTGCAGGGCGTGCGCGGTGGCGTCGGGGTGACGACGATGATCGCCGCGCTCGGCCATGCGCTGCATGCGCAGGGCGAACGCGTGCTGCTGGTCGAGTGCAGCCCCGACCATCTGCTCGGCCTGCACCTGGGCCTGCCCGCCGCCGAGGCGCGCGGCTGGGCGCGGGCCTGGCTGGACGATGGCGACTGGCGCGAGGCGGCGTTCGAAGCGCTGCCCGGGCTGGCGCTGCTGCCGTACGGGCACGCCAGCGACGCCGAGGTGGCCACCATCGAGGAGCGGCTGCGGCGCACGCCGCGGTTCTGGGCCGAGCGCCTGCCGCTGCTGGCCGCGCAGTTCGACTGGATCCTGTTCGACCTGCCGCAGCGGCTGCAAGCGCACGTCGACACGGTCAATCAGCACGCCGCCTGCGCACTGCCGCTGCGGCTGGCGACGGTGGACCCGGGCTGCCACGTGCTGCTGCAGCGGCGCGCACACGATGCGCGCCGGCTGCTGTGCAACCGCTACGACCCGGCGCTGGCGGTGCAGCGCGACCTGATGCAGCTGTGGATCGACGGCGGTCCGCCGCTGGTGCCGCAACCGCTGCACGAGGACGCCAACGTGGCGGCCGCGCTGGCACGCAAGCGGCCCCTGGGCGCCGACCCCGATGGCGCGCAGGCGGTGGCCGATGTCGCCAGCCTGGCGGTGTGGTGCCTGGCCGAGCGCGGACGCCTGCGCGCGCGCGCGGGACGGACGCCATGAGGCCGCGCCGCATGCGCTACCTGCGCTGGCCGCAACTGCGCGAGGCCGCGCGGGCGCCGCTGCCGACGCTGTGGCTGCTGTGGCTGCTGCAGGCCATGGGCTGGGCGCTGCTGCGGCTGGAAGGGCCGGCGTGGCAGGCACTGGCGCCGCGCCTGCCCGATGCCTTCCCGCAGCTGCGGGTCTACCGCCGCTGGCGCTTCGGCGACCCGCTGCGGATGCTGATCCAGGCCGGCTGGCTGCTGCTGGTGCGCATCACCCCGCAGACCTCGCATCGCCGCCACCGGCTGGCGGCGGCCCGGCGCCGCCATGTCGCCGGCCTGCGCGGCGCCGCCGACCGCGGCTGGCGGCGGTACCTGGACACGATGCGCGGGCTGCCGCGACGGGTCTGGAACAGCGCCGCGTGGCAGCGCGCGCGCATGACCCTGGGCGCGCTGTCCAGGCGCACGCGGCGGTGGCTGACGTACGGCGTCGGCGTGGCCACGCTGGGCCTGGCGCTGCTGTGCGTCACCCAGCCGTTCAGCTACTTCGCGCAGTTCGTGTTCGTGCTGCTGCTGTGGGGCATCGCGCTGCTGGTGCGGCGCATGCCGGGGCGCTACGCCACGCTGATCCTGGTGGTGCTGTCGATCACCGTGTCGTGCCGCTACCTGTGGTGGCGCTACACCGCCACGCTCAACTGGAACAACGATTTCGACCTGGCCTGCGGCGTGGTCCTGCTCGCGGCCGAGACCTATTCGTGGCTGGTGCTGATGCTGGGCTACGTGCAGGTGGCGTGGCCGCTGCAGCGCAAGCCTTCGGCGCTGCCGGCCGATCCGCGCGACTGGCCGACCGTGGACGTGCTGATCCCCACCTACAACGAGGAACTGTCGCTGGTGCGGCACACCGTGAATGCGGCGCTGGGCCTGGACTGGCCGGCGGACAAGCTGCGCATCCACCTGCTCGATGACGGCAGGCGCCCGGAGTTCCGCGCGTTCGCCGCGCAGGCCGGGGTCAACTACATCACCCGCAGCGACAACCGCCACGCCAAGGCCGGCAACCTCAACCATGCGCTGACCCAGCTCGACGGTGAGCTGGTGGCGATCTTCGACTGCGACCACCTGCCGGTGCGTTCGTTCCTGCAGGTCACCACCGGCTGGTTCCTGCGCGATGCGAAGCTGGCGCTGGTACAGACCCCGCACCACTTCTTCTCGCCGGACCCGTTCGAGCGCAACCTGCGCGTGTTCCGCCGCGACCCCAACGAGGGCGAGCTGTTCTACGGCCTGGTGCAGGACGGCAACGACCTGTGGAACGCGGCGTTCTTCTGCGGTTCGTGCGCGGTGCTGCGGCGCGCGGCGATCGACGATATCGGCGGCTTCGCCACCGAGACCGTCACCGAGGATGCGCACACCGCGCTGCGCCTGCACCGCAACGGCTGGAACTCGGCCTACCTGCGCATTCCGCAGGCCGCGGGCCTGGCCACCGACAGCCTCGGCGCCCACGTCAACCAGCGCATCCGCTGGGCGCGCGGCATGGTGCAGATCTTCCGCATCGACAACCCGCTGCTGGGCAAGGGCCTGAGCCTGTTCCAGCGCTTCTGCTACGCCAACGCGATGCTGCACTTCCTGGCCGGCATCCCGCGGCTGGTGTTCCTGACCGCACCGCTGGCGTTCCTGCTGCTGCACGTCTACATCATCTACGCGCCGGCGGTGGCGATCCTGCTGTTCGTGCTGCCGCACATGGCGCATGCCAACCTCACCAACTCGCGGATCCAGGGGCAGTGGCGCCGGCCGTTCTGGGGCGAGGTCTACGAGACCGTGCTGGCCTGGTACATCGCGCGGCCGACCACGGTGGCGCTGTTCAGCCCGGCCAAGGGCAAGTTCAACGTCACCGAGAAGGGCGGCACCCAGGCCGGCGACCGCTTCGACTGGAAGGTGGCCCAGCCCTACCTGGTGCTGGCGCTGCTCAACGTCGCCGGGCTCGGTTTCGCGGTGTGGCGCTTCCTGCACGGCCCGGCCGACGAGCGCGGCACGGTGATCGTCAGTTCGCTGTGGGTGTTGTACAACCTGCTCATCGTCGGCGGCGCGCTGGCGGTGGCCGCCGAAGTGCAGCAGGTGCGCCGTACCCATCGCGTCAGCCAGCGCCTGCCGATGGCGCTGCGCCTGCCCGACGGGCGCACCCTGCGCGGGGTCATGCACGACTATTCCAACGACGGTGTCGGCCTGGAGCTGGCGCGCGCGCCCGCGCAGGAACTCGCCGCCGGCACCGCGGTGACCCTGCTGCTCGGCCGCGGCCGCCGCGAGTTCGCGTTCGCCGCGGTGGTCCAGCGCAGCGTCGGCGCGCGCCTGGGCCTGCTGCTGCGGTTCGACGACGAATCGCAGCGGGTGGAGTTCGTGCAGTGCACCTTCGCCCGCGCCGATGCCTGGCTGGACTGGCACGCCGGCTATCAGCCGATGAGCCTGCCGCGCAGCCTGTGGAGCGTGATCAAGCTCGGCTGGCAGGGCTACCGCCGGATCGGCGATTTCGCGCCGATCGATCTCGACCGGCCGATGCACTGGAGCCGCTGCGCGATGCGCTGGGTGGCCAGTTTCGCGCCGCAACGTCCGCTTCCTTCCTACCCGGCTGACCCAGCCGCTGACCCGGGGCTTCGTCCATGAGCATTTCCACTTCGCTGCGCTGGTTGCTGCTGCCGCTGTTGGCGCTGCCGGTCGCCAATGGTTCCAGTGCGTCGCAGGCGGCAACGGCGGCCGCCGCCCCGGCCACCGATGCCACGCCAGCCCCCGGCGCCGCCGCGATCACGCCGCCGCCATCGGCTGCGGCCGCAACGGGGCCGGTCTGGGCCGGCGCCACCTGGCCGTGGCAGCGCGCCAGCACCCTGGCCCAGCTTGGCCGCCGCCAGGACACGCTGCTGTCCGGCATCCGCAACACCACCACCTTCGAGTTCCAGGTGCGCCGCGACCGCCTGGTGCGCGTGGCCGAACTCGACCTGGCCTTCACCCCGTCGCCGTCGCTGCTGCCGACGCTGTCGCACCTGCGGGTCTATCTCAACGACGCGCTGATGGACGTGGTGCCGATCGGCAACGACCAGCTCGGCCGGCCGGTGCAGGCCAAGGTGCCACTGGACGCGCGGCTGATCGCCGACTTCAACCAGGTGCGGCTGGAGTTCGTCGGCCACTACACCGACATCTGCGAGGAGCCGACCCACAGCTCGCTGTGGGTCAACCTGTCCAGCAACAGCACCCTGCGCCTGGGCGGCCAGCCGCTGGCGATGCAGGACGACCTGGCCAACTTCCCGCTGCCGTTCTTCGATCCGCGCGACAGCGCGCGGCTGGAACTGCCGGTGGTGTTCGCCGGGTCGCCGTCGGTGGCGCAGCAGCGCGCGGCCGCGCTGATGGCGTCGTACTTCGGCAGCATGGCCGGCTGGTGGCGGCAGGCGCGGTTCCCGGTCAGTTTCGACCGGCTGCCGGCGCAGGGCCACGCGGTGGTGATGGCGGTGAACGGGCGGTTCCCTTCGGTGATCGCCGACCATGCGCCGGTGCAGGGGCCGGTGATCGAACTGCGGTCGCTGCCGGATGACCCGCAGCGCAAGCTGCTGCTGGTGCTGGGCCGCAATGACGCGGACCTGCAGACCGCGGTGTCGGCCATCGCCGCCGGCAACGTGCTGTTCCGTGGGACCCGCGTGCAGGTGGACGAGGTCAAGCCGCTGGCGCCGCGCAAGCCCTACGACGCGCCGAACTGGGTGCGCACCGACCGCGCCGTGCGCTTCGGCGAGCTGCTCGACTACCCGCAGCAGCTGCGCGCCAGCGGCATCGCGCCGCAGCCGATCGTGCTCAACCTCAACCTGCCGCCGGACCTGTTCATCTGGCGCAACCAGGGCATCCCGCTCAACCTGCGCTACCGCTATACGCCGCCGTTCAGCAGCGACGAGTCGCGCCTGAGCGTGGGCATCAACGACCAGTTCATTTCCAGCTTCCCGCTGATCCGCCGGTCCGGCAAGCAGGGCCTGGAGGAAATCCGGCTACCGGTGCTCAGCGGCGATGCCGGCGCCGGCGACGGCAAGCTGCTGATCCCGGCGCTGAAGATCGGCGACCGCAACCAGCTGCGCTTCGATTTCAACTTCGCCAGCGTCATGGGCAGCGCCCAGCGCGACCATTGCCAGACGGTGCTGCCGCCCAACCTGCAGGCCGCGATCGAGGAGGATTCGACCATCGATTTCTCCGGCTTCCACCACTACATGGGCCTGCCGGACCTGGCCGCGTTCGCGCTCAGCGGCTTCCCGTTCACGCGCATGGCCGACCTGTCCGAGACGGTGGTGCTGATGCCGCCGCGCGCCAACCCGGCGCAGGTCGGGCTGCTGTTGAACCTGGTCGGCGGGCTGGGCGTGCAGAGCGGCTATCCGGCCTATGGCCTGCGCGTGAGCGATGACTGGAAGCAGGCCGCGCGGCTGGACGCCGACGTGCTGATGCTGGGCGAACTGCCGCAGGAACTGCGCGGCAGCGACCAGCTGTCGCTGATGATCGACAACCAGCGCACCACGCTGCGCAATGGCCGGGTGGGCTCGCCGCAGGAAGCGGTGATCGAGGCGCGCCTGGGCAGCAGCGGCAGCGATGCGGCGATCAACCGTGTCGGCGTCACCGCCGACGCGCCGTTCGCCGCCATCATCGGCCTGCAGTCGCCGCACCACGCCCAGCGCAGCATCGTCTCGCTGGCCGCCAGCAAGGACGCGGACTACGCATTGCTCGACGACGCGCTCAGCGACATCGGCAAGCGCGAGGCCATTGCCGGTTCGGTATCGATCCTGCGCAGTTCCGGCATCCACAGCCAGTTCGTCGGCGAGCACTACTACGTCGGCTCGCTGCCCTGGTGGCTGCTGCTCTGGTACCACCTGGCCGACCATCCGGTGCTGCTGGCGGTGCTGGCCACGGTGGTGGTGCTGATGGTGGCGTTCCTGCTGTGGCGCGCGCTGCGCTGGGTGTCGCGGCGCCGGCTGGAAGCGGCGGACCAAGGATGAGCCGCCGGCTTCCGCTGCCGCTGGCGCTGCTGGTCGGCCTGGCCGCGGTTGGCCAGGCGGGCGCGCAGGCGCTGCCGCCCACCCCGGGAGGCAGCCTGGCCTCGCAGCGGCAATGGCTGCTGCAGCAGGTGCGCATCGGCGAGGCCACCGGGCGCCAGCGGCTGATCGAGGACGCCCTGGCGCGGCTGCGCCTGCTGGCGCCGGACGACCGCGCCACCATGCTGGCGATCCTGGAAGTGCAGTTGTCGCAGCAGAAGATCGACGACGCCACCGCGACCCTGGCGCGGCTGCGCCAGGTGGGCGCCGGCAGCCGCGAGCTGGCGGCCGGCGAACGCCTGTGGTCGGCGTATCGTGGCGACCTGCAAGCGCAGTTGCAGGAGGCGCGCATGCTCGCCACCGGCGGACGCAACGCCGAGGCGCTGGCGATCTACCGCCGGTTGTTCAACGATGACCCGCCGGGCATGCAGCTGGGCCTGGAATACTGGCGCCTGCGCGGCGCCGAAGCGGCCGGCCGGCCGCTGGCGATCCGCCGCCTGGCGGCGCTCGACGAGGCCTATCCCGGCAACACCGCGCTGCTGCAGACGCTGGCGCAGCTGCTGTTCGCCGCCGGTCGCGACGGCGAGGCGCTGGCCGCGCTGCAGCGCATGGGCAACAACCCCGAAGCGCTCACCTATGCCGCCGACGCCGAATGGGATTACCTGTCCGCGCGCCAGGCCGATGCCACCAACGTACGCCGGCTGCAATCCTTCATCGCCCGCTATCCCGGCTGGGTGCACCTGGAGGACGCGCGCAGGCTCTACGACGAACAGCGCAGGCGGGTGGGCAACCCGGCCTGGCTGGCCGGGCTGCGCGGCACGCAGCTGCTCGACGCCGGCCGCAACGCGGAGGCCGAGGCCGCGTTCCGCCAGGCCCTGGCCGGCTTCCCGGACGAGCCCGACTTCCACGGCGGGCTGGGGCTGGCGCTGATGCGCCAGGGCCAGCGCGAACCGGCGCTGGCGCAGTTCCAGAAGGCGCAGCAGCTGCAGGCCGATACCAGCAACAGCGACAAGTGGCGCGACCTGATCGCCAGCACCCGCTACTGGCTGGTGATGGAGCAGGCCGATGCCGCGCTGGAAGCCGGCGAGCTGGATCGCGCGCAGTCCCTGTACGCGCAGGCGCGCCGCCAGCAGCCGCGCGAGATCAACGCCCAGCTCGGGCTGGTGGACGTGGCGGTGGCGCGCGGCGACGACGACGCGGCCAGCCGCGAACTGCAGGCCGCACGGCGCATCGCGCCGAACGACGCCAACGTGGTGCGCAAACTGGTGCAGTTCTACGGTCGCACCGATCCACAACGGATGGAGGCCTACATCGCCAGCCTTCCGGCGACCCAGCGCGCGCTGTATGCCGATGAGCTGCGTGCGCTGCAGCTGGCGCGGCTGCGCGAGCGGCGCGAGCGTGCGCTGGCCGCGGGCGACATGGCCGAGGCCATCGCGCTGGGCCGCGAGCTGCGCCGCGAACAGCCCGACGACCCGTGGCTGGCCTACTCGCAGGCCAACGCGCTGCGCGCCGGCGGTGCGGTCGACGAGGCCGACGCGGTGATCGCCGACATGGCCGCCAGGGCCGGCAGCACGCCGGCGGCGCGCTACGCGCAGGCACTGTACCTGTCCGGTTCTGATCGCATCCCCGCGGCGCTGGCCGCGCTGGACGCGCTTCCCGCCGCGCAGTGGGACGACGACATGCATGCGCTGGCCACGCGCCTGCGCCGGCAGCAGGCCACCGCACGCGCCTGGGAACTGCGCGCGGCCGGTCGCGAGGACGAGGCCGTCGCGCTGTTGCGGCAGTTGCCGCAGGACGCGGACATCGTGCTGATGCTGGCCGACTGGGCGCGGCTGCGCGGCGACAGCGGCCAGGCACTGCAGCTTTACGCGCAGGTGCTGCAGGCGCAGCCCGGCAACGCCGATGCGCAGCTGGGCAGCGTGCAGGCACTGATCGACCGCGGCGACCTGGCGGCCGCGCGCGCGCGCATGGCGTCGCCGCCGGTGCTGGCGCCCGGCGACATCGGCCAGCAGCGGCAGCTCGCCGCGATCTGGTCCGCGCTGGGCGACGACGCCCGGGCGCTGGACGTCCTGCGCGGGGTGCTGGCGGCCGCCGACGGCCCCGACCCGCAGTCCTGGCGCGATGCCGCGCGGCTGCTGCGCGGCCGCGACCCGCAGCAGGCGCTGGACATGTATGCGCGTGCGATGGCCGACAACGGCCTGATCGCGCCAGGGCAGGCACAGCCGCGCGACGACCGCGCGCTGACCCGCGCCAGCCGCGAGACCGCCGGCGACGACTGGCTGCGGCGCAGCCTGCGCGGCGACGTGGAAAGCCTGTACCTGGAGCAGAACCCGACGTTGACGCTGATGCAGGACGCGGGCCGCCGCAGCGACGGCACCCCGGGCATCTCCAGGCTCGCGCGAGACACCCGCATCGTCCACCTCGACGCGCCGTTCGCCGGCGGGCTGGGCTGGGCGCGGCTGGAACAGGTGCGGCTGGACGCGCGCCGTTTCGAAACCGACGCCAATGGTTTCCACGACCAGGACTTCGGCAGCTGCCAGCTGTACCTGCTGCGCGCGGACGGCAGCCGGCTGCAGGCACCGGGCTGCGACACCCGCCTGCACCAGCGCATGAACTCCGGTGCGGGCCTGGCCCTGGGCTGGCGCACGCACGACGACCGCTGGCGTTTCGACATCGGCCACACGCCCGCCGGCTACGTGGTCGGCAACTGGCTCGGCGGCGCCACCGTCAACGGCGACCATGGCCGCTTCGGCTGGGGCGCGACGCTGTCGCGGCGGCCGATGACCAACTCGCTGCTGTCGCAGGCCGGCGCGGTGGATCCGCGCAGCGGCATCGCCTGGGGCGGGGTGACCGCCAACGGCGTGACCTTCAGCCTCGGCTACGACCAGGGCGGTCGCAACGGCATGTGGTCGAACTGGAGCTGGCATCGCCTGACCGGCCGCAACGTCATGGACAACGACCGCGCGCGCGCGATGGCCGGCTGGTACCACAAGCTGGTGCAGCGCCCCGACCTGCGGGTGGATGTCGGCCTGACCGGCATGTACTGGCGCTATGCGCGCGACCTGGGCGGCTATTCGCTGGGGCAGGGCGGCTATTACAGCCCGCAGCAGTACGCGTCGCTGAGCGTGCCGGCGAGCCTGGCCTGGCGCAACGACGACTGGTCGCTGCGGGTGGATGCCTCGCTGAGCGTTTCGCGCGCGCGCAGCCGTTCGATCAGCCGCTTCCCGCAGGCCTCGCTGGTCGACCGGCTGCTGGCCCAGCTGCAGCCGTTGTACGGCCCGCTCACCCTGGACCCGGCCGGGCTGTACAGCGCCGATGCCAGCAGCACCGGGACCGGCCACCGCCTGTACCTGGCGCTGGAACGCCGGCTCGGCGACCATCTGGTGCTCGGCGCCGCCGGCACCGTGCAGCGCAGCCAGGACTACTCGCCGAACACGTTCCAGCTGTATCTGCGCTATACCCTCAAGCCCTGGCAGGGCAACCTGCCGCTGCCGGTCACACCGCTGGTGCCCTATGGCGAACTCCGCTGACCCCGCGCGCCGCGCGCTGTTGCAGGCGCTGGCGGCCGTACCGTTGCTGGGCCTGGTGCCGGCCGCCGCCGCGGCCACCGGCTGGCCGCGCTGGCAGGTGCTGGTGGACAGCAGCCTGAGCGCCGACGGGCGCATGATCGACCGCAGCCAGTACGACCTGCGCAGCACCTCCGAAGGCCAGTCCTACGCACTGTTCTTCACGCTGGTGGACAACGACCAGGCGCTGTTCGACCGGGTCCTGGCGTGGACGGTGGACAACCTTGCCGCCGGCGACATGGGCAAGCGCCTGCCGGCCTGGCTGTGGGGGCGCGATCCCAAGGGCGGCTGGGGCGTGCTCGACGCCAACCCCGCCGCCGACTCGGACCTGTGGCTGGCCTATGTGCTGCTCGAGGCTGGCCGGCTGTGGCATCGCCCGGCGCTGCAGCGCATCGGCCAGGACATGCTGGCGCAGGTGCGCGCCAGCGAAATCGTCGACCTGCCCGGGTTGGGGCCGATGCTGCTGCCGGGCCCGCAGGGCTTCGTCGAGGACGGCGCCACCCGGGTCAATCCCAGCTACCTGCCACTGCCGCTGCTGCGCCGCTTTGCCGCGGTGGACCGCGACGGCCCATGGTCCGCGCTGGCCGGCAATACCCTGGAGCTGCTGCGGCAGACCGCGCCGCACGGCTTCGCCCCGGACTGGGCGGCATGGCGCGACGGCGCCTTCGTGGCCGACCCGGTGCGGGGCGCCAGCGGCAGCTACGACGCCATCCGCTGCTACCTGTGGGCGGGCCTGCTGTCGCCGCGCGACCGCCTGTTCCGGGCGCAGCTGCAGGCGCTGGCCGGACCGCTGCGACGGCTGCGCGACGGCGCCCCGATGTGGGAGAAGGTCGACACCCGCAGCGGCGTGGGCAGCGGCGAAGGCGGCTATGGGTTCCGCGCCGCGCTGGTGCCGTACCTGCTGGCGCAGGGCGAACGCGGGTTGGCGCAGTCGCTGCAGGCCAGCCTGCCCACCCCCGACCGGCAGCGCGGCGACGCGCCCGCCTACTATGCGCAGATGCTGACCCTGTTCGGCGACGGCTGGGCCGAGGGACGTTACCGTTTCGGCGCCGACGGGCAGTTGCAGCCGCGCTGGCGCTGAGGCGGCCGCCGCCGCCAACCGCCGGCTGCGTTCTGGCTAGAATGCGTCCCTTCCAACAGGCGCAGGCATGGGGATGCACGACAACGACCACTGCATCAACTGCGCACGCGCGGTCACCGGCCCGGAGCAGAAGTTCTGCCCCGGCTGCGGCCAGCCCACGCCGGTCCACCGCATCGACTGGCATTTCCTCGGCCACGAGCTGGAGCACAGCGTGCTGCACATGGACCGCGGCATCCTGTATTCGCTCAGGGAACTGATGCTGCGCCCGGGCAGGTTGATGCGCGACTACATCGACGGGCGCCGCGGCAACCACGTCAAGCCGCTGCTGCTGGTCATGGTGACCGCGGCGGCGGTGGTGCTGCTCAGCCGGCTGTTCGCCGGCGGCACGGTGATGGACACGGATGCGCCCGCGGGCATGGCGCAGGGGCTCGAGCCGGGTGCCGCGGCGCTGGTGGCGCGGTACGTTGCCGCGAGCAAGGCGGTCGCCGGCTGGATCGACGCGCATTTCGCCGCCTTCACGCTGGCGCTGCTGCCGATCGAAGCCTGGGTGCTGCGGCTGGTGTTCGGCCGCTATGGACGCCTGAACTATCCCGAATGGCTGGTCATCACCGCCTTGCTGACGGTGCAGGTCTTCGTGGTCTGGAGCGTGCTGATCCCGTTCGAGCGCTGGATCCCGAGTACCCAGGTATGGGTGGGGCTGGCCGGCGTCGCCTACGCGGTGTACTCGTTGCTGCAGTTCTTCGAGGGGCGCCCGGCCTGGTCGACGATATGGCGCGCCCTGCTGGGCTACGGCGTGTTCTCGGTACTGAGTTCCGTGGCCGTGGCCATGGCCATCTTCATGCTGATGCTGGCGTCGTGAGCGGCCGCCGCGCTGGCCGCGAACCGGCGGGTGCCGGTTTCACTCCAGCGCGAAGCGCAGCACGAACAGCCCCGCCACCAGCCACAACGCCGGCCGCGCCTCGCGCCAGCGGCCGGTGCCGGCCTTGAGCACGGCATAGGCGATGAAGCCGAACGCCAGGCCGTTGGCGATGGAGTAGGTGAAGGGCATGGCCAGCGCGCACAGTGCCGCCGGCACCGATTCGGTGAGGTCGCCCCATTCGACGTTGACCAGCTCGCGCAGCATCAGCCCGGCCACGAACAGCAGCGCCGGCGCGGTCGCATAGGCCGGCACCATGCCCGCCAGCGGCGAGAACAGCAGCGCGGCCAGGAACAGCGCCGCCACCACCAGCGCGGTCAACCCGGTGCGGCCACCGGCCTGCACCCCGGAGGCGCTCTCGGCGAAGGCGGTGGTGGAACTGGTGCCCAGCAGCGAACCGGCGACGATCGCGCTGCTGTCGGCCAGCAGCGCGCGGCCGAAGCGCTTCCTGCCATCGGCCAGGTCGAGCAGGCCGGCGCGGCCAACCACGCCGTACAGCGTGCCGGTGGCGTCGAACACCTCCACCAGCACGAACACCAGCACCACCTGCAGCAGCACCGCCAGCGGCGCGCCGCCGTCGTGGTGCAGCAGCCCGGGCAGGTCCAGCTGCAGGAAGGTCGGCGCCAGGCTCGGCGGCAGCGATACCAGGCCCTGGTACTGCACGTCGCCGGCCAGCCAGCCGGCGGCGGTGACCGCGAGGATGCCGATCAGGATGGCGCCGCGCACGCGCCGCGCCTCGAGCACGGCGATCAGCAGGAAGCCGCCCAGCGCCAGCAGCGGCGGCACGGTGTTCAGCGGGCCCAGCGCCAGCATGGTGTCCTGGTTGGCGACGATCACGTTGGACTTCTGCAGCGCGATGATCGCCAGGAACAGGCCGATGCCGGCGACGATGGACGCGCGCAGCGAGGCGGGGATACCGGCCACCAGCCACGCGCGGATGCCGCTCAGCGACAGCACCAGGAACACCAGCCCGGAAATGAACACCGCCGCCAGCGCCTGCTGCCACGGCAGCCCGGCCGCGCCGACCACGGTGAAGGCGAAGAACGCGTTGAGGCCCATGCCCGGCGCCATGCCGACCGGGAAGTTGGCCGCCAGCGCCATCACCGTCGAGCCGATCGCCGCGGCCAGGCAGGTGGCCACGAACACCGCGCCCGGGTCCATGCCGGTGGTGCCGAGGATGTCGGGGTTGACGAACACGATGTAGGACATCGTCAGGAAGGTGGTCAGCCCGGCCAGCACTTCGGTGCGGACGTCGGTGCCGTGCTGGCGGAGCTTGAACAGGCGGTCGAGGAGGCGCATGGGGGAATCCGGGCTGCCGGGTGGGGGAGGACGCGCTGCCCTTGGGGTGAAGGGGGCAGCGCCGGGGGCGGTCGCCACGACATCCTGCGGTCGCGGCCATGACGGGGGCGTCGCCACGCGCCGTGCCGGCCGGCACCCACGTCCGGGCGGGGCGGGGGCTGGAAAGCGGACGGCCGCATCGCTGCGGCCGTCCGGGTGCTGCTTACTTCAGTGCCTTGAACCGCAGGCGCTTGGGACCGGCGTCGTCGCCGAGGCGGCGCTTCTTGTCCTCTTCGTACTCGCGGTAGTTGCCCTGGAAGAACTCCACGTGCGAATCGCCCTCGAAGGCGATGATGTGGGTGGCGATGCGGTCCAGGAACCAGCGGTCGTGCGAAATGACGAACGTGTTGCCCGGGAACTCCAGCAGCGCGTCTTCCAGCGCGCGCAGGGTTTCGATGTCCAGGTCGTTGGACGGTTCGTCGAGCAGCAGCACGTTGCCACCCTGCAGCAGGGTCTTGGCCATGTGCAGGCGGCCGCGTTCACCACCGGACAGCGAGCCGACCATCTTCTGCTGGTCCTGGCCCTTGAAGTTGAAGCGGCCGATGTAGGCGCGCGACTGGATCTCGACGCCGTTGATGTTGAGGATGTCCAGCCCGCCGGAGATCTCCTGGAAGACGGTGTGGTTGCCTTCCAGCTTCTCGCGGCTCTGGTCCACGTAGGACAGCTGCACCGTCGGGCCGATCACGATCTCGCCCGAATCCGGCTTCTCCTGCCCGGTGATCATCTTGAACAGGGTCGACTTGCCGGCGCCGTTGGGG
Source organism: Stenotrophomonas sp. Steno-Z10-HUANG (assembly GCF_056393075.1). Lineage (NCBI taxonomy): Bacteria > Pseudomonadati > Pseudomonadota > Gammaproteobacteria > Lysobacterales > Lysobacteraceae > Stenotrophomonas > Stenotrophomonas sp. Steno-Z10-HUANG. Next base: position 181,124 of record NZ_JBWJPA010000001.1, read on the forward strand.
CCGATGATGCCGACGATGGCGCCCGGCGGGATGATCATCGACAGGTTGTCGATCAGCAGGCGGTCGCCGAACTTCTTGGAGACGTTCCTGAACTCCATCACCGAGTTGCCCAGGCGCTCGCCCGGCGGAATGAAGATCTCGTTGGTCTCGTTGCGCTTCTGGTAGTCGACCGACTGCAGCTCTTCCAGGCGGGCCAGGCGCGCCTTGCCCTTGGAGCGGCCACCCTTGGCGTTCTGCCGCGACCACTCCAGTTCCTTGGCGATCGCCTTCTGGCGGGCCTTTTCCTGGTTCTCTTCCTGCTTGAGCCGCTCTTCCTTCTGCTCCAGCCACTGGGTGTAGTTGCCCTTCCACGGGATGCCGCGGCCGCGGTCCAGTTCCAGGATCCACTCGGCGGCGTTGTCCAGGAAGTAGCGGTCATGGGTGACGGCCACCACGGTGCCGGTGTAGCGGTGCAGGAACTGCTCCAGCCACTCCACCGACTCGGCGTCCAGGTGGTTGGTCGGTTCGTCGAGCAGCAGCATGTCCGGCTTCTGCAGCAGCAGCCGGCACAGCGCGACGCGGCGTTTCTCGCCGCCGGACAGCTTGCCGATCACCGCGTCCCACGGCGGCAGCCGCAGCGCATCGGCGGCCACGTCCAGCTGCTGTTCGACGGTGTGCGCGTCACCGGCGGCGAGGATCGCCTCCAGGCGCTCCTGCTCCTTGGCCAGCGCGTCGAAATCGGCGCCTTCCTCGGCGTAGGCCGCATACACGGCTTCCAGTGCGGCCTGCGCCTGCAGCACGTCGCCCACGCCTTCTTCCACGGCCTGGCGCACGGTGTGCTCCGGGTTCAGCTCCGGCTCCTGGGCCAGGTAACCGACCTTGATGCCGGGCTGCGGGCGGGCCTCGCCCTCGAAATCGGTGTCCACGCCGGCCATGATCTTGAGCACGGTGGACTTGCCGGCGCCGTTCAGGCCCAACAGGCCGATCTTGGCGCCCGGGAAGAACGACAGCGAGATGTCCTTGATGATCTGCCGCTTGGGCGGGACCACCTTGCTGACGCGGTTCATGGTGTAGATGTATTGCGAGGACATGACGTCTCCGTAGCGCACGCCCGCGCCCGGTCCGCAAGGCGGACGAGCCCGAGGCAAAAGGGAATGGGCGATTATAGCGGGAAGCCGCCCCGCACCGGCGGCCGCGGCACGGCTGGCCGGACCATGAATGGCGGTATCGGTAACCGTTTCCAGCCGGAAACCGTTCAGATCGCGTGAGCATGATGGAATGCGTCCATCAACACCGCGAGGGCCACCATGAAGATGCACCGACTTGCAGTCGCCGCGATGACCACCCTGCTGGCCTTCGGCGCCACGGCCCCGGCCTTCGCCGCCGGCGACCGCGACCGCGACCACGATCGCGGCCGCCACGGCTGGGACGACCGCGGCCGCGGCCACGGTCATGACCGCCGCGAGTGGCGCGAGGACCGCCGCGACTGGCGTGACGACCGCCGCCACTACAACGCCGGCTACCGCGAGGGCTACCGCGACGCCCGCCACAACGACCGCCGCTACTACGCCCCGCCGCCGCGCGTGGTCTACCGCCCCTACGGGTTCGAGCGCGGCTACCGCTACAACAACTACTACGGCGGCCCGGTCTACGTGGTCAACGACTACGACCGTTACCACCTGCGCCGGCCGCCGCACGGCCACCGCTGGATCCGCGACGACCGCGGCAACCTGCTGATGGTGGCCATCGCCACCGGCATCATCGCCGACATCGTGTTCAACCACTGAGGCGGCGGTCGCGTGACGGCAGGGTGCCCCCGGGGCGCCCTTGCTTTTCGGGCGCGGCGCGGGCGGCGGCCGGTGCGGGGCCGGGGAAGCGCTACAATCGGCGCTCTCCCCGCCCACCCTCCCAGGAGCCGAGATGTTCCCGCGTGACGCCCGTATCGAGTCCTACGACCCCGAGTTGGCCAAGGCCATCGCCGCCGAGTGCCAGCGCCAGGAAGACCATGTCGAGCTGATCGCCAGCGAGAACTACGCCAGCCCGATGGTGATGGAAGCCCAGGGCAGCCAGCTGACCAACAAGTACGCCGAGGGTTACCCGGGCAAGCGTTACTACGGCGGCTGCGAGTACGTGGACATCGCCGAGAAGCTGGCCATCGACCGGCTCAAGCAGCTGTTCGGCGCCGACTACGCCAACGTGCAGCCGCACAGCGGCTCGCAGGCCAACCAGGCCGTGTACTTCGCGCTGCTGCAGCCGGGCGACACCATCCTCGGCATGAGCCTGGCCCATGGCGGCCACCTGACCCACGGCGCCAAGGTCAACGCCTCGGGCAAGCTGTTCAACGCCGTCCAGTACGGGGTGAACGAGCAGGGCCTGATCGACTACGACGAAGTCGAGCGGCTGGCGCTGGAACACAAGCCGAAGATGGTCGTGGCCGGGTTCTCGGCCTATTCGCAGATCGTCGACTGGGCGCGCTTCCGCGCCATCGCCGACAAGGTCGGCGCCTACCTGTTCGTGGACATGGCGCACGTGGCCGGCCTGGTCGCCGCCGGCGTCTACCCGAACCCGATCGAGCACGCCCACGTGGTCACTTCGACCACCCACAAGACCCTGCGCGGCCCGCGCGGGGGCATCATCATCGCCAAGGGCGCCGGCGAGGAGATCGAGAAGAAGCTGCAGTCGATCGTGTTCCCGGGCATCCAGGGCGGCCCGCTGATGCACGTCATCGCGGCCAAGGCGGTGGCCTTCAAGGAAGCATTGGAGCCGGCGTTCAAGGCCTACCAGCAGCAGGTGGTGAAGAACGCCCAGGCGATGGCCGAAACGCTGATTTCGCGCGGCTACAAGATCGTCTCCGGCGGCACCCAGAACCACCTGATGCTGGTGGACATGATCGGCAAGGACGTGTCCGGCAAGGACGCGGAAGCGGCGCTGGGCAAGGCCCACATCACCGTCAACAAGAATTCGGTGCCGAACGACCCGCGTTCGCCGTTCGTCACATCGGGCCTGCGCCTGGGTACCCCGGCCATCACCACCCGCGGCTACAAGGAGCCGGACTGCGTGGCACTGGCCAACTGGATCGCCGACGTGCTGGACAACCCGAACGACGACAACGTCATCGCCGGCGTGCGCGAGAACGTGACCCTGCAGTGCAGGCAGTTCCCGGTCTACGGCTGACAGGGGACAGGGAGGACACCCCATGGCACGCTCCCGCCATGGGGTCTTCGGCAAGCTGGCCGTTCCAGGAGGAAGAATGAAGCGAGTGCTGTGTGGTGGTCTTGCCCTGTTGTTCTGCATGGTGTCGCTGCAGGTGTGCGCGGAGGAGGCCGAGCTGACATCGCGGCGGGATCATTCGCTCAATGCCAACCGCGATCTTCCGATCACCTGCAAGCAGGGTGATCTGGAGCGCGTGCCGGGCAGGACCCTGGGCCAGGTGTTCGGTGATGCCTGGCCTGTGCAGCCCGAACCGGCCTCTCCGCAGGCGCATGAGGCGGCGCGGGTGCTCGCCGTCCAGTCCAATCCGGCGCTGACCCGTGGGTTGCCGCCGCAACCTGGGCTGGTAGTCACCGCGGTGCTGGTGGACAGCACGGGAAAAGCGCTGGATGTGGTGCCGGTCTGCGCGACCGACGAAGGCTATGACGTCGTCACCAAGCGCCTGCTGATGCGCGCCAGATACCGGCCGGCGACGGTGAATGCGCAGCCGATCACCAGTGTGGCGATGGTGGTTTCCCGCTACCGGAACGCGATGTTTCAGGGTAACGGCGAGCGTTGACGCATCGGACGCTGCGCCCGGATCGCGGGTAACCTGTGTTCGCGTCCTGATCCTCTCCACTGGTTCCAGCCCATGCACTGTCCCTTCTGCCAGCACACCGATACCCGCGTGATCGACTCGCGCGTTTCCGAGGATGGGGCGACCATCCGCCGCCGGCGCGGCTGCGAAGCCTGCGGCGAGCGCTTTTCCACGCTGGAGACCATCGAGCTGAAGCTGCCGGTCATCGTCAAGAGCGATGGCGGGCGCGAGGCGTTCGATGCGCGCAAGCTGCGGGTCGGCTTCGACCGCGCGCTGCAGAAGCGGCCGGTGGCGGAGGAGCGGATCGAGGCGGCGGTGCGCGCGGTGGTGCACCAGCTGCGCATGAGCGGCGAGCGCGAGGTACCGTCGATCCGCGTCGGTGAGTTCGTGATGGACGAACTGCGCAAGCTCGACCATGTCGGCTACGTGCGCTTCGCCTCGGTCTACCGCAGCTTCGAGGACGTGGCCGACTTCCGCGACGAGATCGAGAAGCTCGAGCGCGACCACCCGGCCGGCGACGAGCAGCTGTCGCTGCTGGACGTCGCCACCGCCGCACGCCGCGAGCGCAAGGCATCGCGCTGACGCCGGTGCGCATCGTCGGTCTGCAGGCGCGGCCCGGGTGGCTGCCGGCGTTGGCGCGGGCGCATGTGCAGGCCTTCGGCACGCTGCTGCCGGCGTGGACCGTCGAACAGGCCGAGGCCGAGCTGCGCATGCAGCGCGACGACACCATTCCCTGTACCTGGGTGGCCGAGGACGACGCCGGCTGGCTGGGCTCGGTGAGCCTGCTGCATGACGACCACGAGCAGATCCGTGGCTGGTCGCCGTGGCTGGCGTCGCTGTACGTGCGGCCCGATGCGCGTGGCCGCGGCGTTGGCGCGCGGCTGGTCCGGCACTGCGTGGCGCAGGCCGCGCAGCTGGGCGTGCCGCGCCTGTATCTTTACTGCGAGGCGGCGATGGTGCCGTGGTACCACGCACTGGGCTGGGCACCACATACCCGGCTGCAGCTCGGGCCACTGGCGGTCACCGTGATGCGGATCGATCCGGCGCCGCCCCGAGGCGGTACGCCACCTGTTTCCGATGAGGTTTCCCATGCATGAGTTCACCGCCACCGATCACCAGATGATGGCGCGCGCGCTGCGCCTGGCCGAACGCGGGGCATGGACCACCCGGCCCAATCCGATGGTCGGCTGCGTCATCGCCCACGGCGACGCGGTCGTCGGCGAGGGCTTCCACCAGCGTGCCGGCGGCCCGCATGCCGAGGTGTTCGCGCTGCGCGCGGCCGGCGCGCGCGCGCGCGGCGCCACCGCCTACGTCACCCTGGAGCCGTGTGCGCACTACGGGCGCACGCCGCCGTGCGCCCTGGCGCTGATCGAGGCGGGCGTGGCGCGGGTGGTCGCGGCGATGGGCGATCCGTTCCCGGATGTCGATGGCGGCGGCTTCGCGCTGTTGCGCCAGGCCGGGATCGAGGTGGCGGTCGGGTTGATGGCCGGGCAGGCGCGCGCGTTGAACCGTGGCTTCCTGTCGCGCATCGAGCGCGCCCGGCCACTGGTGCGGGTGAAGCTGGCCGCCAGCCTGGACGGGCGCACCGCCATGGCCGGCGGCGAATCCAAGTGGATCACCGGCGAGGCGGCACGCGCCGACGTGCAGCGCTGGCGTGCGCGTGCCGGGGCGATCCTGACCGGCGCGGCGACGGTGCTGGCCGACGACCCGGCGCTGACCGCGCGCCCGGAGGCCGGCGAGTTCCTGCCGCCGCTGCGGGTGGTGCTCGACGCGCGGCTGCGCACGCTGGCCTGCGCGCGGGTACGTGACGGCGGCGCGCCCACGCTGTACCTGCACGATCCGGCGTTGCCGGCGCCGGCGCTGCAGGGCGCCGAGTTCGCCGCCGCGCCGTTGCTGGCCGACGGCCGCTTCGACCTGGCCGCGGTCATGGCGCTGCTGGCCGCGCGCGGCATCAACGAGGCCCACGTCGAAGCCGGCCCGACCCTGTGCGGGGCGTTGCTGCGCGCGGGCCTGGTCGACGAGCTGCTGCTGTACCTGGCGCCGTTGCTGATGGGCGAGGGCGCGCGTCCGTTGCTGGCCGGGCTGGGCATCGACACGATGGCGCAGGCACGGCCGCTGCAGGTGGGCGACCTGCGCATGGTCGGCAAGGACCTGCGCCTGCTGCTGCACCCCGCCACCCCGTAGGTGCGGGGCTCGCCCCGCACGCTCCCGCCACGGTTCGCGGAAAGCCGTGCCGGGCAAGCCCGGCACCTACGGAGGTGGGCAGCCGCCGCAACGTGCAGGAGCGCACGTGCGGGGCAGGGCGTGCGGTCGCTGGAGGTAGGTGCGGGGCTCGCCCCGCACAGGGTTGGCAAGGACCTGCGGCTGCACCCCGCCATCCCGTAGGTGCGGGGCTCGCCCCGCACGCTCCCGCCACGGTTCGCTAAAAGCCGTGCCGGGCAAGCCCGGCACCTACGGAGATGCGATGCCGCCGCAACGTGCAGGAGTGCATGTGCGGGCGAGGATGTGCGGCCGCTGGAGGTAGGTGCGGAGCCCGCCCCGCACAGGGTCGGCAAGGACCTGCCGCTGCACCCCGCCACCCCGTAGGTGCGGGGCTCGCCCCGCACGCTCCCGCCACGATTCGCGGAAAGCCGTGCCGGGCAAGCCCGGCACCTACGGAGGCGCGCTGTCGCCGCGAGGTGCAGGAGCGCACGTGCGGGCGAAAGTGCGCGGCCGCTGGAGGTAGGTGCGGAGCCCGCCCCGCACAGGGTCGGCAAGGACCTGCTGCTGCACCCCGCCATCCCGTAGGTGCGGGGCTCGCCCCGCACGCTCCCGCCACGGTTCGCGGAAAGCCGTGCCGGGCAAGCCCGGCACCTACGGGGGTGCGCTGCCGCTGCAACACTGCCATCCATCTGCCGGACAGGTCCGCTGCGGGCGGGCTGGTACAATGCGCCGGCCGGTTCGCCGGCAACCACGAACGTCTTCAGGGCGGGGTGTAATTCCCCACCGGCGGTAGGTGCGCGGTTCCCCGAGGGGAGCGCGCACGAGCCCGCGAGCGCCGAGGCCGGCACGCGAGTCCGCTCGCGGGAATCCGCACCATGCGGGTTCCAGCGGCCGAGGGTCAGCAGATCCGGTCCGATGCCGGAGCCGACGGTTGGCGATGCCGCGAATGCGGTGCCGCCTAGAGTCCGGATGAAAGAAGACGGCCCGCGCGCGGCCCCGCCGTGCGTGTGCCTGTATGCCTTGCGGCGTTTTTCGCTCTCCAACCGCGGGAAACGTTCATGAAAACCCTCTCCATCCTCCATCCGCTCTCCCGGCCGCTGGCCATGGGGGTGCGCTGATGTTCACCGGCATCATCGAAGGCGTCGGCCGCCTGGCCGCGCATGAGCCCGTCGGCGGCGACGTCCGCTTTACCTTCGAGGTCGGCAGCCTGCCGTTCGAGCAGGTGCGGCTGGGCGAGAGCATCGCGGTCAACGGCGTGTGCCTGACCGTGATCGCATTCGACGCCAACTCGTTCCAGGCCGATGCCTCCACCGAGACCCTGGGCCTGACCACGCTCGGCCGGCTCGCGGTCGGCGCGGCGTTGAACCTGGAGCGCGCCATGCGCCCGAGCGACCGCCTCGGCGGCCACCTGGTCAGCGGCCACGTCGATGGCATCGGTACGGTACTGTCGATCCATGACGACGCCCGCGCGCAGCGCTGGCGCTTCGCCGCGCCCGCACCCCTGCTGAAATACATCGCGAAGAAGGGCTCGATCTGCGTCGATGGCGTCAGCCTCACCGTCAACGAGGCCGACGACGCCGGTTTCGAGGTGGCGCTGATTCCGCACACCGTCGCCCATACCCGTTTCGCCCACACCGGCGTCGGTGACGTCGTCAATCTGGAAATCGACCTGGTAGCGCGCTATGTGGAAAAACTGATCGGAATGCCGGCCGACGGCCGGCATCCGCAAGGCCAGGGAGCCAGCGCATGAACTTCGCCCCCGTCCCCGAACTGCTGGAAGAGATCCGCGCCGGCCGCATGGTGGTGATCGTCGACGACGAGGACCGCGAGAACGAAGGCGACCTGATCATGGCCGCCGAGCTGGTCAAGCCGTCGGACATCAATTTCATGGTCACCCACGGCCGTGGCCTGGTGTGCCTGCCGCTGACCCGCGAGCGCGCCGGCCAGCTCGGGCTGGCGCCGATGGTGCGCGCCAACACCGCGCAGTTCCAGACCAACTTCACGGTCAGCATCGAGGCCGCCGAGGGCGTGACCACCGGCATCTCCGCCGCCGACCGCGCCCACACCATCCGCACCGCGGTCAGGCCCGATGCGCGGCCGTCGGACCTGCACCAGCCCGGCCACATCTTCCCGCTGATCGCCCAGCCCGGCGGCGTGCTGACCCGCGCCGGCCACACCGAGGCCGGGGTCGACCTGGCGATGCTGGCCGGGCTGGAGCCGGCCGGCGTGCTGGTGGAAATCCTCAACCCCGACGGCACCATGGCGCGGCGCCCCGAGCTGGAGGTGTTCGCGCGCGAGCACGGGCTGAAGATGGGCTCGATCGCCGACCTGATCGCCTACCGCCTGGCCACCGAGCACACCGTCGAACGCGTGGACGCGCGCGAGATCGACACCGAGTTCGGCGCCTTCACCCTGGTCACCTACCGCGACCGCATCGCCCACGACCTGCATTTCGCGCTGGTCAAGGGCCAGCCGCACAAGGACACCCCGACCCTGGTGCGGGTGCAGGTCGAGAACCCGCTGGCCGATCTGCTGCACTGGCGCCGCGACGATTTCGGCGTGGCCGCCACCGACGCGCTGCGCGCCATCGCCGGCGAAGGCCACGGGGTGATGGTGGTGCTGTCGGCGCCGCGCGATTCCGACGCGCTGCTGGCGCGCCTGCGGCGCGAGCCGGAAGTGCGCCCGGCCGGCAAGGACAAGGATGTGGGCCAGTGGCGTCGCAACGGTGCCGGCGCGCAGATCCTGGCCGACCTGGGCCTGGGCAAGCTGCGCGTGCTCGGTACCCCGCGCCGGCAGATCGGCCTGGCCGGGTATGGCCTGGAGATCGTCGAGACCCTGCAGCCCTGAGCGCCGCGGGGCGGCCTGGTCCCGCCCCGCGGCCGTCGTGTGCGGGGCACGCCCCGCACCTACACGGTAAACTGACCCACCTTTTGCATCGCACCGCCCCATGAGCCACTACGAAGGCGACCTCCGCCCGGCCGGATCGGCCCGTTTCGTCATCATCGCCAGCCGCTGGAACGCGCGCATCACCGACGTGCTGGTGGCCGGCGCGCGGCAGAGCCTGGCCGGCAACGGCATCGGCGAGGACGCCATCGACGTGGTACGCGTGCCCGGCGCCTGGGAGATCCCGCTGGTCGCCACCCGCCTGGCCGCCGCCGGCCGGCATGCGGCCATCATCACCCTGGGCTGCGTGATCCGCGGCGACACCCGCCACTACGAGCACGTGGCCGACCGCTGCGCCGAGGGCCTGATGCGCGCGCAGCTGGATTTCGGCGTGCCGGTACTCAATGGCGTGCTGGCGGTCGAACGGGTGGAGGATGCCGAGGCCCGCGCCGGCGGCAGCCACGGCAACAAGGGCGAAGAAGCCGCACTGGCGGCGTTGGAAATGGTCAATCTTCTGGAGCAGCTGCCATGAGCAACAAGAACCACGGCAAGCCTGCCGGCAAGCCCTTCCGCCGCGACGGCGTCGACCCGGTGCTGCGTTCGCGCGCGCGCCGGCGTGCGCTGCAGGCGATCTACGCGTGGCAGATCTCCGGCGGCAACGCCGAGTCGCTGCTGGCCCAGTTCGCCCACGAGCAGGCGCATGAAGTGGCCGACCTGGCCTACTTCGAGAACCTGCTGCGCGGGGTGCTCGACCACCGCCGCGAGCTGGACGAGGCGCTGGCGCCGTTCGTGGACCGCCCGGTCGAAGAGGTCGACGCGATCGAACGCGCGGTGCTGCGCGTGGCCGCCTACGAGCTGCGCCACCGCGTCGACGTGCCGTACCGGGTGGTGATCAACGAGGCCATCGAGACCGCCAAGCGTTTCGGCTCCGAGCATGGCCACACCTACGTCAATGGCGTGCTCGACCGCGCCGCCGTGGAATGGCGCAAGGTCGAATCGGGCCAGTAACGCCGCTGCCGGTGCGCGGGTGCGCCGGCCGCTTCCAGCACGACGCCGGGGCCGGCCGCAGCGGCGCCGGCGTTTTCGTTCCAGGAATGCCTGCCCATGAGCCTTGACGAGTTCGCCCTGATCGAACGCATCGCGCGCCGCACCCGGGCGCGCGCCGACATCGTGCTGGGCATCGGCGACGACGCGGCGCTGCTGCAGCCGGCGTCGGGGCAGCAGCTGGCGGTCACCGCCGACACCCTCAATGCCGGCGTGCACTTCCCGGCCGAGAGCGCGCCGGCCGACATCGGCTGGAAGGCGCTGGCGACCAATCTGTCCGACCTGGCGGCGATGGGCGCCACGCCGGCCTGGTGCACGTTGTCGCTGTCCCTGCCGCAGGCCGAGGGCGACTGGCTGGATGCCTTCGCCGATGGGCTGTTCGCACTGGCCGATGCCAGCGGCATCGCCGTGGTCGGCGGCGACACCACGCGCGGGCCGTTGTCGATCTCGATCACCGCGATTGGGCAGTTGCCGGCCGCGCAGGCACTGCGCCGTGACGGTGCGCGGGTGGGCGACGACATCTGGATCAGCGGCCACCCGGGCGACGCCGCCGGCGCGCTGCGGCTGTGGCAGCAGGGCCGGCTGGACGTGCGCGTCGCCGCGGCCGACGCCGATTGCGAACGCCTGCGCCAGCGGCTGCAGCGGCCGATGCCGCGGCTGCCGCTGGGGCTGGCGCTGCGTGGACTGGCGCATGCGGCGGCCGACGTCTCCGATGGCCTGCTCGCCGACCTCGGCCACATCGCCTCGCGCAGCGGCGTGGCCGCGGTGGTGCAGGCCGACGCACTGCCATTGTCGTCCGCCCTGTGCGACGCGCTGGGGACCGATGACGCGCGCGACTGCGCGCTGCGCGGCGGCGACGACTACGAACTGTGCTTCACCGCCGCGCCGGAACGGCGCCAGGCGCTGCATGCGCTGTCATCGACGCTGGCGCTGCCGTTGACGCGCATCGGCGTGATCGCCGGGGGGCGCGGCGTCCGCTGCGAGGGCGATGCCGGCGGCGAGCGTGCCGCGGGCTATCGCCATTTCACGGCGTAGGTCGCGCGCCGCGCCGGCACGTGCGCAGCGGTGCTGCTCGGCGCGCACGGGTCGGGGTGTGCCGGGCGGGCAGGTGCCATGGCTCTGGATCAGCCGCCCGCCTGAAACGTGCGGCACCTCATTCACTCGAACGCCTTGCAGGTGCAGGCGATGACCCGGGCATCGACGCCGGCGGATACCGCATCGGCCTGGACGCATAGGGCGGGATGCGCACCAGCCCTGTGTTCCAGCAGGCGCGGATGGCCGCCTTGCCGCGCCGCATGCGGCCGGTTTCCGGGAGTAATTGGCGACCGCAGGGCGCGGTGAACACCGCTTCTTCGTGGACCCGCGCCTGCCAGGCGTCGACGTCGTGGGCGTTGCATGCCGCGGCCCGGCGCGCGGCGGACTGCGGGGGGCGATGTCCAGGGTCCATTGCCCCGCGTAGTGGTGGCGACGGGCCTACGCGGGGGGCAGTACCTTGCCCGGATTGAGGATGCCGTCCGGGTCCAGCGCCTGCTTGATCGCGCGCATCGCCGCCAGCGTGGCCGGGGTAAAGGCCTGCGCCATGAAATCGCGCTTGGCCAGGCCGATGCCGTGCTCGCCGGACAGGGTGCCCCCCAGCCCGAGCGCCAGTGCGAACACCTCCGGCAGCGCGGCGTGCGCGCGCGCGTTCTCGCCGGGGTCATCGGGGTGGTAGAGGATGTTCACGTGCAGGTTGCCGTTGCCGGCATGGCCGAAGGTGACGATGGGCAGCGCGAAGCGCGCCGACAGCGCCTGCACCCCGGCCACCAGTTCGGGGATGCGCGAGACGGGCACCACCACGTCCTCGTTGATCTTGCCCGGCGCGATGCTCTTCAGCGCTGGCGACAATGCGCGCCGCGCCGCCCACAGCCGCTCGCGCGCGCTGCCGTCCATCGCCACGTCCAGCGCCAGCAGGCCCTCGCCCTCGGCCGCCTGGGCCAGCGCGTGCAGGCTGTTGGGCAGGGTGTCGTCATCGCCGTCGGCGTCGATCAGCAGCATCGCGCCGGCATCGGGCACCTGCGCGCCGTTGCCGCGCAGCAGTTCCAGGCTGCGCGCGTCCATGAACTCCAGCGTGGTCGGGGTGGCCGGCTGTGCCATCACCCGCGACACCGCCGCCGCGGCGCTGGACGCGTCGCGGTAGAGCACGCGCAGCCCGGCCTGCGCGCGTGGCCGCGGCGCCAGCCTGAGCGTGGCTTCGACGATCAGCGCCAGCGTGCCCTCGCTGCCGACCAGCAGGTGGGTGAGGTCGTAGCCGGTGGCGTCCTTGGTCCACGGGCCGCCGCATTCGATCAGTTCGCCGGCGCCGGTCACCGCCACCAGCCCGAGCACGTTGTCGCGGGTGGTGCCGTACTTCACCGCGCGCGGGCCGCCGGCATTGGTGGCCAGGTTGCCGCCGATGCTGCAGCTCTCGAAGCTGGACGGGTCCGGCGGCCAGAACAGGCCATGCGGCATCAGCGCCTGCTGCAGCTCGCCGTTGAGCACGCCTGGCTCGACCACGGCGCAGCGGTCGCCGGGGCGCAGCGCGAGGATGCGGTTCATGCGCGCGAACGACAGCACGATGCCGCCTGCGACCGGCACCGCGGCGCCGGTGGTGCCGGTGCCGGCGCCGCGCCCGACCAGCGGCACGCCGTGCGCGCGGCACGCCCGCACGATGGCCTGCACCTGCGCGCGGTCCTCCGGCAGCGCCACGCCCAGCGGCAGCGCGTGCCGCCAGGAATTGTCCTGTGCGTGCGCGGCCAGGGCGGCGGGGTCGGTGCGCCAGTGCGCGCCGAGCAGGTCGGCGAGCGTCTGGTCGAATGCGGCGGGCAGGGCGGTCATGGGGTGCGGGAACCGGCAGGGGAACGGGAGTGGATCAGGCGCCAGCCGAGTACCGCCAGCGCCAGCGGCAGCCACACCCAGCGCAGTTCGGACAGCACGGTGTGCAGGCCGCGTGCGCTGAAGAAGCCATTGGCGAAGGGCGAAACGCGGATCGGCCGCCACGGGGCGAACAGGCGCGCGTCGCTCCACGGCCACCCCAGCGCGACGCCGAGGCCGCCGGAAGTGAGCGCGTCGAGCAGCGGGTGCGACAGCGCGCAGGCGAAGACGAAGCCAGCCGCCTGCGCCGGCCCCGCGCGCAGCGGCCGGTGCAGGGCCAGTGCCAGCGCCGCCAGCACCGCGCAGAACAGCAGCGAATGGCTGGCGCCACGATGGCCGAAGGCATCGGCATAAGGAATATGCAGGGCAAACGCCAGCACGTCGGCATCGGGCAGCACCGCGGCGACGATGCCGGCGCAGAGCAGCCGCGCGGAGATGCGGCCGCGCCGGCTGGCGCAGTACAGGGCCAGCGGCACGGCGGCATGGCTGAACACGCTGGGCATCAGCTGTCGTCGGCGCGGAAGGCGTCGCGCAGCCAGTGCAGCTGCGGCGGCTCGCCACTGGCTTCGACCACGTCGAAGCGGCACGGTGCCTGCGCGTGGGCGGGGTGCGCGCCCAGGTACAGCTGTGCGGCCAGCAGCAGGCGCCGGCGCTTGCCGGCATCCACCGAGGCGGCGCCGCCGCCGAACGCGCGGCTGCGGCGGTAGCGCACTTCCACGAAGACGATGCCGCCGGTGGCCGGGTCCGCCATCACCAGGTCGAGTTCGCCACCGCGGTAGCGGACGTTGCCGGCGAGCCAGCGCAGGCCGGCCTGCTCCAGGTGGCGGCGCGCGGCGGCTTCCACCGCGGCGCCGCGTGCGGCCTGGTCAGCGGCCATCACCGATCGGCACCGGCTGGCCGGCGCTGAAGGTGGACCACGCCGGGGTGCGCAGCACGTTGCCGAAGCCGTCCAGGTGCAGGGTGCCGGTGGCGCCGGCCAGGCCGCCCTGGGTGCTGTTGGCCAGCTTTTCCAGGTAGGCGGAGATCTTCCAGGCGTCGAACCCGAAAGCGAACAGGCGCGCGGCGGCACCACGCGCGGTCGGCAGGGTGGCGGCCAGCTCGCTGGCCGCGGGCAGGCCCGCCGCGCCACGTACCGTCCATGCTTCGCTGGGGAACGCGATGCCGTCCAGCGCCATGTCCTCCTCGGCCTTGCCGGTGCCCGACACCAGCTGCGAGGTGCCCACGCGGGTGGCGCCACCGATGCCGGCCAGCGCCAGCTGCGGTGCCAGCGCCCGTGCCTGCGGGCCCTTGACCGCCAGGAACACCGCGTCCACCGCGCCGGCCTGGCGCAGGCGCGCGCCGATGTCGCCGGGGGCGTCGCCGACGGTGAGGCTGGCGACCACCTTGCCGCCGCGCTCGGCAAAGCGCTCGCCGAAGGCGGCGGTGGCGCGGCGGCCGTTGTCGTCGTTGCTGCCGATCACCAGCACCTTGCCGCGCTCGCGCGCCAACAGGTATTCGGCGGCCATGATGCCGTCGTCCTCCGGTGCCAGCGAAAAACCGGCGCTGCCCGCGGGCGGGCTGTCCTTGCCACGGTTGAGCGCCAGCAGCGGCACCTGCAGCGGCTCGCGGCCGAACAGTGCGTCGACCTCGTCGCGGCCGAGCGGGCCGACCACGAAATCGGCGCCGCCGGCCACCGCCTTGTCGTAGGCGGCGATGGCGCCGGCCGGGGTGCCGCGGGTGTCGATGAAATCGACCTGCGGGCGGCGCCGGTACTCGCCGTAGTAACCGGCCAGCAGGCCATCGCGCACCGGCGCGGCGGCCGTGGCCAGGGTGCCGGACAGCGGCAGCAGCACCGCCATCTTCAACGGCGGGCGATAGCCGTCGGCGTCGGCCGGCGGGCGCTTGCTGGTATCCAGCTGCCACGCGGCATCGCGCTCGAACGGACGCGGCAGCGGCAGGCCGCGGCCGATCAGCGCGCGCCCTGCATGGTTGTAGAGCGGGTCGCCGGCCGCCAGCGCGGCGCTGCGGCTGGCCAGGGTGGCGTCGTCCAGCCCGGCCAGCAGGCGGGTGATGGCGCGCTGGTTGTCGGTACGCGCGGCACCGGCCAGCAGCACGCCGGCACGGGCGCGGGCTGCGGCCGCGGCGAAGGCGTCGCCGTTGGCTTCCAGTGCCTGGCCGCGGGCCAGGTGCCAGCGCGCCTGCTGCGCCGCCGGCAACAGGTCGGGCTGCTGCGTGCCCAGCGCCTGCAGTGCGGCGGCCGGCTGCTTGTCGGCCAGCGCCAGTTCCGCGCCCAGCAGGGCATGGCGCTGGCGGCTGGCGCCGCTCAGCTGGCGCGCCTGCACCTGCGGCAGCAGCATGCGCGCGCGCGCATCGTCGTTGGCCTCGTGCCAGGCGAACGCGGCATCAGCCAGCAACTGCGCCTTTGCGGCGCCGCGGACCAGCGCGGCTTCGGCTTCCAGCTGCTGCGCGGCTTCGCGCGGTTTGCCCTGTTCGAGCAGGGCGATGGCGGCCTGCTGCCCCGGCGAGGTGGTCGGTGCCGGGCCGGTGGTGGCGCAAGCGGCCAACAGCAGCAGCGACAGGGACAGGGCGGTGATCCGTGCGGCGGGCTTGTTCATTCGGGGTCCGTTCAACGGCACGCGGCGGCGCCGGGTGGGTGACACGGTAGGATTCTACCCTTGCCCATGGAAAAGCCGATGATGCCCGCCACCCCCGCCACCCTGTACGTTGTCGCCACCCCGATCGGCAACCTCGCCGACCTGAGTCCGCGCGCGCAGGAGGTACTGCGGTCGGTGGCCGCGATCTGCGCCGAGGACACGCGCCATACCGGTCAGCTGCTCTCGCACTTCGGCATCAGCCGGCCGCTGGTGGCGCTGCACGACCACAACGAGGAAGCGATGGCCGAGCGCGTGGTGGCGCGCCTGCTCGGCGGTGAATCGATGGCGGTGGTGAGCGACGCCGGCACCCCGCTGGTCAGCGACCCCGGCTTCCGCCTGGTGCGCGCGGCGCGTGCGGCCGGGGTGAAGGTCAGCCCGGTGCCCGGCGCCTGCGCGGCGATCGCCGCCTTGAGCGTGGCCGGCCTGCCCAGCGACCGGTTCGTGTTCGAGGGCTTCCTGCCGGCCAAGGCCGCGGCCCGCCGCGAACGCCTGCAGCGCCTGGCCGGTGAAACCGGCACCCTGGTGTTCTACGAATCCTCGCACCGCATCGCCGAGTCGCTGGCCGACATGGCCGCCGCGTTCGGCGATGAACGCCCGGCGGTGGTCGCGCGCGAACTGACCAAGCTGTTCGAAACCGTGCTCGATGGCACCCTGGCGCAACTGCGCGCGGCGGTCGACGCCGACGACAACCAGCGCAAGGGCGAGTTCGTGGTGATGGTGCAGGGCGCGGCCGACGACGAAGCGGCGAAGATCGCCGAAGGCCGCCGGCTGCATGCCCGGCTCAAGGAACACCTGCCGCCGTCCACCGCGGCCAAGCTCGCCGCCGAACTGAGCGGCGCGCCGCGCAAGCTGCTGTACGGCGGTTGAGGCCGCGCCCTGGCGCGGGCGCGGGTGGGGCGCCGCCTGCTGCCCGGGGCCGGGGCAGCCGCCGCGGCGACAGGCCGCGCATGCCGGAACCTGAAGTCTGTCCGGCGGACTTTCGCGGTAATGCCCGCAGCGCCGCCGCCAGCACGTACAATGCGCGCGGCGGAGTCGGCCGGACAGTCGCGTCGTTCCTTCGGGAACGCCGAGGAAAGTCCGGGCTCCACAGGGCAAGGTGCCAGGTAACGCCTGGGCGGCGCGAGCCGACGGAAAGTGCAACAGAAAGATACCGCCTACGTCTCCTTCGGGAGGCCGGTAAGGGTGAAATGGTGCGGTAAGAGCGCACCGCGAGTCCGGCAACGGACCGGCACGGCAAACCCCACCTGGAGCAAGACCAAATAGGGACCTAATGGCGTGGCCCGCGTCGGGTCCGGGTAGGTTGCTCGAGCGTCACGGTGACGTGGCGCCTAGAAGAATGACTGTCCACGACAGAACCCGGCTTACAGGCCGGCTCCGCCGCTTTTCCCGCCTGCTGGGCGGGAAAAGCCCCACAGTTTTGTACCGCGGAGGCGGTACAAAACTGTGGGCCCCGGGCCCTTTGCCCTCCACAACCCCGCGCCTGTCGGCGCGCCCCCTTTACTAAAGGGGGCTGTGGCTCCGGTTGCATGGCTTTGCTCGCTTCGCATCGCGTTCGGCCGGCGTAAGAGCGGCCTGATCCTCGCGCTGGTCGTGGTGCGGAGTTGCTGCTGCGGATGCATGGCTTTGCTCGCTTCGCATCGCGTCTGGCAGGCGTAGGAGCGGTCTGATTCTTGCGGTGGTCGTGGTGTGGAGCCGCTGCGCCGGTGGCATGGCTATGCTCGCGTCGCGTCGCGTCGGGCAGGTGTAGGAGCGGGCTGGTCCTTGCGCTGGTCGTGGTCTGGAGCCGCTGCGCCGGCGGCATGGCTTTGCTCGCTTCGCATCGCGTCTGGCAGGTGTAGAAGCGGGCTGGTCCTTGCGCTGGTCGTGGTGTGGAGCTGCTGCTCCGGTGGCATGGCTTCGCTCGCTTCGCGTCGCGTCGGGCAGGTGTTGAAGTGGTCTGATTCTTGCGCTGGCCGTGATGGGTGGCGCTGCTTCGGTGGCGTGGCTTGCCCGCTTCGCATCGGGGTGGGTGCGTGGGGCGATACGCGTGCCGCGGTGTGGTCAGGGCGCGATATCCAGCCGGCTGTGGCCCAGGAACACGCCTTGCGGGCCGAAGCGGCGTTCGGCGATGAAGCCGTGGCCGTCGTGGTCGATGGCGATCACGGTGCTGGCGCGGGTGCCGTAGTCCTGGCCGCGGATGAAGGCGGCCGACAGCAGGCGCTCCAGCGGCAGGGCGATGCCGGTCGCCGGCAGTTCGGCGTCGTCCGGGCGCCATTCGTCGGCGAGCGCGGCCCACAGGTCGTCCAGCGGCGGGTCGTCCCGTCCCAGCCAGTCCTCCAGCGCGGCCGCCAGGCGCCGGGTTTTCGGCCACGGCGCGTCGAGCGCGCCGTTGGACATGCCGTGCACGCCCGGTGCCAGGGCCTGCCGTGCCGGCGGGTGGTTGCCCAGGTAGTGGCAGCCGTCGGGGTCGGCCAGCAGCAGGTTGAACGGTGCGTAGTCGCCGGCCCGGGCTGCCAGCCGCTCGACCTGCCCGGCCGCGGAGGGGCCGGCGCCGGCCAGGTAGTCGGCCACCAGGGCGCCGCGCGACGGTCCGCCGCTGGCGGCGCCCGGGTCGCGCACATTGGTGATCACCGCCACGCGGCCGTTGCCGCCGATGCCCATCCAGGTGCCGCCCGAGCGCAGGTCGCGGCCGGCGACCACGTCCTCGTGCGGCGCCGGCCAGCGCGCCAGGGCCGCGCTCGGGCGGGCGTGGAACTCGTCGCGGTTGCCTGCCATGAACAGGCGCCAGCGGGGGTGGGATTTCCAGGCGAGCGCGACCAGGCACATGGCGCCAGTGTGCCTGCCTGCGCGGGTCGCGGCCACGGCGCGCTGAATGGTGGGCCTGCCCGGGCAGCGTTTTCACGCGGCTTCCACACGCCTGAATTTCCTTGAAATCTCAAAATTTGAGACGAAACAGCAACTTGTGGATAAAGTTTGAACAAGTCTCTAAAGATCGGCGCAAGCCCTTGATGCGAATGACGATTTTGCCCGCTAAAAGTTGTTGACAAGCCTTCGCCCGCTGCTAAGGTGGTCATCCGAGGGAAAACCGGGTTTTTTGTGGTTTTCCGTGGTTCAATGACCGCCCAGGCGACATCAGGCACTGAAGGTAGAGACGGCGTGTTTCAAGGCGAGACGGCCATCACGGTTGACGACAAGGGACGCATGGCGGTGCCCACCGCCTACCGCGACCTGGTCGCGCGTGCCAGCGGCAACCGCCTGGTGCTGACCTACAACCCGTTCGAAGCCGGGTGCCTGTGGCTGTACGCCGAGCAGGAGTGGGAGCGGGTGCGCGACGACGTGATGGCCAAGCCCAACACCCAGCGCGTGGTGCGCACCCTGCAGCAGAAACTTGTCGGCTCGGCCGCCCATCTGGAACTGGATGGCAATGGCCGCATCAGCCTGCCGTCGAGCCACCGCAACGCGGTCGGCATCGAGAAGAAGGCGGTGCTGATGGGCATGGGCGACAAGTTCGAACTATGGAGCGAGCAAGCGCATCGCGCACTGATCCAGCAGACGTTGTCTGACGAGGATCTGGGCGATGGGCTGCTCGATCTGAAGTTGTGAGCCGGGGTGCCCGGGTGCGCGGTCAAGCGCAGGCCGGTCACCCTCCGGTGTCGCAGCCGCCGGCGGCTCACCTGCCGGTGCTGTACACCCAGGTCCTGCAGGGCCTGAGGGTGATCGAGGACGGTACCTATCTGGACGGCACGTTCGGCCGTGGCGGTCACGCCGGCGGCGTGCTGCGCCAGCTCGGCGCGCATGGCCGCCTGCTGGTGATGGACAAGGATCCGGAAGCCATCGCCGTGGCCGAGCGTGATTTCGCGCCGGACCCGCGCGTGGCGATCCATCGCGGCAGCTTCGCCGACCTGCTGGGCTGGAGCGAGACCGCTGCCGGCCTGGATGGCGTGCTGTTCGACCTGGGCGTGTCTTCGCCGCAGCTGGACGTGGCCGAGCGCGGTTTCAGTTTCGGCAAGGACGGTCCGCTGGACATGCGCATGGACCCGGACGCGGGCGAAAGCGCGGCGCAGTGGCTCAACCGCGCCGAGGAGCGCGAGATCGCCGACGTGCTGTGGACCTACGGCGAGGAGCGGCAGAGCCGCCGCATCGCCCGCGCCATCGTCCAGTACCGCAGCGCCAGGCAGCCGTTCTCGCGCACCGCCGAGCTGGCCGAGCTGATCGCGTCGGTGATGCCGCGCGGCAAGGACAAGATCCACCCGGCCACGCGCAGCTTCCAGGCCATCCGCATCCACATCAACCGCGAGCTGGCCGACCTGGAGGCCGGGCTGGACGCGGCGCTGGCGCGGCTCAAGCCCGGTGGCCGGCTGGCGGTGATCAGCTTCCATTCGCTGGAAGACCGCATCGTCAAGCAGTTCATGAACCGCCACGCCAAGGCGCCGCCGAGCAACCGCCGGCTGCCGGAAGTGCAGGCGTTCGTGCCGACCCTGGACCTGGTCGGCGGCGCCATCAAGGCCGGGGACGACGAGCTGGCGGCCAACCCGCGCGCGCGCAGCGCGGTGCTGCGGGTGGCGGAAAAGCGCGCGCCGGCCACCGCCGGGGGCGCCGCATGAGCCGGCTGCTGCTGGTGGTACTGCTGGCCTGCACGATCGCCTCGGCGATCGGCGTGGTGTTCATGCGCCACCGCCACCGCCAGCTGTTCGTGGAGCTGTCGCGGCTGGAGCACGCGCGCGACGAACTCAATATCGAATTCGGCCGCCTGCAGCTGGAGCAGGCCACCCTGGCCCAGGCCACCCGCGTGGACCAGGAAGCGCGCGGGCGCCTGGGCATGAAGTTCCCGGAAGCCGGCGACATCGTGGTGGTGCGGCCATGAGCACGCGCCAGGACACCCGTTGCGCATGGCGACGCCGCCCGCAGGGTGGCGCAGGGCTGGTTTGTGCCCCTGCAGAACCGGCATTCCCGCCGTCCATGGCGGCCAGGGGTGCGCGATGAACGCCCCCCGCCGCAACCGCAACCGCAGCCAGTTCAACCTGCGCAGCCGCATGCTGATGGTCGGCGCGGGCCTGGGCCTGTGTGCGGTGACCCTGGTCGGCCGCGCCGCTTACGTGCAGCTGGTCAACAGCGATTTCTACCAGCGCCAGGGCGAAGCGCGTTACCTGCGCGAAGTGCCCATCGCCACCTCGCGCGGCATGATCACCGACCGCAACGGCGAGCCGGTGGCGGTGTCCACCCCGGTCGCCTCGATCTGGGTCAATCCGCAGGAGCTGCTGCGCGCGCCCGGACGCATCCCCGAGCTGGCGCAGGCGCTGTCGCTGCCGGTGGACGAGCTGACCGCCAAGCTCACGCAGAAGGCCGACAAGGAGTTCATGTACCTGCGCCGGCGCATGAACCCGGACGTGGCCGAGCAGATCGTCGCGCTGAAGATTCCCGGCGTGTTCGCGCAGCGCGAGTTCCGCCGCTATTACCCGCAGGGCGAGGCGATGGCCCACGTGCTGGGCTTCACCAACATCGACGACCACGGCCAGGAAGGGCTGGAGCTGGCGTTCGACGAATGGCTGCGCGGCAAGCCCGGCGCCAAGAAGGTGATCCGCGACCGCAAGGGCGCGATCGTGGAGAGCATCGACCTGGTGCGCGCCGCCGAGCCCGGCAAGGACCTGACCCTCAGCATCGACCGGCGCATCCAGTTCCTGGCCATGCGCGAGCTGCGCAACGCGGTCACCGCCAATGAAGCCGCCGGCGGTTCCATCGTGATCATGGACGTGGCCACCGGCGAGATCCTGGCCATGGCCAACCTGCCGACCTACAACCCGAACTCGGTCAGCGGGGCGACCCCGGATGCGCGCCGCAACCGCGCCGTGACCGACCTGGTCGAGCCGGGTTCGACGATGAAGCCGCTGACCATCGCCACCGCGCTGCAGCACCGCGTGGTCACCCCGGACACCATCATCGACACCAACCCCGGCTATCTGTCGCTGGGGCGCTATACGATCCGCGACGTGCCGCGCAACAACGGCGTGCTCAACGTCACCGGGGTGATCACCCGCAGCTCCAACATCGGCGCGGCCAAGATCGTGGCGCGGCTGCCGGACCAGACCTTCTACGACGCGGTGCGCGCCTTCGGTTACGGCGTGGCGCCGCACAGCGGCTTCCCGGGCGAATCGGCCGGCGTGGTGCCGTCGCCGGGCAGCCCGGGCTGGTACGGCACCACCAAGACCACCATGTCCTACGGCTACGGCCTGTCGGTGACGCCGCTGCAGATCGCGCAGGCCTACTCGGCGCTGGCCAACGGCGGCCGCGTGATCCAGCCGACCTTCGTCAAGGGCCAGCACAACGAAGCGCGCCAGGTGATCGAACCGGCGGTCGCGCAGGAAGTGGTGCGGATGATGGAGACGGTGGTGACCCAGGGCGGTGCCAAGCAGGCGGCGATCCTGGGTTACCACGTTGCCGGCAAGACCGGTACCGCGCGCAAGAACGGCCCCAACGGCTACGAACGCGGCCACTACAACCTGCTGTTCGCCGGCGTGGTGCCGGCCACCAACCCGCGCTTCGCCGCGGTGATCGTGGTCAACGACCCGCGCGGCAGGCTGCAGTACGGCGGCCTGGTATCCGCGCCGGTGTTCCACCACGTGATGGAGGGCACCCTGCGGCTGATGGACGTGCCGCCGGACGACATCCAGTCGTGGCTGGCGGCGCAGGCCGCGGGCAAGGTCGGCGGCAACCCGCTCCACAACCCGGCCACGCTGCCGGTGCCGCAGGACCCGGCCGAGCCCAATATCGACGCCGAGTTCAACGCCGCCATTCCCACCGCCACCGCGCCGCAGCCGGTCACGCCGGAGGTGCGCCAGTGAGCCGCACGATGCCGCTTTCGCAGCTGCTGCCCGACCTGGCCCTGGCCCGTGATCCGCAGATCGGCGGGCTGGTGCTGGACTCGCGCCAGGTGCGCCCCGGCGATGCCTTCGTCGCCATCGCCGGTTTCGGCGCGCATGGGCTGGGCTTCGTCGAGCAGGCCCGGGCCGCCGGCGCCAGCGCCATCCTGTTCGACCCGCCGGCGCCGGCGGAACTGCCGGCACCGGCCGATGCCATCGCCGTGCCCGGCCTGCGCCGGCGCATGGGCGCGATGGCCGACCAGTTCCACGGCCACCCCTCGCGCGCGATGACCATGGTCGGCGTGACCGGCACCAACGGCAAGACCTCGACCGTGCAGCTGCTGTCGCAGGCCTGGCACCTGCTAGGCATCCGCAGCGGCAGCATCGGCACGCTCGGCGTCGGCCTGTATGGCGACGTGGTGCCGACCGGCTTCACCACGCCGCTGGTGCTGCAGATGCATGAAGTACTGGCGCGGCTGCGCGACCAGGGCGCGCAGGCGGTGGCGATGGAAGTCAGCTCGCATGCGCTGGACCAGGGCCGCGTCGATGCCGTGCATTACGACGTGGCGGTGTTCACCAATCTCACCCGCGACCATCTGGACTACCACGGCGACATGGCCAGCTACGGCGCGGCCAAGGCGCGGCTGTTCCACCGCGACGGGCTGAAGGCGGCGGTCGTCAACCTGGATGACGCGTTCGGCCGCGAACTGGTCGGCACGCTCGCCAGTGGCGTGCGCGCCATCGGCGTGAGCTCGACCGGGCAGGCCGGCGCCACGGTCCGTGCCGAGGCCCTGGTGCTGGACGGGCAGGGCATCGGCTTCGACCTGGTGATCGGCGGCGAGCGCCACCCGCTGCGCTCGCCGCTGCTGGGCCGCTTCAACGTCGACAACCTGCTGGCGGTGGCCGGCGCGCTGCACGCGCTGGGCCAGCCGGCGGCGACCATCGCCGGCGTGCTCGGCCGGCTGCAGCCGATCCGCGGCCGCATGAACCGCCTCGGCGGGCAGGGCGAGCCGACCGTGGTCATCGATTACGCGCACACCCCCGACGCGCTGGAGCAGGCGCTGCGCAGCCTGCACGGCCACCTCGACGGCCGCCTGCTGTGCGTGTTCGGCTGCGGTGGCGAGCGCGATACCGGCAAGCGTCCGCAGATGGCGGCCATCGCCCAGGCCCATGCCGACGTGGTGTTCGTCACCGACGACAACCCGCGCGGCGAGGATGGCGACGGCATCGTCGCCGACATCATGGCCGGCTTCGCCGCGCACGCCGAAGCGGCGCGCCGGCCCACCGAAATACACGTACAGCGCGACCGTGCGCGCGCCATCGGCGCGGCCATCGCCCAGGCTGGCCCCGGCGACATCGTGCTGGTCGCCGGCAAGGGGCACGAGCCCTACCAGGAGATCGCAGGCATCAAGCATCCATTCGACGACACCGACGTCGCCTCGCGCGCGCTGGCCAACCGCCGCCAGGGCGTGCGTGCCACGCACGGCTCCAACGACGGCCAGACCGCGGGAGGTGCCCGATGAAGCGCACCCCGTTGTCGCTGATCGCGCACTGGGCCGGCGGCGAACTGCATGGCGAGGATGCGAGCATCGACGCCATCGGCAACGACAGCCGCACGCTGGCGCCGGGCAGCCTGTACCTGGCCCTGCGCGGCGAGCGCTTCGACGGCCACGATTTCGCCGCCAGCGCCGTGGACAACGGCGCCAGCGCACTGCTGGTCGAGCGCCTGCTGCCGCTGGACGTGCCGCAGGTGGTGGTCGCCGACGCCGAACGCGCGCTGGCCCGGATCGCCACCGCGATGCAGCGCGACCGCGCCACCCGCGTGTTCGCCATCACCGGCAGCAACGGCAAGACCAGCGTCAAGACCCTGCTGCTGGCCATCCTGCAACACGTGGCGATGGTCGAGGGCCGCCAGGTCTACGCCACCCCGGGCAACCGCAACAACGAGATCGGCATGCCGCTGGCGGTGATCGACGCGCCGGAAGACGCCGATTTCGCGATCTACGAGATGGGCACCGGCAAGCCGGGCGACATCGCCTACCTGACCGCCATCGCCGCGCCGGACGTGGCGCTGGTCAACAACGTCGCGCCCGCGCACCTGGAGCGCATGGGCAGCCTGCTGGAGATCGCCAACACCAAGGCGGCGGTCTATGACGACCTGCGCGAAGGCGGGGTGGCCGTGGTCAACGCCGACGACGCGTTCGCCCCGTTCTTCGCCGAGCGTGCCGGCGCCCATCGCGTGCTCCGCTTCGGCCTGGAAGCCAGCGCCGACGTCACCGCCAGCGCCATCGTGCTGGCCGAAGCCGGTTCGCGTTTCCGCCTGCACGCGCCGCAGGGCGAGACCGAGGTGGCGCTGCAGCTGCCGGGCCGGCACAACGTGCTCAATGCGCTGGCCGCCGCATCGCTGGCGCTGGCCGCCGGCATCGCCCTGCCGCGGGTGGCCGAGGGCCTGGCGCAGGCGCGCCCGGTGGCCGGCCGCCAGGTCGCGCATGTGCTGCCCGGCGGCGCGGTGCTGGTCGACGACAGCTACAACGCCAACCCGGGTTCGCTGGCCGCGGCGATCGCCGCGCTGGCCGCGGGCAAGGAAGACGCCTGGCTGGTGCTGGGCGACATGCGCGAGCTCGGCCCCGATGCCGAGGCGCTGCATGCGCAGGCCGGCCGCCGCGCGCGCGCAGCCGGGCTCAAGCGGCTGTATGCGCTGGGGCCGCTGAGCGCCGCCGCCGCCGCCGCGTTCGGCGAGGGCGGGCGCCATTTCGACAGCCACGCCGCGCTCGCCGCGGCGCTGGAAACCGACCTTCATGCTGGCGTGCGGTGCCTGGTCAAGGGCTCGCGCGGCAGCGCCATGGACAAGATCGTGACCGCGCTGCTCAAGCGTGGCGAGGACACACCGCATGTTGCTTGAACTGGCCCGTTGGCTGCAGCAGCTGGACGACCTGTTCCGGTTGTTCAACTACCTCACCTTCCGCGGCATCCTCGCCGCGCTGACCGCACTCGGACTGTCGCTGTGGCTGGGGCCGGCGGCGATCCGCCGCCTGGCGCAGCTCAAGGGCGGGCAGCCGATCCGCAAGGACGGCCCGCAGTCGCACTTCTCCAAGGCCGGTACCCCGACCATGGGCGGCGGCCTGATCCTGCTGTCGGTGCTGCTGTCGGTGCTGCTGTGGGGCGACCTGCGCAACCGCTACGTGTGGCTGGTGATGGCGGTGATGCTGTGCTTCGGCGCCATCGGCTGGTACGACGACTGGATCAAGATCGCCAGGCGCGACCCCAACGGCCTGAAGTCGCGCTGGAAATACCTGCTGCAGTCGATCTTCGGCCTCGGCGCCGGCCTGTTCCTGTTCCATACCGCCGACGTGCCGGCGGCGCTGACCCTGTACATCCCGATGTTCAAGGCCATCGCGCTGCCGCTGGCTGGGATCAGCTTCGTCGCCATCGCCTACTTCTGGATCGTCGGCTTCTCCAACGCGGTCAACCTGACCGACGGCCTGGACGGGCTGGCGATCATGCCGACCGTGCTGGTCGCCTGCGCGCTGGGCGTGTTCGCCTACGCCTCGGGCAACGCGGTGTTCTCCAGCTACCTGCAGATCCCGCAGATCCCCGGGGCCGGCGAGCTGGTCATCATCTGCGCGGCGATCGCCGGCGCCGGGCTCGGCTTCCTGTGGTTCAACACCTACCCGGCCATGGTGTTCATGGGTGACGTCGGCGCGCTGGCGCTGGGCGCGGTGCTGGGCACCATCGCGGTGATCGTGCGCCAGGAGCTGGTGCTGGTGGTGATGGGCGGCGTGTTCGTGATCGAGACGCTGTCGGTGATGATCCAGGTGGCCAGCTTCAAGCTGACCGGCAAGCGCGTGTTCCGGATGGCGCCGATCCACCACCACTTCGAACTCAAGGGCTGGCCCGAGCCCCGGGTGATCGTGCGCTTCTGGATCATCTCGGTGGTGCTGGTGCTGATCGGACTGGCGACGCTGAAGGTGCGCTGATGGACGATACCGCGCGCCAGGCAACCCGGCTCGAAGCGATCGGCGGCCACTACGACAAGTGGCTGCTGGGCGCGGCCGTGGCGCTGGCGTCGCTGGGCATCGTGATGGTCGCCTCCAGCTCCATCGCGCTCACCCAGAGCCCGTTCTACTACCTGACCCGGCACCTGGTGTTCATCGGCATCGGCGTGGCGCTGGCGGCGGTGGCCATGCGGGTGGAGCTGCGCGACGTCGAGAAGTACAACCACCTGCTGCTGCTGGGCTGCTTCGCGCTGCTGGTGGTGGTGTTCGTGCCCGGCCTGGGCAGCACCGTCAACGGCGCGCGCCGCTGGATCAACCTGGGCGTGTCCAAGTTCCAGACGGTCGAGGCGGTCAAGGTGCTGTACATCATCTGGCTGTCCAGCTACCTGGTGCGCTTCCGCGACGAGGTCAACGCCACCTGGCAGGCGATGCTCAAGCCGGTGGGCGTGGTCGGCGTGCTGGTGGTGCTGCTGCTGCTGCAGCCGGACTTCGGTTCGTCGATGCTGCTGCTGGGCATCACCACCTGCATGCTGGTGCTGGGCGGCGCGCAGCTCAAGCGCATCGTGCTGCCGGTGCTGCTGATGCTGCCGGCGCTGGTGCTGCTGGTGATCTTCGAGCCGTACCGCATGCGCCGCGTGACCTCGTTCATGGACCCGTGGGAAGACCAGCTGGGTTCGGGCTACCAGCTGTCCAACGCGCTGATGGCGATCGGCCGCGGCGAATGGACCGGGGTGGGCCTGGGCGCGTCCATCCAGAAGCTCAACTACCTGCCCGAGTCGCATACCGACTTCATCTTCTCAGTGATCGCCGAGGAGCTGGGCTTCGCCGGCGTGTGCACGATCATCGCGCTGTACGCGCTGCTGGTCGGCCGTGCGTTCTGGCTGGGCATGCGCTGCATCGAGATGCGCCGCCACTTCTCCGGCTACATCGCCTTCGGCGTGGGCCTGTGGATCGGCCTGCAGACCTTCGTGTCGATCGGCGTGAACCTGGGCATGCTGCCGACCAAGGGCCTGACCCTGCCGCTGATCTCCTCCGGCGGTTCCAGCGTGATGATGACCTGCGTGGCGGTCGGCGTGCTGCTGCGCGTGTCGTGGGAATACAACCGCGCGGTGCGCCGCCAGGAAGTGCGCGATGACGCCGACGTGGCCGACGTGCCGGCGGACGCCGCCGCGCAGCCGGCCGAGCCGGCCACCGCCAGCGCGATCGCCGCGGCCATGCAGGCCGGTGCCGCGCGCGGCACCAGCCGCATGCAGCAGCGGGTCGAACCGACCTTCGGGAGGATCGCGTGATGACGCAACCCTCGCAGCATCCTTCGCAGCCGCAGGCGGCGACGCCAGCGCAAGGCACCCCGCGGCCGGTGCTGATCATGGCCGGCGGCACCGGTGGGCACATCTTCCCGGGGCTGGCCGTGGCGCGGGTGCTGCGCGAGCGTGGCATCCCGGTGACCTGGCTCGGCGCCGAGGGCGCGATGGAAACCCGGCTGGTGCCGCAGCACGGCATCGCCATCGACACGCTGGCGATCTCCGGCCTGCGCGGCAAGGGCAAGCTGGCGCTGCTGGCGGCGCCGCTGCGGGTGCTGCGCGCGATCCGCGCCGCCGGCTTCATCCTGCGCGAGCGCAACCCGCGCGCGGTCGTGGCGTTCGGCGGCTTCGCCTCCGGGCCCGGCGGCATGGCGGCGCGCCTGCACGGGCTGCCGTTGCTGGTGCACGAACAGAACCGCGCGCCGGGCATGACCAACCGCATCCTGTCGCGCTTCGCGCGGCGCCTGCTGACCGGCTTCCCCGGCAGCTTCGCCAGCGGCGAAGAGGTCGTCGGCAACCCGGTGCGCGCCGAGATCGCCGCGCTGCCGGCGCCGGAGCAGCGCCTGGCCGGCCGCAGCGGCCCGATGCGGGTGCTGGTGCTGGGCGGCAGCCAGGGCGCGCGCGCGCTCAACAACGCGGTGCCCAAAGCGCTGGCCGCGCTGGTCGGCAGCGTCGCCATCGAGGTCTGGCACCAGTGCGGTGAAAAGCTGCTCGACGAGGCGCGCCGGTCCTACCGCGATGCCGGCGTCGACGGCCGCGTCGATGCCTTCATCCAGGACATGGCCGCGGCCTATGCCTGGGCCGACCTGGTGGTGTGCCGTTCCGGCGCGTCGACCCTGGCCGAACTGTGCGCGGTGGGCGTCGGCAGCGTGCTGGTGCCGTTCGCCGCGGCGGTCGACGACCACCAGACCCGCAACGCCGAATACCTGGTCGAGCGCGGCGCCGCCGAACTGCTGAAGCAGGACGACGCGCTGGCCACCCACCTGGAGGGCGTGCTGCGCGCGCTCGCCGCCACTCCCGCCCGACGCATGCAGATGGCCCAGGCCGCGCGTGCGCTGGCCAAGGCCGATGCGGCCGAACGCATCGCCGACATCATCCTCGAGGAAGCAGCATGAACACGGCACCGCGCACCCGCGCCCGCCTCGCCGGAGGCCGCGCATGATCCGCCGCCTCCACGACACCACCGACCTGGTCCGGGCGTTCCCGCGGGTGCATTTCGTCGGCATCGGCGGCACCGGCATGAGCGGCATCGCCGAGGTGATGCTGACCCTGGGCTATGAAGTCTCCGGCTCGGACAATGCCGACAATGCCGCCACCCGCCGCCTGGCGCGGCTGGGCGCGCGGGTGATGCGCGGACACTCCGCCGCCAACGTGCTCGGCACCGACTGCGTGGTGGTCTCCAGCGCCATCCGCGAAGACAACCCGGAACTGATGGAGGCGCGCAGCCAGCGCATTCCGATCATGCCGCGCGCGGCGATGCTGGCCGAGCTGATGCGCTTCCGCCGCGGCATCGCCGTAGCCGGCACCCACGGCAAGACCACCACCACCTCGCTGACCGCCGCGGTGCTCAGCGAAGGCGGGCTGGACCCGACCTTCGTGATCGGCGGGCAGCTGCTGGCCGCCGGCGCCAACGCCAAGCTCGGCGGCGGGCAATGGCTGGTGGCCGAAGCCGACGAGAGCGACGGCAGCTTCCTGCGGCTGAATCCGCTGGTGGCGGTGATCACCAACATCGACGCCGACCACCTGGAGAACTACGGCAACGACTTCGCGCGGGTGCAGGCGGCGTTCGCCGAGTTCCTGCAGCGGCTGCCGTTCTACGGGCTGGCGGTGCTGTGCATCGACGACCCGGAGGTGGCCGCACTGGCCACGCAGACCCCGCGCCACGTCATGACCTACGGCATGAGCGGCAATGCCGACGTGCGCGCCGAGGACGTGGTGCAGGACGGCGCGCGCATGCGCTTCACCCTGCGCCTGCCCGAAGGCAGCAGCGTGCCGGTGACGCTGGCGCTGCCGGGCCGCCACAACGTGCTCAACGCGCTGGCCGCCGCCGCCATCGGCTGGCAGCTGGGGGTGGCGCCGGAAACGATCGCCGCCGCGCTGGAGAAGTTCGAGGGCGTGGGCCGCCGCTTCAACGACCTGGGCGTGGTCACCACCGCCAAGGGCGCCCGGGTGCGGTTGATCGACGATTACGGCCACCACCCGCGCGAGCTGGCCGCGGTGTTCGCCGCCGCCCGTGGTGGCTGGCCCGCGCAGCGGCTGGTGGTGGCGTTCCAGCCGCACCGCTACAGCCGTACCCGCGACCAGTTCGACGCGTTCGCCGCGGTGCTGTCGGAAGTCGATGCGCTGGTGCTGAGCGAGGTTTACCCGGCCGGCGAGGCGCCGATCCCGGGTGCCGATTCGAAGTCGCTGGCCCGCGCCATCCGCGCCCGCGGCCGCAGCGAGCCGGTGGTGGTCGGGCATGCCCATGACCTGGTGTCGGTGCTGCCGGACGTGCTGCGCGACGGCGATCTGCTGCTGATGATGGGCGCCGGCGACATCGGCCACGTCGCCCAGCAGATCGCCAGCGGCGGTTTCCAGGAGGCGCGGGACGAATGAAGCCCTGCCTGCTTCCGCTGATGCGCACCCCGCTCGCGGCCGGCAACGGCCGCGGCGCGGTGCCGTCGCGCGGAACCGCCAGGACCGGCGGGGGGCGCGCATGAGTGCGTTGCTGCGCATCCTCGCCTGGCTGCTGGCCATCGCCCTGGTGGCGCTGCCGGTGGTCGCGGTGCTCAACGGCTGGGTCGGCGCCGAGCGCTGGCCGTTGACCCGGCTGCGCGTGCACGGCGAGTTCAAGCGCGTGCCCGGCGAGGAGCTGCGCAAGGCGCTGTTGCCGTATGCCCGCGCCGGCTACTTCGCGGTCAAGCTGCAGGATGCGCAGCACGCGGTGGAGCGGCTGCCTTGGGTGGAGAGCGCGCAGGTGCGCAAGCAGTGGCCCGACGTGCTCGAGGTGAGCGTGGTCGAACACAAGCCGTTCGCGCGCTGGGGCAAGGACCGGCTGCTGTCCGAACAGGGGCGGCTGTTCGCCACCCCGCACGGGTTGGAGAACGCGCCGTTGCCCGAGCTCGATGGCCCGGACAGCAAGACCGCCGAGGTGGTCGAGCTCTACAACGACTCGCGCGCGCTGTTCGCACCGGTGGGCATCGACGTGCGGCGGGTGGCGATGGACGCGCGCGGCAGCTGGTCGCTGGCGCTGGACAACGGCACCGAAGTCATCGTCGGCCGCGACGATGCGCGCTCGCGGCTGGGCCGCTTCGTGCGCGTGCTGCCCCAGTTCACCCGCACCCAGGTGCCGATCGTGCGCGCCGACCTCCGCTACACCAACGGTTTCACGCTGAGCTGGGGAACTCCGCCGCCGGCAGCAAAGCAGACGCAGGACAGGACATGAATCGCAAGGGTGACAAATCACTGATCGTCGGCCTCGACATCGGCACCTCCAAGGTGGTGGCACTGGTGGGCGAGTATTCGCCGGGCAGCCCGATCGAGGTGATCGGCATCGGTTCGCACGAATCGCGCGGGCTCAAGCGCGGCGTGGTGGTCGACATCGAATCCACGGTGCAGTCGATCCAGCGCGCGATCGAGGAGGCCGAACTGATGGCCGGCTGCGAGATCCGCTCGGTCTACGCGTCGATCTCCGGCAACCACGTGCAGTGCCGCAATTCGCAGGGCATCACCCCGATCCGCGAGGGCGAGGTGACCTGGGGCGACCTGGACCGGGTGCTGGAGGCGGCCAAGGCGGTGGCGATCCCGGCCGACCAGAAGATCCTGCATGCGATCCCGCGCGAATACGTGCTGGACGACTCGCAGGAAGGCATCCGCAACCCGGTCGGCATGACCGGCGTGCGCCTGGAGGTGCACGCGCACCTGGTGGTCTGCGCGCAGTCTGCCGCGGCCAACATCAGCAAGTGCGTGCAGCGCTGCGGCCTGCAGGTGGACGACCTGGTGCTGTCCTCGCTGGCCTCCAGCGTGGCGGTGCTGACCGCCGACGAGCGCGAGCTCGGCGTGGTGATGGTGGACATCGGCGCCGGCACCACCGACATCGCGGTGTTCGTGCAGGGCGCGATCTGCCACACCGCCTCGCTGCCGATCGCCGGCGACCACGTCACCAACGACATCGCGCACATGCTGCGCACGCCGACCCCGGAGGCCGAGCAGATCAAGGTGCGCTACGCCTGCGCGCTGGCGCAGCTGGCCACCGCCGAGGAGAGCATCCAGGTGCCGTCTGTCGGCGACCGCCCGCCGCGGCGCATGCCGCGCGCCTCGCTGGCGCAGGCGGTGCAGGGCCGTTACGAGGAGATCTTCGAGATGGTGCAGGCCGAACTGCGCCGCTCGGGCTTCGAGGAAATGGTGCGCGCCGGCATGGTGCTCACCGGCGGCGCCTCGAAGATGGAAGGGGTGGTCGAACTGGCCGAGGAAATGCTGCAGATGCCGGTGCGCGTGGGCATCCCGCAGCACGTCACCGGGCTCGGCGAGGTGGTCGGCAACCCGGTGCACGCCACCGGCGTGGGCCTGCTGCTGATGGGCAGCCAGATCGAACACCCGCGGCGTCCGTCGCTGCCCACCGGGCGCGCCGGCACGCTGTTCAACAAATTGAAGAACTGGTTCCGCGGCGAGTTCTGACGCGGAACGGGCGGTAACGCCGGCCGCTGGCCGGTGATTGAAGCAGGGCGGTACCCCGCAATGGCGCAGGCCACGCGGGATTCCAACGACAACTGCCGCAATGGCGGCGCGGTGACCAAGGTCAGGATGCCTGCGGGGCCACGCCAACGGAAGCGGTTATAACGAGGACATGGACATGGCACATTTCGAACTGATCGAGAAGATGGCACCCAATGCGGTGATCAAGGTGGTGGGCGTGGGCGGTGGCGGCGGCAACGCCGTGGCGCACATGGTCAACTCCAGCGTGGACGGCGTCGAGTTCATCACCGCCAACACCGATTCGCAGGCGATCAAGAACTGCGGCGCCAAGCTGCAGCTGCAGCTCGGCACCAACGTCACCAAGGGCCTGGGCGCCGGCGCCAACCCGGAAGTCGGCCGCCAGGCCGCGCTGGAAGACCGCGAGCGCATCATGGACGCGCTGCAGGGCGCGGACATGGTGTTCATCACCGCCGGCATGGGCGGTGGCACCGGCACCGGCGCCGCGCCGGTGGTGGCGCAGCTGGCCAAGGAAATGGGCATCCTGACCGTGGCCGTGGTCACCAAGCCGTTCCCGTTCGAGGGCCGCCGCCGCATGCAGGTCGCGCTCAAGGGCATCGAGGAACTGAGCCAGCACGTCGACTCGCTGATCACCATCCCCAACGAGAAGCTGATCACCGTGCTCGGCCGCAACGCCACCATGGTGCAGGCCTTCCGCGCCGCCAACGACGTGCTGCAGGGCGCGGTGCAGGGCATCGCCGACCTGATCGTGCGCCCGGGCCTGATCAACGTCGACTTCGCAGACGTGCGCACCGTGATGTCGGAAATGGGCCTGGCGATGATGGGCACCGGCACCGCCCGCGGCGACGACCGCGCCCAGGCCGCCGCCGAGGCCGCCATCCAGAACCCGCTGCTGGACGACGTGAACCTGGCCGGCGCCAACGGCATCCTGGTCAACATCACCGCCGGCCCGGACTTCACCATGAGCGAGTTCGACGAGATCGGCCGCACCATCGACGGCTTCGCCTCGGAAGACGCCACCGTGGTGGTCGGCACCGTGCTCGACCCGGACATGCAGGACGAAGTGCGGGTGACCGTGGTCGCCACCGGCCTGAACCGCGCCGTGGCCAAGAGCGCGCAGCGCCCGGGCGAGCGTGCGCCGATCAAGCTGGTGCGCAATGCCACCACCGGCCAGGCCGAGTTCGGCGGCGACTACGAAAGCCCGGCCGATGCCGTGGCCAAGGCCGTGGGCAGCTCGCTGGGCATGGGCCTGCGTCGCCCGAGTTCGGACACCGTGGCCGCGTCGGCCCCGGCGGCCGCACCGGCCGCGGCGGAACTGCCGAGCGACTACCTGGACATCCCGGCGTTCCTCCGCCGCCAGGCCGACTGACCGGCCGGTCGCCAGCGCCGGGCGTCCCCGACGGGACGCCTGCGGCGGGCGGCATGGCCGGCAGGCGGTGAGTTGTCGTGGACGCCGGGGTTGTCCTCCCCGGTGGCAGCATCCATGTCCGTTGCTGCCGGGCCAGGATCGGCCCGGCGGCAGCTTCGCCTCCCCGGAGGAGGCGTGCCGGCCACGCGCCAGGGACGGATGTTGATGCGTGTTATTCTTGTTTGGTTATGGCCGCGCTCCGGGCGGTCCCTCCAGAACGTACCCCGATGATCCAGCAGCGCACTCTCAAGAACACGATCCGCGCCACCGGCGTCGGCCTGCACAGCGGCGACAAGGTCTACATGACCCTGCGCCCGGCACCGGTCGATCATGGCATCGTGTTCCGCCGCGTGGACCTGGACCCGGTGGTGGAAGTGCCGGCGCGCGCGGACCTGGTCACCGAAGTGACCCTGTGCACCGGCCTGACCTGCGAAGGCGCCAAGATCCAGACCGTCGAGCACCTGATGTCGGCCATGGCCGGGCTGGGCGTGGACAATGCCATCGTCGAGCTGTCCTCGGCCGAGCTGCCGATCATGGACGGTTCCTCGGGCCCGTTCGTGTTCCTGCTGCAGTCGGCCGGCATCGTCGAGCAGGCGGCGCCCAAGCGTTTCCTGCGCATCCTCAAGACCGTGGAAGTGCGCGACGGCGACAAGATCGCCCGCTTCGAACCGCACGAGGGCTACCGGCTGGGCTTCACCATCCAGTTCGACCACCCGATGATCCCGGCACGGCAGTCGCGGGTGGAGATCGACTTCTCCACCGCCGCCTACATCAAGGAAATCTCCCGCGCGCGCACCTTCGGCTTCATGCGCGACCTGGAGTACATGCGCGAGCGCAACCTGGGGCTGGGCGGCTCGATGGACAACGCCATCGTGCTGGACGAGTTCCGCGTGCTCAACGACGACGGCCTGCGCTATGCCGACGAGTTCGTGCGCCACAAGATCCTCGATGCGGTCGGTGACCTGTACCTGGCCGGGGGGCCGGTGCTGGGCGCCTACGAAGGCTACAAATCCGGCCACGCGCTCAACAACAAGCTGGTCCGTGCCCTGCTGGCCGATGCCAGTGCGTGGGAGTGGGCGTGCTTCGATTCGCCGGCCGCCGCCGACCCGATCGTGTACGGGGCGGTAGCCTACGCCTGAATGGGCGGCACGCCGACAGGCGTGGACAAAATGTGAATCCAGGCGCCGTTTCGGCCTGAATTTAACCATTAATTAACAAAACACTAACGCCTCCACTGCAAGTCGCGGCTAGGATTCCTGCCGGCTTGGTGCGGGGGTTCTTCGGGATGCCCGCCTGCGGTGGAGGAACGCCACCCGCATTCAGGAACGGGTGCCCTTCACATCCGCCAGACAAGCCAGGGCGTCGCGCAGGCCTTTGTGCGTGGCGGCCGTTACTGCGTGAGTACTGCGCTGGTCGTTTCGCACCGGGGAGGGTGCAGGCGCGGTGGCAGTCTTGACGGTCACCCGGGTGGCCTTCAGCCCGATGGATCGGGCCGCGTCGAGCAACTGGTTTTCGGCAAGCCTGACCTTGGCGTGCCAGACCGGCGATTCGACGAGAAAAACGAGGTGTTCGCCGTCCACATTGGCCAGCCGGCAACGGTTGCCCAGCGCAGGCGGCAGATGGGGGCGCAACTGCCGGTCCAGCGCATCGAGCCACAGGGCTCGCCGCAACGGGTTCCCGGTTTTGTCCGCCATCACCGCTTCCAGCGCCTGCTTGGGCGCGCTGCGGGAACGAACGCTGGATTTCGGCTCAGACATAAGAATTCTTCGATGGCATTCAAAAAGATCGTAATCAAAACACGGGGGCAGCAGGCAAAAACGCCGTTGGCGCGCCTGCAGGTGTTTTTCGAGGATAGGCCAAAGGCCCTGCTGGGCAGCGTGATGGGCCTGGGTTGCCTGGTCGGCGTGGGCCTCACCTTGGGCGTCGGCGCGGCCGGTGACGCGGCGTTGCGCGCGCAGGTCGAACGCCAGGAGCGCGAACTTGCCAAGGTGCAGGCCGACGCGCAGACCCAGGTCAACGCGCTGGCGGCGCGGCTGGGCGAGCTGCAGGCCCAGGCCACGCGCCTGAACGCGCTGGGCGAGCGCCTGACCCAGATGGGCAAGCTCGAGGACGGTGAGTTCGATTTCAACGAGACGCCCGGCCTGGGTGACGGCGATGCCGGCCCGGCGCAGGACATCCCGCTGAGCGCGGTCAACAGCGACTTACAGGTGCTGGAGCAGCGCTTTGCTGCTTCAGGCAGGCAGTTGTCGGTGCTCGAATCGCTGTTGTTCGACCACCAGCTGGAGCAGAACGCGGTGCCTTCGCGCATGCCGATCCGCAACAGCTACGTGACCTCCGGCTTCGGCACCCGTGCCGATCCGTTCGGCCGCGGTGCCGCCACCCACAAGGGCATGGACTTCCACGCCCGCGTCGGCGACCCGGTGACCGCGGTGGCCGAGGGCGTGGTCAGCTTCTCCGGGGTCAAGGGCGGCTACGGCAACGTGGTCGAGGTCGACCACGGCAATGGCTACAAGACCCTGTACGCGCACAATTCGCGGCTGAGCGTGCGCGAGGGCGATCTGGTCCGGGTCGGGCAGGAAGTGGCCAAGGCCGGCTCCACCGGGCGTTCCACCGGCGCGCACGTGCACTTCGAGGTGTGGCAGGACGGGCGCGTGGTCAACCCGCGCAAGTTCCTGGGCGACGGCAGCACCACCCCGGTGGGCCGCGTCCGGCGTGGCTGAGGGGCGCCTGCGGGCGCTTGAATCGCCAGGCGCCCGCCCCAAGCTACAATAGGCGTTGCCATCGACAGGGCGCATTGCGCCCTGTTTCGTTTGTGCCCGGCTGGTCCCGCTTGGGGTGGGGTCCGCGCACGGCATTCCATTCAAACCGGTTCCTTCAATGATCAACAGCCTGCTTACCCGCGTTTTTGGCAGCCGCAACGAGCGCCAGCTCCGCCAGCTCAACCGTATCGTCGCCAAGATCAATGCCTTGGAGCCGGAAATCCAGAAGCTTTCCGACGACCAGCTGAAGGCCAAGACCCCCGAATTCCGCGAGCGCATCGCCGCCGGCGAAGCGCTGGACAAGGTGCTGCCGGAAGCCTTCGCGGTCTGCCGCGAGGCCTCGCTGCGGGTGCTGGGCATGCGCCACTACGACGTGCAGCTGATCGGCGGCATGGTGCTGCACCTGGGCAAGATCGCCGAAATGCGCACCGGTGAAGGCAAGACCCTGGTCGCCACCCTGCCGGTCTACCTCAACGCCCTGGAAGGCAAGGGCGTGCACGTGGTCACCGTCAACGACTACCTGGCCCGCCGCGACGCCGCGCAGATGGGCAGGCTGTACAACTGGCTGGGGCTGAGCGTGGGCGTGGTCTACCCGGGCATGCCGCATGGCGACAAGCGCGAGGCCTACGCCGCCGACATCACCTACGGCACCAACAACGAGTTCGGCTTCGACTACCTGCGCGACAACATGGCGCTGACCCGCGCCGACCGCTACCAGCGCGGCCTGCACTACGCGATCGTCGACGAAGTCGACTCGATCCTGATCGACGAAGCGCGCACCCCGCTGATCATCTCCGGCCCGGCCGACGATTCCCCGGAGCTGTACATCCGCGTCAATCGCGTGGTGCCGCAGCTGGTCAAGCAGGAGACCGAAGAGGGCGAGGGCGACTACTGGGTCGACGAGAAGGGCAAGCAGGTGCACCTGTCCGAAGCGGGCATGGAGCATGCCGAGGAACTGCTGCGGCAGGCCGGCATCATCGACGCCGACAACGACGGCGGCCTGTACGCCGCGCAGAACCTGACGGTGGTCCACCACCTCAATGCCGCGCTGCGCGCGCACGCGATCTACCAGCGCGACGTGGACTACATCGTGCGCGACGGCGAGGTGGTGATCGTCGACGAGTTCACCGGCCGCACCCTGGCCGGCCGCCGCTGGTCCGACGGCCTGCACCAGGCGGTGGAAGCCAAGGAAGGGGTGCCGGTACAGCGCGAGAACCAGACGCTGGCCAGCATCACCTTCCAGAACCTGTTCCGCATGTACAAGAAGCTGTCCGGCATGACCGGTACGGCCGACACCGAAGCCTACGAGTTCCAGAGCATCTACGGCCTGGAAGTGGTGGTGATCCCGACCAACAAGCCGACCATCCGCAAGGACCACCCGGACCAGGTGTTCCTCAACCGCAAGGGCAAGTTCAACGCGGTGCTGGCCGACATCGAGGAATGCGCCAAGCGCGGCCAGCCGGTGCTGGTCGGCACCACCTCGATCGAAACCTCGGAGATGCTGTCCGAGCACCTGCGCAAGGCGGGCGTGAAGCACGAAGTGCTCAACGCCAAGCAGCACGACCGCGAAGCGACCATCGTCGCCAACGCCGGCCGCCCGGGCTCGGTGACCATCGCCACCAACATGGCCGGCCGCGGCACCGACATCGTGCTCGGCGGTTCGCTGGAGACCGAGCTGCAGGAGCTGGGCGAGGACGCCAGCGCCGAGCAGAAGGCCGCGGTCAAGGCCGCCTGGCAGGAACGCCACGACGCGGTCAAGGCCGCCGGCGGCCTGCACATCGTCGGCACCGAGCGGCATGAATCGCGTCGCATCGACAACCAGCTGCGTGGCCGCTCCGGCCGCCAGGGCGACCCGGGTTCCTCGCGCTTCTACCTGTCGCTGGAAGACAACCTGATGCGCATCTTCGCGTCCGACTGGGTGCAGAAGGCCATGCGCCTGATGGGCATGAAGGAAGACGACGTCATCGAGGACCGCCTGGTCAGCCGCCAGATCGAGAAGGCGCAGCGCAAGGTCGAGGCGCACAATTTCGACATCCGCAAGAACCTGCTGGACTTCGACGACGTCAACAACGACCAGCGCAAGGTGATTTACGCCCAGCGCGACGAGCTGCTCGACGCCGAGTCGGTCAAGGACAACATCGACGGCATCCGCGGCGACGTGATCTATGACCTGGTGGCCCGCTTCGTGCCGCCGAATTCGGTGGACGAGCAGTGGGACCTGCCGGGCCTGCAGGCCACGCTGGAGTCGGACCTGGGCGTGCAGATGGACCTGGTGGGGCTGTTCAAGCAGCATGAGGAACTGGACGCCGAGGGCATCGCCCAGGCCGTGGCCGCCCACATCGAGCAGCACTTCGAGCAGAAGGAAGCGGCGGTCGGTGCCGAAACCATGCGCGCGCTGGAGAAGCACGTGATGCTGACCGTGCTCGACCAGAGCTGGAAGGAGCACCTGGCGCGCATGGACTACCTGCGCCAGGGCATCTACCTGCGCGGCTACGCGCAGAAGCAGCCCAAGCAGGAATACAAGAAGGAAGCCTTCGAGCTGTTCTCCGAGATGCTGGAGAACGTCAAGCGCGAGGTGATCCAGCTGCTCTCGCGCGTGCGCATCCGCAGCGAGGAGGAAGTGGCGGCGATGGAGGCGCTGGAGCGCCAGCAGGCCGAAGCGCGCCTGCAGATGTCGCAGTTCCAGCACCAGGACAACGGCGGCTACAGCGCCGACGAGGAAGCGGCCGACGTGCAGGCCGCGCTCGCCGAGCCCAAGGTCGGGCGCAACGATCCGTGCCCCTGTGGCAGCGGCAAGAAGTACAAGCACTGCCACGGTCAGCTCAACTGAGTTGAGCTGACCGGGGTGTAGCCCGCTTTGCGGGCTACACCCCCAAGTCCGCCGTGCGGACTTGGGGCCCCACGTTCCTTTCTCCCGATCCCCGCGGCTGTCGCCGCGCCCCCTTACCAAGGGGGCTTTCCCTCGGACGGATTCGGTAGTGCCGGCCATTGGCCGCGACACGCCATCGCTGCGCGCGGTTGCGCCACGTTGCGCCGCAAAGCATGCCCCCCGCTCTTTTCTGCTTCCCCGGACCGGTGCAGCGCACCGGGCGTCCGCCTGGCCTGGCGTGCGCTGCAGCACAGGCAGGCCACCCTCACCCCCCGCGCCCCGGCCGGCCCCGGCATGCGGCCCGCTCTTCGGGCCGGCGTCGCCGGTCGCGCTTCGCGCGGTAGCGTCGCCGACCCAGGGAGCCGCCTGCAGGCGCGATCCCGATGGCTGCTGGTAGCCAATCGACACGGCCGTGCACCCCTGGAACGCCGGCGCGGGGATCGCCCCACACCGGGCCTTGTCGACAGACGCCCAGGCCGTAAAGGTACGCAGGCAGGCGATTGCGCCCGGCTCGGGGTTTTCGGCATGCTCGGCGCATGACTTCCTCCCTGCGCTCGATCCATGTCGTGGCCGCCGTCATCACCGACGCGCGTGGCCGCATCCTGCTCAACCGCCGCAACGGCACCAGCGACATGGCCGGGCTGTGGGAATTCCCCGGAGGCAAGCGCGAGCCGGGCGAGACCTCCGAGCAGGCGCTGGCGCGCGAACTGCACGAGGAGCTGGGCATCGAGGCCGAGGTCGGCGACTGGCTGATGGACGTGCCGCAGCTCTACCCGGACAAGCGCCTGCGCCTGGAAGTGCGGCAGGTGCAGCGCTGGAAGGGCAACGCCCGCGGGCGCGAGGGGCAGGCCATCACCTGGGTGGCGCCCGACCGGCTCGGGCGCTACTCGATGCCGCCGGCGGACCTGCCGGTGGTGGCCGCGCTGCGCCAGGCCGATCGTTACCTGGTCACGCCGGAGCCCTCGGCCGGTGGCGATGCCTGGCTGCAGGGCGTGCAGGCCGCGGTGGACGCCGGCATCCGCCGGCTGCAGCTGCGCACACCGCAGGCCGGCGACCGCGCGGCGCTGGCCCGCGACGCGGTGGACCGCGTCGGCCGCCACGCCGAGCTGCTGCTCAACCGCGACATCGCGCTGGCCCGGGAACTGGGCGTGGGCGTGCACCTGGGCAGCGAACAGCTGCAGCAGCTGCAGCAACGGCCGCTGCCGGAAAGCCTGCTGGTCGGGGCCTCCTGCCACGATCTGGCGCAGCTGCAGGCCGCGCAGCGCCTGGGCTGCGATTTCGCCGTGCTCGGCCCGGTGCAGGCCACCGCCAGCCACCCGGGGGCGGCCCCGTTGGGGTGGGCGGCATTCGAACAGCTGCGCGAGCAGGTGTCGCTGCCGATCTACGCCATCGGCGGCCT
Organism: Stenotrophomonas sp. Steno-Z10-HUANG; assembly: GCF_056393075.1. Classification (NCBI taxonomy): domain Bacteria; kingdom Pseudomonadati; phylum Pseudomonadota; class Gammaproteobacteria; order Lysobacterales; family Lysobacteraceae; genus Stenotrophomonas; species Stenotrophomonas sp. Steno-Z10-HUANG. Next base: position 221,800 of record NZ_JBWJPA010000001.1, read on the forward strand.
GGCCGCCGCGGACATCGGCACCGCGCGCCGGCATGGCGCACAGGGCGTGGCCGCGATCCGCGCGCTGTGGCCGCAGCCGGTTACAGGCTGATCCAGAAACAGTTGTACTGCCGGCGCAGTTTCAGCAGCGTGCGCGAAGGCGTGGTGCCCCCGGCGAGGGTCTGTTCCAGGCGCAGCGCGACCGGTCGCGGGCGCCGCGCCGGCACCTCGGCGAACATGGGCGGGGCGTCGGCGGCGGCCGCGCCGCCTTCGCCTTCCGGCAGCAGCTCCGGGTCCCGCGGGAACACTGGTGCGATGTCGACCAGCGGACGCTGCACGATGCCGTCCAGGCGGTCCATCACCCGCGTGGCCTCGGCGCTGGACAGCCCGCCCCAGGCATAGATGCCGGACAGGCGGTTCGGGTCGCGTGCGTCCACCGCCGCGCGGATCTGCGCCACCACCTCGCTGAGCCGGCGTGCGCAGCTGTCGCGGTACAGGCCGCTGGCGCCGGCGGGCCGCGCCTCGGGCAGCAGCCGCGCGCGCGCGCCCATCGCCTCGCACGGCCTGTCGCCGTACACCGTGCGCCCCTGCGGGTCGGTGCAGCGGTTGACCTGCTGCGCCTGCGCGGCACCCGCCCACAGGGCGGCAGGGAGCAGCAGGAGTGGCAGCGCGCGCATTGGCCAAGCCTAACCCGGCCACGCGTGACGGGGTGTGCAGCCGCTGGCGGGTCAGCCGCGGCCGAGCCGCTGCAGCACCGCGTTGGTCGGCCTGGCCAGGTTGAGCGTGTAGAAGTGCAGCGCCGGCGCGCCGCCGGCGATCAGCCGTTCGCACAGTGCCGCCACCACGTCGGCGCCGAACGCGCGCACCGAATCGACATCGTCGCCGTAGGCCTGCATGCGCTTGGCGATCCAGCGCGGGATCTCCGCACCGCACTGCTCGGAGAAACGCCGCAGCTGGCTGAAGTTGGAGATCGGCATCACCCCGGGAATGATCGGCACGTCCACGCCCAGCCTGCGGGTGGCATCGACGAACTGGAAGTACGCGTCGGCGTTGTAGAAGTACTGGGTGATGGCGGCATCGGCGCCGGCGTCGATCTTGGCCTTGAAATGGCGCAGGTCAGCCAGCGCGTCGCTGGCCTGCGGGTGGGTTTCCGGATAGGCGCCGACCTCGATGCGGAACGCGTCGCCGTGCTCGGCGCGGATGAACGCGATCAGTTCCGAGGCGTAGCGCAGGTCGCCGGGAAAGCCCATGCCCGAGGGCAGGTCGCCGCGCAGGGCGACGATGCGGCGCACGCCGATGGCGCGGTACAGCTTGAGCAGCTCGCGGATCTCCTCGCGGGTGCCGCCCACGCAGGACAGGTGCGGCGCCGCCTGCAGGCCATGGTGCTGGTTGAGGTGGCGCACCGTCTCGGAGGTATAGCTCAGGGTCGAGCCGCCGGCGCCGAAGGTGCAGGACACGTACTCGGGGGCATGCACCTTGAGCCTGCTCGCGGTGCGGTCCAGCTGCGCGCGCTGGTCATCGGTCTTGGGCGGGTAGAACTCGAAGCTGAGCGCGGTCATGGCGGGGCGGTGAGTGGGTCTGGCTGGAATTATATCTCTCCATCAAGATGGATGTGCAATTGTTTCTGTTGTCACCGGGCGCTCGTGCGCGCGGTTCAGTGGGCCCGGCGCGCGGCGCGCTGCGGCAGCAGCGCAATGCAGGCCACGATTGCCGCCAGCAGCACCAGCGAGGCGGCATAGCGGCTCAGCGCGAGCCCGCCGTGGTCGAGCGGTTTGTCGAGGAAGTCGCCGACCACCGCGCCCAGTGGCCGGGTGAGGATGAAGGCGGCCCAGAACAGCAGGGTCCTGGGCAGGCGGGTCGCCAGGTGCAGCGCCGCGACCAGCGCCAGCAGGCCACCGAACAGGAGCATGCCGCCGGCATAGCCCAGGCCCTGGGTATCGGCCGCCCAGTCGCCCAGCGCGGTGCCCAGGGTCTGCGAGAAAGTGATGGTCAGCCAGTAGAACAACTCGCTGCGGCGCGAGCCGATGTCGGCCACCGAGACGCTGCCGGTACTGCGCTGCCAGCAGAACAGGGTGCCCAGCAGCAATGCCAGCAGCACGCTGCTGCCGCCGCTGTAACCGATGCCGAGCGAGCGGTCCACATAGTCGGCCAGGATGGTGCCGACCGTGGTGCTGGCGATGATCGCCGCCCAGTACAGCCAGGGACGGAAGCCGCTGGCGCGGATCTGCACGGCCACGGCGATGGCGAACACCGTGGCGAACAGCACGGTGCCGGCCAGATAGCCCAGGCCCATCGACATCGTGACCGCGTCGCCGCCCACCTCGCCCAGCGTGGTGGCGAGGATCTTGGTGACCCAGAAGGCGAGGGTGACCTCGGGAACCTTGCTGTCGCCCGGAGCGGCGTGGCTGTGCATGGCGGTGGTCCGGTGGGAAGGCGGCAATGCGACGATGCGCGGGCCGGAGTCGGAGGCTTGTCGGAAGCTCCTTCCTGCCGTGCGGCGACGCGCAGCCGGTTGGATTGCCGCGGTCATCGGCGGCGCGGGCGGCCCCCGCCGTCATCGCGGACGGCATCGACCGGGCCGGCGCGCGCGGTGCGCCAATGTGCCGCCTGGCGCGGCCGGCAACCCCAGCCAGGCAAAGGGTGGGCCGTGCCGGGGAACCCCGCCCGCGCAGCGCGGTCCACGTTGCTGCCTGCCATGGCCCGCGCGGACGGTGGAACGCGGCGTCCTCCGGCTCCCACCGATCGCCGGCATGCAGTGCGCCAGTGCCCACCACGGCGTCCGCCGCCTTCCGTCGCAACCCGGGCGCGCGTGGGCCTGATCGGGATGGCGTCCGCGCTCGCGGGGGCGTGCGCCCTGCGTGGATCAGCGCGCGCATCCCGCACCCGTGCGTGCGCCGGCGTGCGCGGCCGTGGCGCGATGGCCGACAATGGCCGGGTTTTCCGAACGTCCCGGCCATGTCGATCTTCCTCACCCCCTTCGCCCGTACCCGCCTGTTCCCGCGCACGCCGCGCCCGAACACGATCCGCGACTGCACGCCCGAGCAGTTCGAGCGCCATCTCAATACGCATCCGCCGCTGCAGGTGCTCGACGGTTACGCGCCGTTCTGCAAGCTGCACGTGCACCGCAACTGGACCTCCACCCGCTGCCTGACGGTGCCGGTCACCGACGCCAACCGCCACCTGCTGCGCTCGGCCTACGAGGCGCGCACGCGCGAGGAACTGCCGGTGCTGGTGCGCTGGTTCGAGGGCGTGGAGCCGCCGGTGGCCGAGTACCTGGTCGTCATCCTCTACAGCCGCGAACAGCTGGCCAAGGAAGGCGCGCCGATCGACGCCGACTGGGGCGTGGTCGGCTGCCTGTACACCGCCGAGCCGGCGGAAATCCCGATGGCGCCGATCACCATGATGCGCAATGCGCTGGGCGTGGAAGAGGGCGGCTCGGGCGTGCCCATCGACCGCGAGGCGTACCGGCGTGCGGTCGAGTTCTGGGAGGCGAACGCGAACTGGCGCTGAGCGCGCTCAGTACGCCGGGCGGTAGTCGAGCGCCAGGCGCAGCATGTCGCGATGCTGGATGCCGTCCTCGACGATCGCTTCGTCGTAGTTGCGCAGGAAGAAGTCGCGGTCAACCTGGAACACGCGGAAGCCTTGCCGCTGGTAGAACGCGAGCGGGTAGCCGAAGGTGCCGGTGCCGACTTCAAGCCGCTGCGCACCTTCGCGCCGGTACGTGTCGATCACGTGGGCCAGCAGCCGCGTGCCGATGCCGCGCTGCTGGCGTGCCGGATCGACGGCGATGTTCATCAGTTCGTGGCTGCCCTGCGCGAGCGGCACGACCGCGCAGATGCCGGCGATGGCGCCGTCCATGCGGGCGGCGAAGCAGCGTGCGTCCGGCAGGTAGGCGCGTATCTTGCGTTCCGAGGGGTCGGCCAGCAGGAGCAGCGCCAGCGGCGCGTCGGCGGGCGGTATTTCGTGGATCGAAAGAGACATGGGTAAACCGAAGTCAGGACAAGCCAGGGGCGGAGCTGGATTCGCTGCCGGACATCGACCCCGGCCGCGGTTGCGGCCCTGGGCATGGTCGCATCCGGCGAAGGCTCAGCGCTTGCCCTCGCCGGTGCCGGGGGGGGGCGGGGTACATGCGTTCGATCGCCATCGCCTCCAGCGCGGTGTAGATCGTGTCGTGGCGCAGGTCAGGGCGTGGCAGCGCCTGCCATTGCAGGTGCGCCGGGCCGGCGCGCCTTGCCGTGTCCGAGAGCGCCTGCGCGTGCGGACCGATGTTGTCCTCGTCCCCCCAGGCCAGCAGCATCCGGCACTGCAGTCCGGGCATGCGCTGCAGCCGCGCGTCGGCGCTGCGGGTGAGCGCCGCGTCGTTCCACCACAGGCTGGGGCTGAAGGCGATCCAGGTGTCGAACAGCGCCGGCTGCTCGAACAGGGTTTCGACGATGAACAGCCCGGCCAGTGATTCACCGATGATGCCGCGCGCGCCGGTAGTGCGGTAGCGGCGCGCGATCTCGGGCACCAGTTCCTCGGCGATGAACGCGCGGAACGCGGCCGAGCCGCCGACCACCGGCGCGATGCGGCGGTCGCTGTCGACCTGGGTCGGACCGGTCATGTCGCGGCGGCGCTGGGTGTTCTCGATGCCGACCACCAGCAGCGGCGCGATCCGGCCGGCGCGGATGCCGGCATCGACCGTGGCGGCCACGTGCGGGAAATCCTAGGCGACGCCGCCGTCGGGCATGTACAGCACCGGATGCGCCACCGCCGCGTCGGCGGGCGGCCGGTAGACGTTGATGGTGCGCGCCTCCTGCAGCCGCTGCGACTGGATGACGAAGCTGTCATACGGCGGGGGCGCCGGCTGTGTGCGCGGGATGCCCGGCAGCGCCGCCATCAGCAGTGCCGCGATGGCGGGAAACACAGATTTCATCGTCATGTCGGTGCGCGGCGTCGGGATCGGGTCGCGCAGCGTAGCAAGCGTGCGTGGCCGGCGAGAACAAGGCCGGGGTCCCTGACGTCCGGCGCAAGCACGACGGGCGCCTCGCGGCGCCCGTCGTGGTGTTCCCCGCAATGACCGGCGCGCCGGTCAGTAGCGGTAGTGCTCCGGCTTGAACGGGCCGTCGACCGGCACGCCCAGGTAGTCGGCCTGTTCCTGGGTCAGGGTGGTCAGCTTGACGCCGATCTTCTCCAGGTGCAGCCGCGCGACCTCCTCGTCCAGCTTCTTCGGCAGGCGGTAGACGTCGGCCTTGTAGCTGTCCCTGTTGGCCCACAGGTCGATCTGCGCCAGGGTCTGGTTGGCGAAGCTGTTGGACATCACGAAGCTCGGGTGGCCGGTGGCGCAGCCCAGGTTCACCAGGCGGCCCTCGGCCAGCAGGAAGATCGCGTTGCCGTTCGGGAACACGTACTTGTCCACCTGCGGCTTGATGTTGATCTTCTTCACCCCGGCGTAGCCGTTCAGCGCGTCGACCTGGATCTCGTTGTCGAAGTGGCCGATGTTGCAGACGATGGCCTGGTCCTTCATCGCGCTCAGGTGTTCGATGCGGATGATGTCCTTGTTGCCGGTGGTGGTCACGTAGATGTCGGCGCGCCCCAGGGTGGACTCCAGGGTGTTGACCTCGAAGCCCTCCATCGCCGCCTGCAGCGCGCAGATCGGATCGATCTCGGTGACGATCACGCGCGCGCCGTAGGCACGCAGCGAGTGCGCCGAGCCCTTGCCGACGTCGCCATAGCCGCAGACCACCGCGACCTTGCCGGCCAGCATCACGTCCATCGCGCGCTTCAGGCCGTCGGCCAGCGACTCGCGGCAGCCGTACAGGTTGTCGAACTTGCTCTTGGTGACCGAGTCGTTGACGTTGATCGCCGGGACCAGCAGGGTGCCGGCTTCGGCCAGCTGGTACAGGCGGTGCACGCCGGTGGTGGTCTCCTCGGAGACGCCCTTCCAGTCCTTGACCACGCGGGTCCAGTAGCCCGGGCGCTCGGCGTGCACGCGCTTGAGCAGGTTCTTGATGACCTGTTCCTCGTGCGAGCCGGACGGGGTGTTCACCCAGTCGCTGCCGTTCTCCAGCTCGTAGCCCTTGTGGATCAGCAGGGTGACGTCGCCGCCATCGTCGACCACCAGCTCCGGCCCCAGCAGGGTGCCGTCGGCGGCCTTGAAGGTCAGCGCTTCCAGGGTGCAGTCCCAGTACTCCTCCAGGGTCTCGCCCTTCCACGCGAACACCGGGGTGCCGGTGGCGGCGATGGCGGCGGCAGCCTGGTCCTGGGTGGAGAAGATGTTGCACGAGGCCCAGCGCACGTCGCCGCCGATGTCCTTCAGCGTTTCGATCAGCACCGCGGTCTGGATGGTCATGTGCAGCGAGCCGGTCACGCGCACGCCCTTGAGCGGCTGCGCGGCGGCATGCTTGCGGCGGATCGCCATCAGCCCGGGCATCTCGTGCTCGGCGATGTCGATTTCCTTGCGGCCCCAGTCGGCCAGCGAGATGTCGGCGACCTTGTAGTCGCCTTCCTGGGAGAAGGTCTTTGCAACAGCGTTCATGTAAGGCTCCGGTGTGGTGCGAGCAGGCTCGCGTTCGCCGGGCGCCGTTGTTGCATGCCATGCCGTCCGAGCCTGGCCGCCGTGCCGGTCCGGCCCTTGCGGGGGACTCCACACGGCGGTCGCAGCGCCCCTCGGACGGGGGCGCCGATTATATCGCGCGGGGGCCCTGACCAACCAAAGGCAGGGGAGCCGGCGGCCGGGGATTGTTAACGTGTGCGGTTGAAACCGCCTAGAGAGGATTGCCATGACGATGTTCGCTTCCCGCCGCAGCCGCCGCGCGTCCGCGGCGCTGGTGCTGTGCGCCGGCCTGCTGCTGGCCGTGCCGCCGCTGCTGGCGGCCGCCCCGGCCGCCAGCAGCGCCGCCAGTGACGCCACGGGCTACCGCCTGCCGTCGGCGGCGCTGCAGGCGGTGGTGGACGCCCCGCGCGCGCCGAGCCTGCGGCTGTCGCCGCGCCGCGACCTGGCGGCCATGCTGCAGACCCCGCCGCTGCCGTCCATCGCCCAGGTGGCGCAGCCGGAGCTGAAGCTGGCCGGCCTGCGGATCAACCCGAAGACCTTTTCCGACAGCCGCTTCTCGTTCGGCAGCCAGCTGTGGCTGATCTCCACCGCCGACGGCGCGCAGCGCCAGATCAGCGGCCTGCCGCAGCCGCTGTCGGTGGCCTCGCTGGCCTGGTCGCCGGACCAGAAGTACCTGGCGTTCAACCAGGTGGACCCGGCCAGCGGCAGCAACGAGCTGTGGCTGGTGGACGTGGCCGCGGGCAGCGCACGGCGCGTGGCCGAGCGGCTGAACTCGGTGGTCGGCAACGGCTATGCGTGGCTGCCGGGCGGTGACGCGCTGCTGGTGATGCAGCGCCCAGCCGGGCAGGGCGCCGCGCCGGCGGGCGACGGCATCCCGAGCGGACCGGCGGTGCAGCAGACCGAGGCGGGCCGGGGCGTGCGCTCGGTGCGCACCTACCAGGACCTGCTGAAGAACGAACACGACGCGCGCCTGTTCGAGTACTACCTGCAGGCGCAGCCGGTGCGGGTGGCGATCAATGGCGAAAGCCGCCCGCTGGGCATGCCGGGGCTGTACCTGGGGCTGTCGTCGTCGCCCGACGGCAACTACCTGCTCAGCCAGCGGGTGGAGCGGCCGTTCTCCTATGCGGTGCCGGTCGGCAGTTTCCCGCGGCGCATCGAGGTGCTGGACGCGCAGGGCCGGGTCGCGCACACGGTGGCGAAGCTGCCGCTGGTCGAAGGCCTGCCGACCGGCAACGACGCGGTGCCGACCGGGGTGCGCTCGATCGCCTGGCGCGCCGACGCACCGGCCACCCTGGTCTGGGCCGAGGCGCAGGACGGCGGCGACCCGGCGCGCGACGCGGCGATCCGCGACGCGGTGCTGGTGCAGGCCGCGCCGTTCGACCGGCCGCCGGTGACGCTGGCGCGGCTGGCCGCGCGCTATGCCGGCATCACCTGGGGGCGTGGCGACGTCGCCCTGCTCAGCGAGTACTGGTGGAAGACGCGCCAGGTCCGCGAGTGGAAGATCGCCCCGGACCAGCCGCAACAGGCGCCGCAGCTGCTGTCCGAACGCTCCGGCGACGACCGCTATGCCGACCCGGGCGAGCCGCTGCTGCAGCCCGACGACAGCGGCCGCGCGCGCCTGCAGTTCACCGCCGATGGCCGCGGCTACTATCGCGTCGGCGACGGTGCCTCGGCGCAGGGCGACCGCCCGTTCCTGGACCGCATCGACCTGGACAGCGGCAAGGCCGAACGCCTGTTCCATTCGCAGGCGCCGTACTACGAGGCGCCGGTGGCGGTGATCGACGGCGATGCGCCGCGGGTGCTGTTCAGCCGCGAGTCCAACGACGAACCGTCCAACCTGTACAGTCGCGCCCTCGGCAGCGATGCCGCGCCGGTCGCGCTGACCCGCAACGCGCACCCGCTGCCGCAGCTGCGCGGGGTGAAGAAGGAGCAGATCCGCTACACCCGCAACGACGGCGTCGCGCTCACCGCCGACCTGCTGCTGCCGCCCGGCTACGACCCGAAGAAGGACGGCCCGCGCCCGCTGCTGATGTGGGCCTACCCGGCCGAGTTCAAATCCGCCGGCGACGCCAGCCAGGTCACCGGTTCCCCGCACCGGTTCAACGCGATCAGCTACTGGGGCCCGCAGGCGTTCCTGGCCAAGGGCTACGTGGTGCTCAACAACCCGACCATGCCGATCGTCGGCGAGGGCGATGCCGAGCCCAACGACACCTATGTGCAGCAACTGGTGGCCAGTGCGCAGGCGGCGGTGGACGAGGTGGTGCGCCGCGGCGTGGCCGACCGCGACCGGATCGCCGTCGGCGGCCACTCCTATGGCGCGTTCATGACCGCCAACCTGCTGGCGCACACGCGCCTGTTCAAGGCCGGCATCGCCCGCTCGGGCGCCTACAACCGCACGCTGACCCCGTTCGGTTTCCAGGCCGAGGAGCGCAACTACTGGCAGGCGCAGGACACCTACCTGAAGATGTCGCCGTTCAATTACGCCGGCGACATCAAGGACGCGATCCTGTTCATCCATGGCGTGGACGACAACAACTCCGGCACCTTCCCGATGCAGAGCGAACGCATGTTCGCCGCGGTCAAGGGCCTGGGCGGCAACGCGCGGCTGGTGATGCTGCCCAACGAATCGCATGCCTACCGTGCGCGTGAGTCGATCATGACCATGCTGGCCGAGAGCGAGGACTGGCTGGACCGCTGGCTGGCGGCCCCGGCCAAGGGCGGCAAGCGCTAAGCGCGGGCGCAGGCCGGCACGCGCCAGCGCCTGGCGCACATGCCCCACGGCCGCGGTCCGGGCCGTGGGGCATGTGCGCCCCGCCGTATCCCGTGCCTTCGCGCACCCCTTGCCCGGGTGCGGTTTCCGCGGTCCCCCCGCGGCGTGCCGGCGGCTGGCCGGTACCCGCCCGCGATGCGCGGGGTCGCCGCATGTCCCGCAACGTGCTGCATGGGCCTGCTTCCGGCTTGCCCTGCGCCGCGCCCGCGCCGCTGGCGCGCGGCACTCTTCCGCCGACGGTGGCGCCTGCAGCGGCACGCTCCTGCTTGCGGCTGGGTCGTGGCGCACGTCATCGGCTGTCCCTTGCCGGACGCTCGCGGCGCCCGCTGGATGTCCGCAGCGACAGCCGCTGGACAACATGCAGATGCAACCATTTTCGCCATTGATGCACTGCAAAAAGCGTGGGTTTTTTCAGTTAGGCTTGGGACCGTTCCCGCTTCCGAGGTTCCGGTTCCTGGATGAACGAGTACCGCAGCAGCGTCGTCTTCGCCACCCCCGACCTGCCCCTGCGCGACGACGTCCGTCGCCTCGGCGCGATGGTCGGCGACCTCCTTTCCGAACAGGTCTCGCCCGCGTTCCTCGATGAGGTGGAGGACGTGCGCACCGCCGCGATCGCGCGCCGCGAGAGCCAGGCACCGCTGGCCACGCTCAGCGCGCAGCTGGCCGGGCGCACGCCGCGCCAGGCCGAGGCACTGGTACGCGCCTTCAGCACCTATTTCCAGGTGGTGAACATCGCCGAGCGCGTGCACCGCATCCGCCGCCGCCGCGATTACCAGCGCGCCGGCACCAAGCGTCCGCAGCCCGAAGGCCTGCAGGACGCCCTGCAGCAGCTCAAGGCGCAGGGCGTGACCCTGGAAGAGCTGGCGCAGTGGTTGCCGCGCATCGACATCGAACCGGTGTTCACCGCCCACCCCACCGAAGCGGTGCGCCGCGCGCTGCTGGAAAAAGAGCAGCTGATGGTGGCCAGCCTGGTGGACAACCTCGACGGCCAGCGCACCCCGGGCGAACAGGCCGCCGACACCGCGCGCCTGCGCATGGCGCTGACCGCCTCGTGGCAGACCGCCGATTCCTCGCCGGTGCGGCCCAGCGTGGAGGACGAACGCGAGCACGTCGGCTTCTACCTCACCCGGGTGCTGTACCGGGTGATGCCGGTGTTCTACGAATCGCTGGAACAGGCGCTGCTCGCCACCTGGGGCCGCACCCTGCCACTGCCGCGGCTGGTGCGCTTCGGTACCTGGGTAGGCGGCGACATGGACGGCAATCCCAACGTCGACGCGACCACCATCGCCGCCACCCTGGATGCGCAGCGCGCCGCGGTCCTGGAGCTCTACCAGAAGGATCTGCTCAAGCTCGCCAGCCTGCTCAGCCAGTCCACCGAGCTGGTCGGGGTGAGCGAGGCGGTGCGTGCGCGGGTGGACGCGTACCGCGCGCTGCTGCCGCAGGTGCAGTCGCGCCCGCGCCACGCCGACATGCCCTACCGCCTGCTCAACGACCGCATGCGCGCCCGCCTGCAGGCCACGCTCGACGATGCCGAGGGCGCGTACCGCTCCCCGGATGAGCTGGTGGACGACATCCAGTTGATCCTCGACAGCCTGGACGCGAACAAGGGCCGCCACGCCGGCTGGTTCTCGGTGCGGCGCCTGCTGTGGCGGGTGCGCACCTTCGGCTTCCACCTGGCGCGGCTGGACGTGCGCCAGGAATCGAGCGTGCACGCGCGCGCGCTGGCCGAGGTGCTGGGCGGGCAGGCGGCATTCGAGGCACTGGACGCCGCGGCGCGGGCGCGGCTGCTGTCGCCCTATGCCGCCGGCGAGGCGGTGTTGCCGCGCGGCGACGACGAGGCCGGGCAGCGGCTGGACAAGGTGTTCGCGGCGCTGGCCGACGCGCGCGCCCGGCACGGCGCCGACGCGCTGGGCAGCTACATCATCTCCATGGCCCACGACCGCGGCGACGTGCTCGCGGTGCTGGCGCTGGCGCGCCGCGGCGGCCTGGTCGACGAACGCGGCGCGGTGCCGCTGGACATCGCGCCGCTGTTCGAGACGGTCGACGATCTGCGCCATGGCACCGCGACCCTGGGCGACCTGCTGGGCGACCCGGTGTACCGCGCGCACCTGGCCGCGCGCGGCGACGTGCAGATGGTGATGCTCGGCTACTCGGACAGCGGCAAGGACGGTGGCATCGCCGCCTCGCGCTGGGGCCTGCAGCAGGCGCAGGTGGAGCTGTTGGCGGTGGCGGCCGCGCATGGCGTGCGCCTGACCTTCTTCCACGGCCGCGGCGGTTCGATCAGCCGCGGCGGCACCAAGACCACGCACGCGGTCGACGCCTCGCCGCCGGGCAGCATCGACGGCCGCCTGCGGGTGACCGAGCAGGGCGAGGTGATCCACCGCAAGTACGGTATCCGTGCGCTGGCGCTGCGCTCGCTGGAGCAGGCGGCCGGCGCGGTGCTGCGCGCCAGCCTGCGGCCACGCCCGGCCGAACCGCGCGAGGCGCAGTGGACGCCGGTGATGGACACCGTCGCGGCCGCGAGTGCGCGCCGCTACCGCGACCTGGTCGGCGATGCGCAGTTCATGGCGTACTTCCGCACCGCCACCCCGATCGACGTGATCGAGCGCATGACCCTGGGTTCGCGGCCGTCGCGCCGGCTCGGCCAGGACGCGGCGCTGTCCAACCTGCGCGCGATCCCGTGGGTGTTCGCCTGGAGCCAGGCGCGGGCGGTGATTCCCGGCTGGTTCGGCGTCGGCAGCGGCCTGCAGGCGGCCGCCGACGCCGGGCACGAGGAGCGGCTGCGCGAGATGGCGCACGACTGGCCGTTCTTCGCCACCTTCCTCGACGACATGGCGATGGTGCTGAGCAAGGGCGACATCCACATCGCCGAGCAGTTCTCGCGCCTGGCCGGGCCGCTGCATGACCGCTTCTTCCCGGTGATCCGCGAAGAACTGGCGCTGACCGCGCATTGGGTCAAGCGCCTGGGCGGGCAGCAGGAACTGCTGGCGCACGATCCGCGGCTGGCGTTGTCCATCCGCCTGCGCAACCCCTACATCGACCCGATCAGCACCCTGCAGGTGGACCTGCTGCAGCGTTGGCGTCACAGTGGCCGCGAGGACGACGCGCTGCTGCGCGCGCTGGTGGCCTGCGTGAACGGGGTATCGCAGGGGGTGCAGAATACCGGCTGAGGGGATCCGCCGCACGGGGAGGTGAACGGGGAATGGGGACGATGCGCGAAGGCGAGGGGAGCAGTGGCGACGCGACGCGTTACCACCGGGTCAAGCAGATCGTGCTGCAGGCGCTGGACCTGCAGGGCAGCGCCCGCGAGGCGCTGATCGAACGCGAGGCGGCCGGCGATGCAGCGCTGGCCGAGGAGGCGCGGGCGCTGCTCGCCGGCATGGAGGCCGACCAGACGCTGGTGGTGTCGTGCCGTTCGCCGGGGCTGCCGCCGCCCGACCCGGGGCAGGACCTCAGCGGCCAGGAGGCATCGGCCGACGCCAGCCGCGAATACCGCCTGCTGCAGCGCCTGGGCGCCGGCGGCATGGGCGTGGTGTACCTGGCCGAACGCAGCCACGGCGGCTTCGTGCAGAAGGTCGCGCTGAAGCTGCTCAACCCGGTGGCCGAGGCGTCGCAGGAACTGCGCGCGCGCTTCGCCCGCGAGCGTGAACTGCTGGCGCGGCTGGACCACCCGGGCATCGCGCGCCTGCTCGACGGCGGCATTCTCGCCGATGGCCGCCCGTTCCTGGCCATGGAATACGTCGAGGGCGAGCGCGTGGACGTCCACGCCGCGCGGCTGCCGCTGGACGAGCGCATCGCGCTGTTCGTCAGGATCTGCGAAGCGGTGGCCGAGGCGCACCGCTGCCTGGTCATCCACCGTGATCTCAAGCCGGCCAACATCCTGGTCGACGCGCGCGGCCAGCCGCGGTTGCTGGACTTCGGCATCGCCCGCCTGATCGACGAGGACAGCGCGGCGGCCGGCGATACGCGTACCGGCCAGCATGCCCTCACCCTGGCCTACGCCAGCCCCGAGCAGCTCGCCTGCCAGCCGCTGACCACCGCCACCGACGTCTACTCGCTGGGCGCGGTGCTGTACCAGCTGGTCTGCGGCCAGCTGCCGTTCTCCGACATCGACAATCCGGCCGGCCTGTACAACGCCATCGCCAATACCGACGTGCCGCCGCCAAGCCGGCGGCTGCGCGCCGACGGTGCGCCACGGCGGCGCGGGCGCGCGGTGCCGGCCGACATCGACGCCATCGTGCTCAAGGCGCTGCGCAAGGAGCCTGACCGCCGTTACCCCTCGGTCGCGGCGCTGGCCGAGGACCTACGCCGGTACCTGGAGCACCGCCCGGTCAGCGCCCGCGCCGGCGAACGCGGGTATCGCATGCGGCGCCTGCTGCGGCGCAATGCCTGGCCGCTGGCCGCCGCGGCGCTGGTGCTGTTGTCGGTGCTGGGCGGGCTGCTGGCCTCGGTGCTGGCCCTGCGCGAGGCCAAAGCGCAGCAGGCGCTGGCCGAACGCCGCGGGCGGGAGCTGCAGCGGATCGTCGATTTCCAGCGCAGCAGCCTGGAAAGCGTCGACATCCAGGCAATGGGGCGCTCGCTGGCCGCCGCGCAGAAGGACATGCTGCTCAAGGCCGACGCCGCCGCCGGTGGGCAACTGGCCTCGCCGCAGGTGCTGCAGCTGGTGGATGCCGCGGCCGCGCGTGGCGCCACCGATCTGGCCCGCGATGCGCTGGAGACCTACGTGGTGGCGCACGCGCTGGACCGGATCGGCAACGAGGTGAGTGACGACGCCGCGCTGGCGGCGGAGTTGCGGCAATCGCTGGCCGGCGTGCTGCACGCCATCGGCAGCAACGTCAGCGCCGAGGCACAGTTGCGGCAGGTGCTGGAGCAGCGGCAGGCGCTGGCAGCGGACAGCCCGGAGCGGCTGTCAACGGAACTGGCGCTGGCGGGGGTGCTGGTCACCCTTGGGCGCGCGGACGAGGCGCAGCGCCTGTATACGCAGGTGCACGCCGCCACCGCGGCACGGCCGATGAGCGATCCGCAGCGGCTGGAGGCCGAACTGGGGCGCGCCATCCTGATGATCATCCAGGGCCGCTTCGACGATGCCATCGCCGCCTACGACGCGATCCGCGCGGGTGTCGGCAGCGCCCTGCCGGAAAGCGACGAGCGCCTGCTGCGCCTGCGTCGTTACCGCATCGATGCGTTGATCCAGGCCGGCCGGCGCGCCGAGGCCGGGCCGGAGGCCGAAGCGCTGTTGCCGCTGTACCAGCGTGCGCTCGGGGCGACGCATCGCGATACCTTGTACGTGGCATTGGTGCAGGCCAAGCTGCTGCGCGAGCAGAAGCAGTTCGAACAGTCGCAGGCCCTGGCTCGCAACGCCGCCGACGTGCTGGCGCAGCGTTACGGCGAAGACCATCCGGACACGGTGTCGGCGCGCTACCTGGTGGCGATCAATGGCTTCGCGCTGGCCGGCGACGACGCGGCGCTGGCCCGGGTCCAGGCCGAGATCGAACGGGTCATCGACTACCGGCGCCAGCAACAGGGCGAAGACAGCGCCCAGGCCGTCTCGCCGATGACCGGCCTGGTCGGCGTGCTGAACAAGCGTGCCATGCTGGCCGACGACCCGGCCGCGCGCGCCGAATTCATGGCGCAGGCGCTGCGGGTGCAGCAGGCGGTGCTGGATTCGCACCTGCGCCACCGCGGTCCGGACCATCCCAATACCCTGCTGGCGCAGGGCAGCCTGGCGAGCCTGCTGCACCGGCAGGGGCGCCATGCGCAGGCGCTGCCGCATGCGCAGCGCTGCCTCGAGGGCCAGCGCCGCACGCTCGCGCCGGACCACCCGATCATCGCCGGCACCTGGAGCCTGAATGCCGACATCCTGTTGGCCCTGGGCCGGCTGGAGCCGGCGCGCGCGGCCTACGCGACGGCCTTGGAGCTGCGCGCGCGCAAACTCGGCGCCGAGGCGTCGCCCACGATCGAAACCGCCGCGCGCCTGTATCGGCTGCTGCAGCGCATGCAACGCGTGGACGATGCGACCGCGCTGCGCACCCGCTACCTGGACCCGTTGCTGAAGCGTGACCCCGCGCAGCTGGATGCCGGGATGCGTTCGGTCCGCGAGCAGGCCCGCGAGGTGATCGCCGCGGCCGGCGGCCGCTGACCCGCAGCGGCAGGCGGCGTACGCCACGCCGCGCTCCGGTGGGCGGCGCCCGCCCGTGGGCGCGGCCGCCGCGGTGCTACGGCGCCGGCGTGGTGGCGCTGCTGCCGAGCAGCTCGCGGTGGCGCTGCTCCATGTCCTGGCGCAGCTGGCGGCGGATCTGCGCGGCGGCATAGCGGCGCTTCTCGTCGCCGGTCGCCGGCTGCAGCGGCGGCACCGGCGTGGGCCTGCCGTCGTCGTCCACCGCGACCATGGTGAAAAAGCAGCTGTTGGCGTGGCGCACGCTGCCCTGGCGGATGTCCTCGGCCACCACCTTGATGCCCACTTCCATCGACGAGGTGCCGGTGTAGTTCACCGACGCGAGGAAGGTGACCAGCTCGCCCACCGCGATCGGCTGGCGGAACATCACCTGGTCCACCGACAGGGTGACCACGTAATTGCCGGCGTAGCGGCTGGCGCAGGCATAGGCCACCTGGTCGAGCAGGCGCAGTACCGCGCCGCCATGCACCTTGCCGGAGAAATTGGCCATGTCCGGGGTCATCAGCACGGTCATCGACAACTGGTGGGACGTGGGCTCGGACATGGGCATTGGCGCGAAGGGGGGAACCGCAGGCTAACCCGGCGCGGTGGCCGGATGCACCCCCGGCCGCTGCCCGCAAACAGAAAGGCCGCCCGTGCGGGCGGCCTTTCCGGTCAACGCCTGCCGGGCCGGGCTTACTTGAGCTTGGCGGCCTTGCGCAGCGCTTCGGCGCGGTCGGTCTTCTCCCAGGAGAACGCGGTGGCGTTCTGGGTCTTGCCGTCGCCGTCGACGTACGAGAATTCCTTCGGCTTGCGGCCGAAGTGGCCGTAGGCGGCGGTCTGCTGGTACATCGGGTGGATCAGGTCGAGCATCTTGATGATGCCGTACGGGCGCAGGTCGAAGTGCGCGCGGATCAGCTTCTCGATCTGCGCGTCGGCGATCTTGCCGGTGCCGAAGGTGGTGACCGAGATCGAGGTCGGCTCGGCCACGCCGATGGCGTAGGAAACCTGCACTTCGCACTTGTCGGCCAGGCCGGCGGCGACCACGTTCTTGGCCACGTAGCGGGCGGCGTAGGCGGCCGAGCGGTCGACCTTGGACGGATCCTTGCCGGAGAACGCGCCGCCACCGTGGCGGGCCATGCCGCCGTAGGTGTCGACGATGATCTTGCGGCCGGTCAGGCCGCAGTCGCCCACCGGGCCGCCGATCACGAAGATGCCGGTCGGGTTGATGTGCACCTTGTTCTTCGGCAGCGCGTCCAGCCACGCCTTCGGCAGGACCGGCTTGAGGATGTGCTCGCGCACGGCCTCGATCAGGTCCTTCTGCTTCACGCCCGGGTCATGCTGGGTCGACAGCACCACCGCGTCCAGGCCCTCGATCCTGCCATCCTGGCCGTAGCGCAGGGTGACCTGGCTCTTGGCGTCCGGGCGCAGCCACGGCAGCGGCGAGTTCTTCTTCTTGCGGACCTTGGCCTGCTGCTCGACCAGGCGGTGCGAGTAGTAGATCGGCGCCGGCATGAATTCCGGGGCTTCGTTGCAGGCATAGCCGAACATCAGGCCCTGGTCGCCCGCGCCCTGTTCTTCCGGCTTCTTGGCCTTCTTGTCGGTGCCGTCGACGCCGGCGGCGATGTCCGGCGACTGCTTGCCCAGCATGTTGATGATGGCGCAGGTGTGGCCGTCGAAGCCGACGTTGGAGTTGTCGTAGCCGATCGCGTTGATGACGTTGCGGGTCAGCTCTTCGATGTCGACCCAGGCCGAGGTGGTGACCTCGCCGGCGACGATCGCCGCACCGGTCTTGACCAGGGTTTCGCAGGCGACGCGGGCGCGCTTGTCTTGGGTGAGGATCGCGTCCAGCACCGCATCGGAAATCTGGTCGGCGATCTTGTCCGGATGGCCTTCGGAGACCGACTCGGAAGTGAAGAGATAGCTGGACATGAGCTTGTATCCCTGTATGCGGATGAAAAGATAGCCGCGCATGATACACGGCCGGGGCACCCCGGGAATAGTGCAGGGCCGGTTGTTGCCATCCGGTTAATAAACCGGTTCACCCAGCCCGCCGCCCGCGGCCGGGCGTCACCGAACTGCCGCAAAACCGCAACCGCGCTGCCGCCTGGCGGGCGCAGGCTGCCGGCCAACCGGGCCGTCGGACCACCGCCATGCACCAGATCGAGCAACGCCTGCAGCAGCGCTATCCCGAGTGGTTCCATGGCCCGCGCGGGCGCCTGGCGCGGCCGCTGCTGCGCAGCGTGGGGCGCTGGTCGCGGCTGGACCAGGTGCAGGCGTTCCTGCGCCACAACGGCGAGCGCCGCGGCCTCGCCTTTGTCCAGGCCGCGCTGGACTTCCTGGGCAGCCGCTACCAGCTGGACCGTGGCGCGCTGGCGCGGATCCCCGCCCGCGGGCGGCTGCTGGTGGTCGCCAACCACCCCTCCGGCGCGCTCGACGCGCTGGCGCTGCTGGACGCGGTGGGCCAGGTGCGGCGCGACGTGCGCATCATCGCCAACGACCTGCTGGCCGACCTGGAGCCGCTGCGCGAGCTGCTGCTGCCGGTACGGATCCTGGGCGGCCGCGCGCGTCGCGACAGCCTGCGCGCGGTGGAGCAGGCGCTGGCGGCCGAGCAGTGCGTGATCGTGTTCCCGGCCGGCGAAGTGTCGCGGCTGTCGCTGCGCGGCATCCGCGACGGCCGCTGGAACCGCGGCTTCGTGCGCTTCGCCAACGCCACCGGCACGCCGGTGCTGCCGGTGCGGGTGCAGGCGCGCAACTCGGCGTTGTTCTACGGCGCCTCGGCGCTGTTCAAGCCGGCCGGCACCGCGCTGCTGGCGCGCGAGATGTTCGCCCGCCGCGGGCGCCCGCTGCGGCTGTGGGTGGGGCAGGCCCTGCACCTGGACCCCGCGCTGGACCCGGCGCTGCAGCTGCAGGCGGTACGGCGCGCGCTGTACGCGCTCGGTGCCGACGACGCGCCGGCGGGCGCCGCCGTCGACGGGCCCGAACCGCTGGCCGCGGCGATCGCCGCCGAGCGGGTCGCGGCGGAGATCGAGGCCGCCGACCTGCTCGGCCAGACCGGCGACGGCAAGCAGATCCGGCTGGCACGCTGCGCCGCCGGCTCGCCGCTGCTGCTGGAACTGGGGCGGTTGCGCGAGCTGACCTTCCGCCGGGTCGGCGAGGGCACCGGGCGCAGCCGCGACCTGGACGACTTCGACCTGCTGTACCAGCACATCGTGGTCTGGGATGCGGCGCAGCAGCGCATCGCCGGCGCCTACCGCATCATGCGCGGCGCCCAGGCGCTGGCGCGCAGCGGCCTTGCCGGGCTCTATACCGCGGCGCTGTTCCGCTATGCCGACGATGCCATCCCGCGCATCGCCGAGGGCATGGAGCTGGGCCGCAGCTTCGTGGTGCCCGACTACTGGGGCAGCCGCAGCCTGGATTACCTGTGGCAGGGCATCGGCGCCTACCTGCGCAGCCAGCCGGGCGTGCGCTACCTGTTCGGCGCGGTATCGATCAGCGCGGCGTTGCCGCGCGAGGCGCGCGAACAGCTGGTCGCGTACTACCAGCGCTACTACGGCGGCGGCCACGGCCTGGTCGAGTCGACCCGGCCGTTCCAGTACTTCGCCGCGCCGCCATGCTTCGGCGACATGGATGCCGATGCCGCGTTCGAGGTGCTCAAGGCCAACCTGGCCGCGCTGGGCACCAGCGTGCCCACGCTCTACCGCCAGTACACCGACCTGTGCGAGCCGGGCGGCGCGCGCTTCCTGGCGTTCGGCGTGGACCCGGATTTCAGCGATTCCATCGACGGCCTGATCGAAGTGGACCTGCAGGCGATCCGCCCGCACAAGCGCCGGCGTTACCTGCGCGACGCCGGGGTGCCGGCATGAGCGCGCCGACCCCGCTGCTGCCGTACCGGCGCGCGGTGTTCATCTCCGACACCCACCTGGGCGCGCGCCATTGCCATGCGGCCGAGCTGGCGCGGTTCCTGTCCACGCTGCGCTGCGAACGCCTGTACCTGGTCGGCGACATCGTCGACCTGTGGTGGCTGGCGCAGCGGCGCGCCAGCTGGAACGCGGCGCACAACGCGGTGGTCGAGGCGCTGCACGGGCTGCGCCGCGCCGGCACCGCGATCATCTACATCCCCGGCAACCACGACGCCCCGCTGCGCCGGACCTGCGGGCTGATGCTGCCGGCGATGCAGGTGCGGCGGCGTGCCATCCACGTCACCGCCGATGGCCGCCGCCTGCTGGTGGTGCACGGCGACGACTACGACGGCGCGACGCGCTGGCACCTGCCGATGCCGACGCGCGCGGCGACTTCCCCCATCGCATCGCCCGATGCCGGCGATGCGATCGCCCCCTCGACCCAAGGCCGCGGGCGTCGGGTTCTCACCCATCTGCAGTACGGCGTGGGCGACTGGCTCTACTACCGCATCCTCACCGGCAACCGCCTGCTCAACGTGCTGCGCCAGCGGGTCGGGCTGCGCTACTGGTCGCTGGCCGAGTTCCTCAAGCGGCGCAGCGCCGCGGCCGAGCGCTACATCGAGCGTTTCGTGCAGGCCGGGCTGGACGACGCGCGCCGCCGTGGCCTGGACGGCATCGTCTGCGGCCACATCCACCGGGCCGCGCTGGTCGAGCGCGATGGCCTGGTCTATGCCAACGACGGCGACTGGGTCGAAAGCCTCACCGCCCTGGCCGAGGATCACGACGGCAGCCTGCGCCTGCTCGACCCTGCCGGGCGCAGCCTGGCGTGGCTGCCGCCACGCGCGCCACAGGCGCGGGCCGCCTGAGCTGGCCTGCATGCTGCGTCCTCACGGTGGCGGCGCTATGCTCGCCGCGGGCTGGGGAAAGGAGCATCCGCGGTGGCACACACGCAGTCGACGACCCGGGCAAGGGCGGTGTTGTTCGCGGCCTGGCTTCTGCTGGCCGCCACCGGCACCGCTGCCGCCAGCGTCGACGCGCCGCCGGCGTTGAGCTTCGAGCAGGCGCGCGCGCGCCTGGAACAGGTCTCCGACGCGCTGGCCGCGGCCGACGCCGGGGTGCGCGGCAAGCAGGACCTGCAGGACGCCACCCGCTACCTGCGGCTGCCGGAAATCACCGGCGACATACGCCGCATGCAGTTCCAGAAATCGCTGGAGCTGCCACTGGGTTCGCTGGCACCGGTGGCCGAGGCGTTCGGCATCGAATCGCCGCTGCGTTTCGCCGAGCGCGACTGGCGCACCCGCCCGATCGTCACCGCCAGCGTGCCGCTGTACAGCGGCGGGCTGATCCCGGCGGCGCAGCAGGCGGCGCAGGCAGCCACCGCCCAGGCCGAGGCCGAGCGCGAGGCGCAGCGCCAGTCGCTGGCGCTGCAGCTGGTGCAGGCCTATTTCGGCCAGCAACTGGCCGAACGCGCGGTGCAGGTGCGGCGCGAGGTCCGCGATGGCCTGCAGCGGCACCTGGACGACGCGCTCAAGCTCGAACGCGAAGGCTTCGCCAGCCGCGCCCAGCGCCTGCAGGCCAGTGTCGCCCGCGACAAGGCCGAGCGTGAGTACCAGAAGGCGCGCAACGACCTGGCCACCCTGCAGCAGGCGCTGGCCACGCTGCTGCGCAGCGGCGGCAACGTCGGCACCACCTCGCCGCTGTTCGTGATCGACGCGCCGCTGGAGCCCCGCGAGGCGTTCGAGCGCAGCGCGCTGCAGCGCCATCCGCAGCTCCAGCGCCTGCGCGCGCTGGGCCAGCAGGCCGAACAGGGCGTGCGCGTGCAGCAGGCCAGACTCAAGCCACAGGTCTACCTGTTCGGCCAGTACGACCTGCACCGCCGCGACGCCCTGCTCACCGATGCCGACTGGGCGTTCGGCATCGGCCTGCGCTACACCTTCCTGTCGCCGAGCGCGCGGCCGCTGCAGGTCAGCGCCGCGCGCGCGCAGCTGGAACAGGCGCGCGCCGGGCTGGGCGAGGCGGAGAACCAGGTGCGGCTGGGCGTGGGCAAGGCCTGGAACGAACTGGACACCGCGCGCAGCCAGTTCCGGCTGCTGGACAGCAGCATCGCCCAGGCCGAGGAGAACCTGCGCCTGCAGGAGCTGTCCTTCCGCGAAGGGCAGGCGACCTCGCTGGATGTGATCGACGCGCGCCTGGCGCTGGGCGCGGCGCGGGTGGAGCGGGCGCAGGCGGCCTACCAGTTCGATGTGGCGCTGGCGCAGCTGCTGGAAGTGAGCGGGCAGATGCAACGGTTCGACGACTACCGCCGGCGGGCGGACAAGGTGCTGGAATGAGCCAGACGGCGGGACACGACACGGGACCGCGGCGGCGCCGCGTTTTTGCCATCGCCGGCGTGTTGTTGCTGGCGTTGGTGGCGCTGGGGCTGTGGCTTGGCCTGCGTACCCCGGCCGACCAGGTGCAGGGCATGGCCGACGCCGACAGCGTCAACGTCGCCGCCAAGGTGACCGCGCGGCTGCACGCGCTGCACGTGCGCGAGGGCCAGCGGGTCGCGGCCGGGCAGCTGCTGTTCGAGCTGGACAGCCCGGAAGTCGCGGCCAAGGAGCGCCAGGCCGCGGCGGTGGTCGCGGCCGCACAGGCGATGGCGGACAAGGCCGAGGAGGGCGCGCGCAGCGAGGACATCCGTGCCGCCGAGGCCAACTGGCAGCGTGCCCGGGCCGGTGCCGAACTGGCCACGGCCACGTTCCGGCGGCTGGACACCCTGTTCAACGAGGGCGTGGTCACCCGGCAGAAGCGCGACGAGGCGCAGGCGCAGGCGCGCAGCGCGGAGGAGCTGGCGCGGGCGGCGCGGGCGCAGTACGACCAGGCGCTGGCCGGCGCGCGCCGCCAGGACAAGGCCGCCGCGCTGGCGCAGGTACGGCAGGCCGAAGGCGCCAAGGCCGAAGTCGATGCCGCGCGCCAGGAAACCCGCGGCCACGCGCCGCTGGCCGGCGAGGTGAGCAAGCGCATGGCCGACATCGGCGAACTGGTGCCGGCCGGCTACCCGGTGTTTACCCTGGTCGACATCGACCACATGTGGGTGGCGCTGACCCTGCGCGAGGACCAGCTGTACGGGCTCAGGCCGGGGGCGGTGCTGCACGGCACGATCCCGGCCCTGGGCGGGCGCAGCGCCGCGTTCGAGGTCTACTTCATCAGCCCGGCCGGCGACTACGCCACCTGGCGCAGCACCCGGCAGTCATCCGGCTACGACGTGCGCAGCTTCGAGGTGCGGGTGCGTCCGCGGCAGCCGGTCGACGGGTTCCGCCCGGGCATGAGCGTGCTGTTCGCATGGCCGCAGGGCTGACGCCGGGCAGCGGCGCCGCGTTCGCCGCGTCGCTGCGGCGCGAACTGCGCCACTGGCGCGAGGACCGCTGGGAACTGGCACTGGTCACGCTGGTGCCGCTGCTGCTCATGCTGCTGATGATGGCGCTGTTCTCCGGCGCGGTGCTGCGCCAGCTGCCGGTGGCGCTGGTGGACCTGGACGGCAGCGCCGACAGCCGCGCGCTGGCGCGCGCCATCGATGCCAGCCCCGGGGTGGCGCTGGTCGCCCAGCCGGCGTCACTGCAACAGGCACAGGCGCAGCTGCGCGCGCTGGAGGTGTTCGCCATCGTGCTGCTGCCGCGCGACATGAGCCGGCGCGCGCTGCGCGGCGAACCGGCACCGGTCTACGCGTTCTACAACGCCACCTACCTGGCCACCGGGCAATCGGCCGCGCGCGACATCGCCGACGCGGTGGCCGCGTACAACGCGCGCATGCTGAAGGAACGGATCGGCCTGCAGGCCGGGCCGGCGCGCCTGCGCGCCGCGCCGGTGACGGTGCAGGCCACGGTGCTGTACAACCCGGCGCGCAGCTACGAACTGTTCCTGCTGCCGCTGATCTTCCCGGCGGTGCTGTCGCTGCTGGCGGCACTGGCGGCCGGCGGCGCCTTCGGCCGCGAGCGCCGCGACGGCCTGCTGGCCACCTGGCTGGGGCGGCGGCCCTGGGCCGCCATCGCCGGCAAGCTGCTGCCCTACGTGGCGGTGTTCTCGCTGTACGGCGCTTTCGGCGTGCTGTATGTGGCCTATGTGCGTGGCGACGGCGTGGCCGGCAGCGTGTGGCTGCTGTTGCTGGCCCAGCCGCTGTTCTACCTGGCGTGCTGCTGCTTCGCGCTGCTGTTCATCGCCCTCACCCGCGACATGTGCACCGGGCTGTCGCTGGTCGGGCTGAGCATCGGCACCGCGCTGGCGTTCTCCGGCGCCACCTTCCCGGTGGTGGCGGCGCCGCTGTTCACCCGCGTGTGGAATGCGCTGCTGCCGCTCACCGCGTATGTCCAGCTGCAGATGCAGCAGCTGTTCATGGGCTCGCCGTGGACGGTGTCGCTGCGTCCGCTGGGGGTGCTGGCGCTGATGGCGGGGGTGGCCGGTGCCGGTGGTGCGCTGCTGCTGGCCCGGGCCGCGCGCCGCGCCGCGCCGCCGGTGCCGGTGCCGGCATGAGCCGGGTCGCCGCCAGCTTCCGCGCGACGCTGCAGGCGGTGTTCGCCGACTCGGCCGCGCGCACGGTGATGATCGGCGCGGTGCTGTTGTATTCGTTCTTCTACCCGGCGGCCTACCGTCACCAGGTCGCCAGCGACCTGCCGCTGGCGGTGGTCGACGCCGACCGCAGCGCCACCAGCCGCGCGCTGGTCCGGCATGTCGACGCGCTGCGCGCGGTGCGGGTGGCGACCCAGCCGCGCGACCTGGCGCAGGCGCGCGCGCAGCTGGAAGCCGGCCAGGTCGATGGCATCGTGCTGATCCCGGCGCGGCTGGAGCGCGACATCCTGCGCGGTGGCAGCGGCCAGCTGGTGTTGCTGGGCAATGGCGCCTACCTGGGCCGCGCCAGCGCCATCCTGGGCGGGCTGGCCGAGGGCATCGGCGCCTTCGGCCGCGACCAGGCGGTGCGCCAGGCCGGCTTCATGGGGCCGCCGCTGGCGGCACCGCTCGAACTGGTGCAGCGGCCGCTGTACAACACCCGCGAGGGCTACGGCAGCAGCGTGGTGCCGGGCGTGGCCGAGCTGATCGTGCACCAGACCCTGCTGCTGGGCATCGGCGTGCTGCTGGGTACCCGTCGCGCGCAGTCGGGGCAGCGCCTGCAGGTGGCGACACCGGCGCTGCTGGGCATGGCCGCGGCCTTCACCCTGGTGGCGGTGGCCGGGCTGCTCTACTACGCCGGCTTCAACGCCTGGGTGCAGGACTACCCGCGTGGCGGCAACGTGCCCGGCCTGCTGCTGGCGGTGCTGCTGTTCGCGCTGGCGTCGGTGGCGTTCGGTCTG
The DNA here is from genome assembly GCF_056393075.1 of Stenotrophomonas sp. Steno-Z10-HUANG. Taxonomy (NCBI): domain Bacteria; kingdom Pseudomonadati; phylum Pseudomonadota; class Gammaproteobacteria; order Lysobacterales; family Lysobacteraceae; genus Stenotrophomonas; species Stenotrophomonas sp. Steno-Z10-HUANG. The sequence goes on from NZ_JBWJPA010000001.1 coordinate 246,461, forward strand.
TTCGTCGGCAGCTTCTTCCGTACCCGCGAGCGCGCGTTCCAGTACGTCACCGGGGTTTCGATCCCGCTGTTCTTCCTGTCCAACCTGTCGTGGCCGGCGGTGGCGTCGCCAGCGGCACTGGTGGCGCTGGCCAAGCTGTTGCCGACCACCGCGGGCATCAACGCCATCGTGCGCACCCAGCAGATGGGCGCGCGGGTGCCCGAGATCGGCGGCGAACTGCTCAACCTGCTGTTGCTGGCGCTGCTGTACGCTGCGCTGGCGGCGTGGCGGCTGCGCGCGCGGCCGCCACGCCACCCTCCGGGGTAGCTGCCGGGTCCGCCCGGCACCGGGGGCGGCCGCGGATGCGCCCTGCAGGGCAAGCCCTGCATCCACGGCAGGGCCCGGCATAATGCGGCGATGGATTCCCTCAGCCAGATCGTCCTCGGCGGCGCCGTCGCCGCCGCCATCGCCCCGGCCGGCCACCGCCGCGCGGCGCTGCTCGCCGGTGCCGCGCTGGGCACGCTGCCCGATCTCGACGGGCTGCTGATCATCGCCTTCACCCGCGACCCGGTGAGCCTGATGACGGTGCACCGCAGTTTCAGCCATTCGCTGTTCGTGCTGCCGCTGCTGGGCACGCTGATCTGGTGGCTGTACCGGCGCTTCGGCCACGGCCGGGTGGCGCAGGCGCCCGCGCGCTGGTGGTGGGCGATGGTGCTGGCGCTGGTCACCCATCCGCTGCTGGACGCGTTCACCGTCTACGGCACGCAGCTGTGGTGGCCGCTGATGCCGCACCCGACGATGTGGTCGAGCGTGTTCATCATCGACCCGCTGTATACCGTGTGGCTGGCGCTGGCCTGCGTGGTGGCGTGGTTCGCGCGGGCGCGGCCGCTGGCGCAGCGCGCGCTGGTCGCCGGGCTGGTGCTCAGCTGCGGGTACCTGGGCTGGTCGCTGCTGGCCAAGCATCTGGTCGAGCGCGATGCCGACCGCGCGCTGGCGGCGATGGGGCTGGCCGGCGCGCCGCGGTTCTCGGTGCCGATGCCGTTCAACACGCTGCTGTGGCGGGTGGTGGCGATGACCCCGCAGGGCTACGTGGTCGGCGACCGCTCGCTGTGGGCCGACCACGGGCCCATGCGCTTCAGCGGTTACCCGTCCAATGTGCAGGCGCTGCGCCAGGCGCAGTCGATCCCGGCGGTGGCGCGGCTGCAGTGGTTCAACCGCGGTTTCATGCGCGCGCAGGTGCGCGATGGCGAACTGGTGCTCAGCGACCTGCGCATGGGCCTGGAGCCGGACTACAACTTCAGCTTCGCGGTGGCCCGCGGGCAGGGCGGGCGCTGGGCGGCGATCCCGCCGCGGCAGCTGCGGCCCGTGTATCGCGATGCCGGTGGGCGCGCGATGCTGGAGCAGCGGCTGGCGCAGGTCTGGCGCCGTATATGGAACGATGAGGGCGTGATGCCGGCGGCGGAGGTGACAGGCGGCTAGGCGGGAGATTCCGGAAGCGGGCTTTATTTTCAAATTTAGAACAAATAGTGATTTTTATAGTGTTTGTTCTGAATTTGTTGGCAATTACACTGGCGCCCATTCCACGAATGGCCGCCTTGCCGGCTTTCCTTCCTTCCGGAGTCACCATGAACAGCCAAGCCATCGCCCTGTACAAGCAGCGCCGTTCCCAGTACGCGCTCGGCCGCACCCTGCCCATCGGCCAGGACCAGGTCACCGACCTGATCAAGCACGCCGTGCGCGAGGCGCCGTCGGCCTTCAATTCGCAGCCGACCCGCGCGCTGATCCTGCACGGGGCGCAGAGCGTGAAGTTCTGGGAGCTGGTCAAGGACGCGCTGCGCCCGATCGTGCCGGCCGCCGCGTTCGCCGCCACCGAGGGCAAGCTGGACAGCTTCGCCGCCGGCGCCGGCACCGTGCTGTTCTTCAATGACGTGGACGTGACCCGCGGTCTGCAGGACCAGTTCCCGCTGTACGCCGACAACTTCCCGGTGTGGGCCGAGCACGCCAACGGCATCGCCCAGTTCGCGGTGTGGACGGCGCTGGCCGAGGCCGGCATCGGCGCCAGCCTGCAGCATTACAACCCGGTGGTGGACGAGGCCGTGCACCGCGAATGGGGCATTGCCGGCAACTGGCAGCTGCGCGCGCAGATGCCGTTCGGCTCCCACGAAGCCGCCATCGGCGAGAAGAGCTACATGGAGGACGAGGCCCGCTTCAAGGTCTTCGCCTGAGCCTTCCGGCGCGCTCCTCCCCCCGCGCCGATCCAGGCCCGCCGGCTCTGCTGGCGGGCCTTTCTGTTGTGCCCGGTGGTCGCGCTCCTTTCCGGCTTGGCCTGCCGGAACGCGGCCCCGCGGGTTGGCGGCCGTGCCGGGCACAGGCCTGGGATCGAGGGTCTCCGTTGCGGATCGAGGCCGTAGGTGCGGCGCTTGCCCCGCACGCAGGCTCCCGGGAACGCCACATGCGGGGCAAGCCCCGCATCTACGGGGATCGCCCGTCAGGCCGCGGCCAGCGGCTGCGCGGCGATCAGCCCGTCGAAGTAGTCGCGGGTCAGCCGCAGCTGCGCGTCGGCGCTCTCGGCGGCGTTGACCACGGCGCGGAACGCCGCGCGCTGTTCATCGGTGTGTTCGGGCCGGTCCTTCGCGTACCAGCCCAGGTGCTTGCGGGCGATGCGCACGCCCTGCGGTTCGCCGTAGAACGCATGCAGGTCGGCGAGGTGGCCGAGCAGGATGTCGCGCACCTCTTCCAGCGACGGCGGCGGCAACTCCTCGCCGGTGGCCAGGTAGTGGGCGATCTCGCGGAAGATCCATGGCCGGCCCTGCGCGGCGCGGCCGACCATCACCGCGTCGGCGCCGGTATGGGCCAGCACCTGCGCGGCCTTGCGCGGGGAATCGACGTCGCCGTTGGCCAGCACCGGGATGTCCAGCATGGCCTTGATCGCGGCGATGGTGTCGTACTCGGCGGTGCCGGTGTAGTGCTGGTCGCGGGTGCGGCCGTGCACCGCCAGCGCGGCGATGCCGCTGTCCTGGGCGATGCGGGCGATGGCCGGCGCGTTGCGCACCTGCGCGCACCAGCCGGTGCGGATCTTCAGCGTGACCGGCACGTCCACCGCACCCACCACCGCCTCCAGGATGCGCGCCACCAGCGCCTCGTCGCGCATCAGCGCCGAGCCGGCCCAGGCATTGCACACCTTCTTGGCCGGGCAGCCCATGTTGATGTCGATGATCTGCGCGCCGTGGTCGACGTTGTAGCGCGCCGCCTCGGCCAGCTGCCGCGGCTCGGTGCCGGCGATCTGCACGCTGATCGGCGCCGGCTCGCCGGCATGGTCCATGCGGTGGATGGACTTGCGGGTATTCCAGAAGCGCGGGTCGGAGATGGTCATCTCCGAGGCGGCCAGGCCCGCGCCGAGCCGCTTGCACAGCTGCCGGAACGGTTTGTCGGTGACGCCGGCCATGGGCGCGAGCACCACGTTGGGTGCGATGGTGTAGGGGCCGATCTGCATGCGGCGCATTGTAGTGCCCGGCGCGGCGCCGATGCCGGCGCCGGCCCGTCGCGCGGGCATGGCTTCAGCGCTCATCCGGTTTGCCGGTGGCGGTGCGCCGCCCCCGCCGTGCCGCCGCGGGCGGCCAGCGCAGCGGCGGTACGCGGGCTCAGGCGGCGTCGGCCGGGGTCATCCGCGGCATCGCCGCGGCGGCGCCTTCGCTCTCGGTGGAGCGGGCGGCGTACTGGTTGGCGAAGCGCACGTGCTTGATGAAGGCCGCGTCCGGGGCCTGCGCCAGCGAGGCCGCCAGGGCGCCGTTGAAGGCGTCGCCGGCACCGGTGGTATCGACCACCTGCGCCGGCTCGGCAGCCACCCGGTAGTAGGGCTGGCTGTCGCCGCGCAGGCGCTCCTCGTCGTGCGAGACGAACACGCCGACCGCGCCGAGGGTAACCACCACGGTGTTGCCGGACAGCTTGCGGCACAGCGCGTGCAGGCTGGCGCCATCCAGCGCCGCCACGTCGTCGGCCTCCACCCGCTCGCCGACATGGCGGCCGAGCAGGGCGGCGAACTCGGTTTCGTTCGGGGTCAGCACGTCGGCCAGCTTGAGCAGGCCGATGCTGGACGGCGCGTTGGCCGGGGCGGCGTTGAGCACGGTCAGCACGCCGGCCTCGCGGGCGATGCCCAGCGCCGCCTCGATCGACTCCACCGGCGACTCCAGCTGCGCCAGCAGCACCCCGGCCGCGCCGATCAGCCCGGCGTTGGCGGCCATGAAGCCGGTGCTCAGCGAGGCATTGGCGCCGGCGCCGATGACGATCGAGTTGCGGCCGCGGCTGTCCACGTAGATGCCGGCGGTGCCGGTGGGCTCGCCGCTGGCCTCGGCGGCCAGCACGATGCCGTCGGCCGCGGCCAGCTGCCGGGCCAGCGCGCCACCGGCGTCGTCGCCCAGCGCGCAGACGAAGGTGATGTCGGCACCGGCGCGGCGCGCGGCCACCGCCTGGTTGAAGCCTTTGCCGCCGGGACCGGTGCTGTAGCGCCCGGCAATGGTCGCCCCCGGCGCGGGCAGGGCATCGCAGCGCCAGACGTGGTCGACATTGAAGGAACCGGCAACAACAACAGACTTCATGGAATCAATTTCTCTTCAGGTGGCTTTGGGGGGAGCCGAAGGGGGAGCGCGCGGGCTCAGCCGAAGTGGCTGAGCACGCCGGCGATGGTGGCCGTCATCAGCGTGGCGATGGTGCCGCCCAGCACCGCGCGCAGGCCGAACTTGGCCAGGTCGTGGCGACGGTCCGGGGCCAGCCCGCCGATGCCGCCGATCTGGATGGCGATCGAACTGAAGTTGGCGAAGCCGCACAGCGCGTAGGTGGCGATCAGGCGGCCTTCGTCGCTGAGGGTGACCCCGGCGACATTGCCCTTGATGATCTCCGACAGCTGCAGGTAGGCCACGAATTCGTTGATCACCACCTTCTGGCCGATCAGCGAACCCACGGTGGTGGCATCGGCCCACGGCGTGCCGATCACCCATGCGATCGGCGCCAGCACGTAGCCGAAGATGGTGGCCAGGTTGGTCGGCTTGCCGATGGCCTGGGCCAGCCCGGTCACTTCGCCCAGCCAGGTCAGCGGCGCGTTGAGCAGCGCGATCAGGGCGATGAAGGCCAGCAGCATGGCGCCGATGTTCAGCGCCAGCTTGAGGCCGTCGCCGGCGCCGGCGGCAGCGGCGTCGATGATGTTGGACGAGGTCTTCTCCACTTCCATCTTCACCGTGCCGCGGGTCAGCGGGGTGCCGGTCTCGGGCACCAGCAGCTTGGCGATCACCAGCGTGGCCGGCGCGGCCATGATCGAGGCCGCCAGCAGGTGCTTGGCGTAGAACGCCTGCGCCACCGGGTCGCCGCCGCCGAGCATGCCCACGTAGGCCGCCAGCACGCCACCGGCGATGTGCGCCATGCCGCCGATCATCATCGTGATCAGCTCGGACTGGGTCATCTTGGGGATGTAGGGGCGCACGGTCAGCGGCGCCTCGGTCTGGCCGATGAACACGCTGGCGCAGACGCTGGTGGTTTCCGCGCCGGACACCCGCATCACCTTGGTGATCGCCCAGGCCATGACCTTGACCACCGCCTGCATCACCCCGACGTGGTAGAGCACGCCCATCAGCGCCGAGAAGAAAATGATGGTCGGCAGCACCTGGAAGGCGAAGATGAAGCCGTACTTGGGCACGTCCATCAGGCTGCCGAAAATGAAGCTGGAGCCTTCGTTGACGTAGCTGAGGATCTTGACGAAGCCCTGGCCCAGCCAGTCGAACACGTCGCGCCCGCCCGGTACCAGCAGCACCAGCGCGGCGAAGGCGATCTGCAGGCTGATGCCGGTGGCGACCAGCTTCCAGTCCACTGCCTTCTTGTTGTTGGAAAACAGCCAGGTGATGCCGATCAGCACCGCCAGACCGAACAGGCCGAAGCCGATCCTGCCCAAACCTTCGACCATGAGTATTCCCCGGGCGAGCCCGCAAAAGCGGCAAGCCTAGAGCAGCGGCCAGTGGCGGGCAACAATCCCGACGCCTGCCGGGGGCAACGGCGGCGATCAGGCCGGCATCGGCAAGGTCCGGGGCGCTATCGGCACGGTGGCGGGGGTTACACTGGCGGCTGTCCGCGCCGCCGGCGCGCACCGCGTTCCAGGAGCCAGCCATGCAATACCGCCGCCTCGGGTCGTCCGGCCTGCAGCTTTCCGCCCTGTCCTTCGGGGCCTGGGTCACCTTCGGCAGCCAGATCGCCCGGGGCGAGGCCCGCAACCTGATCGCCGCGGCCTGGGACAACGGGGTCAACTTCTTCGACAACGCCGAGGTTTACGCGCAGGGCCGCGCCGAGCAGGTGATGGGCGACGTGATCGCCGACCTGCGCCTGCCGCGCGACGGCTACTGCGTGTCCAGCAAGGTGTTCTTCGGCGCGGCCGAGGCGCCCAACCCGCTGCAGCGCGGGCTGTCGCGCAAGCACGTGCACGATGCCTGCCATGCCGCGCTCAAGCGGCTGCGGGTGGACTACCTGGACCTGTACTACTGCCACCGCCCCGACCCGGAGGCGCCGATCGCCGAGACGGTGCAGGCGATGGACGTGCTGATCCGCCAGGGCAAGGTGCTGTACTGGGGCACCTCGGAGTGGTCGGCGGCGCAGATCGCCGAGGCGGTGGCGTTCGCCCGCGGCAACGGCCTGCACGCGCCGACCATGGAACAGCCGCAGTACAACCTGCTGCACCGCGCCCGGGTGGAACAGGAGTACGCGCCGCTGTACGCCGACGCCGGGCTCGGCACCACCATCTGGTCGCCGCTGGCCTCGGGCCTGCTGACCGGCAAGTACAACGACGGCATCGCCGCCGGTTCGCGGCTGGCGCAGCCGTCGCTGGGCTGGCTGCAGTCGGCGGTGCTGGGCGAACCGGCCGATGCGCGGCTGGACAAGGTGCGGCGCTTCACCGCGGTGGCCGCGGAGCTGGGCGAATCGCCTGCGCAGCTGGCCATCGCCTGGTGCCTGCGCAACCCGCGCGTATCCAGCGTGATCCTGGGCGCCAGCCGGGTGTCGCAGCTGGAGGAGAACCTGCGCGCGCTGGAGCTGCTCGAGCGTGTCGGCGACGACGCGTGGAGCAGGGTGGAAGCCGCCTTCGCTTGACCCGGGCGACGCGCGCCGGGCGGGCCGTGGCGCCTGCCCGGCGTGGGAGGAATGCGGCCGGGCGCGGAAGGCGCGCCCTCTTGCATCGCGGATGAGAATCATTATCATCAATTCCGTCCCCGCCACGGAACCGCCGCGATGTTCGCCCAACCTGTCCTGCTCCGTCCCCGTACCCTGCACCTGCCGCAGCGCCCCGCCCCGCGACCGCTGGCCGTCGATGACGCGATCGACAGCGGCGCGCTGCTGAAGGGCCAGCGCGAGATCCTGATCCGCCATGGCGACCGCGTTTACCGCCTGCGCCATACCAGCAACGACAAGCTGATCCTCACCAAGTAACCCCGGCCGCATTCGCCGCCAGCCGGCGCGCCGCTGCGCGTCATGTCCGCCTGAATCGCATCTTCTCTCCCCCTCGGCCACGGCCGGGCCGCCACGGCGGCCGGCCGCTGCGCCGGGGGTCAACCGTTCGATTCAAGGTACCCATGATCCGTCCCGCCGCCTTGAGCGCCGCCCTGTGGGCGACGCTGTTTCCCGCCCATGCCGCCCCGGCCACAGCCGCGCCGGCCGATGCCCACGACCTGGAACGCGTCCAGGTCACCGCCACCCGCACCGGCCGCGCGGTCGCCGACGTCGCCGCCACGGTCGACGTGATCGAACGCGAACAACTGGACCGGCAGCTCGTCCACGACATCGCCGACCTGGTCCGCTACGAACCGGGCATCTCGGTGACCCGCAGCGTGGCCCGCTTCGGCCTGGGCGGCTTCCGCATCCGCGGGCTGGACGGCAACCGCGTGCTGATCCAGACCGACGGCATCGCCATGCCGCGCAGCTTCGCCATCGGCAGCTTCGCCAGCGCCAACCGCGACTTCACCGACCTGGAAACGCTCAAGCGGGTGGAAATCGTGCGCGGCCCGGCCAGTTCGCTGTACGGCTCCGACGCGCTGGGTGGCGTGGTCGCCTTCGTCACCAAGGACCCGGCCGATTACCTGGGCGACGGCAAGGGCGCCTACGTCGGCCTGAAGCTGGGCTACGACGGCGACTGGCAGGGCCTGCTCGGCGGGGTGACCACCGCCTTCGGCGGCGCGCGCTGGAGCGGCATGGTCAACGTCAACCACCGCCAGGGCCAGGAAACCGGCAACAAGGGCCGGGTGCGCAGTGCCGACAACACCCGCACCGCACCCAATCCGCAGCAGCGCGACGGCCGCAGCGTGCTGTCCAAGCTGGTCTATGCGCCCGATGACGGCCAGCGCCTGCGCCTGACCGTGGAGGGCAACGAGGACGTCACCGACACCGACGTGCTGTCGGCCATCGACCACGTCACCACCATCGGCATGAAGGCGCACGACAGGCAGACCCGCGCGCGGGTGTCGCTGGCGCATGAAATGGACGCGCTGGACGCGGCCTTCGCCGACAGCCTGCGCTGGCAGCTGTACCGCCAGGACAGCGAGACCACCCAGGTCACCGACGAGGACCGCGCCAACCGCAGCCGCCGCCACCGCGTGTTCGACTTCGACCAGCGGGTGCATGGCGCGCAGGCGCAGTTCGACAAGCGCCTGGTCACCGGCGCGGCCGAACATGCGCTGACCTGGGGCCTGGACGGCACCTGGAGCCGGATCCGGCAGAAGCGCGACGGCTACCAGGTGCTGGCCAATGGCAGCACCAGCAGCACGATCCTGCCCGACGCGTTCCCGGTGCGCGACTTCCCGGTCACCCGCACCACCGAGCTGGGCCTGTACCTGCAGGACGAGGTGCGGCTGGCCGGCGGCCGCCTGTCGCTGGTGCCCGGCGTGCGCGTGGACCACTACCGGCTCGAGCCGCAGGCCGACGCGATCTTCAGCGGCGACAACCCCGGCGTGGCACTGGCGTCGCTGCGCAAGACCAGCGTGTCGCCGAAGCTGGGCATGGTCTGGCGCCTGGATCCGCGCTGGTCGCTGTTCGCCGGCTACGCGCGCGGCTTCCGCTCGCCGCCGTACAACGACGTCAACCTGGGCTTCACCAACGTCCTGTTCGGTTACACCGCCATTCCCAACCCGGACCTGAAACCGGAAACCAGCCATGGCCTGGAACTGGGCGTGCGCTACGTGGGGCCGGCGCTGTGGGCCAGCCTCGGCGGCTACCGCAACGACTACCGCGACTTCATCGAATCGCAGCGCTACGTCGGCACCAACGCGCAGGGGCTGATGGTGTTCCAGTCGCAGAACATCGCCGACGCGCGCATCCATGGCGCCGAACTGAAGGCGGGGCTGGAGCTGGGCGCGCTGGATGCGCGGCTGGCCGGCTGGTCGCTGCGCGGCGCGGCGGCCTGGTCGCGCGGGCGCAACCTCAGCGAAGGCGTGCCGCTGGACACGGTGGACCCGCTGCGCGGCAGCCTCGGGCTGGCCTACGACCGCGACGACTGGGGTATGGAGCTGGCCGGCAGCGTCGCCCGCCGCAAGGGCCGGGTCGCCAGCGCCGAGGCGTTCCGTCCCGCCGGCTACGGCGTGCTCGACCTGATGGCGCACTGGCGCTTCGCGCCGGGCGCCACCGCCCAGGTCGGCGTGTTCAACCTGGCCGACCGCCGCTACATCGAATGGTCCAGCCTGGCCGGCACCCTGGCCGCTTCCAGCCGCGTGAGCGACCGCTTCAGCAACCCCGGTCGCACCGTATCGGCCAGCCTGTCACTGGCCTGGTGAGCGGCGCCAACCGCTGCTTCCCTCCCCCGATGGAGCGTCACCCGGCCATGGACGGCCTTCCCACCGCCCCCGAGGAACCCATGAAGAAACCGCATTGCGCCAGCCTGCTGCTGGCCTGCGCCGCCAGTGCCGGCGCGGTCGCCGCGCCCGCCGACCCCGCCCGCGACCACGACACCATCGTGCGCATGCAGGGCGAGTACACGGTGGATTTCGCCTTCGACGAAACCGTGCTGCTGCAGCCCGGCTATGCGCGCGCCCCGGCGATGCGCAGCGGCGGCAACGAACTGGTGGTCGTGGTCGAGGACACCCCCACCCGCATCGTGCTGCAGCACCTGCTGGTGGATCCGGCCAGCGGCCACGTCACCAAGCACTGGCGCCAGGACTGGACCTATGAGGCGCCGGTGCGCTTCGAGTTCAGCGCCGACCAGACCTGGCGGGTGCGCGCGCTTCCCGCCGACCTCACCCGCGGCGCCTGGACCCAATGCGTCTATGAAGTCAGCGACGCGCCGCGCTACTGCGGCACCGGTCGCTGGCGCTACGACAACGGCGTGCCCAGCTGGACCAGCGACCCGGGCTGGCGCCCGCTGCCACGCCGCGAGTACACCCGGCGCAGCGACTACAACGCCCTGGCCATGGTCAACCGCCACACTTTGACCCCCAACGGCTGGACCCACGAACAGTTCAACACCAAGGTACGCCGCGACGCCGATGGCGGGCAGCACGAAATCGCGCGCGAGTTCGGTTTCAACGACTACGTGCGCACCACGGACGTGGATTTCAGCCCGGCCCGCGCCTACTGGAACGCCACCGCCGGCTACTGGGCGCGCGTGCGCCGGCACTGGGACGGCTTCCTCGGCCAGGCGCCGGGCGCGCGGCTGAAGACGCCGGTCGACGGCATGGCGATGATCGTGCCGCTGTTCACCCAGGCCGACGCCGTGCAGGCGGGGCGGGCGGTCGACGAACGCCGGATCGGCGAGGTGTTCGCGGCCTGGGTCGAAAAGGCGCCGGTCGCGGACTGAGCGCCGGGGCGGCGTCATCCGTGCGGCGGCATGGCGCCGCCGCGCGGGCTCATTCCTTGAACATCAGCAGCGCCGCGACCACGATCAGCGCGAACGCCGCCCAGTGGTTCCATTTCAGCGGCTGCCCCAGGTAGACCGCGGAGAACACCGCGAACACCACCAGGGTGATCACTTCCTGCATGCCCTTGAGCTGCGGCGCGGAATAGACCGCCGCGCCCAGGCGGTTGCCCGGCACCTGCAGACAATACTCGAAGAAGGCGATGCCCCAGCTGACCAGGATCACCGTCAGCAGTGGCGCCGAACGGTACTTCAGGTGGCCGTACCAGGCGATGGTCATGAATACGTTGCTGGCGACCAGCAGCAGTACCGGGTACAGATAGGCGGTGAAGGGTGGGGCGGGCATGTCCGGGTCCGTGGGAAGGCGCGCATAGCATAGGTGCAGCACCGGTCCGGCGAACCGCGCGCGACAGGGCGTGGTTTCTTCACATGGGATCCACTCGGGGTACGGCATCTTTCACAAAGCTGAAGAACGAGGAGGCTCCATGCGACAGACCAAGGAATCGTCCGGACTGGTGCTTGTCATCGAGGACAACCGCAACATTTCCGAGATGATCGGCGAATACCTGGAAAGCAAGGGATTCGAGGTGGACTATGCCTGCGATGGCCTGGACGGCTACCGGCTGGCGGCGGAAAACAGCTACGACGTGGTGGTGCTGGACCTGATGCTGCCGCGGCTGGACGGCATCGAGGTGTGCCGCCGCCTGCGCAACGAGGCGCGCAAGTCCACCCCGGTGCTGATGCTCACCGCGCGCGACACCCTGGACGACAAGCTGACCGGGCTGGGGTTCGGCGCCGACGACTACCTGACCAAACCCTTCGCCATCCAGGAACTGGAAGCGCGCCTGCGCGCGCTGATCCGCCGTGAACGCCGCCAGGTGGGCGCCGAGGTGCTCAAGGTCGCCGACCTGGTGCTGGACCCGGTCAGCATGCGCGCCACCCGCGCCGGCACCGAGCTGCAGTTGTCGCCGATCGGCCTGCGCCTGCTGACCATCCTGATGCGCGAATCGCCGCGGGTGGTGACCCGCCAGGAAATCGAGCGCGAGATCTGGGGCAACGGCCTGCCCGACTCGGACACCCTGCGCAGCCACCTGTACAACCTGCGCAAGATCATCGACAAGCCGTTCGACCGGCCGTTGCTGCATACCGTGCAGAGCGCGGGCTACCGTATTGCCGATATCGCCCAGCCGATGGGCTGAGGCATGCGGGGAAGCGTGATCCGTCGCGACCGGGCGGGCCGTACCACGGCCCGCGCCGGCGTGCTCTTCCCCTAACCGCACTGGACCACCACGGGACCGCAATGCTGCACGGGTTGCCGCGCAAGATCAGGACCGCTTTCATGCTGCAGGCACTGCTGGCCGGCCTTGCGGTGCTGCTGGGCGGCTACCTGGTGCTGCTGGTGGTCAAGTTCGGCCTGGTCAACGCGCTGCTCAGGCAGGAGGCCGCGCACTACTGGGAGCTGTACCAGGCCTCGCCGGTGCAGCCGCCGCCCAACACCAGCAATGTCCGCGGCTACCTGCTGGAGACCGGGCAGTCGCCGCTGAGCCTGCCCGCCGACCTGCGCGGGCTGGCGCCGGGCTTCCACGAGGTCGGCGACGCCGACGAACTGGTGCTGGTGGACGACAAGCCCGCCGGGCGCCTGTACCTGGTGTTCCTGCGCTCGCAGGCGCAGCACTTGGCGTTCTGGTTCGGGGTGGTGCCGGTGCTGCTGATCCTGCTGGCGGTGTATGGCGCATCGTGGTTGACCTACCACGTCTCGCACCGGGTGGTGTCGCCGGTGACCTGGCTGGCGCGGCGGGTGTCGCAGTGGGACCCGCTGTACCCGGACGCGAGCGAACTGGCGCCGGAGCGGTTGCCGGCCGACGTGCAGGGCGAGGTGCGGCAGCTGGCCGGTGCCCTGCATACCATGGCCGGGCGCATTGGCGACCATGTCGCGCGCGAGCGCAATTTCACCCGCGATGCCAGCCACGAGCTGCGCACGCCGCTGACCGTGATCCGCATGGCCAGCGACATGGCGCTGGGCGCGCAGGAGCTGAGCCCCGGGCTGCAGCGCAGCCTGCAGCGCATCCAGCGCGCCGGCCGCGACATGGAGGCGCTGATCGACGCGCTGCTGATCCTGGCGCGCGAGGCCAACATCGAGCCGCAGGCCGAGTGGGTCGAGGTGGCCGACGTGGTCCGCTACGAGGCGGCCAATGCCCGCGGCAGCCTGGCCGGGCGGCCGGTGGAGCTGGAAGTCCACGTCGCCGCCGCCAGCCCGCTGCGGGTGCCGCCGCAGGTCCTGCACGTGGTGGTCGGCAACCTGCTGCGCAATGCCTGCAACTACACCGACCGCGGCCGCGTCGATGCCTACGTGGAGGCCGACCGGGTGGTGGTGCGCGACACCGGCATCGGCATGTCGCCCGAGGCGCTGGCGCGGATCTTCGAGCCGTTCTTCCGGGTCGAGCCGGAGCGGCGCCAGGGCCACGGCCTGGGCATGCCGATCGTGCATCGCCTGTGCGAGCGTTTCGGCTGGCGCATCGAGCTGCAGAGCGAGCCCGGGCGGGGCACCACGGTGACGGTGCGTTTCGCGCGCGACGCCGCGCAGCCCGAGCAGGGCGTGGACGGCACCGCCTCCCCCTGACCCGGCCGCTGCCGGTGGCGGCCCCGGCGCCCTGGCGTGACGGCGCACGGCTGCCTCCGCGAGCCTGTGCGAGCGGGCGACAGGGCGCCGGCAGGGCGCGTGTGGCAGAATCCTGCGCTGTTCATCGCCACGGCCGCCTGCATGGATATTTCCCGTTCCCGCCCCGTCCCGGCCACCCGCGCCGGCTCGACCGAGGGCCGCGCGCATGGCTGACGAAATGGGCAACCTGCCGCGCGGCCCGGCGCGCGTGCTCAAGGCGGCGGTCTGGTCCTGGCAGGGTTTGACCGCGGCCTGGCGGCACGAATCCTCGTTCCGGCTGGAGGTGTACCTGTTCGTGCTGCTCGCCCCGGTGGCGGTGTGGCTGGGGCAGACCCCGGTGGAGCGCGTGCTGCTGGTCGGCTCGTTGCTGCTGGTGCTGGCCATGGAGCTGGCCAATTCGGCCATCGAGGCGGTGATCGAGCGCTACGGCCCGGAGTTCCACGTGCTGGCCGGTCGCGCCAAGGACATGGGCTCGGCAGCGGTGTTCGTGATGATGATGAATGTGCTGCTGTGCTGGGGGCTGATCCTGGTGCCCCGGATTTTCTGAACCTCGCCGCCGCGCGCGACCGCGGCGGATTGTCTTTGTTGAAGGATTGCCTGCATGTCTTTTGAGTTCCTTGCCGACCCCAACGTATGGGTCACCCTGTTCATGCTCAGTGCGCTGGAAATCGTGCTGGGCATCGACAACCTGGTGTTCATCTCCATCGCCGTGGGCCGGCTGCCCGAGCACCGCCGGCCGCTGGCACGCCGGGTCGGCATCGCCGTGGCCTGCATCACCCGCATCATGCTGCTGGTGTCGCTGGCCTACCTGGCGCACATGGAGAGCAACCTGTTCACCGTCGCCGGCATGGGCATCTCGATCCGCGACCTGGTGCTGATCGTCGGCGGCCTGTTCCTGCTCTACAAGGGCATCAAGGAAGTGCGCGAACTGGTCAGCGGCGGCGAGGACCAGGACCCGACCACCACCAAGGCATCGGCCGCATTCGGCACGGTGATCGCGCAGATCGCGATCATCGACATCGTGTTCTCGCTGGATTCGGTGATCACCGCCGTTGGCATCGCCGACCACGTCCCGGTGATGGTCTGCGCGGTGCTGCTGTCGGTGGCGGTGATGCTGCTGGCGGCCAACCCGCTGGGCCGTTTCATCGACGCCAACCCGACCGTCAAGCTGCTGGCGCTGGCGTTCATCCTGCTGGTCGGCGCGGTGCTGGTGCTCGACGGCCTGGACCTGCACGTGCCCAAGCCCTACATCTATGCCGCGATGGGCTTCTCGGTGATGGTGGAGTGGCTGAACCTGCTGATGCGGCGCAACGCCAGGCAGCACCACATCCCCGGCGCGGACAACTGGTAAGCCGTTGCCCGCCGCCGGCCGGGTGCCGGTGGCGCGCTACCCACAGGGGCCGGCACGCGTCGGCCCCTGTCGTATGCACACGCTGCACGGCAGTGGTGGCATGCTTGCGGTTCCGGCCAACCAGGACCCGCCCATGCGCCCCTTCCTCCGCCTCGTGTTGCTTGCCCTCGTGGCAGGCTCGATCTCCGGCTGCGGTTACAACGCCATCCAGCAGAAGGACGAGGCGGTCAAGGCCGGCTGGTCCGAGGTGCTCAACCAGTACAAGCGCCGCGCCGACCTGATCCCCAACCTGGTCAACACCGTGCAGGGCTATGCCCAGCAGGAGCGACAGGTGCTGACCGAGGTCACCAATGCGCGCGCCCGGGTCGGGCAGATCCAGGTCAACGCCGACGATGCCGCCTCGCTGCAGCAGTTCCAGCAGGCGCAGGGCGAACTGGGCAGCGCGCTGTCGCGGCTGCTGGTGGTCAGCGAGAACTACCCGACGCTGAAGTCCGACCAGAACTTCCGCGACCTGCAGGCGCAGCTGGAAGGCACCGAGAACCGCATCACCGTGGCGCGCGGGCGCTACATCCAGCTGGTGCAGGACTACAACACCTACATCCGCTCGTTCCCGCAGGTGATCACCGCCAAGCTGTTCGGCTACCAGGCCAAGCCGAACTTCAGTGTGGACAACGAAGCGCAGATCGCACAGCCGCCGGCGGTGGATTTCGGCACCCGGCCGCAACCGCAGCCGCAGACCCCGCCGCCGGCACCCGCGCCGGCGCAGTGAGCCGATGAACCGCGTGCTGCGTCTGTTGCTGCTGGCGTTCCTGCTCGGCCTGGCCGGGCCGGGCACGGCCATGGCGCAGCAACTGGCGCCGATCCCGCCGCTGGACTCGCCGGTGGTCGACACCACCGGCACCCTCGACGCGGCGCAGCGCCAGGCGCTGGTGGAGCAGGCGCTGGCCCTGCAGCAGCGCAAGGGCAGCCAGTTGCAGATCCTGATCGTGCCCAGCACCCGGCCGGAGGACATCGCCCAGTACACCACCCGCGTGTTCGAGCAGTGGGGCATCGGCCGCAAGGGCGTGGACGACGGCGTGCTGCTGGTGGTGGCCCGGGACGACCGCCGCGTGCGCATCGAGCCCGGCTATGGCCTGGAGGGCGCGATTCCCGACGCCATCGCCAACCGGGTGATCCAGGAATACCTGGCGCCGCGCTTCCGCAACGGCGACTATGCCGGCGGCATCGCCGAGGCCACCGCGGTGCTGGTGCGGCTGATCGACGGCGAGCCGCTGCCGGCGCCGGTGGCCAGCAACCGTGAGCCCGGCGGCAGCGACGCCACCTTCTTCGTCGCGCTGTTCATCGGCGGCATCGCCTCGATGCTGGCGCGGCTGCTGTTCGCGCGCCGCTCGCGGCCGGCCAAAGGCCTGCTGGCGGCGCTGCTGGCCGGGGGGGCCGGCTGGCTGCTGCTGTCGCTGGCCGGCGGCGGCGTCGCCGCGGCGGTGGCGTTCTTCCTGTCGCTGGGTGGGCTCTCGCCCGGGGGCTTCGCCCGCGGTGGCGGCTTTGGCAGTGGCGGCTTTGGCGGCGGTGGCTTCGGTGGCGGCGGATTCGGCGGTGGCGGCTGGTCCGGCGGCGGCGGGCGTTCGGGAGGCGGTGGCGCCTCGGGGAGCTGGTGATGCGCTGGTTGCGGCATGTCTTTTCGCCGTCGGCGCATGCGCGGTTTCCCGCCGCCAGCCTGGACCGCATCGCCCGCGCCATTGCCGAGGGCGAGCGCCGCCACAGCGCCCAGCTGATGTTCGCGGTCGAGTCCGACCTGCCGCTGGCGGCATTGTGGCGCGGGGTCTCGCCGCGCGAACGCGCCGAACATGCCTTCGCGCTGCTGCGGACCTGGGACACCCGCGACAACAACGGCGTGCTGCTCTACCTGCTGCTGGCCGACCACGCCGTCGAGATCGTGGCCGACCGTGGCCTGCACGGGCGCATCGACGCGGCGCAGTGGCGCCAGGTCTGCGAGGATTTCGGCCGCCGCCGGCGCGAGGGCGACCTGGAGGCCGCGGTACTGGCGGCCATCGCAACCCTCTCGGAAATGCTGGCCGAGCATTTTCCGGCCGATCCGGACGCGCCGCGCGACAACGAGTTGCCTGACCGTCCGCAGCTGCTCGGGTGACGCGGCGGTTGAGCCCCGCGGGCGCTGCCCCGAGAATAGGGACTCGTCCGCCGGACCCGCCTGCATGCTCTATCTCCACGACATAGACCCCATCGCCTTCTCCCTGGGGCCGATCAAGGTGCACTGGTACGGCATCATGTACCTGCTCGGTTTCGCCGCCGCGTGGTGGCTGGGGCGTATCCGCATCCGCGCCGGGCGCCTGCCGGGCGTGGACATGAACGCGTTTTCCGACCTGCTGTTCTACGCCATGCTCGGCGTGGTGCTGGGCGGGCGCATCGGCTACATGCTGTTCTATGCCACCGCCGATTTCCTGCACAACCCGCTGCTGCTGCTGCGCGTCTGGGAGGGCGGGATGAGCTTCCACGGCGGCCTGCTCGGGGTCATGGCCGCCGGCTGGTGGTGGACCCGCAAACACGCGCTGCATTACTTCGACACCATCGATTTCGTCGCGCCGCTGGTGCCGCTGGGGCTGGGCTTCGGCCGGCTGGGCAACTTCGTCGGCGGCGAGTTGTGGGGCAAGTTCACCCACGCCGGCTGGGGCGTGGTGTTCCCGCACGCGCCGCTCAAGGACGTGCCGGCCGGCCTGCCGACCATGGAGCAGCTGATGTCGGCCGCGCAGATCCGCCAGGACTATGCGGCCGGCCTGCTGACCCAGTACGCGCGCCATCCCTCGCAGCTGTACGAAGCGCTGCTGGAAGGGCTGGTGATGTTCGTGGTGCTGTGGACGTATTCGATGAAGCCGCGCCCGCGCTATGCCGTGTCCGGCCTGTTCGCACTGATGTACGGCAGCTTCCGCTTCCTGGTCGAGTTCGTGCGCATGCCCGACAACGGCGTCTACCTGGCCTTTGGCTGGTTCACCCGCGGCCAGTTGCTGAGCGTGCCACTGATCGTGCTCGGACTGGTGCTGCTGGCCATGTCGCGGCGTGCGCCTACGCTGCAGCCGGCGGTACCGGCCGGGGACAAGGCGTCTTTCGCCGGAGGCGAAGAATGAAGTCATTGGCCGGAGGCGAAGAATGAAGCAGTACCTGGACCTGCTGCGGCACGTGCTTGAACACGGCACCGACAAGGCCGACCGCACCGGCACCGGTACCCGCAGCGTGTTCGGCTGGCAGATGCGCTTCAACCTCGGCGAAGGCTTTCCGCTGGTCACCACCAAGAAGCTGCACCTGCGCTCGATCATCCACGAGCTGCTGTGGTTCCTGAAGGGCGACACCAACATCGCCTACCTGAAGGACAACAAGGTCGGCATCTGGGACGAATGGGCCGACGCCAACGGCGACCTCGGCCCGGTCTACGGCAGGCAGTGGCGCAGCTGGGCCGCCGCCGACGGCCGCCAGATCGACCAGATGCAGTGGCTGCTGGACGAGATCCGGCGCAACCCGGACTCGCGGCGGCTGGTGGTCAGCGCCTGGAACGTGGGCGAGCTGCCGCAGATGGCGCTGATGCCCTGCCACACCCTGTTCCAGTTCTACGTGGCCGACGGCAAGCTCAGCTGCCAGCTGTACCAGCGCAGCGGCGACATCTTCCTGGGCGTACCGTTCAACATCGCCAGCTATGCGCTGCTGACCCACATGGTGGCCCAGGCCACCGGGCTGGGCGTGGGCGATTTCGTGCACACGCTGGGCGACGCGCACCTGTATTCGAACCATTTCGAGCAGGCCCGCGAACAGCTTGCGCGCGCGCCCCGCGCGCTGCCGACGCTGTGGCTGAACCCGGAAGTGACCGACCTGTTCGGCTTCAGCTACGACGACATCCGCATCGACGGCTACGACCCGCATCCGCCGATCAAGGCGCCGGTGGCGGTGTGATGAAGCTGTCGCTCATCGCCGCGCTGGACCGCAACCGTGGGATCGGCCGCGACAACGCCATGCCCTGGCACCTGCCCGACGACTTCAAGCACTTCAAGGCGCTGACCCTCGGCAAGCCGATCCTGATGGGGCGCAAGACCGCGCAGTCGCTCGGGCGCGCGCTGCCGGGCCGGACCAACCTGGTGCTGACCCGTGGCGGGCAGGTGCCGTTCGCGGGGATGCACGCGGTGGCGTCGGTGGAGCAGGCCCGGGAGATGGCCGCCGGGGAGGCTGCCGACGAACTGTGCGTGATCGGCGGCGGCGAAATCTACCGGCTGCTGATCGACCAGGCCACCGACCTGCACCTGACCTGGGTGGATGCCGAGGTCGCGGCCGACACCCATTTCCCCGAGGTCGACCCCGCCGTGTGGCGGGAAGTGGACAGCCAGCCGCATCCGGCCGATGCGCGGCATGCGTTCGCCTTCCGTTTCGCCCATTACCTGCGGCGTTCCGCGTAGCGGCGCGGGGTGCCCCGCAGGGGGCATCCCCGGACAAGCCCAGCGGGGCGAGCCCCGCTCCGGTCTTTCCGGGTAGTCGCAGCGCGGTCGTTTGCGCCGTTGTGCCAGCGATGCCGTTCGGCCGACCCGATGCAGCTACCTTCCAACCCCAGGAGACGGGCATGACCGCACTGTTCGACCGGATCGACACCTTCGTCCTGCCGGTGGCCGATTACCAGGCCGCCGCTGACTGGTACGCCGCCAAACTCGGCCTGCAGGCGACGTACGTGGATGCCGGCGAATGCCTGGCGGTGCTGCCGTTGGCGCAGGGCGCGAGCCTGACCCTGTGGCAGCGCCAGGCCGGCGGGCCGGCGCCGGATCCGCGCGCGCAGGGGGCGTTTCCGATCTTCGCCACGCCCGATGCGGCGGCGGCCTGCGCGACGTTGAAACGCCGCGGCGTGCGTGTCGGCGAACTGGAGCGCGGCGACGGCGTGGTGTATTTCCGCTTCCACGATGCCGACGGCAACTGCCTGGAGGCCTGCCAGGTGCTGCAGCCCGGCGCCTGAGCGCTTACGGCGTGGGCGTGGCGCCGCCGTGGTTGCCCGGCGTGCCCGTCGGGTTGCCGTTGCTGCTGTTGTTGTTGCCATTGTTGCCGCCGCCGTGCGGCCGGTGCCGGCGTGGCCGGCGCCGTTCGCGGCGTTCACCCTGCGCCTCGGCGCCGGCATCGGGCCGGCGCTCGGCCGGTGGCCGCCGTGGCGGATGCGCGCCGGGTACCGGCGCCGGCACGTCGCGGCCGGGGACCTGGACCACGCGCAGTTCCTCGCTGTCCAGCTGCAGCGCGGTGAGCTTGCCGCCCCACACCGCACCGGTGTCGATGGCGTGCACGCCCTGGGTGATGGTCAGGCCCAGCGCCGACCAGTGGCCACAGACCATCTTCAGTTCGCGCTCGACCCGGCCCGGGACTTCGAACCACGGGTACATGCCCAGCTGCTGCGTGCCCGGCGTGCCCTTGTCTTCCATGCCGATGCGCGCGCGCGGCGTGCAGTAGCGCATGCGGGTGAAGATGTTGATGATCGCGCGCGAACGGTCGTAGCCGGTGAGGTTCGGCGCCCAGCTGGGGCCGTCGCCGTACATGTTGCGCAGCAGCTTGCGGTAGCCGTTGCCGTGCAGCTGCTGCTCGACCTCGCGCGCATGCCGCTCGGCCATCGCCACCGTCCACTTCGGCGCCAGCCCGGCATGGAACATCATCCAGCCCAGGCCGCGGTCCACGTGCACCAGCTTCTGCTGGCGCAGCCAGTCCAGCAGCACGTCGCGGTCCTCGGCCAGCACCACGCGCTGCAGGTCGGGGTTGACCTTGCGCTGCTCCTCGGCGCTGCGCGCGCCCACGGCCAGCAGCGACAGGTCGTGGTTGCCCAGCACCACCACGCTGTGCTCGCGCAGCGAATGCACCAGGCGCAGGGTCTCCAGCGACTGGCCGCCGCGGTTGACCAGGTCGCCGCAGAACCACAGCCGGTCGGCGGCCGGGTCGAAGTTGATCTTCTCCAGCAGCCGCTGGGTGACGTCGTAGCAGCCCTGCAGGTCGCCGATCGCCCAGGTCGCCATCAGTGCAGGGTCCTGGGAATGGACAGCACGAACGGCGCGACCGGCGCGGCGAATTCGGTGCCGTCGTCGGCCAGCATGTCGTAGTGGCCCTGCATGGTGCCGCGCTCGGTGCCGAGCATGACCCCGGAGGTGTAGCGGAATTCCTCGCCCGGGCGCAGCCGCGGCTGCTCGCCGACCACGCCGTCGCCATCCACGTGCTCGGTGCGGCCGTTGCCGTCGGTGATGCGCCAGTGGCGGCTGATCAGCCGCGCCGGCACGCTGCCGCGGTTGTGGATGCGGATCGTATAGGCGAACGCGTAGCGCCCGTCCTCGGGCGCCGACTGCTCGTCGATGAAGCGAGGCGACACCTCGATCTCGATCGCGTACTGGCGGGAATCATCCATGCGGGCAAGTGTAAGCAAAAGCGGGGTGAGCGGACGTCAGGCAGCGGTGGCGTTGGCCAGGGCGATGAATTCGGCCACGTCCAGCTGCTCGGCGCGCGCGTCGCTGCGCACCCCGGTGGCAGCGAAACCGGCCTCGTCGACGAGGCCGTGCAGTGCGTTGCGCAGGGTCTTGCGGCGCTGGCCGAAGGCGGCCTTGACCAGCCGCGCGAAGTGCGCCGGATCGGCGATGCCGACCGTGGCCGGATCGCGCGGCACCAGCCGCACCACCGCCGAGTCCACCTTCGGCGGCGGCCGGAACGCGCCCGGCGGCACCACGAACAGCGAGGTCACCTGGCACCAGGCCTGCAGCATCACGCTCAGGCGGCCATAGACCTTGCTGCCCGGCGCGGCGGCCATGCGGTCCACCACTTCCTTCTGCAGCATGAAGGTCATGTCGCTGATCGCCGCGGCGTGTTCCAGGGCATGGAACAGGATCGGCGAGGAGATGTTGTAGGGCAGGTTGCCGACCAGCCGGATCGGCGCGCCGCCGGCCAGCTCGGTGAAATCGACCTGCAGCACGTCGCGGTGGACGATGGTCAGTTCGCCCAGCGGCGCGGCCGCGGCGGTGAGCGGCGCGATCAGGTCGCGGTCGAACTCGATCACCGTCAGCTGCGGATGCCGGCGCAGCAGCGGGAAGGTGATGGCGCCCTGGCCGGGGCCGATCTCGACCAGCCGGTCGCCGGGCCGCGGGTTGACCGCCAGCACGATCTTCTCGACGTAGTGCGCGTCGGCCAGGAAATGCTGGCCGAGCTGCTTCTTCGCCGGCGCGGTGAAACCGGCGCCGGCGCGCGGGGCGTGGGAGGAATTCATCGGGGGATTTTACGGTGTGCGGCCAGCCGCGCGCACAGCGCGGTGGCGGCCTGCAGGCTGGAGGGATCGGCCGTGCCCTTGCCCGCCAGGTCGAGCGCGGTGCCATGGTCGACGGCCACGCGCGGGTAGGGCAGCCCCAGGGTGATGTTCACCGCCTGCTCGAAGCCGCTGTACTTGAGCACCGGCAGGCCCTGGTCGTGGTACATCGCCAGCACCGCGTCGAAGCCGCGCAGCCTGGCCGGCAGGAACGCGGTGTCGGCGGGCAGCGGCCCGGCCAGGTCCAGGCCGTCGCCGCGCAGCCGCTGCAGCAGCGGGATGACCACGTCCAGTTCCTCGCGGCCAAGATGGCCATCCTCGCCGGCGTGCGGATTCAGCCCGAGCACGGCGATGCGCGGCCGCGCCAGGCCGAAGTCGCGGCGCAGCGCGGCGTGGGTGGTGGCGATCACCGCGCGCAGGCGGTCGGCGGTGATGGCGTCGGCTACCTCGCGCAGCGGCAGGTGGGTGGTGGCCAGGGCCACGCGCATGTGCGCGTTGGCCAGCATCATCACCACCTCCACCCCGGCCTGGTGGGCCAGCAGTTCGGTGGTGCCGCTGTAGGCGATGCCGCCGTCGTTGATCGCCGCCTTGTGCACCGGGCCGGTGACCACGCCATCGAGTTCGCCCGCCAGGCAGGCCTGGCCGGCGCCCAGCAGGGCGTCGATCACCGCACGGGCGTTGGCCGGGTCGGGCTGGCCGAAGCGCGACGGCGCGGCGTTGCGCACCGCGCGCAGGCGCAGGTCGCCCGGCGCCGTGGCGGTGGCGTCCTCGGGCAGCAGGTTCAGCGGCAGGTCGAGCGCGGCGGCGGCGCCGCGCAGCGTGTCCGGGTCGGCGAATGCCAGCAGCCGGCAATCAACGCGCGGCTGCTGCGCCAGGCGGACGCAGAGTTCCGGGCCGACCCCGGAAGGCTCGCCCGGGACCAGAGCGAGCTGGGGAACCATGGGATCAGGGCTTGGCCGGTTCGGACGCGCCGGCGTCCGGCCCGGCGGTGCCCTCGGCGCGGTCGCCGGTGCGGAAGCTGACGTAGGCGTCGCCACGCAGCTCCTGCAGGAAACGGTTGTACTCGTCGTCCAGCTTGCGGCGGCCGATCTGGTCGCGGATCTGCGCGCGCTTGTTGTCGTCGGTCACGTCGGTCTGGCGGGTGGCCACGCGCTGCACGATGTGCCAGCCGGCATCGGTGCGGAACGGCGCGGTGACGCCACCGTCCTGCACGCTCTCGACCTGGCGGCCGAAGTCCGGGCCGAACGCATCGGCCGGGAACCAGCCCAGGTCGCCGCCCTGGCCGCGGCTGTTGGCGTCGTCGGACGATTCCTTGGCCACGGCCTGGAAGTCGGCGCCGCCGGCGATGCGCGCGCGCAGGGTCTCGATCTTCGCCTTGGCCGCGGCGTCGTCCACCTGGTCGGTCACGCGCACCAGGATGTGGCGGGCGTGGTACTCGGTGACGGTATGGGTGCCGGCGGCGTTGTCGCTGTCGCGCACTTCCACCAGCTTCAGCAGCTGGAAGCCGCTGGGGCCGCGGATCGGGCCGATCACGTCGCCGGCCTTCATCGCCTTGATCTGCGCGGAGAACGCGTTGGGGATCTCGTCCAGGCTGCGCCAGCCCAGGTCGCCGCCTTCCAGCGCGTTGGGGCTGTCGGAATAGCGCACCGCGGCGGCGGCGAAGTCCAGTTCGCCCTTGCCGATCAGGTTCTTGATGCCGTCGATCTTGCTCTGGCCGGTGGCGATCTGCTCGGCGCTGGCGCCGTCGGGCAGCGCCACCAGGATGTGCGCCAGGTGGTACTGCATGCCGCCGGCGTTCTGCTGCGCCAGGGCCGCGTCCACCTCGCCCTCGCTGACGCTGATGCGGCTCTGCGCGAAGCTCTGGCGCAGGCGCTGGGTGATGATTTCCTCGCGTACCGAACTGCGGAAGTCGTCGAAGCCGATGCCGTCCTGGGCCAGGCGCTGGCGCAGGCCGTCCACGTTGGTGCCGTTCTGCTGGGCGATGCTGGCGATGGCCTGGTTCAGTTCCTCGCCGCTGACCCGGATGCCGCTGCTCTCGGCACGGGCCACCTGCAGCTTGACCAGCACCAGGCGCTCGAGCACCTGGCGTTCAAGCACGCCCTGCGGCGGCAGCTGGTGCTCGCGGCCGGCGTATTGCGCCTTGATGTTGTTGATCGCGCGCTGCAGTTCGCTCTGCAGGATCACGTCCTCGTCGACGACGGCGGCGATGCGGTCCAGCGGCTGCGTCTGCTGCGCGGCGGCCGGTGCGGACACGCCGGCAAGCGCCAGCAGGGTGGCGAGGACTGCGGATAGGGTCTTGGTCATGGAATCAGGTTCGGATCGTAGTCGTCGTCGTTCGCCTCGATGTTGCTGGGCGGAACGAGGTACAGGTCGTCTCGGTTGTAGCCGAGAATAGCACGGCGCAAGGTGCGGTCCGTGTCCTGCCCGACCGAGCTCAGGCCCTTGAGCACGAACTCGACCTGCAGGGAATTGTTCATGTCGCCCTCGCGGTTGCGCACATAGCGGCGGGCCAGCGCGCGCACCGCCAGGCAGCAGCTGTCCCACTGCACGCCACCGATGATTTCCAGCGGCTTGTTGTCGAGCATCGAGTAGTAATAGCGGCCGACGATGCTCCAGCGCGGGTTGATCGGGTACAGGAACGACAGGTCGGCCTGCTTGAGCTGGTCGACGTTGGTGCTGGGGTTGCGGCGGTAGCGGTAGGTCAGGTTGACCACGCCGTCGCCGGGCATCAGGTAGCGGGCGCGGACGCTGGCCAGGTCTTCCTTGCGGTATTTCGGGTTCCACTGGTAGGTGCTGCCCAGGGTCCAGCGGTCGTTGATCGCCCAGTTCACGTCGGCGACCCAGGCCGAGTTGCCCTGCTGGACGATGGCATCGCCGCTGCCGAGGGTGGTCCTGGAGTCATCGAAGTAGGAGATCTGGCCGATGCTGGCCGACAGCTTCTCGCGGCCGTCGGCCTGGCGGATCAGGCGCGTGGTCAAGGCCGTGGTCAGCTGGTTGGCGTCGTTCTGGCGGTCGGCGCCGGTAAAGCGCGAATCGCGGAACAGCTGGCCCCAGCTGAAGGTGAAGGCGCGGGTGTCGAACAGCGGCAGGTCGCGCTGGTCGCGGTACGGGGTGTTCAGGTAGAACAGCCGCGGCTCCAGCGTATGCAGGTAGGACTTGCCGCCGATCTCGGTCTCGCGGTCGAAGAACAGGCCCATGTCCAGGCTGGCGATGGGCAGGCTGCGGTGCGGGGTGGTATTGCCGCGCAGCTGCTCCGGCGTGGCGGTGGCCGGGTCGATGCCGTCGGCCACCAGCTGGTTGCGGCGGATGCTGTCGGCCAGGCCGCGGTCCAGGTCGTAGGCGGTGTAGCGCCAGGCCAGGGTCGGGGTGATGTACCACGCCGCACCGGCCAGCGGCATCGACACGTAGGGCTTGATGTCCAGGCGCGAGCCGCCGTCCACCCGGGTCAGGCTGCCGTCGCGCACGTACTCGCCGTCGACGATGGCCTTGCCGTGGATGTCATCGTGGGTGAAACGCACCGCCTCGGCGTAGACGCCGGTTTCCAGCCAGCGGCCGAAGCTGTCGTCCCAGGTGCCGAACAGGCGCGGCTGGCGGCTGTAGGGCAGGGCGGCCTCGGTCAGGGTGTAGTCGGTCAGCTGCCAGTGGTCGGCCATCAGCCCGGCGGTCCAGGTGCGCCCGGTGCCGTACAGGCCGGCGGTGCTCTGCAGGTTGGAGGCGGTCACCCCGAGCAGGCGGTTGGCGAAATCCTCCATGTAGCGCTCGTCGCTGACCCAGGCCAGGTTGGCGCGCGCCTGCCAGTGCCGGTCCACGTTGTGGTAGCCGTTGTAGGCGATCTTGCCGCGCTCCCGGTCGCGCAGCGAATCATGCGGCATCCATTCGGTGTCCAGCTGGCCGCGGCCACCGCCGTAGAGGTAGCGGAACTCGTTGTCCAGCATCAGCCCGCGCCGGCTCATCCAGCGGGGGGTCAGGGTGTCGTCGTAGTTCGGCGCCAGGTTGAAATAGATCGGCTGCGCGTAGTCGAAGCCGTTGCGCCCGGACAGGCTCAGCTTGGGATAGAGCAGCCCGGTCAGGCGCCGGTCGTCGATCGGGAACTTGAACCACGGCATGTACATCACCGGCACCTTGCCGACGCGCAGCACCGCGTTGCGGGCGGTGCCGAAGCCTTCGTCGTTGTCCACCTCGATCTGCGGCGCGGCCAGTTTCCACACCGGCTGCGACGGATCGCAGGTGGTGTAGGTGGAGCGGTGCATCTGCCCCACCGAGCCCTGCAGGTCGATGGAGTCGGCGCTGCCGTTGCCGCGGCGCGAGACCAGCTGGTACCTGATGTCGCTGATCTTGTGGCTGTCGGTTTCCTGGTTGCCCTCGGCGCGCTTGGCGGTCAGGCGGATCGACGAGTCCGAATAGCGCACGTTGCCGTCGGCGATGTAGTTGCCGGTCTCGGTGTCGAAGCGCAGGTTGTCGGCGCCCATGAACTGGTCGCCGCGCTTGAGCGCGACGTTGCCCTGGTACTGGGGGATGACGCTGGTGCCGGAGAGCTGGTCGCCCTCGATGTCGGTGGGCAGCTGGTCGCGGGTGGCGGCCGCGGCCGGGTCGGCCTTGGGCGCCTCGTCGAACGCCGGCAGCACGTCGGTGGCCGGGCACAGGTTCCAGTTCACCGGCTTCTCGCTGGCCATCGCCGACAGTGCGAAGGCGACGCTCAGGGGCAGGGGAAGCAGGCGGAGGGCTGGGCGCACGCGGATCGGATTCAGTGAAAACGGCCGCTAGCTTGCCGCATCGCCTGCATGGGGGCAATGAAGACCGGCCCTGGCCGCCGGACGGGGTTCATGCGTCCGTCACCGGGAGAGCAGGGCGCCGACATGGGCCACGCTGCATTCGGCCAGGGCCTGCAGGTCGTAGCCGCCCTCGAGCATGGAGACCAGGCGGCCGTCGGCATGGCGGTCGGCCAGCGCCGCCAGCTCGGCGGTCAGCCAGCCGAAGTCCTCGGTCTCGACCATCAGGTCGGCCTGCGGGTCGTGCAGGTGGGCGTCGAAGCCGGCCGACACGAACAGCAGCTGCGGGCGGAAGGCGTCCACCAGCGGCAGCAGTTCGTCGGCCCAGGTATTGCGGAAGCGGAATCCGCCGCTGCCCGGCGGCAGCAGGATGTTGCAGACATTGCCCACGCCGCGCTCGCGCATGTTGCCCGAATACGGGAACAGGCCGGACTCGTGGCTGCTGTAGTAGGCCACCCGCGGGTCGGTCTCGAAGATGGCCTGGGTGCCGTTGCCGTGGTGGACGTCGAAATCGACGATGGCGACCCGTTCCAGCCCGTGCACGTCGCGGGCGTAGGCCGCGGCCACGGCGATGTTGTTGAACAGGCAGAAGCCCATCGCGGTGTCGGCGGTGGCGTGGTGCCCGGGTGGGCGCACCGCGCAGAACGCGCGCCGCCCGGGCCCGCGCATCACCGCGTCGACCGCGGCCACGCCGGCGCCGGCGGCATGCAGTGCGGCGCTGGCCGAGCCCGGCGAGGTGAAGGTATCCAGGTCGATCCGCCGCAGCGGCGCGGTCTGCGCCTGCAGCATGTCGTCGATCAGCTCGCGGGTGTGGACCCGCGCCAGTTCGCCGAGCTTGGCCGGCGGCGCCTGGCGCCAGTCCAGCTGCTCCGGGAACGCCTGGCGCAGCGCGTCGAGCACCGCGCGCAGCCGTTCCGGCGATTCGGGATGGTCGGGGCCGGGGTCATGGCCCAGGCAGGCCGTGTGGGTGAATACGAGCATGCCCGGCACTGTAACCGGCCGCGCCCGGGCGTGCGCGGCCCGCGGGGGGAATCAGGCGCGCCGGCGCTCGTGGTTCCACAGCACTTCGCCGTGGCCGTCGGCCCGCGCCAGCACCCGCGCCAGCACGAACAGCAGGTCGGACAGGCGGTTCAGGTAACGCACCGCCTCGCCGCGCACCGCCTCGACCCGGGCCAGGGCCACCGCCTCGCGCTCGGCACGGCGCACGATGGTGCGGGCCAGGTGGCAGCGCGCGGCCGCCTCGCCGCCGGCCGGCAGGATGAAATCCTTCAGCGGCGGCAGGTCGTCGTTGTAGCGGTCCAGGTGCCGTTCCAGCGCGTCGATGTCGGCGCCCTGGATCGCGGCATGGCCGGGAATGCACAGTTCGCCGCCGAGGTCGAACAGCTGGTGCTGGATGGTGGTCAACAGCGCGCGCACGTCGTCCGGCAGCGTGACCGCCAGCAGCACGCCGATGGCCGAGTTGGCCTCGTCCACGGTGCCGTAGGCATTGACCCGCAGCGAGTCCTTGCCGGTGCGGCTGCCGTCGCCCAGCCCGGTCGTGCCGTCGTCGCCGGTGCGGGTATAGATTTTGGAGAGCCGGTTGCCCATGGTGCGCGGCCGCTCAGTGCGCGATGCGGTCGGCGGCCGCCTGGCGCGCGAACGCCTCGGCGGCAACCTGGGCCAGCGCGGCCATGCCGGTGTACAGGGCCGCGGTACGCATGTACGGCAGCAGCCAGTCGGTGTAGTTCTTGAACCAGCCGGCCACGGTCGGCTCGGCGACGACTTCGCTGGTCCAGTAGAAACCGCCCTGCGCGAACAGGTGGCACACCACCACCGCGCCGACCAGGCTGGCGGCGAACAGGCCCAGCGCACGCCAACTGGCGCCGGTGTAGGCGTGGCGCAGCAGCATGCCGCCGGCCCACATCGCGAAATAGGCCGGGACCAGCGCCCAGTAGCCGGCCGACACGCAGTAGTGCGCCCAGAAATCCATGCCCTGGCCGCTGATCACCGCCCAGTCGATCGCCACCGCCAGCGCCATCAGCAGCGGGAACGCCCAGCGGGTCCAGCCGCGCAGGTAGAAGCCGCCGATGAAGAACACCGCCCAGGACGCGTCCGGGATCGGCGCGAAATGGTTGATGCGGGTGCCGACCATCAGCAGCACGAGCAGGGTCAGGACGAAGGTGCGTTGGACGTTGGCGGTCATGGTGATGAGGGATCTGGCGGAATCAGGCCGCCATTCTAGCCGCAGTCGCGCCACGGCCGCGGGTGCGGCGCGGCAACGCGGCGGCGTTCGCGCTGGCCGAGCCATTATCATGGCGGCATGAGCGACCTTCATGATGTGGTGATCGTCGGTGGCGGACTGGTCGGTGCCAGCCTGGCCATCGCCCTGGACCGGCTGGGGCTGGACGTGGCGCTGGTGGAAGCGACCCCGGCCGGGGCGCTGCCGGCGGTGTTCGACCAGCGCAACCTCAGCTTCGCCGCGGCCACGGTCAACGCGCTCACCGCGCTGGGGGTGATGCAGCGCCTGCAGGGCCCGCCCGGCCCGATCCGCCGCATCCACGTCAGCCGCGCCGGCGATTTCGGCCGCGTGTTGCTGGATGCCGGCGACTACGGCCGCGACGCCTTCGGCCAGGTGGTGGTGGCGCGCGATTTCGGCCACGCGCTGGAAGCGCGCCTGGGCGACCTGCAGCGGCTGGCCCGCTACCGCCCGGCCACGTTCGTCGGCCTGGGCGACTGCGTCGATGGCCGCCGCCAGGTGCGCATCGCCGACGCCGCGGGCGAGCGCAGCCTGCGCGCGCGGCTGGTGGTCGGCGCCGACGGCACCCGCAGCGCGGTGCGCCAGGCGCTGGGCATCGACGCCAGCGAACACGATTACCTGCAGACCCTGCTGGTGGCGCGGGTGCGCGCCGCCCGGGCACCGGACGGCACCGCCTGGGAGCGCTTCACCGACACCGGCCCGACCGCGCTGCTGCCGCGTGGCGACCGCCATTACGGCCTGGTCCATGGGGTGGCCCGCGCGGAGGCCGAGGCGGTGCTGGCGCTGGACGATGCCGCCTGGCTGGCGCGTGTGCAGGCGGTACTGGGCTGGCGCGCCGGGCGGCTGCTGGAAAGCGGCCCGCGCAGCGCCTACCCGCTGGTCCAGGTGCTGGCCCGGCAACTGGTCGGCGAACGCGCGCTGCTGCTGGGCAACGCCGCGCAGACCATCCATCCGCTGGGTGCGCAGGGCTTCAATCTCGGCCTGCGCGACGCGCTGACCCTGGCTGAGCTGATCGGCGATGCCGCGTGCGACCCGGGCGCCGACGCCCTGCTGCGGGCCTACGTGCAGCGCCGCGCGCCCGACCGCGAGCAGACCCTGGCCTTTTCCGACGGGCTGGCGCGGCTGACCGGCAACCCGGCGCCGCTGCTGCGGCCGCTGCGCAGCCTCGGGCTGGTGGCCGCCGCGCAGGCCGCGCCGCTGCAGTCGTTCCTGGTCGGTGGCGCGATGGGCTTCCGCGGGCAGGTGCCCGCACTGTGCAGGAGCCAGGTGCAATGAGCCGGCGTGGTGGATTGGATGCGGTGGTGGTCGGTGCGGGCGTGGTCGGCAGCACCTGCGCGCTGGCGCTGGCGCGCGAAGGCCTGCAGGTGGCGCTGGTGGAAGGGCGCGCGCCGGCGCCGTGGTCGGCGCAGCGGCCGGACCTGCGCGTGTTCGCCTTCGCCCACGACAACGCGGCACTGCTGGAATCGCTCGGGGTATGGCCACAGGTGGCGCAGGCGCGGGCGCACCCCTACCTGCGCATGCGGGTGTGGGATGCGGCCGGTGGCGGTGAACTGGCCTTCGATGCCGACACCCTGGGCCGCCGCGAGCTGGGCTGGATCGTCGAGAACGGGCTGCTGGTGGACCGGCTGTGGGCGGCACTGCCCGGCGCCGGCGTGCAGCTGCATTGCCCGGCGCGGGTCGAGGCGATGGAACAGGACGAACGCGGCGTGCGCCTGCGCCTGGACGATGGCCGCCGGGTCGATGCGGCGGTGGCCATCGCCGCCGATGGCGGCGAATCCACCCTGCGCGCGCTGGCCGGGCTGGAGGTATCGCGCCACGACTACGGCCAGCGCGGCGTGGTCGGCTACGTCGACAGCGCGCGCGGCAACGAAGCCACCGCCTGGCAGCGTTTCCTCGATACCGGCCCGCTGGCGGTGCTGCCGGTGGACACGCACCGCAGTTCCATCGTCTGGACCCTGCCCGACGCCGAGGCCGAGCGGGTGCTGGCGCTGGACGACGACGCCTTCGGCCGCGAACTGACCAACGCCTTCGCCGGCCGCCTGGGGCCGATGCGCCCGGTCTCGCCGCGCGTGGCCTTCCCGCTGCGCCGGCAGCTGGCCAGCGACTATGTCGCCGGCCGCGTGCTGGTGCTGGGTGACGCCGCGCACGTGGTGCACCCGCTGGCCGGGCAGGGTGTCAACCTCGGCCTGCGCGACGTGGCCGCGCTGCGCGCCCTGGTGCACGACGCGCACCAGCGCCGCGCCGACTGGACCGCGCCGCACCGGCTGCGGCGCTGGGCGCGGGTCCGGCGCAGCGACAACACCGTGGCCGCGCATGGCTTCGACGCGATCAACCGGGTGTTCTCCAACGACGAGATGCACCTGACCCTGGCGCGCGGCGCGCTGCTCGGCCTGGCCGGGCGCATGCCGCCGCTGCTGTCGCTGTTCTGGAAGCGCGCCTCGGGGCTGTGACGGCGCGCTCTCCCGGACGAGCGCACTTGCAGGAACGCACTGCAGTGGGCGACGGGGCCGTACTCGGAAAGCCCCGTGCGGGGCAAGCCCCGCACCTACGGGTTGCGTGTCAATCCAGCAGCCAGCCGGCCAGCTGTTCGCGCGCCAGTTTCCCGCGCCGGGCGCTGTCCAGCGCCGTGAACTCGTCGGCCAGGGCCGGGTTGGCCCGTGCTTCCTCGCGGCTGATGAAGCCATCGCCGTCCACGTCCAGCGCGTCGAAATCGATGCGGTAGTTGCCGGCCACGCTGTCCGGCTGGATCGAACGCACGATCACCGTGGCCTGGCCGGGTTCGCCCGGCAGCCGCACCTGGTGGGTGACCGCGCCGCTGGCCAGTGGCTGCGCGCGCACCGGCGCCGGGGCCACCGGCAATGGCGCGGTGACGGCACCGTCGCGTGGCGCGGTCTGTGCCGGCGCGGGCGCGGCGGCGATTGCGGCCAACAGCAGGACAACGGGGGGCAGGCAGGGACGGAGCACGGCAGACCTCGCATACGGACGACGGGATTCGCCTGCGGCCCGCGCGGCCTCACTTCTTCATCCACCCCTCCAGCTGCGCCCTGCTCAGGCGGCCGCTGCGGTGGCTGTCGAGCGCAGCGAACTCGCGCGCGAGCGTGGGGTTGGCCTGGGCTTCCTGGCGGCTGATGTAGCCGTCGTGGTCGCGGTCGAGCGTGGCGAAGTCGATATGGTAGTCGCCGCGGACCGAATCCGGTTCCTCCGAGGTCACCGTGACCGGCGTGCCCTTGTCGGTGAAGGTGGCCTTGCCGGTTTCCTGGGCCAGTGCCGGCGCACTGGCCGCGCACAGCAGCAGCGCGGGAAGCAGCGGGCGGAAAATGTTCATGGGCGCACTCCAGTGAGGGAAAACACGCCCCCGATGCTTGGCCCGCCCCCGTTAAACCGGCCGCAAGAACCCATGCAGGCCGGCTGAATGTTGCCGCCGGTTCAGCGCCGGCCGCCTCAGCCGGGAATGAACGGGAACGCCAGCTTCAGCAGGCCCTTCAAGCCGCCTTCGACGGTGGAGCTGACCGCCTTGGCGCCCAGGCTGTTCAGCGCCCGCCGCACGTCGTCCCAGCGCAGCTGCGCCACGTCCTTCTTCAGCAGGTCGGCCACTTCCTCCGAGGTGGGGGCCAGCTTCTTCAGCGCCGCCACCGTCGCCTGTGGGTCGGGCTGCAGGTAGCCCCAGCGCTCGGCGATCTTCAGCAGCGTGTCGAAGCGCACCGCCACCACCTCGCGGTTGCGCTCGTAGACCGGCAGCGCGCCGACTTCCAGAATCGCCTGCTCGAAGCGCTGGGCGTCGTCGGGGTGCTCGATGCGCACGGCCAGGAAGCCGTCCTTGCGGCTGCGCTCGCTCACGTGCTTGGCCCCGGCGCGCAGGTTGGCTTCGGTCAGCACGGTCGCGGCGATGCGCTGCAGCGCGGCGTCGGCGTCCTCGGGCACCAGCGCGCGCCAGCGCGCGTAGCCGTCGCGGCGCAGGCCCTTGACCTTGGCCGGCGTCACCCGCAGCTGCAGCGCCACGCTGGCGTTGGAGGCGCCGCGGTCGATCGCGCCGTCGCGTTCGAGCAGCACGAAGATCAACAGCTCCAGGTCGCGCTTGGTCAGCGACTGGAACCCCTGCAGCAGGGTCAGGCGCAGGAATTCATTGCCGAAACCGGCCGGGTCCTTCAGTTCGATGGCATGCATGCGTGTCCTCCCAAGGGTGACAGCATGCCCGATCGCGGTTGCGTGGAATGAGACGCCGCGCGGCGGTCGCCGTTTCCGGCTCAGCGCCCGTATTCACGCCCCGGGCGGTCGGCGCGGAAGGTCTCGATGCCGCCGCGGTCCTGCAGGGTCACGTACACCTGCCGGCCGTCGCTGCCGCCGAAGGCCAGGTTGGTCGGCTTGCGGCCCTTGAGCGGCACCTCGCGCAGCAGCTGGCCGTCGGGCGAGACGATGGCGATGACCCCGGCGCCGTAGCGGGCGATGTACAGGTTGCCGTCGGCGTCGCAGCGCATGCCATCCAGGCCGTGGTCGTCGAAGCGCAGCAGCAGGCGCTTGTTCGACAGCGCGCCGGCGGCATCGCGGTCGTACACCCAGACATTGCGCTGCACGCTTTCGTTGACGTACAGGCGGCGGCCGTCGGGGCTGACCTCGATGCCGTTGGTGGTGCCCATGCCGGATTCGAGCCGCCGCGCGCGGCCGTCGCGGTCGATGCGCCACAGCTGGCCGTTGTCCGGGTTGGCCCAGTCCGGGTCGCTCGCATACAGCGTGCCGTCCGGTGCCAGCGCGATGTCGTTGGGCTGGTGCGCGCCGTGCAGGCGCGCGAACACCGACACCGCGCGGGTGCCCGGATCGACGCGCAGCACGGCGTGGCTGGTGTAGTCGGCCACCCACATCGTGCCGTCGGCGGCGAAGCGGATGCCGTTGCCGACGCTGCCGTCGGGCAGGGTGAGGAACAGTTCGGCGCTGCCGTCCGCATCGACCCGGCCGATGGTGCCGTCGCGGCCGAAATTGACCACGTACAGGGCGCCGTCCGGGCCGGTGGCCGGGCCTTCGATGCCGGCGCTGAACACGCCGTCGCCGACATGGTCGCGGGCGACGAAATCGGGCGCGGCGACGGCGTTGCCGCACACCGCCAGGCACAGCGCGACGACAGGGCGCAACAGGACGTGGCGGACGATGGCGGCGCTCTCCATGCGGGGAAGGCTCGCAGTGTGCCAGAGCCGCGCCATGGGAATGGCTGCTGGTTGCGAAAGCAACGACGTACCGCCGCAGGTGCGGGGCTTGCCCCGCACGCGGCCTTCCCGGCAATGCGCCGTGCGGGGCGAGCCCCGCACCTGCGATCAGCCGCGCGCCGGGATCGCCAGCACGGTGATCTCCTCGCGGTCGTGGTACAGCTGCTTGGCACGCACGGTCAGCGGCCGCCCGGCCTGCGCGGCGAACAGGTCCAGGCACAGGCGGGTCTCGTCCCAGCGCTTCTTCATCGGCAGTTTCAGGTTGAAGATCGCGTGCCGGCACCAGCCTTCGCGCAGCCAGGTGGCCATGCGCTCGGCCACCCGTCGCGGCTGCTCGACCATGTCGCAGACCATCCAGTCCAGCGGCGTTTCCGGCTGCCAGTGGAAGCCGTCGGCGCGCAGGTGGTCGACCAGCCCGGTATCGAGCACGTGCTGGCGCAGCGGGCCGTTGTCGATGCTGGTGACGTGCAGGTGCTGGCGGGTCAGCACCCAGGTCCAGCCGCCGGGCGCGGCGCCCAGGTCGGCCGCGCGCATGCCCGGCTTGACCAGCGCTTCGCGTTCCTCGGGCGTGAGCAGGGTCAGCAGTGCCTCGTCCAGCTTCAGCGCCGAGCGCGAGGGCGCTTCGGGCAGCAGCTTCAGCCGCGGGATGCCCAGCGCCCACGGCGCGCTGTCGCGGGTGTCGGCGACGCCGATGAAGGCATGGGTGCCATCGACGAACACCACGTGCAGCCGCGGCAGCCGGGTGTTGTCCTTGTCGGTGAGCAGCCCGGCCTCGCGCAGCGCCGGGCGCAGCGCGTTGCCGAAACTGCGTGCCAACCCGGCCAGCGGCTTGCCGGCGTCCGAGTCGGGGTGTTCCACCCACAGCTCGCCGAAGCGCGGCTGGCCCTGCAGTGCGGCGATGATCGGGCTGATGCGGTCGGCCGGGTCCAGCTGCGGCAGTTCGGCCAGCAGGCGCAGCTTCTGCCGCGCGAAGATCAGCCCGCGCCACGGCAGCGCGCGGTCGAGCGCGTCGGCGTCATCGCTGGCGAAGACCACGTAGCCGTCGTTGCGCCGCGTGCGCGCATAGCCGGCGATGCCGGCGTGGGCCGCGCGTTCGGTCAGTTCGGCGGCCAGTTCCGGCTCGAAGCCTTGGCGGCAGTAGCACAGCAGGCCGGTCATCGGGATTCCTTGGAGGTGGGGCGGAGCAGGGTGGGGAAGAGCGCGCCATAGGCTCGCACATGAGCGGATGCCGGGGCGGCCGGGCGCGCTGCGTGGTCCGCGGAACCGGGCGCAAGCGCCGCCGGCATCAAGCGGGTATCGCCTGTGCCCGCGTGTCGCGACCGCGCTGCGCCGTCAGGGTGCAGGCGCGGTCATCGGCCGCCGAACGGAAGGGGGCTGCCCACCCACCGCGGACGGTGGGCGCGGCCGTGCGCCTCAATAGCGCGCGCCGTCGCTGTGGCCGTAGTGGCGCAGCACCGCGCGCGCCGCATCGCGGTGCAGGCCCTGCACCACCTCGATCCCGCGCCGGTTCAGTTCGCCGACCCAGTCGGCCGGCAGCGGGCCCTCGTCGAATGCGGTCAGTTCCTCGACGTCGGCGGCGCTGGCGCCGATCAGCAGGCGGTCGATGCCGGCCCAGATGGTCGCGCCGTAGCACTGGCAGCACGGCTGCGAGGACGTGGCCAGGGTCACCGGCGACAGCACGTCGTTCAGCCGCGGGCTCTGCAGCCGCTGCTGCGCCAGCATGTAGGCCATGTTCTCGGCGTGCGCCAGCGAGGTGCAGTGCGGTACCACGCGGTTCACCGCCGCGGCGATGACGCGGTCGTCCGGGCCGAACACCACCGCGCCGAACGGGCCACCGGTTTCCGCATCCACGTTCAGCCGCGACAGCTCGACCGCCAGCGCGACCTTGGCGTCGTCGCCCGGATACACGCGGCGGGTGTCGACGACTTCGTGGATCCAGGCCGGGAGGGTCAGGTGGACTTGGGCGTAGAGCATTGGGCGAGGAGTAGGTGAAGAGGAGTGAGGAGAGAGAGAAGGCGGGGGAGCAAGGCGAGGGCGAGGAGCTGAAAACGCGGCAGGATCCGCTTCTTCTCACTCCTCACTCCTCTTCACTCACTCCTGCCCATCAGCCGGCCCAGGTGTCGCGCAGGGTCACGCTGCGGTTGAACACGGGCTTGTCCGCCGTGTGGTCGCGGCGGTCGGCGACGAAGTAGCCGGTACGCTCGAACTGGAACGACTGCTCCGGCACCGCGCTGGCCGCGGCCGGCTCGACGTAGCCGGTGACCACCCGGCGCGATTCCGGGTTCAGGTAGTCGCGGTAGCTCTTGCCGTCGGCTTCGTTGTCCGGGTCCGGCACCGAGAACAGGCGGTCGTACAGGCGGATTTCCGCTTCCACCGCGTGCCGCGCGCTGACCCAGTGGATGGTGCCCTTGACCTTGCGGTTGGCGCCTTCCATGCCCGGGCGCGATTCCGGGTCCAGCCAGCCGCGCAGCTCGACGATCTCGCCCGCGTCGTTCTTCACCACCTCGTCGACGCGGGCGATGCCGGCGCCGCGCAGGCGCACTTCGCCGCCCGGCACCAGCCGCTTCCAGCCCTTGGGCGGAACTTCGGCGAAGTCCTCGCGCTCGATCCACAGCTCGCGCGAGAACGGCACCTGGCGCTCGCCGAACGCTGCGTCCTTGGGGTGGTTGCTGAAGGTCAGCATTTCCTCGTGGCCTTCGGGCAGGTTGCCGAGCACCAGCTTCAGCGGCTCGATCACCGCCATGCGGCGCGGCGCGGCGCTGTCCAGGTCCTCGCGCAGCGCGCCTTCCAGCACGCTGAAATCGATCAGCGAGTTCTGCTTGGAAATGCCCACGCGCTCGGCGAACAGGCGCATCGCCGCCGGCGTGTAACCGCGCCGGCGCAGGCCCTGCAGGGTCGGCATGCGCGGGTCGTCCCAGCCATCCACCAGCTGCTCGGTGACCAGCGCCATCAGCTTGCGCTTGCTCATCACCGTGTAGTTGATGTTCAGCCGCGAGAACTCGAT
This sequence comes from Stenotrophomonas sp. Steno-Z10-HUANG, assembly GCF_056393075.1. Lineage (NCBI taxonomy): Bacteria > Pseudomonadati > Pseudomonadota > Gammaproteobacteria > Lysobacterales > Lysobacteraceae > Stenotrophomonas > Stenotrophomonas sp. Steno-Z10-HUANG. The sequence continues at coordinate 283,821 of NZ_JBWJPA010000001.1, forward strand.
CTGGCGCGGCTTGGCCGCTTCGCGCGGCAGGCCCTTGTCCACCAGCGGCTGGGTCAGCGCCGGGTCGTGGGCGAAATCGACGTTGTCCACGCACCAGTCGTACAGCGGGCGGTGGTCCTCGAACTCCAGCGTGCACAGCGAATGGGTGATGCCTTCCAGCGCGTCGCCCAGCGCGTGCGCGTAGTCGTACATCGGGTAGATCGGCCAGGCGTTGCCGGTGTTCTGGTGCTCGACGTGCTTGATCCGGTAGATCGCCGGGTCGCGCAGGTTGATGTTGCCGCTGGCCATGTCGATCTTGGCGCGCAGGGTGCGGGTGCCGTCGGCGAACTCGCCGGCGCGCATGCGCGCGAACAGGTCCAGGTTCTCCTCGACGCTGCGCTCGCGGTAGGGCGAGGGGCGGCCCGGCTCGGTCAGGGTGCCGCGGTAGGCGCGCACTTCCTCGGCCGACAGGTCGCAGACATAGGCCTTGCCGTCGCGGATCAGCTTCTGCGCGCCCAGGTAGTAGGCCTCGAAGTAATCCGAGGCGTGGCGCAGCTCGTTCCACTCGAAGCCCAGCCAGCGCACGTCGTCCTGGATCGCGGCCACGTACTCGGGGTCTTCGCGCGCCGGGTTGGTGTCGTCGAAGCGCAGGTTGCACACCCCGCCGAACTCGCCGGCGATGCCAAAGTTCAGGCAGATCGACTTGGCGTGGCCGATGTGCAGGTAGCCGTTGGGCTCGGGCGGGAAGCGGGTCTTGATCGCGGTGTGCTTGCCGCTGGCCAGGTCCTCGCGGACGATCTGGCGGATGAAGTCCCGCTTCTCGGCGGGAGCCGTCTCCGGCGTGGCAGCAGCGGCAGGCGTGTTCTCGGACATGGGGGCGCAGGGTATTGAAATAGAACGCAAGTTTAGCCGAGCCGGGCGCCGGCTGCCGGACCGGCGCTATGCTGGGCGTCCCGCCCGCAGGTAGCGCCCATGCCCCGCCCCGTCCTGGTGATCGGCAACCGCAACTACTCCTCCTGGTCGCTGCGTCCCTGGCTGCTGCTGCGCCAGTTCGGCGTCGAATTCGACGAGGTGGTGCTGGCGCTGGACACGCCGGAGTTCGCCGCCCAGGCCCTGCGCCACTCGCCCACCGGCAAGGTGCCGGCGCTGCGCGATGGCGAGCTGGTGCTCTGGGATTCGCTGGCGATCTGCGAATACGCCAACGAGCGCTGGCTGGGTGGCCGCGGCTGGCCGGCCGAGCTGCCGCAGCGCGCGCTGGCCCGTGCCGCCGCGGCCGAAATGCACTCGGGTTTCGCTGCGCTGCGCACCCAGTTGCCGATGAACAGCCGGCGCCGGCCCGACGGCTACCGCTGGGACGCCGCCGCCCAGCGCGACATCGACCGGGTGCAGGCGCTGTGGCGTACGCTGCGCCGCGAACACGGTGCCGGCGGCGATTTCCTGTTCGGCGGCTTCGGCATCGTCGATGCCATGTTCGCGCCGGTGGCGATCCGCTTCGACGGCTATGGCGTGGCGCTGGACGACACCGCCGCGGCCTACCTGCAGGCGCTGTCCGCGCTGCCGGCACTGCAGCAGTGGCGCCAGGCGGCCGAACAGGAAAGCGCGCGCGTGGCCGCCACCGACGCCCTGTGCCGCCCGGGCTGAGCCCGCCCTTCCCGGAGACAACCCCATGCAACTGGTCTACCAGACAAACAACCTGTTCGACGCCCATCTGGTCAAGCACGCGCTGGAGGACGCGGGCATCCCGGCCTTCGTGTTCGGCGAATCGCTGCTGGGCGCCGGCGGCGAGCTGCCGCTGTTCGGGCTGCTGCGGGTCTGCGTGCCGGACGCGGCCAAACCCGAGGCCGACGACATCGTCGCCGCGCTGGGCTTGGACGACGCCGCGGCCGGCCCCATCTGTGACGATGAGCAAGCGCCGGGAATCCTGCCGGCCTGAGGAGCGGACCATGCTGGGTATCGGACACGGGCGGTTGGGCATCGGCGCGTTCAAGCAGCGCCTGCCGCGACCGGAAGAAGCGTTGCCGGGGCGCGAGGCGCCGTTGCCGCTGCACAACGTGCACTACGTCAACGGCCAGCCACTGCGTGGCGATTTCGCCGGGCTGGCCGTGCTGGACGTGGGCCTGGGCTGCTTCTGGGGCGCCGAACGCAAGTTCTGGCAGCTGCCGGGCGTGGTGACCACCGCGGTCGGCTACCAGGGCGGCGCCACCCCCAACCCCACCTACGAGGAAGTCTGTTCCGGGCTCACCGGCCACACCGAGGTGGTGCGGGTGGTGTTCGACCCGGCGCGGGTCGCGCTGGACACGGTGCTGCGCACCTTCTGGGAAAACCACGACCCCACCCAGGGCATGCGCCAGGGCAACGACACCGGCACCCAGTACCGCTCGGCGCTGTACTGCCACACGCAGGCGCAGTTCGATGCCGCCATCGCCAGCCGCGATGCCTACCAGCAGCGCCTGGGCGCGGTCGGCTACGCCGACATCACCACCGAGATCGTGTACCCGGCGCCGCCGTTCTACTACGCCGAGGACTACCACCAGCAGTACCTGGCCAAGAATCCGAACGGCTACTGCGGCATCGGCGGCACCGGGGTGAGTTGCCCGATCGGGCTGGACGCCTGAGGTGGCGGAGGCCGCGCCACGCCGGTTGCTGGTGGTGTGGCACGGCTTCACCGGCGCCACCCGGGCCATGGCCGGCGCGGTCGCCGAGGCGGCGCGCGAGGGGGGCGGCGACGCGCTGAACGTGCGCCTGCTGCGCGCGGCCGACGCCGCGGCCGACGACGTGCTGGGCGCCGATGCGGTGGTGTTCGCCACCCCGGAAACACTGGCCTCGATCAGTGGCGCGATGAAGGATTTCTTCGACCGCAGCTACTACCCGCTGCTGGGTCGCTGCGACGGCAAGCCGTACGCGCTGGTGGTCTGCGCCGGTTCGGACGGGCAGCCGACCATCGCCCAGCTGCGGCGCATCGCCACCGGCCTGCGCCTGCGCGAAGTGGCCGAACCGCTGTTGGTGCGCACCCATGCGCAGACGCCGGAAGCCATTGCCGCGCCCAAGATGCTGCCGCAGGCCGACCTGGCGCGCGGCCGCGAACTCGGCGCGCTGCTCGCGGCGGGGCTGGAACTGGGAATCTTCTGAGCCTGGATGCGGGGCTTGCCGCGCATGCACCTTCGCGGCCGGACATTCTTCGGGCATGGCCCGGGCGTCTGCAGGCGCGCACCTGGGGGCGCGGCCGGCCTTGCCGGCAAAGCCCCATCGCCCACGAAGGCGCACGCCTGCGTGGGGCCGCGGTTCAGCGCGACGGCGATGCGCTGCCGGCAGGGCGGGAGCCCGGGATCTTCTGCAGCCACCCGTTGCCGTAGATGCGGGGCTTGCCCCGCATGTGCATTGACACACCCGGGGCGTTGCCCGGTTGCCCGCAGGAGCGCACCCGGGTGCGCTCCTGCGAACGTTCAGCGGGCCAGTTCGTCGGCAATGCGCTGGCGCAGCGCCTGCAGGTCCTTGGCGAAAGCGTCGATGCCGGTGGCCAGCTTCTCGGTGGCCATCGGATCGGCGGCCATGTCCGCGTCGAACTTCGCCTGGTCGATCGGCGCGACGTCCACCGCCTCGGCGGCGCCCGGCACCAGCCTGCGCGGCAGCTCGCCCTGGTCGGCGTCGAGCTTTTCCAGCAGGTCCGGCGAGATGGTCAGGCGGTCGCAGCCGGCCAGCGCCTCGATCTGCGCGGTCGAGCGGAACGAGGCGCCCATCACCACCGTCGGCGAACCGCGGCGCTTGAACTCGGCGTACACCCCGCGCACGAACCGCACGCCCGGGTCCTGGTCGATGCTGGCTGGCGCCTGGCCATTAGCCACGTACCAGTCCAGGATGCGGCCCACGAACGGCGAGATCAGGAACGCGCCGGCTTCCGAACAGGCCAGCGCCTGGGTCGGGTTGAAGATCAGCGTCAGGTTGCAGTCGATGCCCTCGGCCTGCAGCACGCGGGTGGCTTCCACCCCGGCCCAGGTGGCGGCGATCTTGATCAGCACCTTGTCGCGCGGCACGCCGGCCGCTGCGTACATGGCGATGAACCGGCGCGCCTTGGCGATGGTTGCCTCGGTGTCGTGGGCCTGGTCGGCATCGACCTCGGTGGAAACGCGGCCCGGCACCAGCGCGGCCAGCATCGTGCCCACGCCGATGGTCAGGCGGTCGACCACGGCCCTGGCGACCTCGGCGCGGTCGCCGGGCTGGGCGCGGCCCCATTCCAGTTCGCGTTCGATCAGCCCGGCGTACACCGGCAGGTCCAGCGCCTTGCGCACCAGCGTCGGGTTGGTGGTGCAGTCGACCGGGCGCAGGCGCTTGATGGCGTCGTAGTCGCCGGTATCGGCGACCACGACGGACAGTTCACGCAGCTGGGCGAGCTTGGATCGGGTCATTGCAGGTTCCTGTTGCGGGGCCGGCGCACGGCGCTCAGCGGTGGAAATCGCCCGCGGCTTCGGGCTGGTAGTGGACGGCGGTCACGCGCAGGCGCAGCTGGCGGCCACCGGGGGCGGTCCAGTCGATGGTCTGGCCCACGGACAGGCCCAGCAGGGCGCTGCCCACCGGCGCCAGCACCGAGACGCGACCCTTGTCGAAATCCGCCTCGTGCGGATAGACCAGGGTCAGGGAATGCTGTTCGTCGTGCAGTTCGTCCACGCAGTCCACGCGCGAATGCATGGTGACGATGCCTGCGGGGATTTCCTCCGGCGGCAGCACCTGCGCGCGTTCGAGCTCCTGGGACAGGGCGACGGCGGCCGGGTGCCGGCTCAGGGCCGGGGAATCGAGCATGGCCTCGAGGCGGGCCATGTCACGGCTGGAGACGACGATCGATGGCGGCAGGCCGCTGTTGGTCGGCATGGAAAAAACTCCTGCAATTGTTGAGAGACATGCAAAAGGCGGCGCCAATGCGGCACCGCCCGGGGCCTATTGTGCGGGGATTGTGGAACGGATGCGACCCACCCCGATCATGGGGGCGGGGCGGCGGCGTTGCAATGCGCCGGCGGCCCCGGTTCAGGCGCGCGCAGGTGGCACGCGGGCACGCGGACGGGTGCGTTGCGGGCAGGGCTCCACACCGGGCGCAGCGCCGGATCCATGGCCCGGCGCGCCCCCGCGTGGCCTGGCGTGGCGGTAGCTGCCGGGCGCGCCCGGCACAGGCTTGCCGGGCCGCCGCGCCGCGCAGCCAGGCCGGCGCCTACAGGGCCAGCAGGTCCGGCGGCAGGCGCTGGAAAATGCCCGCCAACTGCTGCAGGAACTCGCTCATCGCCGAGCTGCGGCGCCAGACCATGGCAATGCGCCGGCTGGGCGCGTCGTCGCCGGCAAAGCCGAGCAGGCGGATGTTCTGCGAGCGCGCCACCGGCGGCTTCACCGCCAGCATCGGCAGCAGGGTGACGCCGACATCGGCCGCGACCATCTGCCGCAGCGTTTCCAGGCTGGTGGCCTGGAATTCGGATTTTTCCAGCGCCCCGGCCAGGTGGCAGACATCCAGCGCCTGGTCGCGCAGGCAGTGGCCGTCCTGCAGCAGCAGCAGGCGCTGGTCGGCCAGGTCGGCCATGCGCAGCGTGGCGTGCGCGGCCAGCGGGTGGCCTTCGGGCGCGGCCAGCACGAACGGCTCCTCGAACAGGAACTCGGCATGCAGCTGGTCGTCGTGCAGTGGCAGCGCCAGCAGCGCCGCATCGAGCTGGCCGTTGCGCAGTTGGGTCAACAGCACGTCGCTCTTTTCCTCCACCAGCAGCAGTTCCAGCTGCGGGAAGCGCGCGCGGATCGCCGGCACCACGTGCGGCAGCAGGTACGGCCCCAGCGTGGGGAAAATGCCCAGGCGCACGGTGCCGGCCTCCGGGTCGCGGCTGCGGCGCGCGGCCTCCTTCATCTGCTCGACCTCGGCCACGATGCCGCGCGCGCGCGCGGCGGCCTCGCGCCCGGCCGGGGTCAGCATCACCTTGCGCGGCGCGCGCTCCACCAGCGGCACGCCCAGCTCTTCCTCCAGCTTCTTGATCTGGGTGGACAGCGTGGGCTGGCTGACGAAACACGCCGCCGCCGCGCGGCCGAAGTGCTTGTGCTCGGCCAGCGCCACCAGGTACTTGAGGTCACGCAGGTTCATTCCGGCCTCCGAACGTTGTTGCCTGCTCCGTCGGCAGACAGCCTGGCAGGGCGGCCAGGCCGCACGGCAAAGCCGCCCGGAGGGTGCGGCACGGGGATGCGCCGCATGCAGGTGCCCCGCAGGGGCGGATGAGGGCAGGGGCACAGCGTCGTGCATGCAGACAGCACGGGGCGCTGCGCCTTGCCTTCACCCCGGCCTCCGCCCCGTGTCCCGGCCCCTGCGCTGGCGCAAGGGCGTTCGGCGGGCCGCGAAGCCGGGGTTCGCAAACCGCCCCTCTCACCGCAAAGCGGGAGGGGCGGTGAACATCAGGCGGTCTCCGCCACCGCCGGCGCCGGCTGCGGTGCCGACGTGCGGATCAGGTGGTCGAAGGCGCTCAGCGCCGCGGTGGAGCCGGCACCCATGGCAATGATGATCTGCTTGTACGGCACCGTGGTGCAGTCGCCGGCGGCGAACACGCCCGGCACGCTGGTCTGGCCGCGCTCGTCGATGACGATCTCGCCGCGCGGGCTCAGCTCCACCGTGCCACGCAGCCACTCGGTGTTCGGCAGCAGGCCGATCTGCACGAAGATGCCTTCCAGTTCCACCCGGTGCGAATCGCCGCCGACGCGGTCGGTGTACACCAGGCCGGTGACCTTCTGGCCGTCGCCCAGCACCTCGGTGGTCTGCGCGTTGAGCACCACGGTCACGTTCGGCAGGCTGTGCAGCTTGGCCTGCAGCACCTGGTCGGCGCGCAGCTTGCTGTCGAACTCGAACACGGTGACATGGCTGACGATGCCGGCCAGGTCGATGGCCGCCTCGACGCCGGAGTTGCCGCCGCCGATCACCGCCACGCGCTTGCCCTTGAACAGCGGGCCGTCGCAGTGCGGGCAGTAGGCCACGCCCTTGTTGCGGTACGCGTCCTCGCCGGGCACGTTCATCTGCCGCCAGCGCGCACCGGTGGACAGGATCACGCTCTTGGACTTCAGCGACGCGCCGTTCTCCAGCTCCACTTCCACCAGGCCATCGGCACCGGCCGGCACCAGCCGGGTGGCGCGCTGCAGGTTCATGATGTCCACCTCGTACTCGCGCACGTGCTGCTCCAGCGCCGCGGCCAGCTTCGGGCCTTCGGTGTACTGCACCGAAATGAAGTTCTCGATGGCCATGGTGTCCAGCACCTGGCCGCCGAAGCGCTCGGCCGCCACGCCGGTGCGGATGCCCTTGCGCGCGGCGTAGATCGCCGCGGCCGCGCCGGCCGGGCCACCGCCCACCACCAGCACGTCGAACGGGTCCTTGGCGGCGATCTTCGCCGCTTCGCGCCTGGCCGCGCCGGTGTCCAGCCGCGCCAGGATCTGCTCCAGGGTCATGCGCCCGGAGTCGAACATCTCACCGCCCTGGAACACCATCGGCACCGCCATCACCTGGCGCTGCTCCACTTCCTGCTGGAACGCGCCGCCCTCGATCACCGTGGTGCTGATCTTCGGGTTGACGATGGCCATCAGCGCCAGCGCCTGCACCACGTCCGGGCAGTTGTGGCAGGTCAGCGACATGTACACCTCGAAGGCGAACTCGCCGTCCACCGCCTTGATGCCGTCGATCACCTCCTGCGCCACCTTCGGCGGATGGCCGCCGGTCCACAGCAGGGTCAGCACCAGCGATTCGAATTCGTGGCCCAGCGGCAGGCCGGCAAAGCGCACGCCGTGGCTTTCGCCCTCGCGGGCAATCACGAACGACGGCCGGCGCGCATCGCTGCCCGTGGTGTCCAGGCTGATCTTGCCGTTGCCGGCGGCCACGATGTCCGCCAGCAGGCTGCGCATGTCGGTGCTGGCGGCGCTGTCGTCGAGCGAGGCGATCAGCCGCAGCGGCTGGCGCAGCAGGCCCATGTACTGCTGCAACTGGGTCTTGAGGGTGTCGTCGAGCACGGCGCAACTCCTTGTTCGAGGCAAAACGGGGGGAGGACGCGGTTGCCAGGGCAACCCGCCGGGAAAGTAGGGGTGAACCGAAGCCGCGCCTGGCGGGCAGAACCACGGGCTGGCGCGGCGCGGCTTCGGTTCACCCCCACACCCGCCGCAGGGCGGGGTGGGAGTGCAGGGAGCGGAACCTGGCTGCTACTGCCTGCTGGTTCCCTCCACCGGTTGCCGGCGCTTAGATCTTGCCGACCAGGTCCAGCGACGGGGTCAGGGTCTTCTCGCCTTCCTTCCACTTGGCCGGGCACACTTCGTTCGGGTGCGCGGCGGTGAACTGGGCGGCCTTCAGCTTGCGCAGGGTCTCGGACACGTCACGCGCGATCTCGTTGGAATGCACTTCCATGGTCTTGATCACGCCTTCCGGGTTGATCACGAAGGTGCCGCGCAGGGCCAGGCCTTCTTCCTGAATGTGCACGCCGAAGGCGTTGGTCAGCTGGTGGGTCGGGTCGCCGATCAGCGGGAACTTGGCCTTGCCCACGGCCGGCGAGGTCTCGTGCCACACCTTGTGCGAGAAGTGGGTGTCGGTGGTGACGATGTAGACCTCGGTGCCGGCCTTCTGGAACTCGGCGTAATGCTCGGCCGCGTCTTCGATCTCGGTCGGGCAATTGAAGGTGAAGGCCGCCGGCATGAAGATCAGCACCGACCACTTGCCCTTCAGGCTTTCCTCGGTGACTTCGATGAACTTGCCGTTGTGGAAGGCGTTGACCTTGAACGGCTGGACCTGGGTGTTGATAAGGGACATGGAACTTCCTCTTGGTTGAAGGGACGGGTGGTGAACCGTGGAGCACAGGCTAATAGGCAGTGCCTAATAAAACAAATGAATTGAATGCATCGCATCAATAGGTATTGGCTATTGATTCGGCCCCGGCAGCGGGCCCTCACCCCGATATCGGGCGCGTTTTACGGCTTTCCAAGCCAGCATCTGGCCCAAACCTGAACGGGCGGCATAGGCAGGCTCGATCCCGGGCCGGCGCCGCCGCGGTAGGCAGCGGCAGGCCGGGTGACTATCCTCCCGGTCCCGGAAACGTCCCGCGAAGAGGTAGTGAAGTGTCCACCCCCCAGGTTGCTGCGCTGTTGCGGGAAGGCGCCGCCCGGCTGCCCGGCGAGGACGCCCGGCACGAGGCCGAACAACTGCTGCTGCACGTGCTGGGCGTGGACCGCGCCTGGCTGTTCGCCCACGCCACCGACCCGGTGGACGACGACGCCCGCCAGCGCTTCGAACTGCTGCTGCAGCGCCGCGCCGAAGGCCACCCGCTGGCCTACCTCACCGGCCGCCGCGGCTTCTGGACCCTGGACCTGCAGGTCAACGTCGCCACCCTGATCCCGCGCCCGGAGACCGAGCTGCTGGTGGAACAGGCGCTGGCGCGGCTGCCGGCCGAGCACATGGCGCGCGTCGCCGACCTGGGCACCGGCAGCGGCGCCATCGCCCTGTCCATCGCCAGCGAACGCCCGCTGGCCACGGTGATGGCCACCGACCTGCTCGGCCCCACCCTGGCGGTGGCGGTGAAGAATGCCCAGGCCCACGGCCTGGACAACGTCTGGTTCCGCCGCGGCCACTGGTACGCCGCGCTGGGCGCGGACCGTTTCGACCTGATCGCCAGCAACCCGCCCTACATCGCCGCCGGCGACCCGCACCTGCAGCAGGGCGACCTGCGCTTCGAACCGCCCCCGGCCCTGGCCTCCGGCGCCGACGGCCTGGACGCCATCCGCGAAATCATCGCCGGCGCCCCCGACCACCTCGTCCCCGGCGGCTGGCTGCTGCTCGAACACGGCTGGGACCAAGGCCCGGCCATCCGCGCGCTGCTGGAGCAGGGCGGCTTCACCGAGGTGGAAACCGTGCAGGATCTGGAGCAGCGGGATCGGGTAACTCTGGGGCGGCTGCGGGGGATTTCCTGACGTTGACCTCACCTGGGTGCGGTGATCAGATCGGCACAGGTGCTCAACACACCTTTACTAGGCGGTCGCCGCGCCCGAAAGCCATGCGGCTCCATCCATGCCTAGGAGATCGCCATGACCGAGCAGGTCGAACCCCGGTTTACGTCGCGCATCCTGAAAGTCGGCTGCCAGTACTACGAGAGCCGAGCCAAGGAAAAGGACCGTCGCTTCAAGACCCGACAGGTGCCCTACCTGCGACTGTGCGGCGACTGGCTGGAGGCCGCAGGCCTCAAAGTCGGCCAGAACGCGCGGGTGATAGTCACTCGGCGTGGAATAGTGATTGCTGCTGACGAGTAGCCTTGCTTTTGATGCCATGGGCGGGCTAAGTCAGTCCATGGCATCTATTGACGTAAACCCAATGCCTGACGCTCGAATGAGGCAGCGCCGTGAAGAGGCGTCGGCTTGAATGAATTGTTAGACCTCATGTCCAGTAAGTGCTGGTGATGAGGTCATGAATAAACGCTGCTACCAAGATGGCAACCGCTAAAGCAACAGACCACAGCGCAACTCTGAGTAGGAACCTGTGAGATTTCCGACCGGATAGCCATGAGTCAATAGACAGGAGTGCGACAAGTAAAAATGCCGTCCCTGCAACCGCGAGAAGAACAATTGTGGAAATTGATGCAATTGCCGAAAAGCTCAGCTTTGTTCTTGACGTCAGTGAGAGAGCCGGAGCCAAGAGGGAAACAAGAACAACACTGGTGATGGTCGCGATGTCAGACAGGATCGATAGTCTCTTTGTCGAATCGCCATCCTTTAGATCTTTTATGAGGCTGCGCATGATTATCCAATAGGGTCTGGCGCTTGGGATAAGCCGCGCTGCGAAGCGGCGTCGGCTTGAACGAGTTGTTAGCTGCTAACTTATGAAACAAGCTTGTCAATCTCTGGTCTAGCCTTGATGTTCAAGGAGACTGGGCCAGAAGCCGATTCTCGCAAAACGAGACCCTGTTGAACGAGCTTGTCTAATGTTGCGTCTAGATTCTTGACGCCTTTGCAAAAATGATTTCGGAGCGTCTCTTGAGCGACGGTTTTTTGGCCCCAGAAATGCTTTGTATAGAGCTTGAGCAAGACTTGGCGGCCAGAGACATCGATTGCGCCCATACTCTCAAAGCCTTGAATTGAATCGTCAAGGCTTTCTAGGATCTTGTCGTAGTCTTCAATCCCAAAGTAGTGGCTATGGGTCTTTCTGACGGTGGCTACCCGAGAAGAGCCAATGAGGACAACCTCAAAGTTTCTCTCAACCGGGAACTGATTTTCGTAGCGCACATAAGCTTCGATTGCTTCATCAGGTGTTTTCCCGACGATGTCCCAGCTTACGAACTGGCCAGTGTTCCAGTCGAAGACGATGATCCAGTTGTTTATGGGGCTGGCACTACGCTTTTCTTTCTCTGTCAGTGTAAGAATGATGTCTTCATTTACATGGCTGTCTATGGCGTTTGTGGGATTTCCAGTCCGAATAATGCTCTCTGCATCGCTCTTTGCTACATCTATTTCAAGTCGAGAGCGGGCGGATGGTGTTCTGCCCGACTCAATTTCAAAGAATGCATCCGACAGCTTTTGGAAATAGGAGATGACAACGGGGTCGCCTTCTCCTTCTTTTAGGTGATGGCCGTAAATAACGGAAGTTCGTTCAATGCTCTCTGCCCAGTAGTGTTGAATCCGGCTCCTCACCTGAAGTTCTAGTTTCTTTTCATTCCTTTCGAGGAGTAAGTGGACAGAACGGTAGCCGGTGATGTCTCGCCCCTTCTCGCGATAGTCAGTGACCCTTTTCAGCTTCAGGTCATCAGTTTTTTCAATCTTGTCCTTCAAAAATTGGACAAGTTGATCTACGAGGTCGTTCTTCTCAACAATAATTCTGCAGCCGCCTATGTCTTGCAGCTGAGTAAGTCGAACGCTAAGTCGATTTAGCTTGCGAATGATTTGAGGCTTACGCTTTAGACGCTGTGCGATGTAATAGTCGTGACCGTACTCGTTAAGCCATGCTTGTAACTCAAGGGTTGTTTCTGAGAGTGGCTCTAGATGCGATTTGCGGTACTCATCGAATGCTTCTTCCAATGCCACCATGTCTTCAACATCTCGAAAGCTGTCTTTCGCAAGTGCGGCTCCAGCCCGATCAATTGTGCTTCTCGTGAGTGCCAATGAACTTCTCCTCGCAGTTAACGCCTATTCGACCGCCTAATCGCGGAGCTACCCCAGTCTCCCGCTTTCCGGCGCTAATGTGAAGATGGAGTGATGCCGAAAGGTCAATGGCTTTGGTAAAGATTTGGGGCGTGGGTCACTCCCGAGCCTGATGACAGACGCCGCGCGTTCGCGACCATATCAATTACTCCCGAACTGCGCCGCATAGCGCAAGCTTTCGTGCGCTTGAAGGAGGCGAATTGTTTGTAGCTGTGGGCGGGTATCCCTTCTTCCCGGTGGAAGAAGGAACCAGCAAACCTCAATACAACCCCTGCGCCAACATCGCATCGGCCACCTTCACGAACCCCGCGATATTCGCGCCGTCAACATAGTTGACGCTGCCGTCCGCGCGCTTGCCGTGCTGCACGCAGTTGGCGTGGATCTCCTTCATGATCACGTGCAGGCGTTCGTCCACGTCGGCGTGGCGCCAGGACAGGCGCAATGCGTTCTGGCTCATTTCCAGGCCGGAGGTGGCGACGCCGCCGGCGTTGCTGGCCTTGCCGGGGGCGTACAGGGTGCCGGCCTTCAGGAACACGTCCACCGCTTCCAGGGTGGAGGGCATGTTGGCGCCTTCGGCCACGCACAGGGCGCCGTTGTGCACGAGGGTGCGGGCGTCGCTTTCGTCCAGTTCGTTCTGGGTGGCGCAGGGCAGGGCGATGTCGGCCGGGATGTGCCAGGGGCGGCGGCCTTCGAGGAATTCAAAGCGCTTGTCGCCGGCCAGCTCGGCCAGGCGGCCGCGGCGTTCGTTCTTCAGCGCCATCACCTCCTGCATCGCCTGTTCGTCGAAGCCGTCGCGGGCATAGAGGGTGCCGCCGGAGTCGGAGAAGGTGAGCACCTTGCCGCCGAGTTCGGCGGCCTTGAGCGCGGCGAACTGGGCCACGTTGCCGGAGCCGGAGATCAGTACCCTGGCGCCGTGGGTTTCGCGGCGGGCGTGGTGCAGCATCTGTTCGACGAAGTAGACGGTGCCGTAGCCGGTGGCTTCCGGGCGCATCAGGCTGCCGCCGTAGGCCAGGCCCTTGCCGGTGAATACGCAGGCGGCGTCGTTGCTGAGTTTCTTCATCATGCCGGCCATGAAGCCGACCTCACGCGCGCCCACGCCGATGTCGCCGGCCGGCACGTCGGTGTCCGCGCCGAGGTGGCGGTAAAGTTCCAGCATCAGCGCCTGGCAGAAGCGCATCACCTCGCCCTCGCTCTTGCCCTTGGGGTCGAAGTCCGCGCCGCCCTTGCCGCCGCCCATGGGCAGGGTGGTCAGCGCGTTCTTGAAGGTCTGCTCGAAGGCCAGGAACTTCAGGATCGACAGGTTCACCGAGGGGTGGAAGCGCATGCCGCCCTTGAACGGGCCGATGGCCGCGCTGTGCTGCACGCGGAAAGCGCGGTTGACGTGGGTGCGGCCGCTGTCGTCGGCCCAGGCCACGCGGAACTGGATGACCCGTTCCGGTTCCACCAGGCGTTCGAGCAGGCCATGCCGCGCGTACTGCGGGTGCTGCTGCAGGAACGGCCAGAGGCTGAGGGTGACTTCCTTGACCGCCTGCAGGAACTCGGGCTGGTCAGGGTCGCGGCGGGCGACGTACGCAAGGAACGCGTCGGGACTGCGGTGGTTCAAGGGCATTCCTCCTGAAGGTGGGGAAAGGACAACAACAGGACAGCCATAACGAAAAACGCGGCCCGGGGGCCGCGTCGTGGGTCATTGCAGGCGGGCGAGCACCGCCTGCGCCGCCTGGGATGTGGAAAGCGCTCGTCCCTGCGCGGCCAGGTCGGTGGTGAACAGGCCGTCGTCCAGCGCGGCGGCCACCGCCTGCTCGACGGCGGCGGCTTCGGCCTCCAGCCCCAGCGAGTGGCGCAGCAGCATGGCCGCGCTGAGGATGGTGGCGTAGGGGTTGGCGATGCCCTTGCCGGCGATGTCCGGCGCCGAGCCGTGGATCGGCTCGAAGATGCCCACCTTGCCCTGTTCGCCCAGCGAGGCGGACGGCAGCAGGCCCAGCGAGCCGGCCAGCATCGAGGCCTCGTCGGTGAGGATGTCGCCGAACATGTTTTCGGTGACGATCACGTCGTAGGCGCGCGGCTTGGCGATCAGGTGCATGGCCATGGAATCGACCAGCTGGTGTTCCAGTTCCACGTCGGGGAATTCCTCGCGGCCGATGCGCGCGGCCACGTCGCGCCACAGCCGTGAGGTTTCCAGCACGTTGGCCTTGTCCACCGAGGTCAGCCTGCCGCGGCGCTGCCGGGCCAGGCGGAAGGCGCTGCGCAGCACGCGCTCGATCTCGGCCACGGTGTAGCGGCACAGGTCGCTGGCGCTGTCGGCGTCGCGGGTCTTGTCGCCGAAGTAGATGCCGCCGGTCAGTTCGCGCACCACCACGAAGTCCACGTCGGCGAGCAGTTCGGGCTTGATCGGCGAGGCGTGCAGCGCGGCCGGGTGGGTGCGCACCGGGCGCAGGTTGGCGAACAGGCCCAGCGCCTTGCGGATGGCCAGCAGGCCCTGTTCCGGGCGCACCTTGGCGTTGGGGTCGGACCACTTGGGCCCGCCGACGGCGCCGAGCAGCACGGCGTCGGCCCTGCTGCACGCGTCCAGGGTGGCGGCCGGCAGCGGCTCGCCGTGGTTGTCGATGGCGATGCCGCCGATATCGTGCTCGGCGAAAGTGAAGTCATGGCCGAAGCGCGCGGCGATGGCCTTGAGCACGTCCACCGCGGCGACGGTGATCTCGGGGCCGATGCCGTCACCCGGCAGTACGACGATGTTGGCTTGCATGGGGGTTCCGGTTGTCCTGTTGCTGTCGTTCGGCCCGGCACCCGTGGCGGCGGGTGCGGGCGGTAGGGGGCGTCACGCTGCGCGCGCGGCCTCGTAGCGTTCGATCTCGTCCACGCGGCCAAGCAGCCAGCCCAGCTGGTCTACGCCTTCCAGCAGGCAGGTCTGCGAGAAGCCGTCCAGCGGGAAGGCGTACACCTTGCCGGCGGGGGTTCGCAGTTCGCGCGCGGCCACGTCGATGGTCAGCTCGTCGTCCGGGCGCTGCATCAGTTCCTGCACGTCGGCTTCGTCCAGCACGATCGGCAGCAGGCCGTTCTTCAGCGCATTGCCGCGGAAGATGTCGGCGATCTCGCTGCTGACGATGGCGCGCAGGCCCAGGTCGGTCAGCGCCCACGGCGCGTGCTCGCGCGAGGAGCCGCAGCCGAAGTTGCGCCCGGCCAGCAGGATCGAGCGGCCGGCGTTCTGCGGCTGGTTGAAGGCGAATGCCGGGTTCGGCGTGCCGTCGGCCTGCCAGCGCCAGTCGTTGAACGCGTTCTTGCCCAGGCCGGCACGCTCGGTGGTGGACAGGAACCGCGCCGGGATGATCTGGTCGGTGTCGATGTTGGTCTGGCGCAGCACCACGCTGCGCGAGCTCAGGGTACGGAAACCGGCCATCACGCCACCTCCTGGTCGAACAGTTCACGCACGTCGGCGACCTTGCCGTTCACCGCGGCCCAGGCCGCACTCAGCGGCGAGGCCAGCAGGGTGCGCGAGCCCGGGCCCTGGCGGCCCTCGAAATTGCGGTTGCTGGTGCTCACCGCCAGCTGGCCCGGTGCGACCAGGTCGCCGTTCATGGCGATGCACATCGAGCAGCCCGGTTCGCGCCATTCGGCGCCGGCGGCGCGCACGATCTCGTGGATGCCTTCGGCCTCGGCGTCGCGCTTGACGATCTCCGAGCCGGGCACCACCAGCATGCGCACGCCGGCGGCGACGCGGCGGCCACGCAGCACCTGCGCCACCTCGCGCATGTCGCTCAGGCGGCCGTTGGTGCAGGAGCCGACGAACACCACGTCCACCGGCGTGCCGGCCAGCGCGTGGCCGGCTTCGAACTTCATGTAATCCAGGCCCTTCTGCGCGGCGGCGTCGTTGGCGGCCGGGATCGGCGCGTCCACCGCGATGGCGGTGCCCGGGTGCGTGCCCCAGGTCAGGGTGGGGCGGATGTCGGCGGCGTCGATGCGCACTTCCACGTCGAAGCGCGCGCCGTCGTCGCTGTGCAGCGTCTTCCAGTGGGCAACCGCCTTGTCGAACTCGGCGCCCTTGGGGCCGCGCGGGGTGTTGGCGACCCAGTCGAAGGTGGTCTGGTCCGGCGCCACCATGCCGGCGCGGGCGCCGGCCTCGATGGACATGTTGCACAGGGTCATGCGCTGTTCCATGTCCATCGCGGCGATGGTGGAACCGCGGAACTCCAGCACGTGGCCGGTGCCGCCGTTGACCCCGATCACGCCGATGATGTGCAGCACCACGTCCTTGGCGCCGACGCCCGGCGCCAGTTCGCCGTCAACGGTGATCGCCATAGTTTTGGCCTTGCGCTGCAGCAGGCACTGCGTGGCCAGCACGTGGCCCACTTCGCTGGTGCCGATGCCGAAGGCCAGCGCGCCGAACGCGCCGTGGGTGGAGGTGTGGCTGTCGCCACAGACAATCGTCATGCCCGGCTGGGTGAAGCCCTGCTCCGGGGCGATCACGTGGACGATGCCGCGGCTGCTGGAGGCCATGTCGAACAGCTCGATGCCGTATTCGGCGCAGTTCCGGGCCAGCATTTGTACCTGCGCCTCGGAGGCCTTGCTTGCATACGGCAGTCTGCCGTCGGCGCCGGCCGGCAGGGTCGGCGTGGAGTGGTCCATGGTCGCCTTGGTGCGGTCCGGGCGGCGCGGCTTCAGTCCGCGCTCGCGCAGCTCGGTGAACGCCTGCGGCGAGGTGACTTCGTGGATCAGGTGCAGGTCGATGTACAGCACGGCCGGCGCGCTGTCGCTTTCGGGGACGACGACGTGCGCGTCCCACAGTTTGTCGTACAGGGTCTTGGGTGCGGAGCTCATTGCGTGTTGGTTCCGTTGCCTATGCGGGGCCGTCGCGCTCAGGCGCTGACGGCTTCCTGGGTCTTGTTGCCTTCGCGCTGGCGCAGCAGGCGGTTGGTGACGTCCAGCCAGGCCAGCGCGCTGGCCTCGATGATGTCACGGCTGGTGCCGGTACCTTCGTAGATATTGCCCTCGTGGCGCACGCCCAGGTTGGCCTCGCCGCGCGCGTCGGCGCCGATGCCGACGCTGTGCACGTGGTAGCTGTCCAGGGTCAGCTGCACGCCGGTGGCGGCCGACAGCGCCGAGAACAGTGCATCCACCGGGCCGTCGCCCTGCGCGGTTTCGGCCACGCGGTTGCCTTCCGGGTCGGACAGTTCGACCAGCGCATTGGCGCGGCTGCCGACGTCGCTGATGGTCATCGACGCCAGGCGGTAGCCGTCGCCGCCCGAGTTGCCCTGCATCAGGGTCTGCAGGTCGGCGTCGGTGACCACGCGCTGCTGCTCGCACAGCGCTTTGAACTGGTCGAACACCAGCTTCAGCTCTTCCTCTTCCAGCCAGTAGCCCAGCGCACGCAGGCGCGCCTCGACCGCGGCGCGGCCGCTGTGGCGGCCCAGCACCATCTGCGAGGACTCCCAGCCCACGTCTTCCGGACGCATGATCTCGTAGGTGTTGCGGTTACGCAGCATGCCGTGCTGGTGGATGCCCGACTCGTGCGCGAACGCGTTGGCGCCGACGATGGCCTTGTTGCGCTGGACCGGCATGCCCACCAACCGCCGCAGCAGCTGCGAGGTCGGCACGATGCGGCGGGTGTCAAAGCCCGTGTCGAAGTTGTAGAACGCGTTGCGCACCTTCAGCACCATGGCGATCTCCTCCAGCGCGCAGTTGCCGGCGCGCTCGCCGATGCCGTTGATGGACCCTTCCACCTGGCGCGCGCCGCCTTCGATGGCGGCCAGCGAGTTGGCCACGGCCAGGCCCAGGTCGTTGTGGCAGTGGGCGCTGAAGATGACCTTGTCGGCGCCGGCGGCATTGCCGATGACGTGCCGGAACATCGCGCGGATCTCGTCCGGGGTGGTGAAGCCCACGGTGTCGGGCAGGTTGATGGTGCGGGCGCCGGCGGCGATGGCGACCTGCGCCACTTCGGTCAGGAACTCCAGCTCGGTGCGGGTGGCGTCCTCGGCCGAGAACTCGACGTCGTCGATGTAGCCGCGCGCCATGCTCACATGCTTGTGTACCGATTCGAGCACCTGCTCCCGGCTCATGCGCAGCTTGTGTTCGCGGTGCAGCGGGCTGGTGGACAGGAACACGTGCAGGCGCGGCCGCGCCGCCGCCTCCAGCGCCCTGGCCGAGGTCTCGATGTCGCCGGGCAGGCAGCGCGACAGCACCGCCAGCACCGGGTCGCGTATTTCGCGGCCGATCAGCGCCATGGCCTCGCGGTCGGATTGGGAACTTGCCGGGAAGCCGGTTTCGATCACGTCCATGCCCAGCTCGGCCAGGGCGCGCGCCATCACCAGCTTCTGCGGTGGGGTCATGCTGCAGCCCGGTGACTGTTCGCCATCGCGCAGGGTCGTGTCGAAGATGGTAATTCGCGGGGTGTTGATGGTTGGAGTAGTCACCAGAGGGTCTCCTCGACAGCGGGTGCGATGATGTTGGGGTGTTCGTTTCGGGAGGGCCGCGGCGCGTTGGGGGCGACGCGGCTTCTAAGTCGTTCGGCGTTGCGCCGGCGCGGTTTGCGCGGCGGGCTGGGGCGCACTTCGGACAGCAGCGTGGACAGCACGGTGGCGTCGATGTTGCCGCCGGACACCACCGCGCACTTGCGCTTGCCGGCGACGCGGCGGCCGGCGGCCAGCGCCAGCGCGCCGGCGCCTTCGGCGATGACGTGTTCCTCCAGCGCCAGCCGCACCAGGGTTTCGCGCAGTTCGGCTTCGCGCACGATGACCACGTCGTCGAGCAGGTTGGCGCACAGGCGGCGGGTGAGGAAACCGGGGATCTTGACCTTGACGCCGTCGGCCAGGGTGGCGACCGGGGCGATTTCGCGCACGTCGCCCTTGATCGCGCGCGCCATCGAATCCACGCCCTCGACCTGGGCGCCGATGATGCGCACGCCCTGCGACTTCAGCGCCAGCGCCACGCCCGAGGCCAGGCCGCCGCCGCCGATCGGCACGATCACCACGTCCGGTGCGTGCGGGGCGAGTTCGATGCCCAGCGTGCCCTGGCCGGCGATCACGTCCGGGTCGTCGAACGCGGACAGGAAGCGGTAGCCGTTCTGCTCGGCCAGCTCGCGGGCGAACGCATAGGCCTCGTCGTAGCTGTTGCCGTGCTGGCGCACGGTGGCGCCCCAGTGCTGCACGCCGGCGATCTTGGTGGCCGGTGCGCCGTGCGGCATCACCGTGATGGCCTGCACGCCGAGCCGGAACGAGGCCCAGGCCACGCCCTGGGCGTGGTTGCCGGCCGAGGCGCAGATCACCGGGCGTTCGTCGCCGCGTTCCAGGGCGGCCAGCATTGCGTTCAGCGCGCCGCGCACCTTGTAGGAGCCGGTGCGCTGCAGGTTCTCCAGCTTGAGCCAGGTGCCGAAGCGCTCGGCGTAGTGCAGCGGGGTGGGCGGCAGGAAGCGCCGCAGCCGCGCCTGCGCGGCCAGCACGTCGGCGACGCTGACGTTGATCGCGCCGGTGTCCACGGCGGCGACGACGGGGCGGCCAAGGTCAGGCATGTACGTGGCCAAGGCCCGGGGCGTGCGGTGGGCGTCGAAGAAGACGCCTCCGCGCGCGGACCCTGCCCCGCGCGGGACAGGGCAGGCGCCGTACGTCGCCTACGTCGGGATTCATGCCGCCACCCCGGCCGGTTCCAGCGCCACGATCCGCACCGATTCGCAGTCGTAGACCTTTTCCAGCTGCCGGCACAGGGTTTCCGGCGGGCGCTCGCCGCTGACTTCCAGCTGCACGTGCCAGCGGCCGGCGTCGGCGGGCTGGCGGCTGCCGGCGATGTTGCAGGGCGCGAAGCCCCGGCGCTCGACCATGCCCAGCACGCGCAGCAGCGCGCCTTCGGCGGGGGTCAGCACCAGGTCAAGCCGGTATTGCATTGGAACTCTCCTGCGTTGCCTTGGCATGGGCGGGGTTGCCTTCCAGCATGGTGCTGTTGGCGTTGTTCGGCGGCACCAGCGGCCACACGTTGGCGCGCGCGTCGATGGCCACGTGCAGCAGCGCCGGGCCGGGGGTGTCGAGCAGCGCGGCCAGCGCGTCCTCGACGTCGGCGCGCTGGGTGATGCGCGTGGCCGGGATGCCGAACACCTGCGCCAGCGTGGCGAAGTCCGGGTTGTCGGACAGGTCGATCTCGCTGTAGCGCTCGGCGAAGAACAGTTCCTGCCACTGCCGCACCATGCCCAGCGAGGCGTTGTCCAGCAGCACGATCTTCACCGGCAGGCGGCAGCGGGCGATGGTCGCAAGCTCCTGCACGTTCATCATGAAACTGCCGTCGCCGGAGACCAGCACCACGGTGCGGTCCGGGCAGGCGAACTGCGCGCCCATCGCCGCCGGCAGGCCGAAGCCCATGGTGCCCAGCGCGCCGGAAGTCAGGTGGTTGCGCGGGTGGTTGAAGCGGCAGTGCTGGGCCACCCACATCTGGTGCTGGCCGACGTCGCAGGCGATGACCGTGTCCGGCGGCGCGATCTCGCTCAGCCGCTTGAGCAGCGCCGGGGCGTAGATGTCCTGGCCGGGGGCGTCGTAGCGCGCGGCGAACTTCTCGCGGTTGGCGGCGCAGCGCGCGCGCCAGCCGTTGCAGTTGCCGCGGTTGCCGGACAACGCGCGCAGGCCGGCCTTGAGGTCGCCGGGCAGGGCGATGTCGGCGCCGCGCAGCTTGTCGATCTCGTAGGCGTCGGCATCCAGGTGGATGACCCGCGCGAACGGCGCGAACTCGGCCAGCTTGCCGGTGGCGCGGTCGTCGAAGCGGGCGCCGACCACGATCAGCAGGTCCGACTCCTGCACCGCCATGTTGGCGGCGCGGGTGCCGTGCATGCCCAGCATGCCCAGGTACTGCGGGTGGTTGGCCGGCAGCGCGCCCAGCCCGCGCAGGGTCAGCACGGTGGGGATGCCGGAGGCCTCGACGAAGCGGCGGAAGTCCTCCACCGCGCCGCCCAGGGCGATGCCGCCGCCGCCGTACACCACCGGCTTCTCGGCGGCGGCGATCATCTCCAGCGCCGCGGCCAGGCGCTGCGGGTCCGGCGGCGGCAGCGGGGCAACCGTGGCCGGCACGTGCTCGGGCAGGTGCGAGGCGTCGGCCAGCTGCACGTCCTTGGGCAGGTCGATCAGCACCGGGCCCGGGCGGCCTTCGCGGGCCACACGGAACGCATCGGCCACCACCTGCGGCAGGTCGTCGACGCGGCGCACCAGCCAGCTGTGCTTGACGATGGGCAGGGTCATGCCGAACACGTCCAGCTCCTGGAACGCATCGGTGCCCAGCAGCGGCGTGCCGACCTGTCCGGTCAGGCACACCATCGGTACCGAGTCGAGCATCGCGTCGGCGATGCCGGTGACCAGGTTGGACGCGCCGGGGCCGGAGGTGGCCACGCACACGCCGACCTTGCCGCTGGCGCGGGCGTAGCCGTTGGCGGCCAGCGCCGCGCCCTGCTCATGGCGCACCAGGATGTGCTTGAGGGTGGAATCCACCAATGCGTCGTAGAACGGCATGATGGTGCCGCCCGGGTAGCCGAACAGCGTCTGCACGCCTTCGGCCTCCAGGGCCTGCGTCAACCAGCGTGCGCCATTGCGTGGCGCGCCGTGGACGGGAGTGTTCATGCAGCGACCTTGACCTTTGCTCTGTGCGGGTGGGGGACCGCGCGGTTACGCGTTCTGCGCCTGCAGCCAGACCATCTTGGCGCGCAGCTCCTTGCCGACCTTCTCGATCGGGTGCTCCAGGTCGGCCTGCTTGAACCGGTTGTAGTTCGGCAGCCCGGCTTCGTACTCGGCCACCCAGTTCTTGGTGAAGGTGCCGTTCTGGATGTCGGTGAGCACGTCCTTCATGCGCGCCTTGGTGCTGGCGTCGATCACCCGCGGGCCGCTGACGTAGTCGCCGTACTGCGCGGTCTCGGAGACGAACTCGAGCATGCGGGTGATGCCGCCTTCGTAGAACAGGTCGACGATCAGCTTCAGCTCGTGCAGCACTTCGTAGTAGGCGATCTCCGGCTGGTAACCGGCTTCGACCAGGGTCTCGAAGCCGGCCTGCACCAGCGCCGAGGCGCCGCCGCACAGCACCGCCTGCTCGCCGAACAGGTCGGTTTCGGTCTCTTCCTTGAAGGTGGTCTTGATGATGTTGGCGCGGGCGCCGCCCAGGCCGGCGGCATAGGCCAGCGCGAACTGCTCGGCCTTGCCGCTGCGGTCCTGGTAGACGGCGTAGATGCACGGCACGCCGCGGCCGATCTCGTACTCACGGCGCACCAGCGCGCCCGGGCCCTTGGGCGCCACCAGCACCACGTCCAGGTCCTCGCGCGGGGCGATCATGCCGTAGTGCACGTTCAGGCCGTGGGCGAACAGCAGGCAGGCGCCCTGCTTCATGTTCGGTGCCAGCACGTCCTCGTAGAGCTTCTTCTGCACCATGTCCGGGGTCAGCACCGCGACCAGGTCGGCGTCCTTGACCGCCTCGGCCGGCGTCTTGACCACGAAGCCGTCGGCCTGGGCCTTGGCTTCGGTCGGGCCGCCCGGGCGCAGGCCCACGGTTACCTCGAAGCCCGATTCACGCAGGTTCAGCGCATGCGCGCGGCCTTGGCTGCCGTAACCGATGACGGCGATCTTGATCTGGGGCAGTTCGTTGGAGCTCATGGACTCGGTTCCTTGCAGTGAGAGAGGGAGCGCAAAAGAAAACGGCCGTCGCGTCAGGACGCGGCGGCCGCCGGGGGAGGGATCAGGGCCATGCACGCCGCAGCGGCGCGCATGGCGGCGCGGGTGCTGTGTTTGTGCGTGGCGGTATCGGTGGTGAACATGGTTTCAGTTGAAATGGATGCTGGAAACGAAAAACCCCGCACCGGGGTCGGCGCGGGGTTTTTGATCGAATCTGGCTTTTCTTTGCTACGCGCCAGCTCGTCCCGCACCTGTGGGCTCGGTAATAAGCACGAGTACGAGCAGCGACGCCGCGGCGGTGGCCGGGGTGCGGTTCGAATTGGCGCTGGTGTGGCGTTGCAGCATGGCTCGAGATAACCACGGCACTTTCGGCATTGTCAAGCATGGCGGCCGGTTACCCGCATGTGTCCGGCCGCGGGCGTCGGAAACGGTTGTCACTGCGGCATGGTTGCCGATGAAAGTGGTTTGCCGGGGCTGCGCCAGGGTGCCGCCGACATGCCAGTTGCGCGGATCGCGCCACGCATTGGGGACGCCCGCGCCCGCCGCATGCGCCCACATGCAGACGCGCCAGCGGCGCGGCACGCGTCGCTCCGCGGCCGGATCCGGCTGTCGGTCTGCAGCGGCGTCGACAGCAGGTGAAGAAGCGTGATGGGACGCGGACGGTTTTCACGGTTTTATCAGTGAGGCCCCGAAAAACAGCGGGCCGCCAATCCGAACGCTGGGGAACCACATGAACCGTTTTCTCGCCTGCCATAGGGGGAATGGAAGCCTGTGTCTATCGAACCGCACCGGGGGGACCGGGCCATGAGCGCGTGGCCGGGTAACGCGCAGCCGCTGGTCCGGCTGCTCGGGCAATGCCGCATCGGCGAGGGTGGGCGCCTTGCCTACCGCAAGGGCTGGGCACTGCTGGCCTACCTGGCGGTCGAGCGCCCGCGCGTGCATCGCCGCAGCCGCATCGCGGCGATGCTGTGGCCCGACCTCGCCCCGGGGGCGGCGCTGACCAACCTGCGCCAGGTGCTGGCCGATCTGAACCGCGCGATCGTCGCCGTCGCCGGCGAAGGCGTGCTGCTGATCGACCGCGAGCACGTGCACCTGTGCCCGCAGGCGTCGCAGGGGCTGTTCGACATCGACCTGCTGGAACCGGTACAGAACGCCGGCAGCGCCGCGCGGGAGTGGCTGGAGGACGCCGGCGAACTGCTCGAAGGCGTGGCCCTGGAGCACTGCGACGAATTCTGCGAATGGCTGCCGGGCGCCAGGGCCTGGGCCCTGCAGCGCCTGCTCAAGGCACTGGAGCGCGCGCGCGAGGACGCTACCGCCAGCCAGGACCTGGAGGTCGCGGTGAACCTGTGCCGACGCCACGTGATGCTCGACCCGTGGAACGAATCGCAGCAGCGCAGCCTGATGCGCCTGTACGCGCAGCGTGGTGAACCGGACATGGCCCTGCACTGCTACCGGACGCTGGCCCGCGGGCTGGAGCAGGAACTGGCGGTGGAGCCACAGACGGCGACCCACACGCTGGCGATGGAGATCGCGCAGCGCCATGCGGCCGCGCCATCGCTGCGTGGCTATGGCCGCATCCGCGCGCCGCGCGCGGCACCGCAGGACAAGGCGATGCGTGCCTGAGCCGGGCGCCGGCGCATGACCGCGCCGGCGGTCCGTTACCGGGCACCGTCTACATCCCGGCCGCACCCGCACACAGCGCCGCCATCGTCCGTCGATGGCGGCTTTTTCGTTCCCTGACCTTCCCGTTCGATGACAGGGCGGCATGCGCGCGTGTCCGCCCCGGCACGCGCGCGGACCCGCATGCCGGGGCGGCGGGCAGGCGGGCGGGGCGGGATCGGCCGCCGGCCCGTTGCCTTGGCGCGTCCGGCTCAGGGCCCGGTGTACTGCAGGTTCTTCGCCGCGGTGCGCACGGTGTCGTCGGGGAAGCCGCCGAGCATGTCGGCGCGGCGTGCATTGCTGACGATCTCGATTTCCAGTCGGCGTGCCTCGTCGGGGAAGCGGGCGGCGAACTGGTCGCGGTATTGCCGCGAGGTGGCGGCATAGGTGCCTGCCGCGGCCAGCGCCGCGCCGGCGGCGATGGTGCTGCCGACGGCGGTGCCGATGCTGCCGCCGGCGACGGCCACGCGCCAGTTCCAGCCGCCATAGGTTTCGAACATCTCGGCGATGGTGTCCAGGGTCTCGGAGGTGGTGTTGATCAGGTCGGCGGTGGCGTCGATGAGCGCCACCGAGGCGTTCATGGCTTCGGCCACGCCCAGCTCGACCATGATGTCCAGCTGCACCTCGTGGTTGGCCATGGCCGGCGTGGTCAGGCGCGCGGCCATGGCCACGTTGGCGTGCGCGTACAGCGCCGGGGCGTAGTGCTCGCCGCAGCGCAGGCGGCTCCACAGCTGGTCGATGCCCACCGCCAGCACCTTGTCCTGGTAGTTGTCGGGGCCGCCGCCGGGGCGGCGCGGCGACTGGAACACCGGTGAGGTGGTGTCGTGCGCGGGCGCGAGCGGATCGACCACCGCCAGCGCGTAGGCGACGTTGCCGGCGACCTGCGCCGGCTCCAGCTCGCGCCGGGTGTGTACGTGCTCCGCGCTGGCCGGCAGCATCGCTGCGTTGCGCAGGGCATTGCACAAATCCATGCTGTTCAGGCTGTTCAGTCCGCTGTGCGGCAGGTTGGCGCAATCGACCACGCTGCAGTTGTCCCACGGCTGGAGCTTGCTGAAGGGCACGAACCGCGGCGCGTTGATGGTCACCTGCAGCGGCACCGCCTGGTCCGCGATCTGCGCCAGGTCGGCCGGCAACGCGGTATCCACGTCGGCCACGCGCTGGGCGGCGGTGCTCCAGCCGGCCAACGGCGTGCTGTCGCCGCTGCGGCGCAGGACGCCGTAGCGGATGTTGCCGGCGCGGCGGTCGGGCAGGCTCAGCGTGCGCCAGGGCAGGGTACCGACCTCGCCCTGGGCGCAGTCCTCTCGGCCATCGCTGAGCGGGCTGGCCGGGCAGGGCAGGCGCGCGTGGATGGTGGCATAGCCCAGCACCGCGTCGTCGGCGCGCTGCAGCAGGTCGCGCTGCGCCACCTGGCTGCGCTCGTGCGCGGTGTCGCTCAGCCAGCGGGTGAGCAGGATGCCGATGATGCCGAGGATGACCAGGGCCACGGTCAGTTCGATCAGCGAGAAGCCGCGCTGGCGCGCGCGGGCGTGGGAGATGGCGGTGGGCGTCATGGGTTCAGTCCTGCGCGATCCAGGGTGAGGGCGGTGTCGCGGGCGTCCTGGTAGAGCGTGTCGATCCGCTCCATGAAGTTCCTGACCTGGTCGCGCCGGGTCCTGGCGTCCTCCACCGCATCCTGGGCGTCCTTCAGGGCGATGGCCGCGCTGGCCAGGCTCTTGGCCGCCATGCCCATGGACACCACCGACTTGGCCAGCTGCTTGGCGCCGGCGGCGATGGTCAGCCCGTCCGGCGGCCAGCCCGAGGCCAGCAGGGTGAGGGCGATGGCCTCGTTGGTGATCGACTCGGCCATGGCGTAGACCGCCAGCGCCAGGCTGACGGCGGCCTGGTCGCGGGTGGTTTCGGCGATGTGGATGTCGAACTCGCGGAACTCGAAGTTGAAGCGGGTCAGCTCCAGCGAGCTCCAGGCCGATTGCGCGGCCTGCGCGCTGCCCTGGGCGCGGGCCAGGCGATCGGTGCACGACAGGCGGCTGGCGAGTTCGCCGGGGCCGGCGGCGACCGTGGCCAGGTCGCTGTCGGTGGGGGTGCCGGGCATGGTCTGCGCCGCCGGCTTCCACTGCGCGTCGGCATCGGCGCGGCCGTGCCCGGCCAGCCCGGAATGGCCCAGGTAGTAGGCCACCGGCATGCCCAGCCCGGCCATCGGTATGTCGCTGCGCTGTTCCAGCAGCAACTGCATGCACAGGTCCAGGCCGTTGCTGTTGCCGGTGACCGCCAGCGGATCGGTGGGCGGCAGCAGCGGATCGAAGGCGTTGCCCGGCGCCACCGCCAGCCGCGGTTGCACCTGGTAGTGGATGCGCATGCGGGCGGGCAGCCCGAGCTCGGCCACCGGCAGCCAGCCCACGGCGGCACCGGTGGCGCGGCCGTTGCCGTCGCCGTCGGCCGTGGGCAGGTGCCCGGTACTGCGCATGTAGCCCAGTAGCGCCTGTTCGGCCTGCGCCAGTTCCTGCCGCTGGCGCTCGGCGTCGAGCACCCTGTTGCCGAGCGGCAACAGGCTGACCAGCAGGACCGTCAGCAGCGCGGCGATGGCCAGCGCCACGGCCAGTTCCACCAGGGTGAAGCCGGCGCGGGCCAGGCGGTGCGGGGCGCGGCTCATGGCTGCACCAGCGGCTGCGGGCCGGCCGAGCCGCGCGAGTCGGCCCATTCCAGCGCCGGTTCGGCGCCGAACGCCATCGGGATCTCGTCGCCGCCGCTGACGCTGCCGCTGCGCATGTCCTCGTACTCCTGCTTCAGCTTCTCGTATTGGGCGTAGAGGTCTTCGTAGTGCTTCTTGGCGTTGCTGGCGCCGAGCTTGGCGCGCTTCCAGTCCTCGAACGCGCGGCTGTAGGGATAGCGCTGGCAGTACAGGCCCACCTTGTAGGTGTCGCCCC
The DNA here is from genome assembly GCF_056393075.1 of Stenotrophomonas sp. Steno-Z10-HUANG. Taxonomy (NCBI): domain Bacteria; kingdom Pseudomonadati; phylum Pseudomonadota; class Gammaproteobacteria; order Lysobacterales; family Lysobacteraceae; genus Stenotrophomonas; species Stenotrophomonas sp. Steno-Z10-HUANG. The sequence continues at coordinate 311,158 of NZ_JBWJPA010000001.1, forward strand.
AGGTGATGCTGCCGGGCCACCACCACTGGCTGCCGTTCCACTGGCGGCTGTTGAAGTACGCGCAGGCGTTCTCCGGGAGCAGTTCATACAGCTGCAGCGTCCCGAACAGCGGCGTGTTCACCGGACTGGTGATCAGCAGTGGCGGGCGGCCGCCGCCGTAGGGTTCGGGCGCGTAGAACGGCAGCCGCCGGTTGGCGGTGCAGGTGCTGTCCACTTCCACCCAGTTGTCCTTCCAGTAGCCGGCGGTCGGTGGGGTGGCGTTGGGATCGCCGGGCACCCAGATCGGTTGGTTCTCCGACTTCTTGCAGGAATACGTATACGTCTCCACGATCGGCGACTGCTTCCAGGCATAGCTGACCGGGTTGTCGTCCTTGTCGCGGGTGATCTCGATGGCCCACTGGAACCAGTCGTAGCCGGCGCCGGTGGGGTACGTCAGCCACGGTGCTTCCTTGCGGTTGATGCGCCCGTTGTAGGCGTTGCGGGCGTTGTCCATGCCCTGCTGCAGCCCGGCCTGTTCGGCCCTGAGCTCGTTGAGCCGGTCCTGCATGTTGGGCTTGCAGACCGCATCCGGCGTGGGGTCGCGCGGGTAGGGTGGCGGCGACAGGGTCTCGACCCAGCCGTAGTTCTTTTCGGCATCGCTGCCATTGCGGTCGGTGCACGCCGCGTCCCGGTAGCGGCCGGTGCCGGGGCTGACCGCCTTGCACTCGCGTACCGGCTCGGGCTTCTGGCAGGTCTCGATGTACAGGACCGTGAGGTTGGCGTTGTCGCACTTCTGCCGGGTCATGGCGGTCTGCGGGCTGGCGCCGCAATGCTGGCTGTCGTCGCGCTGCGCCTTCATCTTCGACAGGATCGAATCGCCGCCGCTGAACCAGCTGTTGAAGTTGTCCTCGCGCAGCTTGATTTCCCGGTCCAGCTCCTCCTTGCGCATGCGCAGGCTGGACCAGTCCTGGGCCAGGGTGCGCAGGGCGATGGCGTCGGTCACCGCCTGGTCCTGGTTGTAGACGTAGTCGGTGATCTCCACCCGGTCGCGGTCGCCCTTGGGGCGGGTGATGGTGATGGTCTGGGTGGCGTCGTTCGGGTCCGGTTCGGTGATGGTCTCGGTGCCGACATGGGTGCACGTGTCGCCATTGAGCACGTACTGTCCGGCGTTGGCCCCGACATAACGGCACTCCACCCGGACCTGGGCCTTGCCGTAACGGCAGTCCTTCCAGTTGCCGTCGCAGATCCGCTGGCGCGTGGCCTCCACGTCGATGCGCTCGACGATGCGGCCGTTCTCGCTCAGGTCGCCATTGCCGGCCACGGCGACGCCCCACGGCGCCAGCCGCCAGGTTTCCAGGGCATCGACCTGCACCTGCAGGGTCTGCCAGCTCTTCCTGGCCTCTTCGGTTTCCTGCTCCAGCCCCTTGCGCGGCGCGCCGGCCTCGTACTCCGGCTCGTACAGCGGGTTGCCGCTGCTGTCGTACATCGGCTTGCCGTCGGCATCGAGCCGCGGGATCGGGTTGCCGTTGGCATCCCGCCGGTAGACGATGCGGTACTTGTCCTTGGGGTCGTCGCCCTCGCGCCAGTCCGGGTTGAGCTCGGTCTTGACCACGCCCTCGTCGTCGCCGCAGTTGCGCGCCCACAGCGTGCATTCCAGTTGCCGGCGGGCTTCTTCGGGGTTGCTGACCGGCGGAATGGCCGATTTGCGCGCCAGGTCGCGCGCCTTGATCGTGGCCGCCAGTGCCGCGCTGACCAGCGGCAGCGAGGCGGCCTTGGCCGCCAGGGTCACGCCCTTGGTACCCAGGCCGACCACCGCGGTGACCACCGCCGAGGTCTTGATCGGCACTTCGGCGCAGGTGGTGCCCAGCGACGCGATGCAGGTGACGATGGCGCGCACCAGCGATACCGAGGAGGTCACCAGCGTGGTGATGTTGTCGGACAGGCTGATGGCGGTGGCCACCAGCTTGAAGATCACCGAGATCTGCGCCTGGACCGCGCCCTGCACGGCCGATTCGGTGGCGTCGATGTTGCTGGCCTGCAGCTCGCCCAGCGCATCGTGCAGGGTCACCGCGGCGGCCAGCACGTCCATGCCGGCCAGCGACACGTTGTAGGGCGTGGCGGTGGCGGCCGCTGCGCCGGGCAGGCCCAGCGGCGTGGCGTAGGCGCGCGCCAGCGGTGCCGGCGTGGCGCCGCCGAGCAGCCGGCAGCCGAGCATCTGCCCGGCGCCGTCGAAGGTGCGCACGCGCACGCGGTCGTCGTAGCCGCCACTCCATTCCTGCCAGGGGGCGGCCATCTGCGCGCCACCGGCGGCGTTGGCATCATCCAGGCGCGACGCCCCGGACTGCGGGCCGGCGGCGGCGATGCCGTAGGCCACGTTCCAGGGCACGCCGGCGCTGCCGGCGCGCAGCGGATCGTGCGGCTGCACCTGCGCCAGCTCCAGCGTGCGGCACAGGTCCAGTCCGTTGACGGCAACGAAGCCGCGACGGCCGGTCTCTTCGCCGTCCTCGTCGCGGGTGATGATCTCGCGCACCCTGCCGTCGGTGAGGGGCGGCTGGTAGGTATTGCCCGGCGCGGTGAGATCCAGGTGGGTGGCCGTGTCGCCGCGATAGACCATGTAGGCCACCGGACCGAAACGCATGCCGTCGCCGGAGGCGCCGAGCAGGGTGCGCGCGGGCAGCCAGCCCTTGGCGTTGCCCGAGGCGCAGTTCTCCTCGCCGTTGGCGGTGTCGGCCGGGCACGGCAGGCGCGCGTGCGCGGCGGCGAAGGCGGCGATCGCCTCGTCCGCCCAGCGCAGCGCCTGCTCTTGGGCCACGGCCTGCGCCGGCGCGCGCTTGGATTGCCACAGCACCGCGCCAGCGGCCAGCGCGCTGCCGACCAGCAGCAGGATCAGCATCACCTGGAGCAGGCCGAAGCCGGATTGCGCGGGGGTCGCGGCCGCGGGTGGAATACGCGTGGGCTGGTTCATGACGGGTGTCCTGAATGGCCGTTGGGGGAAAGCGGAAACGGGGTCACTGGTTCATCCGCAGGTAGCCGGTCATCACCTTGACCAGGCCGTCCTCGCGGCCGTTGCGGGTCTGGGTGTCGTCCTCGGTCCATGGCCGCGGCTGCGATGCGCTGCTGCTGCCGACGGCGACATTGCACAGGCTGCTGCCGCCGCTGTACTTGGGGATGGGCGCCTGCTCGCGCAGGCGGCCGAAGCAGGCGTCGATGCGGCCGTCGATGCGCGCGTCGAGCTGGTTGGCCAGTTCCGGGGTCAGGCCCTTGAGCACCATGATGTTGCGCACCCGCGGCTGGTAGCCGCCGGTGGGCGTGGGCTCGGCCCAGTCGACGACGGTGTCGAAGCACACCTGCAGCTGCTGCGGGTTGCCCTGGCTGTCGCGGTAGACGTAGAACGACTCCATGCCCTCGGCGCGCCCCTGCGGCAGCGCGACGCCGCGTTCGAGCATGGCCTTGCGCAGGGCGAAGTTGCCCGGGTCGTCGCACAGCTCGCGGCCGTTGCGGTCGAGCTGGCCGTTGATGCGGCCGCTGGGGTTGGCCGGGGTATCGCCGGGGACCACGCCGCTCTGCTGCACGTAGCGGTCGTAGGCGACGATCCAGCCCTGCACGAACTCGCTGCCGATGCGTTCGGCCTCGGCGCTGCGGTAGACGTCGCGGCCGACGCTGACCGCGCCGATGATCAGCGCGATGATCACCAGCACCACCGACATCTCCATCAGGGTGAAGCCGGCGGCCGACGGCAGGGGGCGGGTAGGACGGTGCATGACGGGATCCTCAGAACTGCGGGGAAGCGATGGCCTGCTTGACCAGGTCGTAGACGGGCAGCAGCAGGGCGACGATCAGGAACACGAACATGCCGCCGGCCAGCAGCACCACCACCGGCTTGATGACTTCGGACAGATTGGTGATCAGCCGCTGCAGGCGCAGGCTGTACTCGGCCGACAGGCGCGCGAACTGCGAATCCAGGGTGCCGGTCTCCTCGCCGACGCCGATCATGCGCACCATCATCGAGGGGAAGCCGCCGACCTGGCGCATCGCCGCGGACACCCGGTCGCCGCGCTCAAGCACCTGGCGGATGGCGATGATGCGGTCGCGGTAGTACTCGTCGCGCATCGCCCGTTCCATCACCTGCAGGCTGCTGACCATGTCCACGCCGGCGCGGATCAGCAGCGCCATGTACTCGGTGAAGAACGCCAGCCCCGAGGAGTACATGATGGTCCTGGCGATGGGCAGCTTGTGCAGGGTGTAGTGCGCGGCGCGACGGAAGCCGCGGCTGTAGCGCCAGGCCACCCACAGCACGAACGCGGACACCACCATGGCCACGGCGATGAAGCCGATGTGGCCGATCAGCCATTCCGAGCTCTTCATCACCGCGATGGTCAGCGGCGGCAGTTTGGCGTTCATCTGCTTGAACAGATCGGCCAGGTTGGGGATGACGTAGTAGATCCAGAAGCCGCCGGCGGCGAAGATCGCCGAGAACACGAACGCCGGGTAGATCAGCGCCTGGCGGGTGTCGGCGGTCATCTTGGAGATGCGTTCGATGTGGTCGGCCGACTCCATCAGCATCTTGTCCATGGTGCCGGTTTCGTCGCCGATCATCAGCAGGTTGCGCACGGTCTCCGGGAACGCGTCCGGGTAACGCGACACCGCGTCGCTGAGCGAGGCGCCGGCATCCAGTTCGTCCAGCAGCCGGCGCGCCAGCCGGGCGGCGTTGGAGGTGCGGCCACCGCCGACCTCGTTGGCCACCGCACGCAGCGATTCCATGATCGGGATGCCGCTGGAGGTCATCACCGCCAGGTCGCGCAGCATCCCGGCCAGCTCCACCGAGCGGATGCTCGGCTTGACCAGCTGGGTGATGGTGCGCTGCGCTTCGGCCAGCCAGCCGGGGAAGCGGTACAGGGTGAGCACGACCGCGTCGAAGTTCTTTTCCAGCCACATCCGCGCCGACGAATCGTGTTCGACCGACAACTGGGTGACGCCGGCGCGCACGCGGCCGCTGGAGAGCAGCAGGCGGTAGTAGTAGACGTTCATGGCGCCGGCCCCACGCCGGCCACGCGCATCACTTCCTCGCTGGTGGTCTGGCCGGCGATGACGCGCGCCCTGGCGACGTCCTCGATGCTGCGGAAGCCGGCGTTCATGGCCAGGCTGCGCAGCGTCTCGCGGCTGACGTCGTCGGCGATGCCGTTGGCCAGCGCTTCGTCCACCACCATGATGTCGTACACCGGCAGGCGGCCATGGAAGCCGCTGCCGCGGCAGCGCTCGCAGCCGGCGCCGCGCTTGCCGCAGCAGCCGGCCGGCAGGTCCAGCCATTCCAGTTCGCGCTCGCTGAAGGGCACTTCGTGGGCGCAGAACGGGCAGTTCTGGCGCACCAGGCGCTGGTTGACCACGGCCAGCAGGTTGTCGGCGATGACCTGCGCCTCCAGCCCCAGCGGGCGCAGTCGCGGGACCACGCCGAACACGGTGGTCACGTGCAGGGTCGAGAGCACTAGGTGGCCGGTGGCCGCCGCTTCCAGCGCCGCCTGCGCGGTCTCGGCGTCGCGCATTTCGCCCAGCAGGATCACGTCCGGGTCGTGGCGCAGGAAATGCCGCAGCGCGGAGCTGAACTCGTAGCCGGCGCGACGGTTGACCTCGGTCTGGCCGGCGCCGGGCACGCGGTATTCGATGGGGTCCTCGACGGTAAGTACGTTGCGCTCGATCAGCGACTGCATCCGCAGCGCGGCATGCAGCGAGGAGCTCTTGCCCGAGCCGGTGGGGCCGGTGATCAGCACCAGCCCGGCCGGGCGCGCGAACAGGCGTTCCAGCACCGCCACGTCCTCGGCGAAGAAGCCCAGTTCCTCCAGCCCGGCCAGGTCGCTGTGCTCGGGCAGCAGGCGCATGACGGTGCGCTCGCCGGCATCGGTGATCAGGGTCGACACGCGCACCGTCACCGCCGAATCCAGCACCGTGGCGCGAAAGCTGCCGTCCTGCGGGCGGCGCTGTTCGGAGATGTCCATTTCCGCGGTCAGCTTGATGTAGCCGAGCAGGCGGTTGAGGGTGAGCGGCATGGCGAACATCGGCCGCAGCACGCCGTCGACGCGGAACAGCACGTGCAGGCTGTCGTCGGACGGTGCCAGGTGGATGTCGGTGGTGCGCTCGCGCACCGCGTAGTGCAGCAGGTAGTCCAGCAGCTTTTCCGGGCTGTAGGCATGGTCGTTGTCGGTCGACAGCCGCTTGATCTCGCGTTCGAGCAGGCTTTCGACCGGGTTCTGCGCGAAGTAGTAGGTGTGGCGGATCAGCCGCGCGACCTTGCCGTATTCGCCCTGCAGGAAGCGGCAGCGCAGGCCGCAGCGCTGCAGCACCAGCTGCCCCACGGCCTGGGTGTCGGCATCGCCGAGCAGCACTTCCAGCGCATCGCCGCTGCGCCGCAGCGGCAGGAACTGGCGCAGCTGGCACAATTCGCGGTTGAACATCGCCAGCACCTGCGGTTCGGCATGCGCCAGCGTGTCCACCTGCACGTACTCGATGCCGTTCATCTCGGCCAGCACGCGCACGATGTCCGACTCGTTGGCCAGGCCGTGGCGGATCAGGACGCGGCCCAGGCGCTGTTTCTCGACCTCGTTCTTCTGCAGTGCGTACTGCAGCTGGGTGGCGTCGATCAGGCCGCGTTCGAGCAGGCGTTCGCCCAGGCGCGTGCCGTCGCGCTGCACGGCGGGCGGGGTCGCGGGGCGGGCGGGGGAGGGATCAACCGTTGCCATGGTGTTGCGTTTCCGGGGAAGTGGACGAAGTGGCGGCGCGGGCCGCCAGCAGGGTGTCGAACAGGAACAGGGTCGCCGGGTCGGGGGCGCCGCTGGAGGGCAGCCCGCTGTGTTGCTGGAAGCGCGCGATCGCCGCGCGCATCCGCGGCCCGTAGAGGCCATCGAGGGGGCCGCCATACAGGCCTTCGGCCTGCAGCAGCACCTGCACCGCCAGCACGCGCGCGCGCTGGTCCTGCGCGGCCAGGAAATCCTCCGCGCGCAGCCGCGCACGCCATCCCGCCTGCCAGCCGTCGGCCAGCCGCTGCAGGCACAGGCCTTCGCGCGTGGGCAGCCGTGCCAGCCAGGCATCGGTGACCGCCTGTACCTGCACCCCGGCCTGGCCCAGGCGGCGCAGGCAGCCGCTCCAGTCCGCGTCGTCGTCGTCGCCGGCGGGCGCGGCGGTGGCCTGCAGCGGCATTGCCGCGGCTGCCGGCGGGGCATCGCCGGCGCGTGAATCGGCGCCGCGCAGCGCCAGCGCCAGCAGTGTCGCGGCCAGCACCCCGGCCAGCGAGGCGGCGGTGGCCAGCGCCGGCCGCGTGCGCCGCAGGCGGCGTGCCAGCGGGCGCGCGCCGGCTTCGGCGGCGGCGGTACGCACCAGCGCCGGGTCGATCACCCGCGCCTGCGCCGGCATCGCGTACAGGCCATACAGGCAGCGGTCCATGATCTGGTGGATGCGGCGCGGGTTGCCGCCGCTGGCGCGGTGCAGCGCCAGCGCGGCATCGGCGCGCAGGCGGATGCCGGGGCTGGGATTGCCGGCGGCATCCAGCCGGAAATGCACGTAGCGCTGCACTTCGTCGGCGGCCAGGACGTCGAGCTGCACGTGCTTGCAGATGCGGCTGGTCAGCTGGCGGATGCCGGGCTGTTCCAGGTTGGCGCGCAGTTCCGGTTGCCCGGCCAGGACGATCTGCAGCAGCTTTTCCTGGCCGGTTTCCAGGTTGGTGAGCAGGCGCAGCAGTTCCAGGCTTTCCAGGGTCAGGTTCTGCGCGTCGTCGATCATCAGCACGCAGGTCGCCTGCGCGCGCCATTGCTGGACCAGGAAGCGGTTGAGGGTGTCGATGTCCGCCGCCGGCGTGCCGCGCGCTTCCAGCCCGAAGTCCCGCAGTACCGCGGCCAGCAGGTCCGGGCCCTGCAGGAAGGTGTTGAACACCAGCGAGGTGACCATGCCCTCGCCACCGAGCGCGACCAGCAGCCGGCGCAGGAAGGTGCTCTTGCCGGTGCCGATCTCGCCGGTCAGCAGCACGAAGCCGGCGCGGGTACGCAGGCAGTGCGCGGCCTCGACCCGCTCGGCTTCCAGCCGCGCGGTCTGGAACCACGCCGCGGCATCGGGCGTGGGCGGGAACGGCGCACGTTCCAGCCCCAGCGTCTGCAGGTGGCGGGCCAGGGCCGGGTTCATGGCGCGCCGCGGTCCAGTTCGGCCAGCGCGCGAGCCACCTGCGGCGAGCGCGGATGGCGCCCGGACAGCCGTGCCAGCCGCGCACGCGCGGCGTCGGCGTCGCCGCGGCGGGCGTCGAGCAGGGCGATGTTGACCCCGGCGTTCACGTCTTCGGGAACGCGCTCGGCGATCCGGCGGTACAACGCTTCGGCCTGGTCGGTGTCGTTGCCGGCATGCGCGACCCAGGCCTGCATGCGCAGCAGGGTCAGGCTCTCCGGCGAGAGCAGGCCAGCCAGCCGCGCCAGTGCCTGGCGGGCGTTGTCCAGGTCGCCGCCGGCCATCGCGCGCTCGACATCGGCCACGGCCTGTTCCACCGCGCGGCCGTCACCGCCGGCATCGGCCGGGGCGGCGCCGCTGCGGCGTTCGACCTCGATGTGGATCGCAGGCGCGGCGCTGTCGTTGGCGGCGGTCGCCGGCAGCGGCGCCGACCGGGCCGGGGCCGGTGTGGCGACGCCCGGCGTGTTGCTTGCGGGCGTGTCGGACGCCGGCTGCGGCGCGGGAACGACCGCCGGCGTGGATTCCGGCGGTTGTACCGCCACGCTCGCGGCGCTGGCTGTCGGCGCCACGGCCGGGGCGGGCGCGGCGGCCACGGCCGGCGCCGCGGGCGGTGTGGCGAGGGTCGCCGCCGTGATGGGCGCGGCGGCGGGAGCGGCCACCGTGTGGGCCGTGGGGGCGCCGCTGCCGGCGACTGCCGACGGCGCGGCGGTGCCGCGCGCACCCACGCCCAGCAGCACCGCGCCGGCCAGCACGAAGCCGCCCAGGCCGGCTGCCGCGAACAGCAGGGAACCACGGGTGGACGGCGCCTGCCGTGCCCACCAGGACGCGCGCGGTGCCGGCCGCACCGGCAGCGCCGGCGCGTCGTGTTCCCGCAGCGCGTCGTGGATCAGGCTCATATCACCTTCACCCGCAGCACCAGCACCAATTCGCGGGTGCTCTGTTGCTTGGCGCGCGAACCGAACAGCTTGCCGAACGCCGGCACGTCGGACAGGCCGGGGATGCCGCTGTCGTTGAGGTTGGCCTTCTGGTCGATCAGCCCGCCGAGCAGCACGGTGTCGCCATCGCGCAGGTTTAGCGTGGTGGTGATGCCCTTGACGTTGACCACCGGCAGGGTGACCGCGTTGCCGTTGGGGAACTTCTGCAGCTCCAGGCTGCCGGGCACCACCTCGGTCTGCATCGGGTGCACCAGCAGTTCGACGCCACCGTTGTCGTGCACGATCGGCGCCACGCCGATCACCACCCCGGAGAACAGCGAATCGGTCTGGATGTCGGTGGACTGGTTGTACGCGGTGCCACCGCCGGTGTTGGAGAAATTGCTGGTGGACTTGGTGACGTAGCGGATGTTGGAGCCCACGCTCAGGTAGGCCGGGCTGCCGTTGCGCACGCGTACGCTGGGGTTGGACAGCACCTTGACGTTGCCGAAGGTGCGCAGCGCGTTGAGCGCGGCCGAGAACGTGTCGGTCAGGTAGCTGATGCCCAGCCCGCGCCCGGCCACCGAGCCCAGCGTCTGGTTGGGGAAGATGATGTTGCGCGCCTGGTCGCCATAGCGGCCATAGCGCTGGTAGGGCAGCAGGTTGGGATTTTCGGGGATGCCGAGATCGGGATTGGCGGGGGTGCCGGGCAGCGGTGCGATGGTGGCCGGGCTGTCGCCGTAGATGCCGGCCACGCGGTTGCGCAGCAGGTTCCAGTCCACGCCGTACTGGAAGTTGTCGTTGAGCGAGACATCCAGGATCTGCGCCTCCACCAGCACCTGGCGGCGCATCTTGGTCGTGGTGTGGCCGACCAGTTCCTCCACCGCGCGGATCTGCGACGGGCGGGCGCGCACGAACAGCGTGCCGGAGCTGGGATCCAGACTGTAACGGCTCTTCTCCGGCGCCGGCGGCGCGTCCGGGCCACGCGCGGTGGCGGCCTGCTCGTCGCTGCCCAGGATCACCTTGAGCGCGGTATCCAGCTGCTTGTAGGGGTCGCTTTCCTTGCCGACGCTGCCGCTCATGGTGAGCGTGCCGCGCAGCGACTGGCCGCCGCCGCCGGCACTCTGGATGCCGGCGCCGAACACGTCGCCGCCGGTGGACAGGTCGAAGGACGTGCTGGCGTTCAGCAGGTCCACGTTGAAGATGCGTTCGCGCATCTGCCCGACCACCAGCGCGCCGCCGCGGATCTCGCCGTGCAGGTCGAACGCGCCCAGGATGTGGTTGTAGACCTCGCGCGCGCTGACGTTGCGCAGGTGCAGGCTGGTGCGCTGGCGCTGTTCCAGCACCTGCGGGTCGACGATCAGGTTCATCTTCAGCTCGTCGGCCAGCGCCCACAGCAGCTGGCCGACGTCGGCGTTGAACATGCTGATGCTGACCACGGTGTTTTCCAGCGGGTCGTAGGCCGGCGCCACCGGCGCGGCGGCGTCGGCCTGCTGTTGCATGCGCTGCTCGACCTGTTCGCGCATGCGGTCCTGCTGGGCGGCCAGCTTCTTCGATTCCTCGACGATGGCCGTGCCGCTGCGCTCCAGCGCCTTGTACTCGGTCGGCGGAAGTTCCTGCACGCTGCGCGGCGGCATGTTGCTGCAGGCGGCCAGGGTCAACGCGCCGATCGCGCTGACGAGCGTTCTGACCGTGGGGCGGTGTGGGACGCGGGCGGTGCGGGCGTTGGGATTCATCGGTTCTGTACCTTGGAAGGATGCGGTGGAAGGCAGAGGGAAGGGCATCGGCGGTCAGCGCGTGGTGGCCATCAGCCAGCCGAGCAGGGCGGTGGCGCTTTCGGCGACGACGAGATCGTCGTAGCGCTCGTCGCCGGGGTAGTCGGGCGGGGTGACGCAGGTACCGTTGCCCTGGGCGAAGGCGCGGTTGTTGGCGCCATCGAAGCCACCGTCGCCGCCGCCACCGTCGCGCGCGGCGACCGGGGCCACCAGCACGAACGCGGGGTTGACCATGCGCGTGCCGGTGCCACCACTGCCGCACTGCGTGGGGGTGCCGCCACTGATGTAGTGCGGCTGGCTGGCCTGCGGCGCGGTGGGGGTGTTGGCGACGATGCGCGACAGCGCCGAACCGAAGCCGCCGATGTACTCCAGGTCTGGCTGGTCGGCCGATTCGCGTGCCGGGGCGACCAGGTCGGTGTTGGCGGTACCGCGGTACACGCCGTAGCGCAGGCGCTCGCCGCGTACCGGCAGCTCCAGGCCGAGGCTGGCATAGGGCAGCCAGCCGACGTTGCCGGTGGCGCTGCAGGCGCCGTTGCTGCCCTCGAAGCCACTGTCGCCGGTGCCCGACAGGTCGGGGCACGGCAGGCGCTTGTTGCGCAGCGCGAACGCATGCAGCGCCTGCCGCGCGGTCTCGGCATGGGCGCGGGCGGCATTGTGGCGGCGTGCCTGGCCGAGGTTGTCGAAGGCGGACAGTGCGGTCATGGTCAGCAGCCCGAGCACGCCGACGACCACGGCCAGCTCCACCAGCGAAAAGCCGCTGCGGGTGCCGGGGCCGAGCCGTGCCGGGCGGTGGCGTGGCCGCATGTCACTGCGCCCGGCCCGGTGCCGCGGGCAGGTTGGCCGGCGCCACGTCGTAGCGCAGCTGGCCCTGCAGCTGCTGCAGTTCGGCCAGGATGGCGGCGTTGCGCTGGCGCTGTGCCGGGCTGTCGGGCTTCTGCGTGGACTCGGCCAGTTCCACCGCCAGCGCCTGCGCGCGCTTGGCGATCAGCAGGTTGTTGCGCAGTGCGTCCAGGCGAACGTCGGCAGGCGCCTTGCCGGATTTCTCGAGCTGGTCGAGCTGGGCCAGCAGGTCGTCGGCCATGCGCATGTTGTTGCCGGACTTCAGGCGGATGTCGGCCAGCGAGCGGCCGATGTCCGTTGCCGTGGCCGCTGCCGGGGGCGGCGCCGCGGCCGCCGCGCGCTGCGTGGCGCTGCCGCCGGCCGAGGCGTCGGCCTGCAGCCATGGTGGCGTGTCCGTACCCGCGGGCGTGGCCTGCGGTCCGGCGGCGGCGTCGGCCTGCGCCGCTGCCGCCGGCGGGGCGGCGGGCGCGCCCGCATCGCCGGAATGCCGCACCGCCAGGATCGCCAGGGCACCGCCGGCGATCAGGCCGGTGCCCCACAGCAGGGGTTTCCTGTAGCGCGGGTTCATCGTTGTTCCCCCGCGTTGTGGGTGTACGGCGAGGGCACCGGCAGCGTGGCCAGTTCACCGGCCGCGTTGCGGATGCGTACCCAGTCCGGGCCGATGGCGTCCACGCGCGCACCGCTGGCCAGGCGCGAGCCGTGCTGTACGCGCTGGCCGTCGACCACCGCGCTGTGCCGGCCATTGGCCACCAGCACCAGCGAGACGCTGTGCGCGGCCTGGGTTTCCGCACCGCCAGCGAGGGCGGACGACGGGCCGCCTTCGCTGGCGGGCGGGGTGGCCAGCGGCAACGCCAGCAGCGGCTGGCCATCACCGATGGGTACGCTGCGGCGCAGCCGTTCGACCTGCGCCTGCATCTTCTGGTTGTGGGCGATGGCGCTGCGCAGCTCCACCATGGCGGCGGTTTCGTCGGCGTCGTTGCCCAGTTGCAGCACCGCGGGCTTGACCACGACCATCGTGGCCAGCCAGCCGGTGACCGCCAGCCACACCACGAGCGCGATGGCGGCGATGAACTTGATCTTCATGGACGGACCTCTGCCGCCGCAGCCGGCGGGCGCTTGAGCAGATAGGAGAAGAAGCCGCCGGCCGAACGGGTGTTCATGCCACCGCCCTGCGGATCGACCGGCTGTGGATCGAAGCCGGCCCGGCGCAGGCCCTCGACGAAGGCCGGTACCTGCATGCCCGGGGTACCGCGCCACGGGTCGGCCACGCCGTCCACGCGCAGCGTGTAGTCGCCCGCGGCCGGCGGCGGGGCGGGCGGCATGCCGGGGGCGGCACGCGCTGTTGCCGGCTCCTCCAGCTTCACCCGCAGGATGCGTACCTGCCCGGCGGCGGCATCCCTCACCTGGGCCAGGCTGGCGCTGGGGTCGGCGCCGTCGTGCAGGCGCGTGGCGCGTTCGATGAAGGCCTGCACGCCGCCGAAGCCTTCGGGCATGGCCTGCTGCGCCTGCATCGCCGCGATCCGCTGCTCGATCGCTTCGATCTCGCTGCCCACTTCGTCGGCGCGTGCGCTGGCCTCGCTGCCGGTCAGCGCCCAGCGGGCGCCCAGGGCGGCGAGGATCAGCGCGAACACCAGCGACGCGGCACTGGCCACCGGCAACAGCGACTCGGCGCTCCACGCCAGGCGGCTGGCCAGCGGATTGATGGCGATCCCGGGCCGGGCCTGGGACTGGATCCAGCCGATGCCGCTGCGGTACTCGTTGCCCTGCTCGTCACGCACCACCCGCAGCGGCACGCTGTCCACCCGCAGGCCGCTGCGCACGGCAAACACCTCGCGCAGCGCATCGTCGCTCCACGGCTGGCCCGCATCCGGGCGCGGCACCAGCACCGGGCACCAGTGCAGGGCCAATGGCTCCAGGCTGTCCTCGCCGCTGCCCAGGTCCTCGGCGAATTGTTCGGCGAGCGCGCCGACGGTCATCGCCATGTCCGACGGATCCTCGCTGTAAGCCAGCGCGGTGCGGTAGATCATGTCGTGCTTGAGCACCGCCAGCACGCTGACCTGGCGGCCGGACTGCAGCACCAGGCCGAGGCCCGGCCGCAGCGACTTGAACAGCAGCGAGGTGAACGGGATCAGCAGGCAATGGTCCGGCTGCGCCTCCGCCCACGCGTAGGTCTGCTGCCACAGGTCCAGTGGGACCGCGGTGAACAGGGTCTGGTAGCCGGCGCCGATGCTGCGCGTGCGGTGGATCAGGATCTTGCTTTCGCCGTCGATCATGCCGTCCGAACGCAGCCGCCGTTCGATCAGCGCGACCGCGTGCGCGGGGCTGCCTTCGAGCGAGATGACGTTGCTGACCGCATTCTCGAAATCGCTGACCACCACGGCCGCACCGGCCAACCGCGGGCGGCTGTCGCTGCGGGTCACGGTGGCACCGTCGAACAGCAGCCAGTGGCCCTGTTGCTGGATGACGTGGAGCAGGCTCATGGCAGGGGATTCCCGTGGGTGCCGGTGTCGTCGGCGGTCTGGAACAGCAGGCTGCCGCGCAGGGTCAGCGACAGCGGCGCGGGCCGGCGGTCGACGCTGCCGGGCGGGTCGAACAGCCCCTCGTCCGGGTGGGTGACGGCGATCTCGAAGGATTCGGCGCCGAACAGGTGGTCCGGCGAACGCTGCACGGTGGCCAGCAGCGGCAGCGCTTCCTCGCGGTGCATCTGGCTCTGGCGCAGGTTGATCAGGCGTTCGCCCCAGGCGCCGGGCAGCAGCCCGTTGGCCTGGGCGCTGGCCAGCAGCTGGCGCGCGGAATTGGCGTGCTCCACGCGCAGCCGCGTCTCCTGCTCGCGCACCTTGGCCTCGGACAGCAACTGGTTGCGGTCGCCCAGGCGCTGGTAGGCGTCGGCCAGGGCCGAGCGTTCCTTGATGAACCACACCGCCGCCACCACCAGCGAAGCCAGGGTGGCGGCGAAGAGCAACAGCGAGGTGCGGCGCGATTGGCGCAGGCGTGCGAGCAGGGAGGGCCGGCGCATCGGCTTACTGGTTCATCTTGTAGCTGGCGACGACGGTCATGACCTGGTCGTCGTCGGTGCCGGTGCCGAAGGTCTGGCCGTCGGTGACGGCCGCGGACATCGAACCGGTGTTGTTGCCGCCCCATTCGGTGCCGATGGCGTTGGCCGAGGTCGCGCCGCCGGAGGCGGTGGCGGTACGGGCCTGGATGCCGACCTGGCGGAAGGCGCCGTTGCTGGCGTCGGGCTTGCCGTCGATCATCTGGTCCAGCGCGCGCGCCAGGTCCGGGGTCAGCCCGGTGATGATCATCGCGTTGCCCGAGCCCCACAGCGTGCCGGGCCGGTTCCAGCCGAAGCACACGCGGATTTCCTGCGGGTTGCCGTTGGTGTCCAGGTAGGCATAGCGGTCTTCCTTGCCCTCGCCGCGGCCCGGCGGCAGGGTGATGCCGGCCTTGCGCACCAGGTCGCGCAGGTCGAAGCCGGTGTCGCCTTCGCGGGTGCGGGTCAGGCCGTTGCTGGTCGGCAGCGCATCGGTGCCGGAGCAGATCAGCGCCGGCTCGGTGGCGTTCTGGCTCATGTCGCCGCCGGAGAAGCCGGTGAAGTGGGTGCCGTTGACCATCAGCTGCGGGGCGGACTGGTTGTCGCCGATCGGCGCGCCGTAGCGCTGGTGGTAGCTGTTGTAGGTGACCACCCACTGGTCGACGAACTTCTGCTTGATGCGGGTGTACTCGGCGTTGCGCTGCACGTCGCGGCCGATCATCACCGCACCGATGATCACGCCGATGATGACCAGCACCACGGCCATCTCGACAAGGGTGAAGCCGCCCTGGCGGCGCTGGGAAGACATTTGCATTGGATTGCCCCTTTGATGGAAACCTGCGCTGCCCACCGGGAACGGACGTTCCGGCGGGCGTGTGTTGTTTCGGGGCAACGTGATAGAGCACGGACGTAAGAGGAACGTAAGAGCGTGCCGCCCGCGCCGCGCGACGCGCTGGGCGCGCGGCACACGGCGGCCTGCATGGCGGCACATGCGCGGGCACCGCCGCGGCGGTTATCGTCGGGCTTCGTCCCGTTGCCGGTCCCGCCGATGAAACGCCTGCCGCTGCTGCTGTTGTCCTGCCTCGCCGTTCCCGCCCTGCATGCCGCCGACCGCATCACCGGGCCGGGCTTCGCCACCCGCTCGGAGGTGATCGCGCCGCACGCGATGGCCGCGACCTCGCAGCCGCTGGCCACGCAGATCGCGCTGGACGTGATGAAGTCCGGCGGTTCGGCGGTGGATGCGGCGATCGCCGCCAACGCCGCGCTCGGGCTGATGGAGCCGACCGGCAACGGCATCGGCGGCGACCTGTTCGCCATCGTCTGGGACCCGAAGACGCAGAAGCTGTATGGCTACAACGGCTCGGGCCGCTCGCCGAAGTCGCTGACCCTGGCCGAATTGCAGCGCCGCGGACTCAAGGAGATTCCCGCCACCGGGCCGCTGCCGGTGTCGGTGCCGGGCGCGGTCGATGGCTGGTTCGCGCTGCACGCGCGCTTCGGGCGCAAGCCCATGGCCGACAACCTGGCCCCGGCGATCCGCTATGCGCGCGACGGCCACCCGGTGGCCGAGGTGATCGCCTACTACTGGGACCGTTCGGTGCCGCGGCTGTCGCCGTACCCGGGCTTCAAGGAACAGTTCACCGTCGATGGCCGCGCCCCGCGCAAGGGCGAGCTGTGGCGCAACCCGAACCTGGCCGACACCCTGCAGAAGATCGCCGACGGCGGCCGCGACGCGTTCTACAAGGGCGACATCGCGCGCACCATCGACGCCTATTTCAAGGCCAACGGCGGTTTCCTGTCGTATGCGGACCTGGCCAGCCACCAGGGCGAATGGGTCGAACCGGTAAGCAGCAATTACCGCGGCTACGACGTGTGGGAACTGCCGCCCAACAGCCAGGGCATCGCCGCGCTGCAGATCCTCAACATCCTGGAAGGCTACGACTTTACGAAGATCGCGTTCGGCTCGCCCGAGCACGTGCACCTGTTCGTCGAGGCCAAGAAGCTGGCCTTCGCCGACCGTGCGCGTTTCTATGCCGACCCGGCGTTCTCGCCGGCGCCGGTGCAGCGGCTGGTGTCCAAGGACTACGCGGCGCAGCGGCGCGCGCTGATCTCCATGGATACGGCGCTGAAGGAGGCGCAGCCGGGCACGCCCAGGCAACTGGAGGAGGGCGACACCATCTACATGACCGTGGCCGATGCCGACGGCATGATGGTCTCGCTGATCCAGTCCAACTACCGCGGCATGGGCAGCGGCATGGCGCCGCCGGGGCTGGGCTTCATCCTGCAGGACCGGGGTGAGATGTTCGTGCTGCAGGATGGCCATCCCAACGGCTACGCGCCGGGCAAGCGCCCGTTCCAGACCATCATCCCGGCGTTCATCACCAGGGACGGCAAGCCGTTCGCCAGTTTCGGGGTGATGGGCGGGGCGATGCAGCCGCAGGGCCACGCGCAGATCGTGATGAACCTGGTGGACTTCGGCATGAATCTGCAGGAAGCCGGCGACGCGCCGCGCATCCAGCACGAGGGCTCGACCGAACCGACCGGGCAGGGCACGGCGATGCGCGACGGCGGCGAAGTCAACCTGGAAACCGGCTTCCCCTACGAGACCATCCGCGCGCTGATGCGCAAGGGCCATCGCGTGGTGTTCGCCGACGGCCCGTACGGCGGCTACCAGGCGATCATGCGCGACCCGGCGACCGGCGTGTACTACGGTGCGTCGGAGAGCCGCAAGGACGGCCAGGCCGCGGGCTATTGATGAGGCCAGGAGTGAGTGAAGAGGAGTGAGAAAAGGCCTGGATACCGTCATTACCAGGCATGCGTTCGTTGGAAGGCGCTTCCCGCCTGGGCGGCAATGACGGAATGATGCGGAGATGGCAGGCAACCGCGGAGCCGCTGTTGCCTTTTCTCACTCCTGTTCACTCACTCCTTGGCTTCAACTCACTCCGCCGCCCCGCTCACTTCTGCTCTCCAGCCTCTTCCTGCGCGGCCATCTCGCGTTCGATCCACGCCTGCACGGCATGCCGCGCGCGCTGCGCGCGGCGCCGTTCCAGCTGGTACTCCAGGTCCAGCACGCGGTACAGGCATACCATCACCATCACCATCAGCAGCGCGAACGGCAACGCGGCGATGGTGATCATGCCCTGCAGCGCGTCCAGCCCGCCGGCCAGCAGCAGGGCCGCGGCGATCAGCGCCACCGCCACGCCCCATACCGCCTTGCGCGCCGGCGGCGGATCGCCGGCTTCGTCGGTGGACATGCTGGCCAGCACCAGCACCGCCGAATCGGCCGAGGTGACGAAGAAGATCACCAGCAGCACCAGCGCGATGCCCGACAGCAGCAAGCCGCCGGGCAGGCTGTCAAACAGCGCGAACAGCACCGTCTCATAGCCGTTGCCCAGTGCCTGCAGCAGGTCGGCGTGGCCGCTGATCTGCGCCCACAGCGCACTGCCGCCGAATACTGAGAACCACACGAAACCAAGCAGCGTCGGCGCCAGCACCACGCCGACCACGAACTCGCGCACGCTGCGCCCGCGCGACACACGGGCGATGAACGCGCCCACGAACGGCGCCCAGGCGATCCACCAGGCCCAGTAGAAGATCGTCCAGTCCGCCACCCACGTGCTGCCCGAGAACGGCGACATGCGCAGGCTCATGGTCACCAGCTGGTTGAGGTAGGCGCCGAGGGTGGTGGTGAAGGTGTCGAAGATGAAGCCGGTCGGCCCCAGCACCAGCACCGCGGCCAGCAGCAGCGCGGCCAGCAGCAGGTTGCAGTTGGACAGCCACTTGATGCCACGGTCCACGCCGCTCAGGGTCGAGGCCATGTACAGCACGAAGGCGATGGCGATGATGCCCAGCTGCACCGCGACGGTGGCGTGGATGCCGAACACGCGCTGCAGTCCGGCGGCGATCTGGATGGTGCCGAAGCCCAGCGTGGTGGCCACGCCGATCGCGGTGGCCACCACCGCGGCGATGTTGACCGCGTGGCCGATGGCGCCGCGGTGGTGGCGCCCGATCAGCGGCTGCAGCATGTCGCTGATCAAGCCGCGGCCGTTGCGGTTGTACTGGAACCACGCCATCGCCAGCCCGATCAGGGCGTAGATCGCCCACGGGTGCAGGCCCCAGTGGAAGAAGGCGTAGCGCATCGCCGCGCGCGCCGCGTCCACGCTTTGCGGCGGCAGCCCTTCGGGCGGCTTGGAGAAATGCGAGATCGGCTCGGCCGCGCCCCAGAACACCAGGCCGATGCCCATGCCGGTGGCGAACAGCATCGCCAGCCAGCTGGCGCGCGAGAAGTCCGGCTCGGCGTCCTCGCCGCCGATGCGCAGGTTGCCGAAACGGCCGAACGCCAAGTACAGCAGGAAGGTCAGCGTCAGGAACACGATCAGCAGGTACAGCCAGCCGACGCTGCGCACGACGTCGACCAGCACGGCCTGCACCACGTCGTTGAAGGGGCCGGGGGCGATGCCGGCCAGCAGCACCAGGGCGGCGACCAGCGCGATGGAAACACGAAACACCATGGAGGAGCTTCTCCGATCTGGGGATGGGGAGCGAGCCAGGGCTTGCAGCGGAACCGGTCGCCGCGGCGCCGGTCATGGCGTAACCGGTTGCCCGCGGACACGGAAGGAGGGAGGCCGGCATGGCGGCACGGGGCCGCCTGGCGGCGGCAGCGGCGCATCCTACTGAACCCGACGTCACGAATCCGTTAGTGCCCGCCGCGTCGCCGCCACGCGACCCGCGCCGGTGGCGTGCCGGCGGCGCGTTCCACCCGGCTGGCCGCTTCGTGTTCTAATGCCGCCCGAAGCGGGGGTACCGCGGCGTTGACGCCACGGTTGAGACAGTCCCTTGGAACCTGATCCGGTTGATACCGGCGTAGGGAAGCTTCGCAATGTTGCCGTGCGTGGACGCCTGCCCAGGCTGCGTCCATGCGCCGGTGGCGGCGCGCCTTCGCTTCGTCCGGCCCGTGCATCCGCGTGGGCCTCCAACAGGACGACGCCCGATGAATGCATCGCTTTCCGCCCTGCAGCAGCAGGCACAGCAACTCTCCGGATCGCTCACGCAGCCGATCCCCGGCTCGCGCAGGATCCACGTGCCCGGCTCGCGCCCGGACCTGCGGGTGCCGATGCGCGAGATCGCGCTGACCCGCACGCCGACCCTGTTCGGGGGCGAGCACAACCCGCCGGTCACGGTCTACGACACGTCCGGCCCCTACACCGACCCGGACGCGCGCATCGACCTGTGCGCCGGGTTGCCGGCGTTGCGCCGCGCATGGATCGAGGAACGCGGCGACAGCGAATGCCTGGCCCAGCTGGGTTCGACGTTCGGCCGTGGCCGCGCGTGCGACCCGGCGCTGGAGGCGGTGCGCTTCCCCGCGCGCAGCTTGCCGCGGCGTGCGCGCGCCGGTGCCAACGTCACCCAGATGCACTACGCGCGGCGTGGCATCGTCACCCCGGAAATGGAGTTCGTCGCGATCCGCGAGAACCAGCGGCTGGACGAGGTGCGCGACGCGCAGCTGCTGAAGCAACACCCGGGCGAGCACTTCGGCGCCGCCCTCCCGCCCCGCATCACCGCCGAATTCGTGCGCGACGAAATCGCCCGCGGTCGCGCGATCCTGCCGTGCAACATCAATCATCCGGAATGCGAGCCGATGATCATCGGCCGCAACTTCCTCACCAAGATCAACGCCAACATCGGCAACAGCGCGGTGTCCTCGGGCATTGCCGAGGAAGTGGAGAAGCTGGTCTGGGCGATCCGCTGGGGCGCCGACACGGTGATGGACCTGTCCACCGGCAAGCACATCCACGAAACCCGCGAATGGATCATCCGCAATTCGCCGGTGCCGATCGGCACCGTGCCGATCTACCAGGCGCTGGAGAAAGTCGATGGCCGCGCCGAGGAACTGACCTGGGAAATGTTCCGCGACACCCTGGTCGAGCAGGCGGAGCAGGGCGTGGACTACTTCACCATCCACGCCGGCGTGCTGCTGCGCTACGTGCCGCTCACCGCCGCGCGCACCACCGGCATCGTGTCGCGCGGTGGCTCGATCATGGCCAAATGGTGCCTGGCGCACCACCGGGAGAACTTCCTCTACACCCACTTCGAGGAGATCTGCGAAATCATGAAGGCCTATGACGTGGCCTTCTCGCTCGGCGACGGCCTGCGCCCGGGCTGCATCGCCGACGCCAACGACGCGGCCCAGTTCGGCGAGCTGGAGACGCTGGGCGAGCTGACGAAGATCGCGTGGAAGCACGACGTGCAGACCATGATCGAAGGCCCCGGCCACGTGCCGATGCAGTTGATCAGGGAGAACATGGACAAGCAGCTGCGCGAGTGCGGCGAGGCGCCGTTCTATACGCTCGGGCCGCTGACCACCGACATCGCGCCGGGCTACGACCACATCACCAGCGCGATCGGCGCGGCGATGATCGGCTGGTACGGCACCGCGATGCTCTGCTACGTCACGCCGAAGGAACAC
Source organism: Stenotrophomonas sp. Steno-Z10-HUANG (assembly GCF_056393075.1). Classification (NCBI taxonomy): domain Bacteria; kingdom Pseudomonadati; phylum Pseudomonadota; class Gammaproteobacteria; order Lysobacterales; family Lysobacteraceae; genus Stenotrophomonas; species Stenotrophomonas sp. Steno-Z10-HUANG. Next base: position 332,356 of record NZ_JBWJPA010000001.1, read on the forward strand.
CTGGGCCTGCCCAACCGCCAGGACGTGCGCGACGGCATCATGGCCTACAAGATCGCCGCGCACGCGGCGGACCTGGCCAAGGGCCATCCCGGTGCGCAGGTGCGCGACAACGCGCTGAGCAAGGCGCGCTTCGAGTTCCGCTGGGAGGACCAGTTCCACCTCGGCCTGGATCCGGACAAGGCCAGGGAATTCCACGACGAGACGCTGCCGAAGGAGGCGCACAAGCTCGCCCACTTCTGCTCGATGTGCGGCCCGCATTTTTGCTCGATGAAGATCACCCAGGATGTGCGCGACTACGCGGCCGAACGCGGGTTGGACGCCGCCGGCGCGCTGGCGGCCGGAATGGAGGAGAAGTCCAGGGCATTCCGCGCGCAGGGTGCGCAGGTGTACCGCGCCGAGTGATGCGCCGGTGCCCGCGCGGGCACGGCGGTGATCGCCGCCGCGCCCGCCCGCACGCGGCGGACGGGCGCAGTGGCGTGAATCTGTCTTTATGTTTTCTTCAGCTTGTTGAATTGCCCGCGCCGGTGACAACGGTGCGGCGGCGCGTATTGGCCGCGCACGCTGCAATCACGCGGGTTTGCGTGATTGCAGCGTGCCGGGGCGTTTGCCGAAGAATGAACGGCAGATAAAAAAATCGCGCCCTGGGGCGCGAATTCTGAAACGGATTATGTGGATTGCGTCGGCGAGAGAGAGCCTGGTGTCGTCCCGCATGGGTACACGGGTAACTGCCATAGGCTAATATCCGCGCGCCTTGAAACATTTGCTCTTTGCGTTGACGCCATTTGCGGAATTTGGCGGTTCACTGGCGGCAACACCACCAGGGGGCGGGCACAGGACGATGCCCTCCAGCGATTCAATCCCTGACCGGCATGGAACCCATCAACAGCGCTCTTTCCCCCACTGAACGCCTGCATATCGGCGAGTGCCTGGTCGTCCTGCCATCGCGCGAGGTGCATGCGCCTGGCGCCCGTCGCAGCGTGCGGCTCACGCCCAAGGCGATCGGCGTGCTGCTGGTGCTGGCGCGTGGCGCCGGCAATGTGGTGACCCGCGATGAACTGTTCGCGCAGGTGTGGCCCGACACCCTGCCGACCAACGACGTACTGACCCAGGCGGTCACCCAGCTGCGCAAGGCGTTGTCCGCCGGTGGCGCGTTCCCGCAGGGACAGGAGTACATCGAAACGATCGCCAAGACCGGCTATCGGCTGCGCGCGCCGGTGGCGTGGGCGCAGGAACAGGAAGAAGCGTCTTCGCCGGCCGCCGACGCGCTGGCGCAGCCGGTGGATGCGGCAGATGCGGCAGATGCGGCGGGCACCGCGGCGCTGCCGGATGCAGCCAGGGCCGCCGGATTCTGGCGCCGCGCACGGCGTCGCCTGCTGCTGGTGGTGGGCCTGCTGCTGTTGTGCAGCTCGCTGACGATGGCCTGGCTGCTGTGGCAGCGCCCGGTCGCCGCGCCCGCGCCGGACGCGGTCACGGCCGACGGTACCGGCGTGATCGGCAGTCCGCAGCGTCCGTACCGCCTGATCACCGCCAGCCAGGGATTCGGCACGTTCCCGGCGTTGTCGCCCGATGGCGCGCTGGTCGCCTTTGCCGACGAAAGCGATGGCGGTTCGACGCTCAAGGTGCAGAGCACCGGCAGCACCACGTCGGCGACGCTGGTGAAGGGGCCCGCGGGTGCCATGGACCGGTTCCCGGCGTGGTCGCCGGATGGGCGCGAGATCGCGTTCGCACGGTTCGCGGCCGGCGGCAGCTGCGAGGTGCTGGTGGTCGGCGCCACCGGCGGCAGTGCGCGCCGCGCCACCGCCTGCGATGGCGCCGAGATGCTCAGTTTCAGCTGGACGCCGGATGGGCGCGGGCTGGTATTCGGCTCGATGACCGGCCCCCATGGTGCGCCCGGCATCCGCACCCTGGACCTGGCAACGGGACGCTGGACGGTGCTGGATTACACGCGGGGCGAAGGCGACTTCGATTACGCGCCGCGCTACTCGCCCGACGGCCGCCAGCTTGGATTCACCCGCAACCCGCAGCTGGGCGCGGTGTGGGTGATGGACGCCGATGGCGGCGACGCCCGCCGCGTCACCAGCGGCAGCGCGGAGATGCGCGGCTGGGCCTGGCTGGGCGAGCACGCCATCGTGTTCGGGCGGCGCATAGACAGCGAATCGCGGTTGTACCAGGTGGACCTGCGTTCGGGCCTGCTCAAGGACCTGGGCGTGGATGACGCGCAGAGTCCCAGCGTGGCCGGCATGGGCACGCTGCTCGCCTTCATGCACCGCGCGCCGCAGTTCGGCCTGTTCCGTGTCCCGCTGGACGATCCCGGACGCAAGGAACGGCTGTTCGCGTCGTCCGGGCGCGATGCCCAGCCGATGATCGCGCCCGACGGCCAGCAACTGGTGTTCACCTCCAACCGCTCCGGTGCGTTCGCGCTGTGGTGGGCGCGGCTGGGGCAGTCCGATTCCCTGCGCCCGGTGGACGGCTTCCGCCCCGAGGCGCGGCAGTCACCGGACTGGTCGCCCGACAGCCGCCAGGTGCTGGTCAGCGGCCGTGACGACGACGGCCGGCCCGGCATCTACGAAGTCGTGCCCGAGCAGGGGCAATGGAAGCGGCTGCCGGTGCCGGTTGCCGAACCGCTGCAGGCCGTCTATGGCCCCGCCCCGCATCTGGTGTTCGTGATCGGCAGCGAGGGCGACGGCCCGGCCACGTTGTCCCTGTTCGACCGCGGCGGCGGCCAGTGGCGGCGGGTCGCGCAGGTGGCCGGCGTGTCGCAGGTGCGCTACGACCGCGCGACGCAGCGGGTGTTGTTCACCCGGCTGGCCGAAGGCGGGCTGTGGTCGGCTGATGCCGCGCTGGCGCCGGGCAGTTTCCATGAGCTCAGCGGGGAGGTGCCGACCCGCTGGCGCTTCCGCACCTGGGCCCTGGGCGGCGATGGCGCGGTCGCGTACCTGCGCCAGGATGACGGATGCTCGGTGCAGCTGAGCCGGCTCGACCAGACACAACCGCCGCGCTGCCTCGAGGCACGCGCCGCGGCCGCCACCAACGGGTTCAGCGTGGCGCCCGATGGCGCCGCGGTATACGTGCCGCTGGCGGTGTCCGATGGCACCGACATCGGCATCATGCCGGTCCCCGAAGCACCCTCGCGACCCTCGCTGGGCGTGCTCAAGTGGTTGCCCCTGTTGGGAAAACCGGATTCGTGATTTCTTCGTTCGCGGTTCCGGAAGAATTCGGAAGGTTCTCGTCGCAACTTCCTGACGACTGCCGCCAGAGTTGGCAAAACCATCGGCCATTGAAGGCAAATGATGGTGAGTCATGCGACAGGTGGCCTGGGTCGATCGCGGCCAGTCGGTTTCGTTCGAGAAGCAGCCGGAGGACGGTCCGCGCCCGAACTGCGTGGGCGTCGCCCGCCTGGGCAGCCTGCAGACATCGGGCACGGTGTTCACGGTGTGGATGCAGCTGCGCGGCAGTGCCTGGGTGGAATCCAGGGAAGGCCGCTTCCGCCTGCGCCAGCGCGAGTGGATCGCGTTCGAGAAGGACTCGCGCCCGCTGATCCAGGCCAGCCGCGACGGGCTGTGCATCGGCGTAGCGCTGGACGCCGCTGCGCTGCGCACCCTGGGTGATCTGGCCGACAGCGGCCTGTATGCCGGCCACGGCGTGATGAGCCGGGCCGAGGCGCGCACCGCGCTGGGCCTGTGGCGCGAGGCCCGGGCACGCGAGCCCGGTTCCCACGTGCTGCGACCGTTGCTGCTGCACGTGGCCTCGCTGCAGCGCGACTTTTCCGAGGGCGTGCAGCGCTGCCCGGGGCGCTCGCGCCTGCGCAAGCGCCAGGTGTTCGGCCGCATGCAGCGCGCGCGCATGTACCTGGAGGGCAACAGCCACCGCGTGGTGCGCATCGGCGAGCTGGCCGAGCTGACCAACTTCTCCAGCTGGTACCTGTCCAAGACCTTCCAGAGCCTGTACGAGGAAAGCCCGCAGTCGCTGTCCGCGCGCCTGCGCCTGGAGCGCGCGGCCCAGCTGCTGCGCGATACCGACATGATGATCAGCGAGGTCGCCGCGGCCAGTGGCTTCGACAACTGCTGCAGTTTCGCCCGGGCCTTCCGCGCGCGTTTCGGGGTTCCTGCCAGCCGCTACCGCGAAGCGGCGTGCGCCAGCCTCCCGCCACATTCGGCAAAGTTTGCGACTGCTTCGCGCAAACCCATGGCTTCGGTACGAACGTAACGTTCAGGGGTGTTTAACACACCACTAACGTAACCGGAGAGATTCATGAAGTTTCGTACTCCCGCAGTGCGGCTGGGCCTGCTCCCGGCCGGCATCGCCATTGCGCTGACCCCCGCTTTCGCCTCCGCGCAGGACGCCGCTGCCGGCGCCACCACGCTGGACCGCCTGGAAGTCACCGGCTCGCGCATCCGCGGCGCCAACATGGAGACGCAGCAGCCGATCCTGACCCTGAGCCGCGAGAACCTGGAAAAGCAGGGCTTCACCTCGGTCGCCGACGTACTGCAGAACATGACCTCGGCCGGCTCGCCGGCCATCTCCCGTTCCGAGGCCCTGGCCTCCGGTGAGAACGTGGGCGGCTACTACATCGACATCCGCAACCTGGGCGCCAACCGCACCCTGGTGCTGATGAACGGCAAGCGCCTGGGCGCCACCACGGGCGGCTACCAGGACCTGAGCCAGATCCCGATGTCGGCCATCGAGCGCATCGAAGTCCTGAAGGACGGCGCCTCGGCCATCTACGGTTCGGACGCCATCGCCGGCGTGGTCAACGTGATCACCCGCAAGCGCTTCGACGGCGCCGAAGCGCAGGTCTACCTGGGCCAGTACGGCGAGGGCGACGGCGAAACCAACCAGTACTCCTTCACCATGGGCTCGGAAGGCGAGCGCGGTGGCATCACCCTGTCCGCCGAGTACTCCAAGCAGGACCCGGTGATGGCCAAGGACCGCTGGTTCTCCCGTGACGGCGGCAAGGGCCCCAACACCACCGCCGGTGACCTGAGCCCGATCGGCCCGAACGGCGTGTGGTGCGATCCGCGCGTGTTCGGCGACTGCAAGCCGACCAAGGACAAGAGCCCGATCTGGCAGACGCTGAATCCGGGCGGCGATCCGACCAACCCGAACGACTACCACCCGATCACCCCGGCCGAATACGCCAACGCCAACCAGCAGATGATGCTGCAGACCGGCATCGAGCGTAAGTCGGTCTACGTGAACGGCAACTACGATTTCACCGACAGCGTGTCGTTCAACGCCGACATCCTGTACAACGAGCGCACCACCGATCAGCAGATCGCCGGTTACCCGTACCAGTCGCAGTCGTTCGGCACCCCGCTGTCGGCTGACAGCGCGTTCAACCCGATCGGCCAGGACGTCGAGTTCCGCCGCCGCCTGTGGGAAATGCCGCGCACCACCGAAAGCAAGCTGAAGACCCTGCGCTTCGCGCCGACCATCAGCGGCTTCTTCGAGTTCGCCGACAAGTCGTTCGACTGGAACGTCGGTGCGCTGTTCAACCGCAACGAGTCGACCAAGACCAACCACGGCGACATGAGCCTGATCGCCGCGCGCCAGGCCCTGGGCCCGTCGTTCATCGATGCCAACGGCGTTGCCCGCTGCGGTACCGCGGCCAAGCCGATCGAAGGCTGCTATGCGTGGAACCCGCTGCTGCCGGCCGGCGTTGCCGGCCCGGGCTCGCTGGCCGACAAGGACCTGCAGAACTTCCTGTTCCCGTCCTTCACCACCACCGGCGTGACCAAGACCACGTCGTTCACCGCTGACCTGGCCGGTTCGATCATGACCCTGCCGGCAGGCGACCTGGGCTTCGCCATCGGCGTCGAGCACCGCGAGGAAGAAGGCCGCTTCGTGCCGGACGCCTTCATGCAGTCGGGCGAATACACCGGCCTGGGCCAGACCACCACCAACGGCAAGTACGAGCTGGACGAGGTCTACCTCGAGCTGAACGTGCCGGTGCTGGCCGACATGGCCTTCGCCAAGGAACTGACCGTCAACGTTGCCGGCCGTTACTCGGACTACAGCAACTTCGGTGGCACCGTGAACGGCAAGTTCGGCGTGACCTGGCGGCCGATGGATGAGCTGCTGGTCCGCGGCACCTACGCCGAAGGCTTCCGCGCACCGTCGGTCGACAACATGTACGGCGGCCTGGGTTCGAGCTTCGAGAAGTACACCGATCCGTGCTCGGTCGGCGTGGCCGGCAGCGTCGCCGGCAATGCCGCCTGCACCGCCGCGGGCGTCGCACCGGACTACAAGCAGCTGGGTCAGGGCCTGATTCCGTGCACCACCTGGCCGTGCGCCACCCCGGATCAGTTCATCTCCGGTTCCAACCCGAACCTGAAGCCGGAAACCTCCACCAGCAAGACCGTGGGTCTGGTGTGGAGCCCGCGCTGGGTGCAGGGCCTGGACATCTCGCTTGACTGGTACAACTACCAGATCAAGGACATGATCATCTCCGACAGCGTCGACCGCATCCTGCGCGACTGCTACGTGCTGGGCAACAGCAGCCGTTGCGCCGGCATCGTGCGCGCCGCCGATGGTCACATCAGCGAGATGTTCTACGGCCTGGCCAACCTGGGCCAGATGGAAACCGAAGGCTATGACCTGGGTGTCAAGTACCGCCTGCCGGAGCTGGCCATCGGCCAGATCTCGCTGGATTGGCAGACCACCTACACCGCCAAGTACGATGAAGTCGGCCAGAACAAGGCCGGCGACACCATCATCATCGGCAACGTCGGCAGCCCGGGCATCTTCCGCGTGCGTTCGAACCTGGGCGTGAACTGGGAGTACGGCAACTTCGGTGCCAACTACACCGCGCGCTACTACTCGGGCATGAAGGAAGGCTGCGTCAGCCTGGCCGACGGCTGGTGCGACCTGGCCGACCGTTACGCCAATGGCGAGTGGGAGCCGCTGCGCAGCACCGGTTCCAACACCTTCCACGACCTGCAGGTCAGCTACAAGGCGCCGTGGGATGCCACCATCGCCCTGGGTGCGAACAACGTGTTCAACCACCGTGGTTCGCTGCAGTACTCGGCGCCGAACAGCGATTTCGCCTACTACGGCGGCTTCGACATCGGTCGCTACATCTACATGAAGTACACCCAGCGCTTCTGATCCATCGAAGTCCTGTGCAACACGACGAAGGGCGGGCCGCAAGGCCCGCCCTTCTTCTTTGCGCGCGCCGCCTGCGCATACCGGGGGAGTCCGTTGGCAGCAGGCAGCGTACGCGTCCGCGGCCCGCCCGCGCTGGCGCGGATGCGCGCGTGCGCCCGTTGCCGCTGTCGCACGCTACCAGTGCCGCCTTGACCGCAATTTCCGTACGTACAGGTGCGGAAGCGGGAGGCCGGACGCGGAAACGGAAACGGAAACGGAAACGGCCGCAGGAGATGCGGCCGTTCCGGGGTATGCAGGGCGGGGGCCGCCTCAGGCGATGGCGGACAGCCCGGCGAGGTCGCTGGCCATCTCGCGCCAGCCCTCCAGCCGCGGCAACACCGCGGTGCGCTGCAGGTAGTCTTCGTCCACCGGATTGCCGCTGGCCAGGGCCGTGGCCACGTGCACCGCGCCGGTGACCCAGAAACTGCGCACGTTCGAGCGCTGCGGCTGCAGGTGAAACGCCACCGCCTCGATGATCGGCATCGGCAGCCCCCACAGCCCCAGCAGGTAGGCACCGGCCTCGTCGTGGCCGGGCCGGTCGTCGCCCTCGGCCGCCGGTTCGCGCGCGTCGCGCACGCCCGGCAGCAGCAGGCCGATGTCGGCCAGCAACGCCGCGGTCGAACCCAGCTCGGCGCTGGAGGACGGCAGCATTTTCGCCGCCAGCCGCGAGGCGGCCAGGGCGCGGGCCTGCAGCGCGTTGCGCTCGGCCGGGGACAACGACGGCACCGAGAACACCTCGCTGGCCAGCACCAGGTCGCGCAGCGTGGACAGGCCCAGCCGGGTCACCGCGCCGCGCAGGTCGGAAATCGCCCGGCCGCTGTTGAAGAACGCGGAATTGGACAGCTGCAGCACCTTGGCGGCGATCGCCGGGTCGGCCGAGACCAGCTTGGCGATGTCGCTGGCGTCGCTGTTCTCGTCCTCTTCCAGCGCGTGCATCAGGCTCAGGTACAGGTGCGGCGGCGACGGCAGCTTCTCGATGCGGCCGATGGCGGCGCGCAGCCGCGGGCTGTCCAGCAGGTCGCGCAGTTCCTCCAGGCTGGTCAGCGCTTCCAGCAGCACTTCCGGCGACAGCGGCAGCGGCAGGAACCGATGCGCCACGCCGATGATGCGCGCCGAGGGCGCGCGCTGGCTCTGCGCGGCTTCGATCAGCGCGATGCGGATCGTTTCCGGGCGCAGGGTGCGGATCTGGCCGAGCAGGGTGGCAGGCGTGAGGTCGGGCAGCGCCGGGGCGACGATCACCGCGTCGATCGTGCTCGACGCCACCGTGGCGATGGCGGCATTGCCGTCCGGGGCGCTCTGGACCTGCCAGTCCTCGCCCAGGTCGGTGATGTACTCGAGGAGATCGGCCGACAGGCTGGCTTCGTCGCCGACTAGCAGGATACGCAAGACATTTCCCCCAATGGAACCGTCCGGCCGAACTGGAACAGGCCGGTAACCCGGCCTGTCAATGTAGCGGAACACCCGGCCGCGGTCATGCACCGGGCGGATGAAACGTGATGCTCGTCGCTGGCGGCGGCATGGCGCCGCCGCCAGCGTGGCTCAGCCCTGCTTGGCCACGAAGGTCTCGTGCGCCTGGACCAGGATGCGCTTGGCCTCGGCGGCGTCGCCCCAGCCTTCGATCTTGACCCACTTGCCCTTTTCCAGGTCCTTGTAGTGCTCGAAGAAGTGGCCGATGCGCTCCAGCCAGTGGCTGGATACCTGGGCGATGTCCTCGACGTGGCCATAGCCGCTGAAGATCTTCGCCACCGGCACGGCCAGGATCTTCTCGTCGCTGCCGGCTTCGTCGCTCATCTTCAGCACGCCCACCGGGCGGCAGCGCACCACCGAACCGGGCACCAGCGGCAGCGGCAGCACCACCAGCACGTCGGCCGGGTCGCCGTCGCCGCACAGGGTGCTGGGGACATAGCCGTAGTTGCAGGGGTAGCGCATCGGCGTGGAGAGGATGCGGTCGACGAAGATCGCGCCCGATTCCTTGTCCACTTCGTACTTCACCGGCTCCGAATCCTTCGGGATCTCGATGATGACGTTGATTTCTTCCGGGGGGTTCTTGCCCGCGGAAACGAGTTCCAGACCCATGCGCTGCTCCGAATCGTGCGTTTGACAGAAAGGCGGCATTCTACGCCTGCCGCTGGTGCGGCGCACCAAAGCCCGCCAGGCGGCGCGGCCACCGGCGCCGGTCCGCCGGGGCCGGCCGGGTGCAGGGCGGGGCACGGACGGGTAGCCTGCCGGCATGGATTCGCTGATCGCCGCCTCCGCGCGCGCCCTGGCCAGCGGCGATGTCCTGGCCGCGCTCAACCACGTGGCGCTGCGCGAGGACCCGGCGGCGCTGGCCCTGCGCGGGATCGCCATGGCCCGGCTCGGTGAGCTGGCGCGCGCGCGCGGGCTGCTGCGCCGGGCGCGGCGCGGCTTCGGCACGCACGAGGGGCTGGCGCGGGCGCGCTGCGCGCTGGCCGACGCGGAGGTGGCGCTGGCGATGCGCGAGCTCGGCGGTTCGCCGGCGCCGCTGCGTGCGCTGGCGGCGCAGCTGCAGGCGCACGGCGACCAGGGCAATGCACTGCAGGCCTGGTTGATCCTGGCGCGCCGCTGGCTGCTGCTCGGCAGGCTGCCGCAGGCCGCCGATGCGCTGTCGCGCCTGGACGGCCAGCGGATGCCGCCGGCGCTGGCGGCGATGGCCGGGCTGACCGCCGCGGCGCTGGCGCTGCGTGCGCTGCGGGTGGCCGCGGCGCGCGCGGCGCTCGAGGCCGCGGACGTGGCCGCGGGTGCGGCCGGCATCGCCGCGCTGCAGGCGGAAGTCGCCGCCGCCCGCGCGGAACTGGAGCAGCCCGCCGCGCGTTGCCTCGGCGGCGGCGTGGACGTGCCGCTGCGGATCGGGCAGGTGCAGGCCCTGCTGGCGTCCGGCGCGCTGGTCGTGGATGGCTGCCGCCGGGGCGTGCGGCAGGGCCGCCGCTGGCACTCGCTGGTGCGGCGCCCGGTACTGCTCGCCCTGGCCCGTGCGCTGGCCGAAGCCTGGCCGGGCGACGTCGAGCGCGACGCGCTGGTCGCCCGCGTATTCGGCATGCGCCACCGCGACGACAGCCTGCGCGCGCGGCTGCGGGTGGAAATCGGCCGCCTGCGCGCGCTGGTCGCGGCGGTGGCCGGCATCGAAGCCACGCCCGGCGGATTCCGGCTGGTGCCGCATGCCACGGATACGGTGAGGGTGCTGGCGCCGCCGTTCGAGGGCGCCCAGGCCGCGCTCGTGGCGCTGCTCGCCGATGGCGCCGGCTGGTCCACCTCGGCGCTGGCCCTGGCACTGGGCGGCAGCCAGCGCAACGTGCAGAGGGCGCTGGTTGAGCTGGAGGCGGCCGGGCGCGTGCGCCCGCGCGGACGCGGCCGCGCGCAGCGCTGGTGGTCGCTGCCGCCCGGTGGATTCACGACGATCTTGTTACTCCCCGCCGCGCTGCCGGTTGACTAGGGTCACCGGCAGGCACCGAATCCCCGATGTGCCAGGAGAGCGCAGCAATGAACACAGGAAACCCTGCCCCCGGCGTGGCCGCCACCCCGGTCCGCCCGGCCGAAGTGGTACGCGACTACGGCCCGTTCGCCGACGCCGATTGCATCCACGGCGTGAGCTTCGACGGCCACAACGTGTGGGCCGCCACCGGCGCGGCGCTGGTGGCCTTCGACCCGCGCGATGGCGCGCTGGTCCGCACCCTGGCCCTGCCATGCGATGCCGGCACCGCCTTCGACGGCACCCACCTGTACCAGATCGCCGAAGCGCGCATCGACAAGATCGACCCGCGCAGCGGGCGGGTGCTGTCCTCGATCCCCGCGCCCGGCGCCGGCGCCGATTCCGGCATGGCCTGGGCCGAGGGCAGCCTGTGGGTGGGGCAGTGCCGCCAGCGCCGGATCCACCAGATCGATCCGGCCGATGGCACGGTCCTGCGCACCATCGAATCGGATCGCTTCGTCACCGGCGTCACCTGGGTGGACGGCCAGCTGTGGCACGGCACCGGCGAGGGCGAGGAGAGCGACATCCGCCGTGTCGATCCGCAGGACGGCACCGTACTGGAACGCCTGCGCATGCCGCCGGGCATCAGCGTCAGCGGCCTGGAGGCCGACGGCGGCGACCTGTTCTATTGCGGCGGCGGCCGCAGCGGGCGGGTGCATGCGGTGAAGCGGCCACGCGCGCGCTGAACCGCGTGTGTCGGGCCGCTGCGGTGCACCCCGTGCCGCGGGCCGCGGCCTGATCCGGGGCGTGCCCCGGCGTGGCACCGGCAGCAGGCGGCGATGTCCTGGCCGCGGCTGCGGGGCCAGCGCCCGGCTGCGCTGCCCTTCCGCCGCGGATCGGGGAAGGGCAGCGCAGCGCGGGAAGCGGGCGCCGGTTACAGCAGCGGCACCAGCAGCAGCGCCACGATGTTGATGATCTTGATCAGCGGGTTGATCGCCGGGCCGGCCGTGTCCTTGTAGGGGTCGCCGACGGTGTCGCCGGTCACCGCGGCCTTGTGCGCCTCGCTGCCCTTGCCGCCGAAGTGGCCGTCCTCGATGTATTTCTTGGCGTTGTCCCAGGCACCGCCGCCGGTGGTCATCGAGATCGCCACGAAGATGCCGGTGACGATGGTGCCGATCAGCAGCCCGCCCAGCGCTTCGGGCCCGAGCAGCAGGCCGACCACGATCGGCACCGCCACCGGCAGCAGCGACGGCACGATCATTTCCCGGATGGCCGAGCGGGTCAGCATGTCCACCGCCTTGTCGTACTGCGGCTTGCCGCTGCCGTCCATGATCCCGGCGATCTCGCGGAACTGGCGGCGCACTTCCTCGACCACCGCGCCGGCGGCGCGGCCCACCGCCTCCATCGCCATCGCGCCGAACAGGTAGGGGATCAGGCCGCCGACCAGCAGGCCGATGATCACCCGGTGGTCGGACAGGTCGAACAGGAACGACCTGCCCGGGTGTGCCGCCTGCAGGTTGTGGGTGTAGTCGGCGAACAGCACCAGCGCGGCCAGCGCCGCCGAGCCGATCGCATAGCCCTTGGTCACCGCCTTGGTGGTGTTGCCCACCGCATCGAGCGGGTCGGTGATGTCGCGGATCTCCGGCGGCAGCTCGGCCATCTCGGCGATGCCGCCGGCGTTGTCGGTGATCGGCCCGTAGGCGTCGAGCGCGACGATCATGCCGGCCATCGACAGCATCGCGGTGGCGGCGATGGCGATGCCGTACAGGCCACCGTGCAGATATGCGAACCAGATCGCCGCGCACACCGCCACCACTGGCAGCGCGCTGGACTTCATCGACACGCCCAGCCCGGCGATGATGTTGGTGCCATGGCCGGTGGTGGAGGCCTTGGCCACGTGCTGCACCGGCTTGTACTGGGTGCCGGTGTAGTACTCGGTTATCCACACGATCAGCCCGGTCAGCAGCAGGCCGATCAGGGCACAGATGTAGAGGTTCATCGCGCCGTGGGCGTTGTCACCCATCAGCGCGGTGGTGATCGGGTAGAACGCGATCGCCGCCAGCACGCCGGAGACGATCACGCCCTTGTACAGCGCGCCCATGATGTTGGGCTTGCTGCCGGAGACCTTGACGAACATCGCGCCGATGATCGAGGCGAGGATCGATACGCCGCCCAGTACCAGCGGATACAGCACCGCGTTCCTGCCAGCGAAGTCGGCCGAGCCCGGCACCATCATCATGCCGCCCAGCAGCATGGTGGCGATCACCGTCACCGCGTAGGTCTCGAACAGGTCGGCGGCCATGCCGGCGCAGTCGCCGACGTTGTCGCCGACGTTGTCGGCGATCACCGCCGGGTTGCGCGGGTCGTCCTCGGGAATGCCGGCTTCGACCTTGCCCACCAGGTCGGCGCCCACGTCCGCGCCCTTGGTGAAGATGCCGCCGCCCAGTCGCGCGAAGATCGAGATCAGCGACGAGCCGAACGCCAGCCCGACCAGCGCGTGCAGGTTGTCGGCCTGCGCCAGGCCCAGCTGCTGCAGCACGAAGTAGTAGCCGGCCACGCCCAGCAGGCCCAGCCCCACCACCAGCATGCCGGTGATCGCGCCGCCCTTGAAGGCCACGTCCATCGCCGCGCCCATGCCGTTGCGCGCGGCCTCGGCGGTGCGCACGTTGGCGCGCACCGAGACGTTCATGCCGATGTAGCCGGCCACGCCGGACAGCACCGCGCCGACCGCGAAGCCGACCGCGGTGTACCAGCTCAGGAACACGCCCACCAGCACGAACAGCACCACGCCGGCGATGGCGATGGTCAGGTACTGGCGGTTGAGGTAGGCGCGCGCGCCTTCCTGGATCGCCGAGGCGATTTCCTGCATGCGTGCGTTGCCGGCCGGCTGGCGCAATATCCAGCGGGCGGCGAACAGACCATAGGCGATGGCGATGACCGCGCAGGCCAGCGCGAAGACGAGACCGTAGTGTTCCAGCATGAACCCCTCCAGCACAGGTGGATGTCGTCCAGCAGCGCTGAACGCGGGACACGCCGGGGATGAAGCACTGGAACAGACCCGGAGCCATGCAGCGGCCGTGGTACGTGTCGCGGTGTTCAACGTTTCCTGGAGCTGCGGCGAGTATGGGTCAGCTGCCGTTCACTGTCACGGGCCGGCGCGCTTGCCCTGCCGTTCAGCGCCGCGCTGGCACCGTGCGGCTTTCCCTGACGCGAGGCGGGCCGATGAAAGTGCGGCGTGGAAAGTGGTCGATACCGTTGCTGGCGCTGTTGCCGCTGGCTGCCGGCGCGCAGGTGCCGGCGGCCACGCAACCGGAAATCCAGCGCCCGCCGGGCACGCCGCAGGCGGTGGGCGCGGTGCATACCGTGCGCCAGATCCCCGAGGCCTGCGTGCGCATCGAAGGCCGCTTCACCGGCCAGGCCGACGCACCCTACGCCATGCAGCCGGTACGCACCGACGCGCGCTGCCAGCCGCGCGCGGCGCTGCTGGACTTCGCCCGGGTGCGGCCCGGCGAGGACGGGTGGCGGCTCAACGACCGCATCCGCATACCGGCCGCGGCCTGTCCCGGCCAGCAGGCGGTGGTCGAAGTCTGGCGGCGCCCGGTCGAGCAACCGCTGGTCCGCGACGGGCAGGGCCAGGTGCGCGTGTACCTGGGCGAAGCGCGGCAGCAGGCCGATGCCGGCAAACTCGCGTCACTGCCCGCGTTCGCGGTGCGGATGACCCTGCAGGGCACGCCCTGCCGCTGAGGCGGACGCGTCGCCGCGCCCGCGGTTGCCCACTCAGGCCGCCGCCTGCGCGGGGCCCGCGTCGTGCCCGGCCAGGTGCTGGCCCAGGCGATAGCCTGCGGCGCCGATCAGGCAGGCCAGAAGGAAGCCGAGCATGCCGATCAATATCCTGCGGGTCATGGCGTCGTGCCTGTGCGGGAAACACGGCGCCACGATGCCGCCGCGCGTGCCGCCGCGCACCTGCCTGAAGTCACCGCGACGCACGCCAGGGCGCTGCCGGCTCAGCCCTCCCAGACCGGCAGTTTCCTGGCGACCGCCACGTTCTTCAGGGTCACGTACTTCGGCAGACCGTCGCGGCCCCATGGCAGCGGCGCTTCGCCGCGGATCAGCGGCTGCAGGTAGCGGCGCGCCTTGTCGGTAATGCCGAAGCCGTCCCGGCGGATGAAGCCGGCCGGCATCTTCTTCTCGTGGTTGGCCACCCTGGACAGCGGCGCGGCCTCGATCTTCCAGCGGTACGGCGTGTCGCCGGTACGCACGATCACCGGCATCACCGAATTGCGGCCTTCCAGCGCGAACCGCACCGCCGCCCTGCCCACCGCCTGCGCCTGCTCCCAGTCGGTCTTCGAGGCGACGTGGCGGGCCGAGCGCTGCAGATAGTCCGGCAGGGTCCAGTGCACCTTGTAGCCCAGTTCGGCCTTGACCCGGCCGGCCAGGTAGGAGGCCACGCCGCCGAGCTGGGTATGTCCGAAGGAGTCGGTGGCGCCGCCGGCGTCGGCGACGAAGCGGCCGTCGGCGTCCTGTATGCCCTCGCTGGCGACCACCACGCACCAGCCCACCTTCGCCACCACCTGCTTCACTTTCGCCAGGAAGGCGGCTTCGTCGTAGGCGCGTTCGGGCAGCAGGATGATCTGCGGTGCCTCGTCGGGATTCTCCCCGGCCAGCCCGGCCGCGGCGGCCAGCCAGCCGGCATGGCGGCCCATCGCCTCGTAGATGAAGACCCGGGTGGAGGTCTCGGCCATCGCCGCCACGTCCAGCGCCGCCTCGCGCACCGACACCGCGGTGTACTTGGCCGCCGAGCCGAAGCCGGGGCAGGTATCGGTGACCGCCAGGTCGTTGTCGATGGTCTTGGGCACGCCCACGCAGGTCAGCGGGTAGCCGAACTCGCGGGCCAGCTGCGAGACCTTGAGCGCGGTGTCGGCCGAATCGTTGCCGCCGTTGTAGAGGAACCAGCGCACGTCGTGCGCCCGCAACACGTCCAGCAGGCGCTCGTAGCGGGCCCGGTCCGCTTCCAGCGACTTGAGCTTGTAGCGGCACGAGCCGAACGCGCCGCCTGGGGTGTGGGCCAGCGCGGCGATGCTCGCGGCCGACTCGCGGGAGGTGTCGACCAGGTCCTCGCGCAGCGCGCCCAGGATGCCGTTGCGTGCCGCCAACACCTTGATTTTCTTCGCCCTGGCTTCGGCGATGACCGCCGAGGCGGTGGCGTTGATGACGGCGGTCACGCCACCGGACTGGGCGTAGAGCAGGGTACCTTTGGACATGGGCGGGGTTCTCTGGGCGGGGGACATTTCCGGGACATTGGCCGGATGCGGTAAGCTGCGTTATTGCGGTGCAGCGTGAATCGGCCCATGAGTCTAACGCCGCTGTCCGTCCCTGAAAGAAACGTCCTCTACATACAAGGGAGTCAGGAATGCGATTGGTTCTGTTGGGACCGCCCGGTTCGGGCAAGGGCACGCAGGCGACCCGCCTGAAGGAAGAGCTGGGGATTCCGCACATCTCCACCGGCGACCTGCTGCGCGCCGAAGTGGCCGCCGGCACCGAGCTGGGCAAGCAGGCCAAGGCGGTGATGGACGCCGGCAACCTGGTGTCCGACGACATCCTGCTGGGCATGCTCGAAGCGCGCCTGGCGCAGGCCGACGTCGCCAACGGCTTCATCCTCGACGGTTACCCGCGCAACGTGGCCCAGGCCAACGCGCTGGGCGAACTGCTGGCGCGCCTGCAGCAGCCGCTGGACGCGATCGTGCAGCTGGACGTGCCGACCGAACTGCTGGTCGAGCGCATCGCCGGCCGCGCCAAGGAGCAGGGCCGCGCCGACGACAACCCCGAATCGGTGCGCCAGCGCCTGCAGGTCTACAACGATTCCACCGCGCCGGTGATCGACTTCTACGCCGGCAAGGGCACCCTGGCCCGGGTCGACGGCGTCGGCGCGCTGGACGAGGTGCTGGCCCGCATCCTGGCGGCGATCAAGCGCTGATGCCCGGCTTTCCGCTCCGGACCTGCGCCGGAGCGGGCGCATGAAGAACGCCCCGGGCCATTGGCTGGTCCGGGGCGTTCGTCGTTGCAGGGGCCAGCAGGTGGGCGTGCTCAGAGCCCCGCAGCATGAGCTCCCTGGGGATGGCCTCTTGGGGAGTAGGACCTGAGGGATACTGCGGCTGGCCCGTGCATTCTCGGTATGAATGCCCCCGGGTGGTATAGGAGTTTTCCCTACACGTCGGTAAGGGTAATGCCGGGGTGACATACCCGCGCGCCGGCGCATCGGCGACAATCGGCGCATGAGCAAGCTCCATATCCTCGGCATCGCCGGTACTTTCATGGGCGGCGTGGCCGCCCTGGCCCGCGAACTCGGCCACACGGTCGAAGGCAGCGACCAGGCGGTGTACCCGCCCATGTCCACCCAACTGGAAACGCTGGGCATCAGCCTGGCCCAGGGCTACCTGCCCGGCAACATCGGCGCCGACTGCGACGAGGTCGTGATCGGCAACGCGCTGTCGCGCGGCAACCCCGCGGTGGAGGCGGTGCTGGACGCCGGCCGGCGCTACACCAGCGGCGCGCAGTGGCTGGCCGAAAACGTACTGCCGGGCCGTGACACGCTGGCCGTGGCCGGTACCCACGGCAAGACCACGACGACCACCATCCTGGCCTTCCTGCTGCAGGCCGCCGGGCGCGAGCCGGGCTTCCTGATCGGTGGCGTGGCCGAGGATTTCGGCGTGTCGGCGCGGCTGGGCAGCGGCCGCGAGTTCGTGGTCGAGGCCGACGAGTACGACACCGCGTTTTTCGACAAGCGCAGCAAGTTCGTCCACTACCGGCCGCTGGTGGCGATCCTCAACAACCTGGAATACGACCACGCCGACATCTTCCCCGACGTGGCCGCGATCCAGCGCCAGTTCCACCACCTGGTGCGCACCGTGCCCGGGCGCGGCCGGCTGATCGTCAACGGCGAGGACGCGCGCCTGGCCGAGGTGCTGGCAATGGGCTGCTGGACGCCGGTGGAGCGCTTCGGGTTCGATCCCGCGCTGGAATGGAGCGCGCGCCTGGTCGAACCGGACGGCAGCGCGTTCGCGGTGCTGCACCAGGGCGTGGACGTGGCGCAGGTGCGCTGGCCGCTGCTGGGGCGGCACAACGTGCTCAACGGCCTGGCCGCGCTGGCCGCCGCGCATGCGGTGGGCGTGGACGTGGCCGCGGTGGCACCGGCGCTGGCCGGCTTCCACAGCGTCAAGCGCCGCCTGGAGGTGATCGGGCAGGCGCGCGGCGTGACCGTCTACGACGATTTCGCGCACCATCCCACCGCCATCCACACCACGCTGCAAGGCCTGCGCGCGAAGGTCGGGGCGGCGCGGATCGTGGTGGCGATGGAGCCGCGCAGCAATTCGATGCGGCTGGGCGCGCATGCCGCGGCACTGGCGCCATCGCTGGACATCGCCGACGCGGTGGTGTTCCTGGCCCGCCCGGAGCTGCCGTGGGATGCGGCCGCGGTGATCGCGGCGGTACGCGGCCAGGCGCAGGCGGTGGCCGATACCGATGCGCTGCTGGCGCGGCTGGGCGAAGCGGTACGCGACGGCGACCATGTGGTGTTCATGTCCAACGGCGGCTTCGACGGCGCGCCGCGCCGCTTCCTGGCGCAGTTGCAGGGCTGATGCCGCGACCCGTCGCGGCGCGGGGGGCGCGACGGTCATGCGCTACCCTCGTCCGCGATTCCCCCGTTTCCGGAGCCTGGCCCGGCCGATGACCGACACGCAGACCCTGTCCCTGTTCCCGCTGCATGCCGTACTGCTGCCCGGCGCCGCGCTCGGCCTGCGCGTGTTCGAGCCGCGCTACCTGGACCTGCTGCGCGAATGTGGCCGCCACGGCAGCACCTTCGGCATCTGCCTGATCCTGGACGGCGAAGAAGTCGGTGCGCCGGCCACGCCCGCGGCCTGGGGCGTGGAGGCGCTGGTCGAGGATTTCGATGTCGGCGCCGACGGCGTGCTGCAACTGCGCCTGCGCGGCGGCCGCCGTTTCCACGTCGCGCGCACGCGGGTGCGCGACAACGGCCTGGTGGTGGGCGATATCCACTGGCGCGAGCCGGACCACGACGACGAGCTGCGCCCGGAGCATGCGCTGCTGGGCCTGCTGCTGGAACGCATCCTGGAGCAGGCCGGGGGCGAGTTCGCCGGCGCCGGCCCGGCGCAGCTGGACCAGGCGGCATGGGTGGGCTGGCGGCTGGCCGAACTGCTGCCGCTGGACGAAGCGCAGCGGCTGGTGCTGCTGCAGGAAGACGACCCGCACCGGCGGCTGGAACAACTGCTCACCTGGATCCCCGATTTCGAGCCGCCGCCGGAATCCGACCTGTAGAGGCGGGGCAAGCCCTGCATCTACGGAGAGCGCGAATTGCACCGGTGCGCGTAGGTGCCGGGCTTGCCCGGCACGGGGCTTTACCGGGAAGGCTTCATGCAGGGCAAGCCCTGCATCTACGGAGGGCGGGAATTACACCGGTGCATGTAGGTGCCGGGCTCGCCCGGCACGGGGCTTTACCGGGAAGGCTTCATGCAGGGCAAGCCCTGCCTCTACGGAGAGCGCGAATTGCGGCGGTGCGCGTAGGTGCCGGGCTTGCCCGGCACGGGGCTTCACCGGGAAGACTTCATGCAGGGCAAGCCCTGCATCTACGGAGGGCGCGAATTGCACCGCTGCGCGTAGGTGCCGGGCTCGCCCGGCACGGGGCTTTACCGGGAGGCTTCATGCAGGGCAAGCCCTGCATCTACGGAGTGCGGGAATTGCGGCGGTGCGCGTAGGTGCCGCGCTCGCCCGGCACGGGGCTTTACCGGGAAGGCTTCATGCAGGGCAAGCCCTGCATCTACGGAGAGCGGGAATTGCACCGCTGCGCGTAGGTGCCGGGCTCGCCCGGCACGGGGCTTTACCGGGAGGCTTCATGCAGGGCAAGCCCTGCATCTACGGAGGGCGCAAATTGCGGCGGTGCGCGTAGTGCCGGGCTCTCCCGGCACGGGGCTTCACCGGGAAGGCTTCATGCAGGGCAAGCCCTGCATCTACGCAGAGCGGGAATTGCGGCGGTGCGCGTAGGTGCCGGGCTTGCCCGGCACGGGGCTTTACCGGGAAGGCTTGATGCAGGGCAAGCCCTGCATCTACGGAGTGCGGGAATTGAGGCGGTGCGCGTAGGTGCCGGGCTCGCCCGGCACGGGCTTCACCGGGAGGCTTCATGCAGGGCAAGCCCTGCATCTACGGAGGGCGGGAATTGCACCGGTACGCGTAGGTGCCGGGCTTGCCCGGCACGGGGCTTTACCGGGGAGGCTTCATGCAGGGCAAGCCCTGCATCTACGCAGTGCGGGAGGGACAACGGCCGCCGCTACGGTTGCGGTTCGCTGCGGATCATCAGCAACTGCATCCCGTTTTCGGGCATGGCCTGGGTACGGGTCTGCATGCCGTCCAGCGATTGCGTCACCGCCGCCAGCGCCGGGTCCACCCCGCGCAGCGGCAGCCACAGCCCGAACAGTTTGAAGTGGCGCTGGAACCGCAGGGTCTGCGCGCTGCCCAGCCACAGCGGCGCCTGGCCCGGCTGCAGCCGTACCGGCGCCGGCCACAGGCGCAGCGCATGCAGTTCGTCCGGGCGCGCGCCCCGGCGCAGCATCAGCAGCGATTCGACATGGGTGTCCAGCGTCGCCGGCAGCACCGGTACCTGGTCCGGCGTGGCCTTGCTGTCCAGCATGGTCAGAGCCTGCTGCCAGCCGGCCTGCGGCTGCAGCCGCCAGCCGTGGCGTTCCAGTTGCGCCTGCAGCGGCGCCAGCGGCCCGGCCACCTGCACGTCCAGCGGCCAGCGCTGGTCGTCGTCGAATTCGTTGCGGCGTGCCGGCAGCTCGCGCCAGCCGTCCTGCCACCACACCGCCATGTCCATCGTCCGCGGTGCCTCGGCCGCCGGTTCGAACTTGGCCAGTTTGGCCGCCACGTTGCGCGGCGCGTACCAGAACCCGGCCAGCAGGAAGACGCCATAGAACAGCCACGTCACCGGCTTGACCCAGAACGAGCGGTTGAAGCGGCGGCGGTAGGCGATGCCCAGCACCAGCAGCCAGAAAATGCCGAACAACATGCCGCCGATGACATCGCTCAGCCAGTGTGCGCCCAGGTACAGGCGGGCAAAACCAATGATCGTGACCACGATGCCCGATACCAGGTATGGCCACACCCGGGTGCGTCCGGGCAGCTCGCGGCTGATCAGCACCGCGAAGAAACCGAAGGTGATGGTGGCCATGGTCACCGACACCGACGGGAAGCCGAAGCCGCTGCTGGCGGCCGGTGGCCGCACCACGTCCACGGTGGTGCCCAGCAGCTTGGTCAGCGCCAGGCCGAAGGCCAGCGCCGCCAGCCAGTGCGCGGCAGCCATCCAGCGCCGGCGCCAGCACAGGTAGCCCATGCCGGCGGCGATCGCCGGCAACAGCACCTGCCAGTCGCCCAGCGAGGCCAGCGCCGCCATCGGGTAGTCGGCCAGCGGGTTGCGCAGCGCCAGCATCAGCTGGTGCACCGCCAGGTCCAGCGACAGCGGCTCGCCATGGCCGACCACCACCATCAGCAGCACGAACCAGCCCCAGCCCAGCAACAGCAGCATCAGCGCCAGCATCGCCAGCGGCACCGACTCGCGCCGGCGCGGGTCGAACAGGTCGTTCCAGTAGCGGCCGAGCAGGTGCGGATGGCGCTGCGACCAGCGCAGCAGCCGCGCCAGCCAGCCGTCCATGCGCGCGGCCGACCAGCGGTAGCCGTACAGCACGATCGCCCACACCAGCCCCAGCATCACCCCGAGCAGCGCCACCACCACGAACAGCCGGCCGGCGACCGCGGCCACCGCGTCGTAGGCCTGGCCCAGCGCCCAGCCCGGCAGCAGGAACAGCACCGCCCACGACAGGCTGGCCACCGCGCTGGGCTGCGCGTAGCGCGCCAGCGGCATCTTCGCCATGCCGGCGATGGCCGGCACGAACGGGCGGATCGCGCCGACGTAGCGCGCCACCAGGATGCTCTTGAAGGCGTTGCGCCTGAACAGCAGTTCGCCGCGTTCCAGCAGCTGCGGGTAGCGGCTGAATGGCCATACCCCGCGCAGGCGGTCGCCCCAGCGGCGGCCGACCCAGTAGCTCAGGCCGTCGCCGCAGAACGCACCCAGCGCGGCGCAGGCCACCGCATACGGGCCGGAGATCTCGCCCATGCCGATCAGCACGCCGACGGCGATCATCAGCGGCAGTGCCGGCACGATCGCGCCGAGGATGATCACCGCGTCGCAGAAGGCGATGGCGAAGACGGCGCCGCCGGCCAGCACCGGATGTGCGGCGATCCAGGCCAGGAGAGAGTCGATCCAGGAAGGTTGCATCGCGGGATTATAAAAGGGCGTGGGGGTCTGACCGCTGCCCTGCGCCGGGGTTCCGGACAGCGGCCATGCAGGTAATGCGACGCCGCGTCGCCGCGCGCCTGGGCGGCGGGTGCCAGCGGCTAGAATGGCGCTGATGGCCATTTCCCACGACGACGGCGTCCAGATCCTCAAATCCGACAGTTTCGGCCGCATCCTGGTGGTGTGCGAGGGCGGGCGCCGCTTCGTGCGCCGCGATCTGGGCGCCACCCCGTGGTGGCTGCGGCTGCCGGCGTGGTGGCTGGCGCGGCGCGAGGCGCGCGCGCTGGCCAGGCTGGGCGGAATGGAGGCGACCCCGCGGCTGCTGCGCTGGGACGGGCGCTGGCTGGACCGCAGCTACATGGAGGGCGCGGCCATGCACCTGCGCCCGCCGCGTGGCGACGTGGCCTGGTTCCATGCAGCGCGCCGCCTGCTGCAGCAGGTGCACCGCCAGGGCATCGCCCACAATGACCTGGCCAAGGAAGCCAACTGGCTGGTGCGCGCCGACGGCTCGCCGGCGCTGATCGACTTCCAGCTCGCGGTCTGCGGCGACCCGCGCTCGCGCTGGATGCGCCTGCTCGCGCGCGAGGACCTGCGCCATCTGCTCAAGCACAAGCGCATGTACTGCCGGCAGGCGCTGACCCCGGTGGAACTGCGCCTGCTCAAGCGCCATTCGTGGGTGCGCGAACTGTGGTTCGCCACCGGCAAGCCGGTGTACCGCTTCGTGACCCGGCGCATCCTGCACTGGGAAGACAACGAGGGGCAGGGCCCGAAGATGTGACGCAACCCGCGCAGCGGGCTGCGTCCCCAAAGTTCCGCACGGCAGAACGTTGGGCCCGGACGCTTTGCCGGCCTATCCCCCGCGCCTTTGGCGCGCCCCCCTTATACAAAGGAGGCTTGGCCCCATCACGTTGGCAATGCGCGTGGAGATGGGCGTGCCCCGCTGGGGTCTGCCGGGAAATCCACAGCGGGGCAGGGCCCGTTCTACGGTGGGTTCGCCGGAGGGGGGCGGCGTTGTGGGGCTGGCCTGCGTCGACCGGACAGGGCCACGTCATGGCTCAGCGCACCTCCACCACCTGCCTGCCGATGTAGCGGCGCTGGGCGTCGAAGTCGTAGCCCAGGGTGAGCGTGCCGTCGTCGGCGCAGGCATGGCAGCCGCGCAGCGGCGTGGCGTACAGCAGGCGCACGCCGCCGTCGGCCCGCGGCGCGGTGCCGGCGGCTTGCGCCGGTGCGAACGGTACCGCTTCCGGGTGCCTGTCGAAGAATGCGCGGGCCTGCGCCCCGGTGCGAGCACTGTCCGGCAGCACATCCGCATCCACGTCGATGGTGCGTCCGTTGGCATCCACCAGCCAGGTGCCCTGGTTGGTGTTGGCGCGCAGCGGGAATTCCAGGGTCGCCACACCCACCCCGGACTGGTCGTCCCAGGCGCTGACATAGCCGGGCTCGCCCTGTGCCGCCAGGCGCTGCGCGGCGGCGATCGCGGCCGGTGTCGCGCCGGCGTCGCGCATGGCTTCGACCACGCAGTGGTCGCCACCGGGCGCGGCCGCCTGGCGGCAGCGGTCGGTCGCCCCGCTCCATACCGCGCTGGCATCGATCCGCACCGGCGTTGCATCGCCGTTGCCCAGGCCGGTGGTCTGCCCGGCCACGTCGCGCGGGTGCGTCGCCTCGCCGGGCGGCGCGGTGCGCTCCTGGCAGGCGGGCAGGGACAAGACGAGCAGCAGGGAAACGACGACAGGCAGGGATTTCATGGCAACGCACGACGGCTGTGGAAGGGCGCCAGTATCGACATCGCGGATTAACCGCAGGTGTTCGCGCGGCGCCGGCAGGGGCGGTCGCGCCGGTGGCGCATAATGCGCTCCGCTTCCATCGGTATCGCGGAGTCGCGCATGAGCACCCTGCAAGGCAAGACCCTTTTCATCACCGGCGCCTCGCGCGGCATCGGCCTGGCGATCGCGCTGCGCGCCGCGCGCGACGGCGCCAACGTCGCCATCGCCGCCAAGTCGGCGGTGCCCAACCCCAAGCTGCCCGGCACCATCCACAGCGCCGTGGAGGCGGTCAACGCGGCCGGTGGCCGCGGCCTCGCGCTGAAGTGCGACATCCGCGAGGAAGACCAGGTGCGCGCGGCGGTGGCGGCCACGGTCGACACCTTCGGCGGCATCGACATCCTGGTCAACAACGCCTCGGCGATCTGGCTGCGGGGCACGCTGGACACGCCGATGAAACGCTTCGACCTGATGCAGCAGGTCAATGCGCGCGGCAGTTTCCTGTGCGCGCAGGCGTGCCTGCCGCACCTGCTGCAGGCGCCGAACCCGCACATCCTGACCCTGGCGCCGCCGCCGAGCCTGGACCCGAAATGGTGGCGGCCGCATACCGGCTATACCCTGGCCAAGATGGGCATGAGCTTCGTGACCCTGGGCCTGGCCGCCGAGTTCGGCCCGCAGGGCGTGGCGGTCAATGCGCTGTGGCCGCGCACGGTCATCGCCACCGACGCGATCAACATGATTCCCGGGGTCGATGCGGCCGGTTGCCGCCGCCCGGAGATCATGGCCGATGCCGCGCACGCGGTGCTGGTGCGCGAAGCGGCCGGCTTCAGCGGCCAGTTCCTGATCGATGACGAGGTGCTGGCGCAGGCCGGGGTCAGCGACCTGTCCGGCTACGCGGTCGATCCCGCGCGGGCGCTGCTGCCCGACCTGTTCCTGGACTGAAACGCCGCAGTGGCCGTGGGCGCGTGCCCGCGGCCATGCCGGTCACGGTTCCAGCGGCTCGGGCAGTTCATGCCCGCAGCGGTTGCAGTAGCGGGCCTCCTGCTCGTGGCCCTCGTGGCCGCAGACGATGCAGCCGCGGTCGTCGCGGCGGCGGCGCCAGGCTTCGGCCTGGCGCATGCCGTTGGCCAGTTCGGCGGTGTAGATGCCGGTGGGCACGGCGATGATGCTGTAGCCGATCAGGATCAGCACCGAGGTGACGAAGCGCCCCAGCGTGGTCTGCGGCACGATGTCGCCGAAACCGACCGTGGCCATGGTCACCACCGCCCAGTACATGCTGGCCGGGATGCTGCTGAAGCCGTGGCTCGGGCCCTCGATCACATACATCAGCGAGCCGGCGATGATCGCGATGGTGATCACCATCGACAGGAACAGCAGGATCTTGCGGCGGCTGCGCCACAGCGCCTGCATCAGGATGCCGCTTTCCTCGATGTAGCGGGTCAGTTTGAGGATGCGGAACACGCGCAGGATGCGCAGCGCGCGCACCACCAGCAGCGACTGCGCGCCCGGCAGCAGCAGCGAGATATAGGTGGGCAGGATCGCCAGCAGGTCGATCACCCCCCAGATGCTGAGCGCATAGCGCAGCGGCCGCCGCACCACCAGCAGCCGCAGCACGTATTCGGCGGTGAACAGCAGGGTGAACCCCCATTCGACCACGTAGAACCACGATGCCCAGGCGGCGTGGATGTGCTGCACGCTGTCGAACATCACCACCGTGACGCTGGCGACGATGGCGTAGACCAGCAGCAGGTCGAAGTTGCGCGAGGGGCGGGTGTCGCGCCGGTGGATGATGTCGAACCAGCGGCGGCGCCAGCCCGTCTCGGACGCGGGGTTCAGCTGCGGGGTGGAGAACAGTCGCATGGCGCTATTGTGCCGCAGCCCGGGTAATGGGGGAGAATGCGGCTTTCGCCCACCACTACCACTACCGGAACGCCATGACCGCTGTCGCCGAGCCGCTGTTGTCCCTGTCGCAGTACTACCTGCCGGTGTACCGGCCCCGCCAGCTCGTGCTCGAGCGTGGCCAGGGGGCGCGGCTCTGGGATACGCAGGGGCGCGAGTTCATCGACCTGGCGGCCGGCATCGCGGTGTGCAGCCTCGGCCACAACAACCCGGAGCTGAAGGCCGCGCTGCTGGCCCAGGCCGACAAGCTCTGGCACACCAGCAACATGTTCTACAGCGAGCCGCCGCTGCACCTGGCGCAGGAGCTGGTGCAGGCCTCGCGCTTCGCCAGCCGCGTGTTCCTGTGCAACTCCGGCGCCGAGGCCAACGAGGTGGCGATCAAGCTGGTGCGCAAGTGGGCCGCGGCGCAGGGCCGGCCGCCGGAGAAGCGGGTCATCGTCACCTTCCGCGGCAGCTTCCATGGCCGCACCCTGGCCACGGTGACCGCCACCGCCCAGCCCAAGTACCAGGAGGGCTACGAGCCGCTGCCCGGTGGCTTCCGCTATGCCGATTTCAACGACGTGGCACAGCTGGAAGCGGCCATGGCCGGCGGCGACGTGGCCGCGGTGATGTTCGAGCCGGTACAGGGCGAGGGCGGGGTGATGCCGGCCTCGGCCGAGTTCATGCGCCGCGCCCGCGAGCTGTGCGACCAGCACGACGCGCTGCTGGTGCTGGACGAGATCCAGGTGGGCATGGGCCGCACCGGCGAGCTGTTCGCGCACTGGAACTGGGGCGTGACCCCGGACATCGTCAGCCTGGCCAAGGCGCTGGGCGGCGGCTTCCCGGTCGGCGCCATGCTGGCCGGGCCGAAGGTCGCCGAGGTCATGGGCGTCGGTGCCCACGGCACCACCTTCGGCGGCAACCCGCTGGCCGCGGCGGTGGCGCGGGTGGCGCTGCGCACCCTGGCCTCGGAGGGAATCAAGGCCAACGTGGCCCGGCAGTCGGCCGCGCTCAAGGCCGGGCTGGAGGCGATCGGCGCCGAGTTCGGCGTGTTCGAGCAGGTGCGCGGCATGGGCCTGATGATCGGCGCGGTGCTCAAGCCGGAGTACGTGGCCGATATCGGCGCGCTGCTCGACCTGGCCGCCGAAAAGCAGGTGCTGATCCTGCAGGCCGGCACCAGCGTGCTGCGCTTCGTGCCGCCGCTGAACATTACCGACGAGGAACTGGCCGAGGGCCTCAAGCGGGTGCGCGAGGCGATCGCCGCCTACGTCGCCGCGCGCTGACGGCCCGGCCCGGGAGCAACCCCGCCGGGACGCCGCGGCATGGCCCCGTCCCGGCCCCGGAGCCCCTTCCGGAAGCCCCGTCCCGGCTGTTAGATTCGCCACGCCCGCGCGAGCGGGGGTGAGGGTTGTCGATGATCCGCCAGACCCGGTGAGAGGGGGCGTGATCGGATCCGGCTGCTTTCTGCGGTAGGGGATATTGAGAGATTCATTCGTGGGCGGGTCGCCGGTGGGCGGGCCGCCCCTTTGCCTATGGGGTTCAGGGGAAACGCATGTCGACCGTCATCCACGCAGTTTTTTCCGCGGCCAGGTTCCGGGCATGGCGGCGACAGGCGTCTGCTTTGCTGGCAAGGGCCGTACCGGTCGTGGCGTTTCTGGCTGCGCTGGCCTGGAGCGCCCCGGCCTTGGCGGCTACCCCGTCCAACGGATTGACGGGTTTCGGCTCGGGAGGCTATGACGCGCCACTGGCGGCGGGTACTGGCAGCGCCGGCGTGAAGGCCAGCAATGTCCGCAACAGCGGATGGGACGTGACCGTCTATACGCTCACGAGCAACCAGATCCATATCGCGGCGGGCGATCTCTACTACGGGACCGACGATGGCATCTACTACAGCGATTCAGCCTCTGACGGCGAGCCGCTGAGCTCGTTCCGGGTCGCTTCCAGCGACGGCAGCCTGTTCGACCTATCCAGCTTCCAGTTCTCGGCGACCGACGACACGTCGGGTGCAGGGAACACGGTCAACTTCTTCGTCACCGGCTACATCAATGGCAACCCGGTTCCCGGCGCCAGCCAGGCGTTCTCGCTCACCGATGCCGGTAGCGCCAACTGGCCGCTGGGCACGGTGAGCCCATCGTTTGTCGGCATCGACGAGTTCCGCATCACCTTGGCCGGTGGAAGGCCTGTCTATTTCTTCGCCATCGACAACATCGATGTCAGCAATGTGCGGTCGCCCGACACCACGCCGCCGGCGGTGGCCAACGTGACCTCGGGCACCGCCAACGGCACGTACAAGGTGGGTGAGGTCATCAATGTCCAGATCGGTTTCAGCGAGACCGTGCTGGTCACCGGCACGCCGCAGTTGACCCTGGAAACCGGCACCACCGACCGCGTCATCAACTACACCAGCGGTTCCAACAGCAGCACCCTGACTTTCAGCTACACCGTGCAGGCCGGCGATACCAGCGCCGATCTGGACTACGTGTCCACCAGCGCCCTGGCCCTCAACGGCGGCACCATCAAGGACCTGGCGGGCAACAATGCGCTGCTGACGCTGCCGGCGCCGGGCGCGGCCGGCTCGCTGGGCGCGAACAGGAACCTCGTCATCGACGGCGTGGCGCCCACGGTTTCCGGGGTGACCTCCAGTACCGCCAACGGCACCTACAAGGCCGGCGAGGTTGTTTCGATCCAGGTCGATTTCAGCGAGGCGGTGACAGTCACCGGCACCCCGCAGCTGGCCCTGGAAACCGGCGCCACCGACCGCGCGGTCAACTACGCCAGTGGCAGCGGCACCAGCACGCTGACGTTCAACTACACGGTGCAGGCCGGCGAAACCAGCGCCGACCTGGATTACGTTTCCACCACCGCGCTGGCGCTCAACGGCGGCACCATCAAGGACGCGGCCGGCAACACTGCCACCCTGACCCTGCCCGTGCCGGGCGCGGCCAACTCGCTTGGCGCGAACAAGGCCCTGGTCATCGATGGCGCCGCGCCGGTGGTGAGCGCCATCGCGCCTGCCGGCGGCGCGGCCTCGACGGATACCTCGGTGAGCTTCAGCGTCACCTTCAGCGAGCCGGTGAGTGGCGTGTCCACCGACGATTTCGCCCTGGCCAGCACCGGTACCGCCGCGGGCACCATCACCAGCGTGTCCGGCAGCGGCAGCAGCTACACCGTTGTCGTCGACGGCATCACCGGCAATGGCACGCTGAAGGTCAACCTCAACGCGTCCACCAACATCGTCGACGGCGCCGGCAATGGCCCGCCGGCCGCGTTCACCGTGGGCACGACCCATACCGTGGCCATCCCCACCGCGCCAGGTGCGCCGACCATCGGCACGGCCACGGCCGCCGACGGGCAGGTGTCGGTGGCCTTCACCGCGCCGGTCAACAACGGCGGTTCGGCCATCACCGGGTATACGGTCACCTCCAATCCCGGCGGGATCAGCGCCGGCGGCAACGGATTCACCACCTCGCCGATCACCGTGACCGGCCTGAGCAACGGCACCGCCTATACCTTCACGGTGACGGCGACCAACGCCGTCGGCACCAGCACCGCTTCCAGCGCCAGCAACCCGGCCACACCGAAGGCCAGCCAGACCATCACCTTCGACCCGCCCCCGGCGCAGAACTTCGGCACGTCGCCGACGTTGGCGGCCACGGCCAGCTCCGGGCTGGTGGTGACGTTCTCCTCGTCCACCCCGGCGGTATGCACCATCACCGCCGGCGGCGCGCTGACCTTCGTCAGCGCAGGCAGCTGCACCATCGACGCCGACCAGGCCGGCAATGCCGCCACCCATGCCGCGCCGACGGTGTCGCAGACGTTCGCGGTCAATGCCGTTGTCCCGGGCGCGCCGACCATCGGCACGGCCACGGCCGGCAATGCCCAGGCGGACGTGGCGTTCACCGCGCCGGCCAGCACCGGTGGCGCGGCGATCACCGCATACACGGTGACCTCCAACCCGGGAGGCTTCACCGGCACCGGCGCCGGCTCGCCGATCACGGTGACCGGCCTGACCAACGGGGTGCCTTACACCTTCACCGTGACCGCCACCAACAGTGTGGGCACCGGCTCGGCGTCGGCGGCATCCAACAGCATCACCCCGGCCTCGCCGCAGGTCATCACCTTCGCCAATCCCGGTGCGCAGAATTTCGGGACGTCGCCGACGTTGTCGGCCACGGCCACCTCCAGCCTGGCGGTGGCGTTCTCCTCGTCCACCACCGGCGTGTGCACCATCACCTCCGGCGGCGTTCTGACGTTCATCACTGCCGGTACCTGCACCATCAACGCCAATCAGGCAGGGAGCAGTAGTTACCTGCCGGCACCGCAGGTCTCGCGCTCGTTCACGGTCAATCCGGTGGTGCCGGGCGCACCGACCATCGGCACCGCCGTCGCCGGCGACACCCAGGCCAGCGTGGCGTTCATGGCGCCGGCCAACACCGGCGGCAGCCCCGTGCTGGGCTATACCGTGACGGTGTCGCCGGCCGATGTGGCGCCGGTCAACGGTGCCAGCTCGCCGATCGTGGTCACCGGCCTGACCAACGGCCAGGCCTATACCTTCACCGTCACCGCGGACAACAGCGCGGGCACCGGCGCGGCGTCGGCCGTGTCCAACAGCATCACCCCCAAGGCGGCCCAGACCATCACCTTCGCCAACCCGGGTACGCAGACCTTCGGCACCACGCAGACGCTGAGCGCGACCTCCGATTCGGGGCTGTCCCCGACCTTCACCTCGTCCACGACCGCGGTGTGCACCATCACCGCCGGCGGCGCGCTGACCTTCCTCAGTGCCGGCACCTGCACCATCAACGCCGACCAGGCCGGCAACGGCAGCTATCTGGCCGCGACCCAAGTCACCCGTTCGTTCACCGTCAACGCGGTGGTCCCGGGCGCACCGACCATCGGTACCGCCACGGTGACCGGCCCCGGCCGGGTGTCGGTGAGCTTCAGCGCACCGGCGTCCAATGGCGGCACCGCGATCACCGGCTACACGGTGACACCCAGCCCGGCAGTGGCCGGCGGTCCGACCACCGGCAGCGGCTCGCCGATCACGGTCAACGGGCTGGACACGGGCACCGCGTACACCTTCACCGTGACCGCCAGCAACAGCGTGGGCACCGGTACGTCGTCGGCCGCCTCCAATGCAGTGACCACGGCGGTGACCCAGGTCATCACCTTCGCCAACCCAGGCGCGCAGGCGTTCGGCACCACGCCGACGCTGGTGGCCTCGGTCGACTCCGGCCTGCCACTGCGCTTTGTTTCCTCCACCCCGGCGGTATGCACGGTCACCGCCGCCGGCGTGCTGGCCTTTGCCAGCGCCGGCACCTGCACGGTGACGGTGCACCAGGACGGTGATGCCAGCCACCTGGCAGCGTCGCTGACGCAATCGTTCAACGTTACCGCGCTGGTGCCGCAGACGCCGGTGGTGGGCGAAGTGAGCGTACGCGGCTCGGGCGAGGTGGACGTGGCATTCACGCCGTCGGCGCCCACCGGCCAGCCGGTGACCTACACGGTCACCGCGCAGCCCGGCGGCATCACCGCTAGCGGTACGGCCTCGCCGATCACCGTGCGCGGGCTGACCGACGGGGTGAGCTACACCTTCACCCTCACCGCCGCGGCCGCGGCCGGCACCAGCGCGCCCTCGGCGCCCTCGGCGCCGGTGGTGCCGCAGGTGCTGCAGGCGGTGCTCTTCGACTAGGTGGGCACGCAGCGCTTCGACCAGGTGCCGGTGCTGTCCGCCCGCGCCGACTCCGGGCTGCCGGTGACCTTCGCCTCGCCGACGCAGGACGTATGCACGGTCACCAGCGACGGCCTGCTGGCCTTCGTGCAGGCCGGCAACTGCACCGTGGTGGCCACCCAGGCCGGCGATGCCACCCATCGCCCGGCCTCGGCCACGCGCACGTTCCGGATCGATCCGGTGCCGCCGGGCGTGCCGGAGATCCAGACGCTGACACCCGTCGGCCCCGGGCAGGTGAGCGTGGCGTTCGTGCCGCCGGGGTTCACCGGTGGTGCGCCCATCGACGGGTACCGGGTCACCGCGACGCCGCAGACCCGCGTGGCAGCGGCCGCCCGCGGCATGGGCCTGCGCGCGGCGGCCACGCCGGGCGTGGTCACGGCCACCGGCAGCGGCTCGCCGATCCTGGTGCAGGGGCTGGCCGGCGGGGTGGACTACGTGTTCACCGTGGCCGCCTACAACCTGGCCGGCGAAGGCCAGGCCGACAGCGCCAGCGAGCTGGTCGCCGCGCCGGAGCTGGGCTGGATCGACGACCTGCAGAAGATGTACGGCCAGGCCGATTTCGAGCTGCCGCTGCCGCAGAGCAACAGCCCCGGCGCCTTCACCTTCGCCAGCAGCAACCCGGCGGTGGCCACGGTCAACGGCCGCACCGTCACCCTGGTGGGCGAAGGCACGACCACGCTGACCGCCACCCAGGCGGCGACCCCCAACTACCTCACCGGCACGGTGTCGGTCACGCTGGTGGTCAGCCCCCGTCCGGACCCGACCCTGGACGCGCAGGTCAGCGCTGGCATCCAGGCGCAGGTCGACGCCAGCGTGCGCTTCGCGCAGGTGCAGGGCGACAACATCCGCGACCGCCTGCGGCAGGTGCGCGGCGGGCACAACGCCAGCAGCGTCAACATGGCGCTGGCCTATGCCGGCAGCCAGGGCGTGCCGGGGCTGTCGATGCCGGTGGGCCGCGTGGCCGAAGCGGCATTGCCGGCGCTGCCGGAAGGCTGGGGCCTGTGGCTGGCCGGTACCGCGAGCTTCGGCAAGACCGGGCGCAACGGCCGCGCCGGCGGCGGTTTCGACTTCAACACCGGCGGCCTCACCCTGGGCGCGGACCGGGCGGTGGGCGAGAACGTGCTGCTGGGCCTGGCCGGCAGCTGGGGCCGGCAGGGCACCGACTTCGACGACACCCCGTCCAAGGTGGATGCCGACCAGCGCTCGCTGGCGGTCTACGGCCTGTGGCGGCTGGGCGAGCACCTGTTCGTGGACGGCCTGCTGGCCAACGGCCGGCTGGACTTCGACCTGGTCCGCTGGAGCGAGCTGGCCAACGCCAGCGCCCAGGCCACGCGCAGCGGCGACCAGTGGTTCGGCGCGCTGACCTTCGGCTACGAACATCGCAGTGCCTCCGGGCTGAGCCTGACCGGCTATGGCCGCTATGACGGACACCGGGCGACGCTGGACGGCTACCGCGAGACCGGGCTGGGCGCCTATGACCTGGCCTATGGCCGGCAGCGGGTGGACAACAGCGCGCTGGCGCTGGGCCTGGAGGGCAGCATGCTGTTCCAGCGCGACCGGCTGAGCTGGCGCCCGCACTGGCGCATCGAATACCGCGGTGCGCTGGAAAACCGCGGCGACGTGGCGGTGAACTACCAGCAGCGCCCGCGCGACGCCGACTACGTGCTGGCGATGCGCAGCTACAACGACGACATGTTGTCGCTGGGCGCGGGCATGGACCTGCAGTTGGACAGCGGCTGGCTGTTCTCGCTGCTGCTGGGCCGCGAGCAGGGCCGCAACGCGATGCACAGCACCAGCATCGGTCTGCAGGTGCGCTACGGGCAGCAGGGCGCACAGGCGCCGGTGTATGGCGAGAACGGCGATGCGTTCAACGCGGACATGACCGGCGACAGCCGCCGCCGCTGCCGCGGGCCGGCACCGCGCTGCGCTGCGCCGGGCACGGCGCCGGGGGACGCCCGGCCCTGAGCGCGGGCGACCGCGCCGGCCACGGCCGGCGCGGCTCGGTGCAGGCGTGCACACGGCAAGACGCCGCCGCGTCGTGGTGGCTGTCGCGCGGGGGAATGCAGGATACGGCGGGCTGGCGGCGCGGCCCGCGTCCGCCGGGCGCTCAGAGCAGGCGGTAGCGGCGCAGCACGCGGCGCAGCGACTGGGTGTGGTGTGCGGTGTCCGCGTGCAGGCCGGCGCTGCGCGCGCCCTGCACGTTGCGGAACAGGTGATCGACGAACAGGGTGCGGGCCGGTACGCCGTCGAGCCGTGCGGTCGCGGCCAGGTAGATCCGCGGGTCGGGCTTGCGCACGCCCAGCGTGGCGCTGCACAGCACCTCGATGCCGGGCAGCAGCGCGGTGATCGCGGCCACGCTCAGCGGGCCGTTGTTGGTCAGCACGGCGACGCGGACCGCCGGGCGCAGCTGCCGCAGCAGGGCGAGCGTGTCGTGGCGCAGGGCACTGGCCGCGGTACGTGCGGCGAACCAGTCGGCGGCGGACAGGCGGCTGTCGAGGCGTGTGTTCAACGCCTGCAGCAATGCCTCGCCTTCCAGGTCGCCGCGCGCGTGCGCCCGTTCCAGGTGCTCGCCGCGCAGCGCCGCGTCGACCATGGCCGGCGCGCAGCCGGCCCGCGCCGCCAGGTGCTGGAGGTGGCAGGAATGGTCGTAGTCGGCCAGCAGGCCGTCGAAATCGAGCAGCAGCGTCTGGATCATGCGGGCAGCCTTCTGCAGGAGCGCACTTCGGCGCGCGATGCCGTTTTCATGCACGCAGCGCGGGTGCCGGGCCTTGCCCGGCACGGGGGCTGTGTGCGGAAGGCCGATGCGGGGCAGGCCCCGCATCTACCCGGGCCTCAGGCGGCGACCACCTTGAACGCTTCGCGCGCGGCGGCCAGGGTGGCGTCGATCACCGCGTCGTCGTGCGCGCTGGACAGGAACCCGGCCTCGTAGGCCGACGGCGCCAGGAACACGCCGCGCTCCAGCATCGCGTGGAAGAA
The DNA here is from genome assembly GCF_056393075.1 of Stenotrophomonas sp. Steno-Z10-HUANG. NCBI lineage: Bacteria > Pseudomonadati > Pseudomonadota > Gammaproteobacteria > Lysobacterales > Lysobacteraceae > Stenotrophomonas > Stenotrophomonas sp. Steno-Z10-HUANG. Next base: position 366,633 of record NZ_JBWJPA010000001.1, read on the forward strand.
GCGGTTGAACGCGGCGATGTCGCAGGCGGTGGCCTGGGCGTAGGTCTCCACCTTCTGGTCGGTGAAGAACAGCCCGAACATCGCGCCGACGCAGGTGGTGGTGACGGCGACGCCAGCCTCGCGCGCGGCCGCCTCCAGGCCCTCGCACAGGCGCGCGGTGCGTGCGGCCAGGTCGGCGTGGAAGCCGGGCGCCTGGATCAGCTCCAGCATCGCCAGGCCGGCGGCCATCGCCACCGGGTTGCCACTCAGCGTGCCAGCCTGGTAGATCGGGCCGGCCGGGGCGATCTGCTGCATCAGGTCGCGGCGGCCGCCGTAGGCGCCCACCGGCATGCCACCGCCGATGATCTTGCCGAAGGTGGTCAGGTCCGGGGTGATGCCGTAGTGCGCCTGTGCGCCGCCCAGCGCCACGCGGAAGCCGGTCATCACTTCGTCGAAGATCAGCAGCGCGCCATGCCGGGTGCACAGCTCGCGCAGGTGCTGCAGGTAGCCGTCGCGCGGCGGGATGCAGTTGGCGTTGCCGACCACCGGTTCGATGATCAGCCCGGCAATCTCGCTACCCTGCGCCTCGAACAGCGCGGTGGCGGCTTCGAAATCGTTGTAGGGCAGGGTGAGGGTCAGCTCGCTGAGCCCGGCCGGCACGCCCGGCGAGGTCGGCACGCCCAGGGTCAGCATGCCGCTGCCGGCCTTGACCAGGAACGAGTCGCCATGGCCGTGGTAGCAGCCTTCGAACTTGACGATCCTGCTGCGGCCGGTGGCACCGCGCGCCAGGCGGATCGCCGACAGCGTCGCCTCGGTGCCGGAGTTGACCATGCGCACCATCTCGCACGACGGCACCAGGCGGGTGATGGTTTCGGCCATGGTCACCTCGGCCGGGCAGGGCGCGCCGAACGACAGACCATTGCCGATGGCCCGCTGCACCGCCTCGCGCACCGCCGGGTGGTTGTGGCCGACGATCATCGGGCCCCACGAGCCGACGTAGTCGATGTAGCGGTTGCCGTCCACGTCATGCAGGTAGGCGCCGTCGGCATGCTGCACGAAGAACGGTTCGCCGCCGACCGACTTGAACGCGCGCACCGGCGAGTTGACGCCGCCGGGCAGCAGCTGCTGCGCGCGGGTGAACAGGGCGTGGGACTGGTCGTGGTTCAGGGACATGGCAGGCACGGGAGTGACGAAAGAATGCGCCCATTGTCCGCTTTCGCGCCGGGCGCTGCCACGCGCCGCCGCCGCCATGACCAATGGCCCGCAGGGGCGCGGCGGGCGCATGCAAGAATGCGCCACGATCCGTCCCCAAGGGAGAGCCATGAAGTTCGACATGACGTTCAAGGCCGGTGCGCTGTCGGCCGCGCTGCTGCTGGCTGTCGCCACCACCGCCCAGGCCGGCACCGGCCCGGCGAAGATCTCCGAACGCGCGCGCGCCATCCAGGCCCGGGCGATCAACCTGGACACCCATCTGGACACGCCGGCGCTGTTCTCGCGGCCCGGCTGGAGGATCACCGACCGCCACGACTTCCAGGACGATGGTTCGCAGGTCGATTACCCGCGCATGGTCGAAGGCGGGCTCGATGGCGGCTTCTGGGTGGTGTTCACCAGCCAGGGCGAGCGCGATGCCGGGGGCAACCTGAAGGCGCGCGACGCCGGGCTCAGGCGCCTGTCCGAGATCCGCGAGATGGTCGCGGCCAACCCGGACAAGTTCGAGCTGGCCACCACTGCCGACGATGCGGCGCGGATCAAGGCCGCCGGCAGGAAGTCGGTCTACATCAGCATGGAGAACGCCTACCCGCTGGAGGCCGATCCCAGCCTGCTCAGCTTCTACTACAAGCAGGGCCTGCGGATGATTTCGCTGGCGCACATCAGCCACAACGACTTCGCCGATTCGGCCGGCATGGGCGTGGCCCCGGAGGGCGAGCACGGCGGCCTCAGCGAGAAGGGCAAGGCGCTGATCGCGCAGGCCAACCGGCTGGGCATCATTATCGACCAGTCGCACGCGTCCAACACGGTGTTCGACCAGATGCTGGCGCTGAGCAAGGCGCCGATCATCCTCTCCCACAGTGGCGCCTACGACGTGTTCGCGCATTCGCGCAACATCGACGACGCGCGCATCCGCGCGCTGGCGAAGAAGGGCGGCGTGATCCAGGTGAACTCGCTGGGCGGTTACCTGGTCGACACCGGCGCCACCCCGGAATACCGCGCCGAGCGGCGCAAGCTCTACGACGCGTTCGGCGACCGCGCCGACCTGGGCGCGGCCGAGCGCGCGCAGCTCAAGGCGCAGCTGGCCGCGCTGGACGCGAAGTACAACATCCGCAAGGCCGATTTCGACGATTACATGCGCCACCTGCTGCACATCATCAAGGTGGCCGGCTGGGAGCACGTCGGCCTGGGCGCGGACTGGGACGGCGGCGGTGGCGTGGACGGTTACGAGGACATCGCCGCACTGCCCAAGGTGGTGCAGGCGCTGCTCGACGCCGGCTACGACGAGCGCCAGATCAGCGCCATCCTCGGCGGCAACACCGTGCGCCTGATCCGCCAGGTGCAGGCCCTGGCCGACCCGGCGGCGGTCAAGGCGGCGCTGGAGTAAGCGCGCCGTTCAAGCCCCGCTCCCCACGGGAAGGGGGGGCGGGCCGGGGGCATGCGCCGCCGCCGCGGCGCTTCCGTCGCCGCTGCCCGGGTTTGCCGGGGGCTGCTGCCTGCGGCGATCCCCCGCAGCACGCCGCCGTGCAGCCGCACAGCCCCGTCGAACCGACAAGCCCGCCGCGCGGGGAAGCAGGGCAGGGGCGCGCGACCCAACCCGCGGCGCCCGGCGTCGCCGCCCGCCACAGGCTCCCGTGGTCGTGTGCGCCCGGCGCCCCGGCTGGCCTTGGGCCGGCGCTGTGGGGGCCTGGCCGCGTAGCTGGGCCTTGCGGAGGATGTCGTCCGTTGCAGGGTCCCGTGGTCGTGCGCGTCCGGCGCCCCAGCGTGACCCTGGGCCGGCGCTGCGGAGGCCTGGCCGCGTAGCCGGGCCTTGCGGGGGACGTCGTCCGTTACAGGTTCCCGTGGTCGTGCGCGCCCGGCGCCCCCAGCGTGACCCTGGGCCGGCGCTGCGGAAGCCTGGCCGCGTAGCGGGGCTTTGCGGGGGCATCGTCCGGTACAGGTTCCCGTGGTCGTGTGCGCCCGGCGCCCCGGCGTAGCCCCGGGCCGGCGCTGCGCGAGGCCGGGCCTTGCAGATGCGTTGTCCGCCTGGTGGCAAGGCCGAAGCCGCGCCCCGCCGCTGCTCAGGCGGTGGCGAAGCAGGCCTGGTAGCCGCGCAGCGCGGCCACCGGGTCGTCGGCGGTGAACACGCTGCTGATGACCGCCAGCAGGTCGGCGCCGGCCGCGACCAGCGGCGCCGCGTTGTCCGCGGCCAGGCCGCCGATCGCCACCCGCGGCACGCCCAGCGCCGCGGCCTCGTGCAGCAGCCGCGGATGCGCGCGCCGGGTGGTGGCCTTGCTGCGGCTGGGAAAGAACGCACCAAACGCCACGTAGCTGGCGCCGGCGGCCACGGCCCGCTGCGCCAGCGCCAGCTGGTCGTAGCAGGACGCGCCGATGATGGCACCGGGGCCGAGCAGCGTGCGCGCGGCGGCGATGTCGCCGTCGTCCTCGCCCAGATGCACGCCGGCCGCGCCGACGGCGGCGGCCAGGGCGGCATCGTCGTTGATGATCAGCGGCACGCTGCTGGCCGCGCACAGCGCCTGCAGCGCCCGCGCCTGCTCATGCCGGGTGCCGGCGTCGGCGCTCTTGTTGCGGTACTGCAGCCAGGTGGCGCCGGCGGCGAGCAGCGGCTGCACGCGTTCGAGCAGGCGCGCGGTGTCGGCCTCGTCGGGGGTGATCAGATAGACGCCGCGGGCGGCACGGATGGGCTGGGACATGGATGGCTACCTGTACGGCGGCGGGAATGGGACAATCTGCGACCGCCCTCGTGTTGCCGTGATTATCCGATGTCCGACGCTTCCGCCTCCACCTTGCGCACCTGGATGTGCGTCGTCTGCGGTTTCATCTACAACGAAGCCGAAGGCCTGCCCGAAGAGGGCATCGCCGCGGGCACGCGCTGGGAAGACGTGCCTGAGACCTGGACCTGCCCGGATTGCGGCACCACCAAGGACGATTTCGAGATGGTGGTGCTGGACTGAGTCCAGCCGGCGCCGGGATGCCGTAGGTGCGGGGCTTGCCCCGCATGCGCGTTCCCGGTGAAGCCGCATGCGCGGCAAGCCCCGCATCCACAGGTCAATGCAGCGCGGGTCAGGGCCCGCATCACAGGTCGAGGCAGCGTGCGGGCAGCGCCCGCGTGCGAAGGTCAGTGCAGCTGCGGCCGTTCGCCGCCGAGGTCGATCAGCTGTTCGCGCACCTGCGCCGCGTCGGCGGCATCGGGTTCGCGCCGCAGGTACAGCGACAGGTCCGCGCGCGCGCCGGCCCGGTGGTCCAGGCGCAGGTAGGCCAGGCCGCGGTCGCGCAGCGCCTCGCTCTGTTCCGGGGCCAGTTTCAGGATACGGTCCGCGCTGCGCGCGGCGCGGTCCCATTCCTCGCGCTCGGCGTACACGCCATACAGGTTGCGCAGCATGCGCATCAGGATCGCGCGTGCCGGCGCCGGGTCCAGGATCTGCGCCAGCACCTGGTCATCGGGGGCCTCCCCGCCCAGGTTGTTGCGCGCGCGCTCGCGCAGTTCGTCCACGCCCAGCGGGCGGCCGCCGTTGAACGGGTCCATCACCAGCACGCCTTCCTCCACCGGCAGCCGCACCAGGAAATGGCCGGGAAAGGAAATGCCCTCCAGCGGCAGGCCGAGCCGGCGGCAGACTTCCATCTGCACCAGCGCCAGCGAGATCGGGTTGCCGAGCCGGCGCGTGACCACCTCGTTGAGATAGCTGTTGCGCGGGTCGTAGTAGGCGTCGTGGTTGCCGCTGTAGCCCAGTTCGTTGAACAGGTGGTGGTTGATCGCCGCCACTTTCAGCGGCCATTCGGCGATGGCCGCCACTTCCACCCGCAGGTGGTCGGCATGCGCCTGCAGCAGGCGGTCGTAGCGGCCCGGGTCCAGCTGCGGGTATTCATCGCGCGCGATCAGCAGCGCGGTCGGCAGCAGCGGCAATGCGTCGTCGGCCAGGTCGGCCAGCGCATCCCACTGCGGCAGGGTCAGGCGGGTATCGGACATGCCCCAAGACTGGCGGCAAAGCGTGGCCGGTTCAAGGCACCCGGCCGAACGGCGCGTTCAAGGCACCCGGCCGAACGGCGCGATCAACCCGACGCGCCGCGCGCGCTCACTTGCCGCTGGGGATGCCGGGCCCGAGCACCAGTTCGGTGCCGTCCTCCAGTTTCAGCCGCGCGGCCTGGCCGGCATTGAGTTCCAGCACATAGCGCGCCGGCTTGAAGCTGGGGTACGGCGGGCAGGCGTCGCCGGCCGAGCACGGCGGTACGTCGCGCTGCTGGCTGACCAGCCGGCGGGCGTCGTCGAAGTAGAGGATGTCCAGCGGGATGTGGGTGTTCTTCATCCAGTACGCCTGCGGTTCCACGCGGTCATGGATGAACAGCATGCCGCGGTCCGCGTCCATGTGGTCGCGGAACATCAGCCCGCGCGCGCGGCTGGCGTCGTCCTGCGCCAGCTCCACGTGGTAGCGCGTGCCGCCCAGTTCCACCCAGTGCCCGCCGGCGCTGGCGCAACCGCCCAGCAACAGCAAGACGGACAGGCAGGCGGCATGGCGCGGCAGGGACATGGCGTGATCCACGAAGCGAAAGGAGGCGCTGCGCACCTTCACGGATGCGTGGCGTGGCGTCAAGCGCCGCCGCGGGGCGGCTGCGGCGCGGGCGATGGCGGGGCGAAGGCGGCATGCACCGCGGAAAACAGGCTGTGCACCTCATGCCGCAGGCACGTGCGCATGGCCGCGCAGGGCTGCACGAACAGCTGGCACGACAGCGCCAGCGCCACCGCGTCCAGCCCCAGCGGATCGTCGCGGTTGCGGCCCAGGTGGAAGAAGCGGTCATACAGGTTGAAGCGGCTTTCCAGCAGGTGCCCGTACCAGGCGTCCAGCGCGTGGCTGATGTCCACGCCGGCGGCCTGCCGCGGCGGTGCCCAGTGCGGCGGCAGGTAAAGCGGCGGCACCGGTGCCGGCGCCGCGCCCGAATGCGCATAGGCGCGGCAGGCCAGCCAGAAGCGGAACAGGCACAGTTCGGCGATGGCTTCCGATGGCGCCGGGTGCCGCCGCAGCACGCCGGCGTAGCGGCCGCGGTAGTCCACGTCCAGGTAGTGGCGGATGAAGTGCTCCGGTGCCGCACCGGCGGCGGGGGCGCTGTGCATGGTGCTTCTCCTTGGCAGGGGGCGGGCGCCGCACGGGCGTCGCGCATGGGTCCATGGCCAATGAAAGCAATTAGTTAATTAAAATGAAAGTAACAGGTGATCCCGTCGCAGGCGTGGTCCGTAACGTTTCCGGCCATGAGCGACGAACGCTTCGAATTTTCCCGCCGCTTGGGGCAGGCGATGAGCGCGGCTGGGTACGAACCGCGGCCGGCGATCCTCTTCCGCCTGTTCAACGCGCGCTACACCGGGCGTTCGGTGAGTTTCCAGAGTGCGTCGCGCTGGCTGTCCGGCCGCTCCATCCCCGAGCAGGACAAGCTGCAGGTGCTGGCCGACCTGTTCGGGGTGTCGCCGCAGACCCTGCGCTTCGGCGAGCCGGCGCGGGTCGCCGAGGCCCGTGGCGAATGGCATGCGGTGGGCGCGCGCGAGCGCGCGGTGATCGATACCTTCCTCGGCCTGCCGGCGCGGCAGCGCGAACTGGTCGGCGAGCTGGTGGCGGTGCTGGCGCAGAACGGCCGGCGTCCGGCACGCTGACGCCGTCGCCGGGCCCGCGCCCGGCTGGACACATTTGCCGCGTGCATGCGTCAGGGAAGCATCCCAACCGGAGATGCGCGCATGGCCCGTTCCCGTTCCCCCGCCCCCGTCCTGGTGCCGCTGCTGCTGCTGGTGGCCGGCGCCGCACGGGCCGATACCGGCTGCCCGCCGCTGCCGGGCCTGGATTACTGCGCCGCCGGTGCGCATGGCTGGGTCTACGGCCCCGACGCGGCGCAGGTGCGCCTGCTCGGCGATGACCTGGCCGCCAGCGCCGCGGCGTTCGAGCGCCTGTTCGCGCGTGCGCCGCTGCGCCTGGCGGTGCTGCTGGACGCGCCGGAGGGCATCGCTGCCGATGCGCGCGCGCGGCTGGCCGCCGCGGGCGCCGTGCAGGTGCTCGACTGGCCCGGCATGCAGGCCTTCCAGGCCGCCCGCGAGGCCAGCCAGCCGGCCGACGATCCGGCCCGCCGGCTGCTGGCCGCCAACCCGGCCATCGGCCAGGCGATCTGGCGCAACCTGACCCGCCACGAACTGGGCCACGTGCGCTTCAACCTGACCTACTGGCCGGACCTGGGCCGGACCGCCGGGCATGGCCACGCGCGCAGCCCGGACTGGCTCAACGAGGCGGCGGCGATGGTGCTGGAGGCCGACGACCTGGCGGCGCATCGGCGGCGCCTGCTGCACGGCATGGGCACCGATCCGGCGCAGCCGCTGCCGGCGCTGGCCGATTTCCTGGCCATGGCCAATCCGGCGCGCCCGCGGGACCAGGCCGCGCCGGCCGCCAAGGGCGTCAGCCTGGTCTATCGCAGCCCGGCCGAGGCCGGCGACGCGGCGGCCGGCGCGCGCTACTACGCGCTGGTCCAGGGCTGGGCCGATTTCCTGGTGCAGGCCACCGCGGCCACCCGCGCCGGCGTGCTCGGCAGCATCAGCGCGCGGATCGCCGCCGGCGGCAGTTTCGAGGACTGGCTGGCCGACACCGGCCCGGGCTTCGGGTTGCCGGCCACGCTGCCCGCGCTCGACCGCCAGTGGCAGGCCTGGCTGCAGGCCGCGCCGCGCTGAGGCACGGCCGCGGCCAGCGCCGCCTGCCCGCGCTTACAGCACCTGCGGCGGCTGCCCGCCGACGATGACCACGTCGGCCGGGCGGCGCGCGAACAGGCCGACGGTGACCACGCCCGGGATCTGGTTGAGCTGCTGCTCCAGCTTCACCGGGTCGGTGATGGACAGGTTGTGCACGTCCAGGATCAGGTTGCCGTTGTCGGTGACCACGCCGTCGCGCCATACCGGCTGGCCGCCGGTCAGGGCCAGGATCTCGCGCGCCACCAGGCTGCGCGCCATCGGGATCACTTCCACCGGCAGCGGGAACCGGCCCAGCACCGGTACCTGCTTGCTCGGGTCGATGATGCACACGAACTGCTTGCTGGCCTCGGCGATGATCTTCTCGCGGGTCAGCGCGGCGCCGCCGCCCTTGATCAGGTGCTTGTGCGGATCGCATTCGTCGGCGCCATCCACGTACAGCGACAGGCCGCCGGTGTGGTTCAGGTCCAGCACCTCGATGCCGTGGCCGCGGAGCTGGGCGGTGCTCTGCTCGGAGCTGGAGACGGCGCCTTCGATCTGGTCCTTGATGCGCGCCAGCGCGTCGATGAAGTAGGCGACCGTGGAGCCGGTGCCGACCCCGACGATCATTCCCTTCTGCACGTACTCGATGGCTTTTTCGGCGGCCAGGCGCTTGGCTTCGGACATGGTGGACTCGATGGCGTTGGAGGAGAGGGAACAGGCGCGGCGGCGGATCCGGCGCTGCCCGGCAGCGCCCGTGGCGGCCGCGGCGGCGGGATCAGGCCTGCGGCTTGTTTTCCAGCGACAGCAGCAGCTTCCACTGCGCGCCGGTGACCGGGAACACCGACAGGCGGTTGCCCTTGGCGGTCAGCGGGAAGCCTTCGCCGAGCGCGTCGGCGTGGCGCTTGATCTGGTCCAGCGCGATCACCTGCGCCAGCTTGCGTTCGAAAGCCACGTCCACCAGGTACCAGCGCGGCTGTTCGCGGCTGGCCTTGGGGTCGTAGTAGTCGGAGCGCGGATCGAACTGGGTGTCGTCCGGGTAGGCGTCGCTGGCCACCGTGGCGATGCCGACGATGCCCGGCACCTTGGTGTTGGAGTGGTAGAACAGGATGCCGTCGCCGACCTTCATGCCGTCGCGCATGAAATTGCGCGCCTGGTAGTTGCGCACGCCGTTCCACGGTTCGGTGCCCACGCGCTGCAGGTCGTCGATGGAAAAGGCGTCCGGTTCGGACTTCATCAGCCAATAGCGCTTGCGGGCGGTCATGCGGGCAACGGTTCCGGGTAGAGAATGGCTTGCTCGGTGCAGATGGCGTCCACCGCCACGTCCCAGTCCGCGGCCGGCAGCAGCGGGACCTGCTGGGCGGCGAAGCCGGCGCCGACCAGCCAGGGCGGTGCGCTGCGCTGCTGGCGGAAAGCGAAGCTGCGATCATACCAGCCGCCGCCCATGCCCAGCCGCCGGCCGCGTGCGTCGAAGCCGACCAGCGGCGCCACCACCAGGGCCATGTCCTGCGCCGGCAGCGCGCGCGCCGGATCGATGTCCGGTTCCGGGATGCCGTAGCGGTTGGCGCGCAGCGGCTGCCCGGGGCGCCACGGCGCGAAGCGCAGCAGCGTGCCGTGCAGCACCGGCAGGCAGTAGGTCTGGTGCGCGGGCAACTGCAGCTGCCAGCGGTACAGGGCGATCTCGCCATCCATCGCCCAGTACCCGGCCACCGGGCCGTCGACATCGGCGAAGGGCAGGGCCAGCAGGTGTGCGGCCAGCGCATCGGCGGCCGCGATGTGCTCGGCGGCGGGGATGTCGCGGCGGCGCTGGCGCAGTTGTCGGCGCAGGGCCTGGCGGTCGTCGGCAGTCATCGGCGGCGTGGGTCGGGGCCTGGCGGCATTATCGGCCGGTCTGCCGGCCGGTGCACGGACCTGCAAAGAAGAACGGCGCCTTGCGGCGCCGTTCCGGAATAATTGCATTCTCCGCCATGACGATGCATGCGAAACGACCTTGAACCCGGGGTTCAAGTGGGGACGCTGGGGAACCATCGGGCTTCCCGCTGCAAGGCGGACCTGCACACCCGGTGCCGTCGCGCCCCCGTGGTCGTCATTAAGGGACAAGGCGAATGTTTGCACACGCCGTCGTTCACGGCAGAGAACGCGACGCCAGTATAGCCGTGTTGCAGGCGGATGGCAGCGGTTGCGCGCGGCAAAAAATGAACCGCCCGTCGGATGAATGCGACGGCCTCAACGGCCTTCGTCGATCGCGCTGTCCAGGCGCCGGTTGAGGTCGTTCATCGCGTGCTGGAAGCGCTGCTGCTGCTGCGCCAGTTCATCGCGCATCAGGTGCAGTTCATGGGCCAGGTTGAGCGCGGCCAGTACCGCCACCCGGTCCACCGCGGCCATGCGGTTGTTGCCGCGGATCTCACGCATGCGCGCGTCGAGCATGCGCGCGGCGGCGGTGAGGCTGTCGCGCTCGGCCGGCTCCACGCCGACGGTGTACTCGCGATCGAGGATGCGGACGCTGACCGGCTCGTTCTGGCTCACGTGTGCTGCTCCAGCGACTTGAGGCGGGTGATCATCGCTTCCACCCGCGAGCGGGCCTGCTCGTTCTTGGCCAGCAGCTGCGCGCGCTCGGCCACCAGCTGCTCCTGCTGCTGGCGCAGGCTGCGGTTCTCGTCGGCCAGGCGCTGGTTGCGCTCGAACAGCAGTTCGAGGCGGGCGGCCAGGGCCTGCAGCTGGGCGGCGGGGTCGAAGGAATCCATGCCCGGCACGATAGGCATGCGCCTCGGCGGTGGTCAAGATGGCCGATGCCCTGCCGTTGCTACACTGTGCGGCCGCTGCCGCGCCGCGCGCGGCGGCCTTTCCCGCTTTCCGCAGACCCAGGTGACATGACCGATCTTCCCGCCGTCAACGACATCCTCCAGGCCAGCCAGGCGCTGGACCTCGGGGCCACCCCGGCCGAACTCCACGGTGGACTGTGCGGCTGGCTGGCCGCCGGCGGCGCCGACCTGCAGGCGTGGCCGGCCACGGTGCTGGCCGACGACAACCTGCCCACGCCGGAGCCGGGCAGCGTGCTCGACCGCCTGCGCGAAGCGGTGGTGGCGCAGCTGGAAGACCGCGATTTCGCCTTCGAGCTGGTGCTGGCCGCGCCGGCGGCGTCGCTGCAGGCGCGCACCGACGCGCTGTTCGACTGGTGCCGTGCGTTCCTCGGCGGATTCGGCCTGGCGTCCGGCAAGCGTCCGGCGCTGAGCGAGGAGGGCGAGGAGGCGCTGCAGGACCTGGCGCGGCTGGCGCAGGCCTCCAGCGAGGAATTCGACAGCGCCGACGAGGACGAGGACGCGCTGGCCGAGATCGAGGAATTCGTGCGCGTGGCGGTGCTGCTGCTGCACGGCGACTGCGTGATGGGCGCGCGCCACCGCCAGCGCCTGAACTGAGGCGGCCATGCACACGCTGACCGGCATCGCTGCCGCCGAGTATGCGCACCGCCGCCGCCAGCTGATGGAAGCGGCCGGTGACGACGCCATCCTGGTGTTGCCGGCCGCGCCCGAGCGGGTGCGCAGCAACGACACCCATTACCCGTACCGGCAGGATTCGGACTTCTGGTACCTGTGCGGCTTCCCGGAGCCGGAAGCGGTGCTGGTGCTGATCCCCGGCCGCCGCCACGGCGAGACGATCCTGTTCTGCCGCGAGCGCGATCCCGAGCGCGAGGCCTGGGACGGCCCGCGCGAAGGCCAGGAAGGCGCGGTGGCGCGCTATGGCATGGACGACGCCTACCCGATCGAAGACCTGGACGACATCCTGCCGGGCCTGCTGGAAGGGCGTTCGCGGGTCTATTACCACTTCGGTCGCGACGCCGATTTCGACCTCAAGCTGATCGGCTGGGTGAACCGGGTGCGGTCGCAGGTGCGGCATGGCGCGCAGCCGCCGCACGAATTCCTGGAGCTGGGCCACCTGCTGCATGAGCAGCGGCTGTTCAAGTCGCCGGCCGAGATCGCTTTGATGCAGCACGCCGCCGACATCAGCGTGCGGGCGCACCGCACGGCGATGCGGATCGCGCGCGCCGGCATCGCCGAGTACGAACTGCAGGCCGAGCTGGAACGCGAGTTCCGCCGCCACGATGCCTGCCCGGCCTACAACAGCATCGTCGGCGCCGGCGCCAATGCCTGCGTGCTGCATTACCGCGCCAACAATGGCGGCAGCGGCGACGGCGACCTGGTGCTGGTCGATGCCGGCGCCGAATACCGCGGCTACGCCAGCGACATCACCCGCACCTTCCCGGTCAGCGGCCGCTTCAGCCGCGAACAGCGCGCGCTGCACGACCTGGTACTGGCGGCGCAGGCCGCGGCGCTGGAACAGGCGCAGCCGGGCATTGCCTACGAGGAAGGCCACCTGGCCGCGGTCGAGGTGCTCACCGAGGGCCTGCTGCGGCTCGGGCTGCTCAAGGGCGACCTGGAGGAGAACCTGATCGAGGGCCACTACAAGCGCTTCTACCGGCACAAGACCGGGCACTGGCTGGGCCTGGACGTGCACGACGTGGGCGATTACAAGCTCGCCGGCGAATCGCGGCTGCTGGAGGCCGGCATGGTGTTCACCATCGAGCCGGGGCTGTACGTGTCGCCGGACGACACCAGCGTGGCGCCGCGCTGGCGCGGCATCGGCATCCGCATCGAGGACGATGTGCTGATCACCGCCGAGGGCCACCGCGTGCTGACCGGCGCGCTGGAACGCAGCGCGGACCAGATCGAGGCATTCATGGCCGGGCGCTGAGGCGCCCACGCTTGGGTGTTGCCGCGCACGGCGCGGGAAGGGAGACGCAAACGCGCAGTGGCGATGCCAGCGCCGTGGCTTTTTCTGCCGTTGTCGTTGTCGTTGTCGTTGCGGTTGCCGTTACCCGTGCTTGCGCTGCCGTACTCGTGCATCGTGCTTTTCCTTGCCCGGGAGCAGGCCGGGCACCGCGGCGGAACGCGCGGCGCAGAGGCGCGCGTGTCCGGGCGGGGCGGGTTGCGCGTGGCCGTCGCTGTCGCCGGGAGCGCGGGCATGCCGTTTGGCGGATCGCCTCCGTGGTGCTGTCTTCGGGTTGCTTCTCGGTGCGCGCGCAAGGATGAAGCGGCCCGCTGCCGCGGAGCAGGAGTGACCGCCTTTGATCTCGGCGTCCGCCCTTGCCCAGGGCAGCAAGGCCCAGGGCAACGGCAGCGGTGTCCGCGCGCCTTCCCGCAGCGGCCTGCGTTTCCCCGTACGTGCAAGCAGAAGGCACGCCGCAGACATGCCTTCCAGAAGCTCCCATGGCGGGTCGGGCGGGCCCTGCCATCGCGCACTTCGCCCGCGTGCCCGCGTGGTCAAGTCCGCCGCCGGGATCCTGCGGCACGACCTTCCGGTCGCATCGAAAACGGCAGGCGTCGCGCCCGTCGCACCGGCAGGATCCCTGCCGGCGGCCGCGGCGCTGCCGGCGGGCCGGCCAGTCCCCCGCCGGGGCGCCAGCGCGGAAGCCGGCGGTACCGTGGGCGCGCCGGCGGCCAGGGCGCGCGCGGATCAAACCCCCGGCCGCGTTGCGCGGCCGGGCCCGCTCATGCATGCGCGCGGCGGCGGATGCGGTCAGTCCTGCGCGGCGAACACCGGACGGGTCAGGTTGTCGGCCTCGCCGTCGGTGCACAGCACCTCGTCCTCGATGCGGATGCCGCCGTAGGGACGGAAGAAGTCGACCCGCGCCCAGTTCACGCTGGCGGCGTTGCCGGCCTTCTTCACTTCGTCCAGCAGCATGTCGATGAAGTACACGCCCGGTTCGATGGTGACCACCATGCCCGGCTCCAGCACCCGGGTCATGCGCAGGTAGGGGTGGCCGGCCGGGCGCTCGATGCGGCCGCCGCGGTCGCTGGCGGCGAAACCGGCCACGTCGTGTACCTGCGCACCGATCAGGTGGCCGATGCCGTGCGGGAAGAACGCCGCGCTGACGCCGCTGGCCAGCGCCGCTTCCGGCGACACGGTGATCACGCCGAAGTCCTTGAGGATGCCCATCAGTGCCAGGTGCGCATCGACGTGCAGCTGCTTGTAGTCGAAGCCGCTGCGCACCGCCGCGCACATGCCCCGCTGCGCGGCGTCGACCGCGTCGATCAGCGCCTGGAACTCGTCATGGCCGGCGGCGGCATGGGTGCGGGTGATGTCGCTGGCGTAGCCGCACGCCGACGCACCGGCGTCGATCAGGAAGCTGCGCGCCGGCTGCGGCGCGGCGTGACCGAGATCGGTGTAGTGCAACACCGCCGCATGCTCGTTGAGCGCGATGATGTTGCCGTAGGGCAGTTCGTTGCAGTCCTGGCCCACGGCGCTGCAGTAGGCCATGTGGATGGCGAACTCGCTGGCACCGGCATGGAACGCGGCCGCGGCGGCGCGGTGGCCGCGCACCGCATGCACCTGCGCCTGGCGCATCAGCGCGATCTCGTACGGCGTCTTGAACGCGCGGTGGTAGTCCAGGTAGTCGATGACCGGCTGCGGGTTGTTGGGCGCGAAACCACCCAGCGTGCTCTGCGCTTCGCCGAGAATCGCGCAGCGCGCCGGATCCTTGGGCAGCAGCGCCAGCGCCTGTTCCGGGGTGCGGATGACGTGGATGTCGAAATGCTCGACCCACCAGCCATCGGGCGCGGCCGGCACCGCGTGCCAGTAATCGTGCGGCTGGTGGTAGACCAGCTGCGGGCGGCGGCCGGGGGTGTGGATCAGCCAGCTGTCGGGCACGCGGGTCAGCGGCAGCCAGGCCTTGAACTGCGGGTTGACCGCATACGGATAGTCGCGGTCGTCGAAGGCCTGGTAATGCAGGCGGCCGCTGGGCACGACCAGGTGATCGAAGCCGCCACGGGCCAGCGCTTCGTCGGCGCGGCGGACGAGGACATCCAGGTGGTCGGCGTACAGGCGGCCGGGATCGGGCAGGTTCATGGACAGGCTCGCGGCAGGGCGGGAATCGAACCGGAATTGTGCCGCAATCGGCGCCGCGCCGCTGTGCCGGTTCCGTCGCTCAGGATGCCGGAAGGCTGGATTCGATCCACTGCCGCAGGCGTTCGCGGTGGCCTTTTTCCAGGGTCAGGAAGCGGAAGCCGGCCCAGAAGTGGCCCGGCGCCTGTGCCGCTTCGCGCCACAGCAGGTGCACGCCGACGTCGATCGGTGCCTCGCCGCCGCGACCGTCGGGCACCGGGAAACGCAGCTGGTAGAGCGCATCCTCGTTGAGCGGTTCGGAGGCGATCAGCAGCATGCCGGTTTCGGACACGTTGCCGAGCCGGCCGATCACGCCGGCGGTCATGGTGTCGGTGACCGGCACCAGCGCAGGCACCTGCAGGCGCGGGGCGCGCCGGGTATCGGGGATCATGCGGACTCCGGTGCGGCGCTGCCGCCGGCAAGCGCGCGCAGGGCGCGCAGGGTGGCCTGCCAGGCGCGGTCGATCAGCCGGCCGCGGTCCTCGGTGACCACGCGCAGCTGGTCGCGTGCCATCAGCCGCGCCAGCGCATCGAGCGAATGTTCGGCCATCTTCTGCCCGCGCTGGTTCACGAACAGCGCGTTGTCGGTGACCAGGCTGTACCAGGACAGGCGCAGGCGGCGGGCGTCGCCCTGCTGGTTGATGGTGAACTCGAACCAGGTGCCGAACGGCAGCGTGCGCAATTGCCGGTAGAAGCCTTCCTCGGCCGGGGTGCGTTCGGCAGGCGGCGGTGCCTGCGGGTCCGCGCCGTTGCTGCTGTCGCCGCCGAGCCGGGCGCGGGCCTTGAGCCGCGCGGCCAGTTCGGTGCGCGAGGTGATTTCATCCTCGCCGCCGGGCGTGGACAGGCGGCGGGCGATGGCCCCGGCCTCATCCTCGTGGTAACCGACCTGCAGCAGCGATTCCTCGATCTGCCCGCACAGCGCCGGATCGGCCGCGCCGTCGGCGCTGGCGGTGATCCGGCCGATGCGCGCCGTCGCTTCCTGGCGCTGGCGCCATTCGTCCGAGTCCTCGCCCTGGCGCAGCAGGGTCAGGGTCAGCACGTCGCTCCAGGCCTCGTGCAGCAGGGTCTGCACGAACCTGGGCGGGTTGGCCGCGCGGCACAGCTGGCCGATGGTGCGGCCAGCCAGCTGCTTGGCCGCTTCCAGCCGTTCCTTGCCGCGCGCGGCCTCGATCTGCCGGCGTTCGGTGACCTCGGCCTTGCGTACCGCCGCCTGCAGGTGCGACTGCACCTGGCGGTTGGCGGCGGCGAACACGGACTCGTCGCCCTGGTACTCGGCGACGACCCGGTCCACCGCTTCGCCGAGCTTCTGCAGCAGCGCCGGGTCGCCGTCGTCGTCTCCCAGCCATACCGCGCCCGACTCGGCCACGGTGTTGAGCAGTTCGCGCGCCGGGTGCTGGTCGCGGATGAAGAACGCCTCGTCGCCGACGGCGGCACGCGCCAGCGGCACCTGCAGGCGATTGAGCAGGTCGGTGGCCGGGCCATTGCTGCGTACTTCGCGCTGGATCTGCCCGTAGAGCATGCCCAGCAGGTCGAGCGTGTTGCTGTCGCGGGACGACAGCGTGGCGCTTTCGCCGTGTTCGGCGCGCACCTGCGACAGCAGCGCCTTCTGGATGTCGCCGAAACTGCGGCGCGCGCCGGGGGCCGCGCCCTGTGGCTGCAGCCGCGCGAGCACGTCCATCACCGCCTCGCTGGGCACCGCGCGCGCCGGCGCGGCGGCCGGGTGTGCCGGCGGCGCCATGCCCGCCAGGTCGGCCAGTGCAACGCCCGGCGCGGGCGTGGCGGAACGCAGTTGGCCACCCAGGGCGGCCAACTGCGGAAGGAGGTCGGGGGGAATGGCCATGCCACCGCCGCCGCTGCCCGCACCCGCACTGGCACCCGCACCCGCACCCGCACCCGCACCCGCAGCGCCGCCGCTGCCGGCCTGCAGCTGCTGCGCCAGCAGCTGGCGCGCGGCATCGAGCAGCTCGTGCAGCGAGGCCATGCTGGCCGCCGTCGTAGTCGTGGTCGTGGTCGTGTTCGGCGTGGCGGGGGCCGGCCCCGGCGCGGCGGCCGCGGGCATGGACATGGCGCCCATCGCGGCCTCCGCCCATGACGCCGCCGGCGCCTGTCCCTGCCATTGGGTCAGTGGCCGCGGCGCCGCCGCGGACGGGCTCTCGCGCGTGGCCGCGGCGGGCCCGCCGGCGGTGCGGCGCTGGCCTGCCGGCCGTGGCAGGTAGGGGATGTACACCAGCCCAGGCAGCACGCCTTCGCGCGCCAGCAGCATGTTCAGGCGGTCCAGCAGCTCGACGTGCCGCTCCATCGCCTGCCGTTCGAACACATGGTAGAGCTGCCGCTGCGCTTCCAGGTTCAGGCCCAGCCGCTCGCCGCAGGCGCGCAGTATCCGGCACAGCGCATATGGCCCCACCGGCAGGCTCTCGGCATCGAACGCCGGTTGCGCGGCGAGCACGCCGAAGCGCTGCCCGAGCAGTTGCAGGTGCGATTGCGCGCGGTAGCTCTCGCGCCGCGCCATCTCGTGCAGCACGATGTCGCGGTCGATGTCGGTATCGGTGACCAGGCTCATCGCCGGTATCGCCGGTGCGGGTGTCGACGCCGGGGCGTTGCCTGCCGTGGACGGCCGGCGCAGCCGCGCCAGGTCCTCGGCCAGTGCGTCCAGGAACCAGCCCGGGAACTCGGCGGCCTGCGCGCCCAGCTGGCGGATCTGCGCATAGACATCGGCCTGGACCTGGCTGTTGCGCGCCTTCTCGGCGAGGCCGAACAGTTCGCGCTCCAACTGCACCATGGTCAGCTGCAGCGGCGAGGCCAGCACCTGGGCGGCAATGCCGTGGACGGCCTGGAGCAGCTGGCGGACGCGTTCGGGGGCCGGCGCGCCGGCAAGCCGCGCCGCCGCCTGGCTGGAAAAGGGTGCTGTGGTGCCTGACATCCGCTGTACGTTCCGCCCCTGGTGGGCGATTTCTATCACTTCGCCGGTGCTGCCGCTACTTGCGCAGCCCAATGCCCTGTTCAGGGCAGGAACAGCTCGACCACGTCGTTGGTGAAGCGCCGCCCCAGTTCGGTGGGGACGACGCGGACGCCGTCGTGGTGCAGCCAGCCGCGTTCGACGGCGCTGGCCAATGCCGGCTGCAGCACGGCGCGGTCCAGCCCGGTGCGCGACTCGAAGTCGCGCAGGCCGAAGCCTTCGTGCAGGCGCAACAGGTTGAGCATGTATTCGAACGGCAGCCGCGCGGCGTCGATCACGTCGTCGCCGCCGATCGCCGCCGGGGTACCGGCGGCCTCCATGAACGCCTGCGGGTGCTTGTGCTTCCAGCGGCGCAGCACCTGCTGCTGCGCGCCGGAGCTGATCTTGCCGTGCGCGCCGGCGCCGATGCCCAGGTAGTCGCCGAAACGCCAGTAGTTGAGGTTGTGCGCGCACTGCCAGCCGTCGCGCGCATAGGCGCTGACCTCGTACTGGCCGTAGCCGGCCTGCGCCAGCAGCGCCTGGCAATGTTCCTGCATGTCCCAGGCGCTGTCCTCGTCGGGAATGCCGCGCGGCGGCCGCGCGAAGAACACCGTGTTCGGCTCCAGGGTGAGCTGGTAGTGCGAGATGTGCGTGGGCGCCAGCGCGAACGCGCGCTCCAGGTCATGTTCGGCCTGGGCCAGGGTCTGTTCCGGCAGCGCGTACATCAGGTCGATGTTGAAGTTGTCGTAGCCGGCATCCCGGGCCAGCTTCACCGCGCGCTCGGCTTCGCGGCTGTCGTGGATGCGGCCCAGGCGCCTGAGCGCGTCGTCGTCGAAGGTCTGGATGCCAAAGCTGATGCGGTTCACCCCGGCCGCGCGGTAGCGGTCGAAGCGGCCGTGCTCGGCGGTGCCGGGGTTGGTCTCCAGCGTCACTTCCAGGTTCGGCGCGAACCGCAGCCGCGCGCTGGCCTGCTGCAGGAAGCGGTCGATCGCCTCGGGCGGGAACAGGCTGGGGGTGCCGCCGCCGAAGAACACGCTGCTGACCACCCGGCCCCAGACCAGCGGCAGGTCCTGGTCCAGGTCGCGGACCAGCGCGTCGACATAGGCGTCGAACGGCAGCGCGCCCTTGCCGGCATGCGAGTTGAAATCGCAGTACGGGCATTTGCGCACGCACCAGGGCAGGTGCACGTACAGCGACAAGGGCGGCGGCACCAGCCGCACCGGTGCGTGATCTGCGCTGCAGGCCTCGCCGGGCAGGTGGTCGCAATGGTCGTGGGTGTGCGGCATGGGCGGGCAGGGCGTCGCGGACAGGGCGGTCAGTGCCAGGCGGCGAGCTGCCGCTTGAGCTGCTGCAGGGCGAGCGCGCGGTGGCTGATGGCGTTCTTCAGCGCCGGCTCCATCTCCGCGGCGGTCAGGCCATGGCGTTCGTCCAGGAACACCGGGTTGTAGCCGAAGCCGTGGGTGCCGCGCGGCGCATGGGTGATGCGTCCCTCCCAGCGGCCCTCGCAGATCAGCGGCTGCGGATCGGTGGCATGGCGCAGCAGCACGATCACCGCGTAGAAGCGGGCGCCGCGCTCGCCGTCGGGAATGCCGGCCATCGCCTCGAGCAGCTTGGCGTTGTTGGCGGCGGCGTTGCCCGGGACGCCGGCGTAGCGCGCGCTGTACAGGCCGGGCGCGCCGCCCAGGGCGTCGACGATCAGGCCCGAGTCATCGGCCAGCGCCGGCAGGCCGGTGGCCTGGCAGGCCGCGCGGGCCTTGAGCAGCGCGTTCTCGACGAAGGTCAGGCCGGTCTCCTCGACATCGCCCAGGCCCAGTTCGGCGGCCGAGGTGACCTGCAGCGGCAGGTCGGCGAGGATCTCGCGCATTTCCGCCAGCTTGCCGGCATTGTGGCTGGCCAGTACCAGGGTCTTCATTGGCGGGGCTCCAGCAGGTCCCAGGTGTTGCCGTACAGGTCACGGAACACCGCGACCGTGGCATAGGGTTCTTCGCGCGGCGCTTCCAGGAACTGCACGCCGGCCGCACGCATGGCCGCGTGGTCGCGGTGGAAATCGTCGGTGTGCAGGAAGAAGCCGACCCGGCCGCCGGTCTGGTCGCCGATGCGGCTGCGCTGCGCCTCGTCGCTGGCGCGTGCCAGCAGCAGCGCGGCGCCGCTCCCCTCGGCCTGTCCGACCACGACCCAGCGCTTGTGGCCCTGGTCGACGTCCTGCAGCAGCTGGAAACCGAGCTTGCCGGTGTACCAGGCAATCGCCTCGTCGTAATCGGCCACCACCACGGTGACCAGGGCGATGCGCCGGTTCATGCCTGCGCCAGGGCGGCCTGCTGGGCGGCGAACAGTTCGCCGATGCCCTTCTCGGCCAGCGCCAGCAGCGCATCGAGCTCGTCGCGGCGGAAGGCATGGCCTTCGGCGGTGCCCTGCAGTTCGATGAAGCCGCCGCCATCGTTCATGACGACGTTCATGTCGGTGTCGCAGTCGCTGTCCTCGGCGTAGTCCAGGTCCAGCACCGGCACGCCCTTGTAGACCCCGACCGATACCGCGGCGACCGCGCCGAACACCGGGTTGCGCTTGATTTCGCCGCGCTTGAGCAGGGTGTTCACCGCATCCACCAGCGCCACGTAGGCGCCGGTGATGGCCGCGGTGCGGGTGCCGCCGTCGGCCTGCAGCACGTCGCAGTCCAGGGTGATGGTGCGTTCGCCCAGCGCGTTGCGGTCGATGCACGCGCGCAGGGTGCGGCCGATCAGGCGCTGGATCTCCAGCGTGCGCCCGCCCTGCTTGCCGCGCGCGGCCTCGCGGTCGGAACGGGTATGGGTGGAGCGCGGCAGCATGCCGTACTCGGCGGTGACCCAGCCTTCGCCCTTGCCGCGCAGGAACCCGGGCACGCGGTTCTCGACGCTGGCGGTGCACAGCACGCGGGTGTGGCCGAAGCTCACCAGCACCGAGCCCTCGGCATGGCGGGTGAAGCCGCGTTCGAGGGTGACGCTGCGCAGCTGGTCGGCCTGGCGGCCGCTGGGACGGGAAAAGGTCATGGAAAATCCGGGTGGCGATGGAGCGGCATGGGGGCGCCCGGGCGGCCTGCGGGGCCGGCATCCGGGGACGCCTAGGGTACCATTCGCCCTTTGCAACGCACCGGAAATCCACATGATCCGAAGCATGACCGCCTATGCCGGCGGCGAACGCGGCACGCGCTGGGGCACCCTCGGCTGCGAGCTGCGCTCGGTCAACCACCGTTTCCTCGAAGTGGGGGTGCGGTTGCCGGAGGAACTGCGCGCGCTGGAGCCGCAGCTGCGCGAGCGCGTGGCCGCGCGCATCAGCCGCGGCAAGCTGGACCTGGTCATGCGCCTGCGCGCGCCGGACGCGGCGCCCACGCTGGCGGTGGACGAGGCGCTGGTCGAGCAACTGGGCGGCCTGGCGCGGCGCCTGCACTCGCGGTTCCCGGACATGCGCATCGGCTTCACCGAACTGCTGGCGTATCCGGGCGTGCTGCGCGGCGAGGCGGTCGATGCGGCGGCACTGCAGGCCGAGGCGCTGGCACTGCTGGACGAGACCCTCGACGGCTTCGTCGCCGCGCGCGAGCGCGAGGGCGCCAAGCTGAGCGCGGCGATCAGCGAGCGGGTGGACGCGATCGAACGCATCGCCGGCGAGGTGCGCGGGCTGATCCCCGCCATCCGTGAGGGCCAGCGCGCCAAGCTGGCCGCGCGCCTGGCTGACCTGCCGCACCCGGTCGACCCGGGCCGTGCCGAGCAGGAACTGGTGCTGTGGCTGCAGAAGCTCGATGTCGACGAGGAACTGGACCGCCTGGGCAGCCACATCGGCGAGATCCGCCGCGTGCTGCGCGAGCGCGAACCGGTCGGCCGGCGCCTGGATTTCCTGCTGCAGGAGTTCAACCGCGAGGCCAACACCCTGGGCTCCAAGTCGGTGGACAGCCGCACCTCCAACGCCGCGGTCGAACTGAAGGTGCTGATCGACCAGATCCGCGAGCAGGTGCAGAACCTGGAGTAACCCCCGCCGGCGCCGTCGCGCCGTGCGTTGTGTTTCCGGAGCGGGTCGCCGCATCCCTGCGCCGGGCCGCGTGTTGCCGTGCGCGGGCTGGCCTGCAGGTGCCGGGCCACGTCCGGGACCGGGCGGTGCGTCGGCGCGGCCATTGCCGTGGTGGCGGCCTCACCCGATGCCGCCGCGCGGCGTGTGCGCCTGCCGCGCACCGGCCGGCCGCGCTTGCCGCCACGGGCCGCGGCTGCTATGCAGTCCGTTCCCTGGCGCAGAGGTGTGGGCATGCACGCGACGGTTGCCGATCCGATCCATCGACGCCGCTTCCTGGCGGCCGCCGCGGGCGGCGCGGCACTGGCCCTGCTGCCGGCGGCGGGGCGTGCGGCGGCCCGCATGCGCGACGATCCGCGCTGGATCCCGTCCGATGCCTTCCTGGCCACGTTGCCGGAATGGATGCGTGCCTTCGGCGTGCCCGGCGTCGCCATCGCCGTGGTGGACCAGGGCGAGCTGGCGTGGCACCGCGGGTTCGGCGTGGCCGACGTGGACAGCGGTGCGCCGGTCGACGCCCACAGCGTGTTCGAGTGCGCCTCGCTGAGCAAGCCGGTGTTCGCCTACCTGGTGCTGCAGCTGGTGGATGCCGGGGCGCTAGCGCTCGACCGCCCGCTGGTGGACTACCACCGGCCCGATTTCCTGGCCGATGACGACCCGCAGCTGGCGCGGATCACCGTGCGCGACGTCCTGCGCCACAGCAGCGGCCTGCCGGGCTGGCGCGCGCACCCCGACCGCGATCCACTGCGCACGATCGCCGAGCCCGGACAGCGGGTGGATTATTCGGGCGAGGCGTTTTTCTGGCTACAGCGGGTGGTGGAGACGGTCACCGGCCAGGCCCTGGACCAATGGGCGCAGCAGCACCTGTTCGGGCCCGCCGGCATGCACGGCAGCACCTACACCTGGAATGCGCACGCCGCGCGCCACTCGGTGACCGGCGTGCCCGCGCCGGGCGCCCGTCCGGTGGTGCAGACCTTCCGCGCGCAATGGCCGCTGCTGCAGCCGCTGGCCGAGGCCAGCGGCAAGCCACTGGCCGCCTGGACCTGGGACGACGCGGTGCGCGCGCTGCCGCAGGCGCAGGCCGCCGCGCCGACGGGCATGTTCGTATGGCCCGGCGACCTGCTGGCCAATGCCGCCGCCAGCCTGCGCGGCCCGGTGCAGGACTACGCGCGCTTCATCGCCCACATCATGCGGCGCCCGGTGCGGCAGGACTGGGAGATCGGCGAGGCGACCCGGCAGGCGATGCTCACCCCGCAGCTGGCGGTGCGGCCGGGCTGGCTGGACAAGGGCCTGGGCTGGAACCTGGAACGGATCGACGCGGATACGCGCTGGTTCTTCCATGGCGGCGCCAATGCCGGCCGCTACAAGACCTTCGCGGTCGGCGACCCGCGGCACGGGCGCGGGCTGGTGGTGATGACCAGCGGCGGTGGCGGCACCGGGGTCTACCAGCGCATCGTGCGCGCGGCCACCGGGCGCGACATGCTCGCCTTCGACCTCTGACCGGGCCGCGGCTGCAAATGCCCGGCCCCGGCCCCCGGCATTTGCAGCGACGGCCCGGGCTGGTTATCGTGCGCCGCCCGAACCATCGACCCGGAGATCCGCGCGATGCGTGGCACCCTCTTCATCGTCGCGGCTCCCTCCGGTGCCGGCAAAAGCAGCCTCGTCAACGCCACTCTGGCGCGCGATGCGCAGATCGCGCTGTCCATTTCCTTCACCTCGCGGGCGATGCGCCCGGGCGAAGAGAACGGTCGCCACTACCATTTCGTCAGCGCCGCGGAGTTCGAGCGCATGATCGCCGCCGGCGATTTCTTCGAGTACGCCCGCGTGCACGGCGACTGGAAGGGCACCGCGCGGCAGTCGGTGGAGCCGCAGCTGGCCGCCGGCAAGGACGTGCTGCTGGAGATCGACTGGCAGGGCGCGCGCCAGGTGCGCGAAAAGGTGCCCGACGCGGTCAGCGTATTCATCCTGCCGCCCTCCAAGCAGGCGCTGGACGACCGCATGCGCAAGCGCGGCCAGGACAGCGAGGCGGTGATGGCGCAGCGGCTGGCGGCCGCGCGCGAGGAAATGCTGCATTACGACGAATTCGACTATGTGATCGTCAACGAGGTGTTCGACACCGCCGTGGACGAGATGTGCGCCATCTTCACCGCCAGCCGCCTGCGCCGGGCGCAGCAGCAGGCCCGCCATGGCGGCCTGATCCGCTCGCTGCTGGACTGAGCCGCGGCGGCCCGGGCCGGGTGTCGCGGCCGCCATGGGGCGGCCGCCGGTGCCGGCCGGGCAGGCAACTGATTGATTCCAAAGGACCCGGGGCAGCGGCGATTTGTATCCCGGGGCGTCGGCCTGTACAATCCCCGACCTTTCCCTCATCCGATCGAGCGGCCGCTGCTGGTCGCCGGGAGCTCGCATGGCCCGCATTACCGTAGAAGATTGCCTGGAAGTCGTTAACAACCGTTTCGAGCTGGTCATGATGGCGTCCAAGCGCGCCCGCCAGCTGGCCAACGGCGTGCAGGCCACCCTCGACAACAGCGAGACCGAGGACAAGCCGACCGTGCTGGCGCTGCGCGAGATCGCCGCGCGCAAGATCGACAACGCGCTGATCGAGGAAGTCGAGAAGGCCGAGCGCGAGCGCGCCGAGCGCGAGGCGCTGGAATGGGCCGCCGCCGAAGTCGTCGCCGACGAGGATATGTCCAAGAACGACGACTGATCCGCCGGGTCATCGCTGTGCATCGACAGCCCGCCACGTGCGGGCTGTCTGCGTTATGGGCGCCCGGCACCCTGCATTCCATGCCCCGGACGCGTCTGCAGGAAAGCCTTCGTGTGCCAGTCGGCGCTGCGAAGCGGCGCGGCGATGAACAGGACGGGGCCCGCCGCCCGCAATGCAGGCCGTGGGGCGGCGGCGCCAGCGCGATGCCGCGTCTTTGGCGTTGCCGTGTGGGTGCTGCTGGCATATCTTCCCAGCCATGAACCCAGGACCCTCTGCCCAGGTCGCTGCGCCCGCGGGTGGCGCGGTGCCGGACTACGTACTCCAACTCGAACGCGCAGCCAGTTACCTGCCCGCCGAGCAGCTGCCGATGCTGCGCCGTGCCTGGGAAGTGGGCGCGTCCGCGCATGCGGGCCAGACCCGCAAGTCCGGTGAGCCCTACATCACCCATCCGGTGGCGGTGGCCGGCATCCTGGCCGAGCTCGGGCTGGACGTGGAGGCGCTGGTCGCGGCGATCCTGCACGACACCATCGAAGACACCCCGCTGACCTACGACGAGCTGGCCGGCGAGTTCGGGCAGACCGTCGCCGAGCTTGTCGAAGGCGTCACCAAGCTGGACAAGCTGCGCTTCCGCGACCGCCAGGAAGCGGCGGCCGAGAGCTTCCGCAAGATGCTGCTGGCCATGTCGCGCGACCTGCGCGTGATCATGATCAAGCTGGCCGACCGCCTGCACAACATGCGCACGCTGGGCGCGCAGAGCGCCGAGGCGCGGCGCCGCATCGCGATGGAAACGCTGGATATCTACGCCCCCATCGCCCAGCGCCTGGGCATGAGCCTGATCAAGTCCGAGCTGCAGAACCTGGGTTTCAAGGCGCTGTACCCGTGGCGCCACGCCATCCTGGAAAAGCACATCCGCAGCCAGCCGGTGGTGCGCCGCGAGGCGATGGCGCAGGTCGAGGTGCAGTTGTCGCAGCGGCTGGCGCGCGAAGGGCTGGAACACCGCCTGGTCAGCCGCATCAAGACGCCCTGGAGCATCTACACCAAGATGCGCGAGGAGAACAAAACCTTCGACCAGGTGATGGACGTGTTCGGCTTCCGCCTGGTGATGCGCTCGGTGCCCAGCTGCTACCACGCGCTGGGCGCGGTGCACGCCGCGTTCAAGCCGCTGGACGGGCGCTTCCGCGATTTCATCGCCATCCCCAAGGCCAACG
The DNA here is from genome assembly GCF_056393075.1 of Stenotrophomonas sp. Steno-Z10-HUANG. Lineage (NCBI taxonomy): Bacteria > Pseudomonadati > Pseudomonadota > Gammaproteobacteria > Lysobacterales > Lysobacteraceae > Stenotrophomonas > Stenotrophomonas sp. Steno-Z10-HUANG. The sequence goes on from NZ_JBWJPA010000001.1 coordinate 392,323, forward strand.
GTTACCAGTCGCTGCACACGGTGCTGTTCGGGCCCTACGGCTCGCCGATCGAGGTGCAGATCCGCACCGAGGAGATGGACCTGATCGCCGAGCGCGGCGTGGCCGCGCACTGGACCTACAAGTTCGGCGGCGATTCGCCCAACAGCGCGCAGAGCCGCGCGCACGCGTGGATCGTCGAGCTGATCGATTCGCAGCGCTCGGCCGGTTCGTCGCTGGAGTTCCTGGACAACGTCAAGGTCGACCTGTTCCCGGACGAGGTCTACCTGTTCACGCCCAAGGGCAAGATCCTGGCGTTGCCGCGCAACTCCACCGCGCTCGACTTCGCCTATGCGGTGCACACCGACATCGGCAACCGCGCGGTGGCTTCGCGCGTGGACAAGAAGCTGGTGCCGCTGCGCACCAAGCTGGCCAGCGGGCAGACGGTGGAAGTGATCACTGCGCGCTCGGCCACGCCCAAACCGCAATGGCTGGAGTTCGTGGTCAGCTCCAAGGCGCGTACCGCCATCCGCCACCAGCTCAAGCAGCTCGAGCACGAGGACGCCGTGCAGCTGGGCCACCGCATGCTCGACCGCGCGCTGGAAGCGATGGACAGCTCGATCGAGCGCCTGCCCAAGGGGCGGCTGGATGCCTTCCTGGGCGAGCACCGCTACCCGCGCCTGGAAGCGTTCCTGGCCGACGTCGCGCTTGGCAACTGGATGCCCACCCAGGCCGCGCAGGCGCTGATGGCGCATGGCGAGCCGCGCGCCGGCGGTACCACGCAGCGGGCGCAGGAGAAGATCCTGATCAACGGCAGCGAGCGCGGCGTGGTCAGCTTCGCCGGCTGCTGCCAGCCGATCCCGGGCGACGAGATCATGGGCTACCACACCGCCGGCAAGGGCATCGTGGTGCATCGCATGGACTGCCCGAACCTGGCCGAGCTGCGCAAGTCGCCCGAGCGCTGGGTGCCGATCGGCTGGGACAGCAGCGTGGTCGGCGACTACGACACCGCGCTGGTGGTGGAAGTGGAGAACGGCACCGGGGTACTGGCGCAGCTGGCCGCGGCCATCGCCCAGAGCCAGTCCAACATCGAGCGGGTGGACTACCTGGACCGCGACTTCAATGCCGCGGTGCTGTGCTTCAACATCCAGGTGCGCGACCGTACCCACCTGGCCGAGGTGATGCGCCGGTTGCGGCGCCTGAGCGTGGTGCAGTCGGTACGTCGCCAGTGAGCGCTGCGAACGGGTAGCTGCGGGGCTTGCCCCGCATGGAGCTTCACCGGAACGCCCCACCGGGCGCAGCCCTGCGCCATGGACGCCAGCGCCGACCCCTGTAGCGCGGGGCACCGTAGCGCTGGGGCCCTATCGACCCTGTCCGCACCCGCTGCGGAACAACCGTCATCCGCCGCCGCCGCGCTTTCTCCACAGCCGGTGTGCAACGGCATGCCGACAACCTGTGGATAAGCGCCCATGCGCCTTGCCGGGCGTGCCTTCGCCGCGGGTGGTGAAAAAATGTCCACGATGGCCGCGGCGCCGGCGGGCCGGCATGCCCGGGGCGGACGCTACAATGCCGGGCCATATCCCAACCGGAGTCCCCCATGTCCCGCCAGATCATCAACACCGCCAACGCGCCGGCCGCCATCGGCCCGTACTCGCAGGCCGTGCGTGCCGGCAACACCGTGTATTTCTCCGGCCAGATCCCGCTGGACCCGGCCACCGGCGAGATCGTCGCCGGCGACGTCGCCGCACAGGCGCGCCGCGCCTTCGACAACCTCAAGGCGGTGGCCACCGAAGCCGGCGGTTCGCTCGACCAGATCGTGCGCCTGGGCCTGTACCTGACCGACCTGGGCGAGTTCGCCAAGGTCAATGCGGTGATGCAGGAGTACTTCCAGGCGCCGTTCCCCGCCCGCTCCACCATCGAAGTGTCCGGCCTGCCCAAGGGCGCGGCGTTCGAAGTCGATGCGGTGATGATCCTCGACTGATCCACCGGCATGGCGCGTACCCGTGCGGCGGCCCCCGCGCTGGCGGCCAGCGGCGAAACCCCGGTGACGGCGCTGCCGGGCGTCGGCCTGGCGGTGGCCGCCAAGCTGCAGGCGCGCGGCATCGGCAGCCTGCAGGACCTGTGGCTGCACCTGCCGCTGCGCTACGAGGACCGGACCCGGCTCAGCGCCATCGCCACGCTGTTGCCGGGCAGCGCCGCGCAGGTGGAAGGGCGGGTGGTCGCGGTGGAGCGCGGCTTCCGCTACCGGCCGGTGCTGCGGGTGGCGCTGGAAGACGACTCGCGCGGCACCCTGGTGCTGCGCTTCTTCCACTTCCGCGCCGCGCAGGTGGCGCAGTTCGCGGTCGGCGCGCGCCTGCGCTGCTACGGCACCCCGCGCCCGGGCCAGCACGGGCTGGAGATCGTGCACCCCAGCTACCGCATGCTCGGTGACGGCGAGGAGGCCGGCCTGGGCGACGCCTTGGATCCGGTCTATCCGGTGGTCGAGGGGATCGGCCCGGCGACCCTGCGCAAGTTGATCGGCCAGGCGTTGGAGCGGTTGCCCGGCGAGGCCGCGCTGGAGTTGCTGCCGGCCGCCCTGCTGGACGGCCTGGCGTTGCCGTCGCTGCGGCAGGCGCTGTTGACCATGCATCGGCCGCCCGCCGATGCCGATGTCGCCGCGCTCGCCGCCGGCACCCACCCGGCGCAGCGGCGGCTGGCCATGGAAGAACTGCTGGCCCACCACCTGAGCCTGCGCCGCCAGCGCATCGCCCTGCAGCAGCATCACGCCCCGGCGCTGAAGGGGGGCGACAAGCGCGTGCGGCAACTGCGCCAGTCGCTGCCGTTCCGTCTTACCGGTGCGCAGCAGCGCGTGTTCGCGCAGATCCGCCAGGACCTGGCGCGGCCGCACCCGATGCTGCGCCTGGTGCAGGGTGACGTCGGCTCCGGCAAGACCGTGGTGGCCGCGCTGGCGGCGATGCTGGCGGTGGAGCAGGGCAAGCAGGTGGCGCTGGCGGCGCCGACCGAACTGCTGGCCGAGCAGCACCTGGCCAACCTGCGCGGCTGGCTCGAGCCGCTGGGCGTGCAGGTGGCGTGGCTGGCCGGCAAGGTCACCGGCAAGGCGCGCGCGCGGGCGCTGGAGGACATCGCCTCGGGGCGTGCGCAGGTGGTGGTCGGTACCCACGCGCTGATGCAGGACAGCGTGGTGTTCCACGACCTGGCGCTGGCCATCGTCGACGAGCAGCACCGCTTCGGCGTGCACCAGCGGCTGGCACTGCGCGACAAGGGCGCCGATGGCCGCAGCGTGCCGCACCAGCTGGTGATGACCGCCACGCCGATCCCGCGCACGCTGGCGATGGCCGCCTATTCCGACCTGGACGTGTCGGCGATCGACGAGCTGCCGCCCGGCCGCACCCCGGTGCAGACCATCGTCATCAGCGCCGAGCGCCGGCCGGAACTGGTCGAACGCATCCGCGCCGCGTGCGCGCAGGGGCGCCAGGCGTATTGGGTATGCACCCTGATCGACGAGAGCGGGGACGATGGCGGCGGCCCCGCGGCCAACGCCGGGCGCATGGAGGCCGTGGCCGCCCAGGCCACCTTCGAGGCGCTGTCCGCGCAGTTGCCGGGCGTGCGCGTCGGGCTGGTGCACGGGCGCATGAAGGCCGCCGAGAAGCAGGCCGCGATGCGCGCCTTCAAGGCAGGCGAGACCGGCCTGCTGGTCGCCACCACGGTGATCGAAGTGGGCGTGGACGTGCCCAATGCCTCGTTGATGATCATCGAGAACGCCGAGCGCCTGGGCCTGGCGCAGCTGCACCAGCTGCGCGGCCGGGTGGGGCGCGGCGCGGCCGCGTCCAGCTGCGTGCTGATGTACCAGGGGCCGCTGTCGGCGATGGCGCGGCAGCGGCTGGAGACCATGCGCCAGACCAGCGACGGCTTCGTGATCGCGGAAAAGGATCTGGAGCTGCGCGGCCCCGGCGAACTGCTCGGCACCCGCCAGACCGGTCTGGCCGCGTTCCGGGTGGCCGACCTGGCGCGCGACGCGGGGCTGCTGCCGGGCGTGCATGCCCTGGCCGAACGGCTGCTGGCCGACGCGCCGGCGGTGGCCGACCGCGTCGTGGCGCGCTGGGTGGGCGGCGCGGCCCGTTACGCCTCGGCCTGAGCGCGCACTTCCCCTGTCAGGGCCCAGGTGCCAGACTCCATGGCCGACCAGAAGGCAAGCATGAGATGAGCAAGAAGATTCCGCTGCTGATTGATACCGACCCGGGCGTGGACGATGCGCTGGCGCTGTTGATGGCCTTTGCCGACGCGCGCCACGACGTGGTCGGGTTGACGGTGGCGGCGGGCAATGTCGGCCTGGGCTACACCGTGCGCAACGCGTTGAAGCTGTGCGAGGTTGCCGGGCGCGGCGACGTGCCGGTGTTCGCCGGTGCCCCCGATCCGCTGGTGTATCCGGCCGAGGACGCGGCCCATGTGCATGGCCGCGACGGCTTCGGCGACGTCGACCTGCCCGCCGCCGCGCGCGCGGTCGAGGACGAGCACGCCGCGCTGGCGATCCTGCGCCTGTCGCACCAGTATGCCGGCGAGCTGCTGCTGGTCGCGCTGGGGCCGCTGACCAACATCGCGCTGGCGCTGAAGCTCGACCCGACCCTGCCGCAGCGGGTGAAACGCTTCCTGGTGATGGGCGGGGCGATCACCGGCCACGGCAACATCACCCCGGTGGCGGAGTTCAACATCGCCTTCGACCCGGAGGCGGCGCACATCGTGTTCACCGCGTTCCCGCATGTCGAAGTGGCCGACTGGGAAGCCACCGTCGCCCATGGCCTGCTGCACCGGAACGTGGAGCAGTGGCTGGCCGCCGATACCGACAAGGCGCGTTTCTACGAGCTGATCTCGCGCCAGACCCGGCTGTGGTCCGAGGACAGCCGCGGCGAGTACTGGTACGCGGCCGACGCGCTGGCGATGGCCTGGGCGCTGCAACCGGAAGGCGCGACCCGGCTGGAACAGCGCCCGCTGGCGATCGAGATGGCCGGCGGCCGCACCCGCGGCGCCACCGTGGTGGACTGGAACCGGCAGACCGGCGCGGCGGACAACACCACCCTGCTGATCGGCTACGACCAGGCCCGCTTCGAACGCCAGGTGCAGCGGGCGCTGGGGCTGGATTCCTGATTCCCTTCAATCCCGGCTTGCCCCGACGGGCCGGCCGGGACTATAATGCCGCTCTTGACCACCAGCCCACACGGTGTGAGCCCATGAAGGCCGACATTCATCCCGATTACCACAACGTCGTGTTCCACGACGTCACCTCCGATTTCAAGTTCCTCACCCGTTCGACCATGTCCTCCAAGGAAACGGTCAAGTGGGAGGACGGCGAAGAGTACCCGCTGATCAAGGTCGAAATTTCCTCGGCCTCGCACCCGTTCTACACGGGCAAGCACAAGGTCATCGACACCAGCGGCCGCATCGACAAGTTCCAGAAGCGCTACGCGCGCTGATCGCAACTGTCGTTCCGCCCGGACAACGGCCGCGCCCTGCGCGGCCGTTGTTTTGTCGTGCTGGCAGCTGCGCCAGCCCCTGCGTGCCATGCCGGGCGGCTGTCCGCTGCGCCCCCGCCGGGGACGCCGGGCGTGCCGTCAGCGTGGCGCGCGCCACGGCTGAATCCCGGCGCAATGCCGGCCGGTGCGTGCGCGACGCTGTGTCGCGCGCGTGCGCCGTCCATAGGACTTTAGTCTGCGCAACCGGCAAATGCTGCTGTGCGATAATGGCCTGAACCGCGGTGCAAAACCGTGGAACTTCCTTCACGTGCCTGCCCGTCATTCCTCGTCGGGGCCGGCGCCATCCACTTGAGGAGCGCACACTGTGTCCGATCTTGATCAGGTCACGCTCAACGCCGGCGACACGTCGGTCGTTCTGCCTGTAGTCAAGCCCGTCCTGGGCAACGACTGTGTCGATATCTCGAAGCTGACCAAGGAAACCGGTCTCTTCACCTACGACTCCGGTTACACCGCCACCGCCAGCTGCAAGTCGGCCATCACCTACATCGATGGCGACAAGGGCGTGCTGCTGTACCGCGGTTACCCGATCGAGCAGCTGGCCGAGAAGTCCAGCTTCGTCGAGGTTGCCTACATGCTGGTCAACGGCGAGCGCCCGGACGCCGCGCAGCTGAAGGCCTTCGAGGCCGAGCTGGCAGAGGAAGCCGGTGTCGACGCGTCGATCAACACCCTGATCGGCAGCTTCGCCAAAGATGCGCACCCGATGGCGATCCTCGCCGCGGCGATCGCGCAGCTCTCCGCCAAATACCACGATTCGCTGGACCTGGCCGATGCCGAGCAGCGCCGCAAGGCCGCCGTGCGCCTGATCGCCAAGGTGCCGACCCTGTCGTCGCTGATCTACCGCCATGGCAAGGGCCTGCCGGCCAACACCCCGGACACCTCGCTGGATTACGTCAGCCGCTTCCTGAAGCAGACCTTCGAGTCGGCCGACGGCCAGTACGAACTCAACCCGCACGTGGTGAAGGCGCTGGACCTGCTGTTCATCCTGCACGCCGACCACGAGCAGAACGCCTCGACCTCGACCGTGCGCCTGGTCGGCTCGACCGGTGCCAACCCGTACGCCTCGGTCGCCGCCGGCGTCACCGCGCTGTGGGGTCCGGCGCATGGCGGCGCCAACGAAGCCGTGCTGAAGATGCTGGAAGAGATCGGCAGCGCCGACAACGTCGAGTCCGCGGTGCTCAAGGCCAAGGACAAGACCTCCGGCTTCCGCCTGATGGGCTTCGGCCACCGCGTCTACAAGAACTTCGACCCGCGCGCCAAGGTCATCGGCGAGATGACCAAGCAGGTGCTGGGCCAGCTGGGCGTGACCGACCCGCTGCTCGATGTCGCCATCAAGCTGGAGCAGGCCGCGCTGCAGGACGACTACTTCGTCGCCCGCAAGCTGTACCCGAACGTGGATTTCTACAGCGGCATCATCTACAAGGCGCTGCAGATCCCGACCGAGATGTTCACCGTCATGTTCGCCCTCGGCCGCACCGCCGGCTGGGTATCGCACTGGCTGGAGCAGCAGGTCGATCCGGAAATGAAGATCGGCCGTCCGCGCCAGGTCTACACCGGCCACGCCGTGCGCGACTACACCTGAGCCTGCGCGCATCGGCGCAGCGATGCGCCGCCCGCGCGAGCAAAGCCCCGCTCCGGCGGGGCTTTTTCGTTTTCGTGGTTCCAGGCATGCGGCTTTGCGCGCGGCAGGGCGATGGCCCGTATCGCACGCGGCGACCGGTATCCGGACGCGGGTAGCGGCGCCAGCAGCAGCCCCCGCGCACGCCACTTCTCCACAAGGTCTGTGCGGCACTTCCGGCAGAAGTTGTGGATAACGCCGGCGCCGCCTTGCGTGGCGGGCCTCGGCGAAGCATGGTGAAAAAACCGCCAGGAGCGGTTTTTGACATCGCCTGTCGATGGCCCGAAGGGTTCCCACCATGGACGGCGGGAACCAAAAACCGCCAGGAGCGGTTTTTGACATCGCCTGTCGATGGCCCGAAGGGTTGCCGCCATGGAGGGCGGGAACCAAAACCGCCAGGAGCGGTTTCCGGCATCGCCCGTCGATGCTCATGCCCGGGGGCAACAGACGTCCCCGGCGCCAGGCGCGTCCGGGCGCAGGGAAAGTGCGCGGGCGGGCCGCCGCCGCAGCTCAGGGCGCCGGTTGCCCCTGTCCGCCGGCCAGCAATTGCCGCAGCTGCGCGAGTGTCGCCCGCGGCAGCGGCTTGCCGTCGTCGCTGGAAACCGGCGGGTGGCGCAGTGCGTCTTCGGGCAGCACGATCAATTCGAAGGCGATGCCGTCGGCGGCGAATTCCCAGCGCGGATAGGGTTGCCGCGAGGCGTGCCCAGCCAGTTGCAGCAGCGACGTGCTCGCCTCGGCGGGAATGCGCTGGTCGTGCAGGAAGCGCTGCACCGCATCGGGGTCGTCGCAGTGCAGGTGCAGGACCACCGGCGTGGACGCATCGGCGGTGCCGGCCAATACGGCCCCGCCCAGGCGTGGCTGGAAGGCCTGCAGGAACTGCATGGCCTGCACTGCCGATTCGCGGCGCTGGCGCAGCGCCGTCGGCTGCGCGTGCGCGTCGAACAGCCGCTGCTGCTCGCGCAGCACTTCTTCCACCTGGGCCTGGCGCGGCCACAGCGCTTCGTCGTGGATGCCCAGGCGGCTGGCCGCCTTGCGCCGCGCCTGGTCGAGATCGTGGATGCCGCTCTCGCGGACCAGGCGGGCCGCCTCCTGGGCGATCAGCTGCCGCTCGCGGCTGCCGCGCTGCGCGTTGGGTGCCGGGCGTGGCATCGCGGTTCTCCCCTTGTCGGCGGCCCGCCCGATCGCGGGCCGGTGCGGAAAGGCGGCCCGCCGCCTTTCCGGGGTGGGTCAGAAGATATCGAACGCGGCGTCGTCGGCCTGCGGGTCGTGCTGGTCGAAATCGAATTCCTGCATCCGGTCCAGGTCCTCGACCTTGATCCATTCGGTGGCGCCGTTGAGGGTCGCCTGGACCATGCCCGAGGGCGGGTCGTTGCGTGCGATCGGCGCATCCTTCAGCGCTACGCGCATGTAGTCGATCCAGATCGGCAGCGCGGCGCGGCCACCGTACTCGCGGTAGCCCAGCGAGCGGAAGTCGTCGCGGCCGACCCACACCGTGGTGGCCAGGGGGCCACCGAAGCCGGAGAACCACGCATCGCGGTGGTCGTTGGTCGAGCCGGTCTTGCCGCCCACGTCCTCACGCCCCAGCACCTTGGCCGCGGTCCCGGTGCCGCGCTGGACCACGTCGCGCATCATCGACACCAACTGGTAGGCGGTGCGCTCGTCGATCGCGCGCGGCGCGGTGCGGGCGTCGGGATTGGGCGCCACCGGTTCGGCCTGGGTGCCGGTGCCGGCATCGGCACTGGCCGGTGCGGGCGCGGCTTCGGCACCGAAGTTGAAGCCGTCCACCACCTGGCTGGCCGGCGCCGTGCCACCGGCGGCGGCGGCGCAGCCGCGGCAGGCCAGCGCCGGATTGGCCTTGAACACCACGTTGCCGTCGCGGTCCTTGACCTCGTCGATGGTCCAGGTGTCGACCCGCGAGCCGCCGTTGGCGAACACCGCATAGCCGCGCGCGACCGACAGCGGCGTCAGCGAGGCGGTGCCCAGCGACATGGACAGGTTCGGCGGCAATTCGGCTTCCTGGAAGCCGAACTCGCTGATGTACTTGCGTGCGAAATCCACGCCGATGCTGTCCAGCAGGCGGACCGACACCAGGTTGCGCGACTGCACCAGTGCCTCGCGCAGGCGCATCGGCCCGCGGAAGCCGCCGCCGTCGTTCTTCGGCTCCCAGGTCTTGCCGCGGCGGTCGCGGAACACCACCGGCGCGTCGAGCACGATCGAGGCCGGGTTGAAGCCCTTGTCGAACGCGGCCGCGTACAGGAACGGCTTGAAGCTGGAGCCGGGCTGGCGCCGGGCCTGGGTGGCGCGGTTGAACTTGTTGCCGGCGAAGCTGAAGCCGCCGACCAGGGCACGCAGGGCGCCGTTGCCGGCGTCGAGCGAGACCAGCGCGGCCTGGCCGAGCGGCAGCTGTTCGATCAGCCACTCGCCCTCCTTGTCGCCGGCACGCACGCGGATGACGTCGCCGCGCGCGGCCAGCTTGGCCGGCGCGCGTGTGGTCCAGCGGCTGGCGGCCACCGGCAGGACCAGTTCGGTGCGGTCGGCCAGCACCACGCTGATGCCGCCATCGGCGTGGACCGCCGACACGATCGCCGGCAGCAGCCCGGACTGCGCGGGGATCGCGGCGAGGTGGCGCGCCAGCGCGGCGGCATCGGCATCCGCGGCGACGTCGAAATGCTGTTCCGGGCCGCGCCAGCCGTGACGGTGGTCGTACAGCAGCAGACCATCGCGGACGGCGATGTTGGCCGCTTCCTGCGCCTGGCTGTCGATGGTGGTGGTGACCCGGTAGCCCTTGTTGAGCACGTCGCCGCCATGCAGGGCGATCATTTCCTGGCGGACCATTTCCGCCACGTAGGGCGCGTTGACCTCGATCGGCGGTTCGTGCGGGCTGGCATGCATCGGCACCGCCTTGGCCGCGTCGGCCTCGGCCTGGCTGATGAAGCCCAGGTCGGCCATGCGCTGCAGCACGTAGTTGTCGCGGCGCTGGCGGGCGCGCTCGGGATTGCTGATCGGGTTGCCGCTGGACGGGAACTTGGGAATGCCGGCCAGCGAGGCCATCTCGTCCAGGTCCAGTTCGCCCAGCTTCTTGCCGTAGTAGTACTCGGCGGCGGCGCCGATGCCATAGGCGCGGTTGCCGAAGAAACTCTTGTTCAGGTACAGCTCGAAGATCTCGTCCTTGCTCAGCTCGCTCTCGATCCTGCGCGCGAGCAGGATCTCGGCCAGCTTGCGGGTGTAGCTGTACTCGGAACTGAGGAAGAACTGGCGGGCCACCTGCTGGGTGATGGTCGAGCCACCCGGCACGCGCCTGTCGCTGGTGGTGGCCAGCAGCCAGACCGCGCGGGCGATGCCCTTGTAGTCGACTCCGCCATGTTCATAGAAGCGCGCGTCCTCGGTGGCCAGGAACGCCTGCTTCAGGCGCTCGGGCACGTCCTTCATCTCGACCGGATAGCGCCGGGTCTCGCCGAACACGGCCATCAGCTTGCCGTCGCTGGCATGGACGTACATCGGCTCCTGCAGCTCCACCTCGCGCAGGGCCTGCACGTCGGGCAGCTTCGAGGAAACCACGTAATAGAGGGCGCCCGCGGCGATGGCGCCGACCAGGGCAAGGGCAACGCACAGTGCCAGCAGCCAGCGCAGCCAGCGCAGCCAGCGACGGAAACGGGGCATCAAGCAGGATCCCGATTGCGGATTTCGTGGCCGCAGAGTATAGAGTACGCGGGGGAACGGCTGGGGCCGTCCCCTGGGGAGATGGGGGTCGGGGATGGCTCTGATGGCGTGACGGATTTCTCGGCCTGCGCGCGGAGCGGTTGCCAATCACCAGAAATTCATTATTAATGCGCGGGCGCAACAAGTGCGTCCAAGTGCCCGTCGGCAGGGGAGAAACCGTGGGGCTTATCCCAAAGAGTCAACCACCGATCATCGGTGTTGACATCAGCTCGACTGCGGTGAAGCTGCTTCAGCTTGCCCGCAGCGGCAATCGTTTTCGCGTGGAACACTACGCCGTGGAACCGCTTCCGCCCAATGCGGTGGTGGAAAAGAACATCGTCGAGGTCGAGGCGGTTGGCGAAGCCATACGCCGTGCGGTGGCCCGCTCGGGAACCCGCGCCAAGGGCGCGGCCGCCGCGGTCGCCGGCTCGGCGGTGATCACCAAGGTGATCCCGATGCCGGCGGACCTGGACGAGGCCGACATGGAAGCCCAGGTCGAGCTGGAGGCGGTGAACTACATCCCGTACCCGATCGAGGAAGTGAGCCTGGACTTCGAGGTGCTCGGGCCGGTGCCCAACAACCCGGAAATGGTCCAGGTGCTGCTGGCGGCCTCGCGCTCGGAGAACGTCGAACTGCGCCAGTCGGCGCTGGAGCTCGGCGGGCTGGTGGCCAAGGTCATGGACGTGGAAGCGTTCGCCATCGAGAACGCCTTCGCGCTGGTGGCCAGCGAGCTGCCGGTGGCCAGCGACGGTGTCGTCGCGCTGGTGGACATCGGCGCCACCATGACCACGCTCAACGTCCTGCGTGGCGGTCGCAGCCTGTACAGCCGCGAACAGGTGTTCGGCGGCAAGCAGCTCACCGACGAGGTGATGCGCCGCTACGGCCTGAGCTACGAGGAAGCCGGGCTGGCCAAGCGCCAGGGCGGGTTGCCCGAGAGCTACGAGGTGGAAGTGCTGGAGCCGTTCAAGGAGGCCACGGTCCAGCAGATCGGCCGCCTGCTGCAGTTCTTCTATGCCGGCAGCGAGTTCAATCGCGTCGACCACATCGTGCTGGCCGGCGGCTGCGCGTCGCTGCCGGGGCTGCCGGTGATGGTCGAGGAACAGCTGGGAGTGAGTACGTCGGTGGCCAATCCGCTGGCGCAGATGACGCTGGGGCAGAAGGTGCAGGCGCATGCGCTTGCCCAGGACGCCCCGGCGCTGATGATCGCCACCGGCCTGGCCCTGCGGGGGTTCGACTGATGGCACGCATCAATCTATTGCCATGGCGCGCCGAACGGCGCAAACAGCGCCAGCGCGAGTTCTACACCATGCTCGGCCTGGCCGCCGTCGCCGGCGTGCTGATGTCGCTGCTGCTGTACTTCTACTACGACGGCCAGGTCAGCGGCCAGAACGAGCGCAATGCCTACCTCGAGGCTGAGATCGCCAAGGTCAAGGAGCAGAACAAGGAGATCGACCGGCTCGACAGCCAGAAGAAGCGTCTGCTCGACCGCAAGCAGGTCATCGAGGAACTGCAGGGCAAGCGCTCGCAGATGGTGCACCTGTTCGACGCGCTGGTGCGCACCATTCCCGATGGCGTGGTGCTGACCGCGCTCAAGCAGGAAGGCGAGACGCTGACGCTGGAAGGCCGCACCCAGTCCAACGCGCGGGTCAGTACCTACATGCGCAACCTGGAAAGCTCGGGCTGGATGTCCAATCCGGAGCTGTCGGTGATCGAGGCCAAGGCGCAGGAGGCGTCGGGCTCGGCGGTGGACATCAAGTCGCTGCCGTACGTCTTTACCCTGAAGGTGAAACTGCCGGCGCCGGGTGAGAACGCGGCGCAGGGTAACGCGGTGCCGGATGCCGCCGCCGCCGCAGCGCCCGCCGCCACGCCGGCAGCGGCCGCCGACCCGGCAGCGCCGGCCCCCGCCGTGCCGGCCCCGGCTGCCGACACGGCGCAGAAGGAGGCCCGCCCGTGAGCCAGAAGAAGAGCAGTTTCAACAACCTGGACTTCAACAACATCGGCAACTGGCCGCAGGGTCCCAAACTGGTGTTCTGCGCGCTGCTGGCGCTGCTGATCCTGGGCCTGTCCTACCTGCTGGTGATCCGCGGCACGGCCGAGGAGCTGGAAGGGCTGGAAGCCAAGGAAGTGGAACTGCGCGCCAGCTTCGAGAAGGAGCAGCAGCGCGCGGTCAACCTCGAGCCGCTCAAGCAGCAGCTCGTGCAGATGGAGCAGGTGCTGCAGCAGATGCTGCGCCAGCTGCCGAGCAAGACCGAGATGCCCGACCTGATCATCGATGTGTCGCAGACCGCGCTGTCCAGCGGGCTGAACAATGAACTGTTCAAGCCGGGCGACGAGCAGCTCAAGGAGTTCTACGCGGAGAAGCCGATCGCGCTGCGCCTGGTGGGCAGCTACCACCAGTTCGGCGCCTTCGTCAGCGGCGTGGCCTCGCTGCCGCGCGTGGTGATCCTGACCATGCACGACATCAACCTGAAGCCGAAGGATCCCAAGGCCGGCATTTCCGCACGCAGCGGTGCGCTGGAGCTGTCGGGCACGGTCAAGACCTACCGCTACCTGGACGACAACGAGCTGGCGGACCAGGAAAAGAAGGCCGCCGACGAAGAAGCGGCGCGCAAGAAGGGGGGCAAGTGATGAAGGGTTCCCTCCGCATCCGGGCGCTCTGCGCGGTGCTGCTGGTAGTGGCCGCGAGCGGCTGTTCGCGCGGCATCACCAGCACCCCGGGCGACGCGCCCAATCTCGAGAAGTGGGTGGCGGACGTACGTGCGCGCCCGGCCACGCCACTGGAGCCGCTGCCGGTGATGCAGCAGTTCGAGACCTTCGAATACTCCGCACAGGGGTTGCGCGATCCGTTCAGCGATGCCTGGGCCAGCGCCGACGGCAACAGCGCCCTGCGCCCGGACCCGAACCGCCGCAAGGAGCCGCTGGAGGCTTTCCCGCTGGACAGCCTGGACATGGTCGGGACGATCGGCAAGGGCGCGGCCATGGTCGCGCTGGTGATGGGGCCGGACAAGGTGACCTACCGCGTCCGTCCGGGGGTGTACCTGGGGCAGAGCGATGGCCGCGTCACCAGTGTGCGCGAGGACGGCATTGAGCTGATTGAACTGGTGCCCGATGGTGCTGGCGGCTGGCTGGAACGCCCGGCCTCGCTGGCGCTTGACGATCGATGAATGATTATTGGGGATAGCACGATGACTTTTTCCAAAGCCCTGAGCCTGCGTCCCGCCCGGCGCCATGCGATGGTTCATGCCCGCGCACTGGGAGTTGCGCTGGCACTGGCCTGCGGCTCTCCGTTGGTGGCCTTCGCCGCCGACCTCGCTCCGCCGGCCGCCGCACAGCCCGCGGCTACCGTCGCGGTCACCAAGGTCGACTTCAAGCGCGGCGATGACGGCGCCGGCCGCCTGATCCTGCAGTTCGACGGCCAGGGCGCCAGCCCGGACCTGAGGACCCAGGGCAATGACATCGTGGTCGACATGGGCAATGCGACCCTGCCGGCCGCGCTGCAGCGGCCGCTGAACGTGGTCGATTTCGCCACGCCGGTGCAACGCATCGACGCCCGCCCGTCGGGCCATGGCTCGCAGCTGGTGCTGAGCACCCAGGGGGCGTTCGAGTCGCTGGCCTACCAGTCCGGCAACGAGTACGTGGTGGAGATCTCGCCCCGCCAGGCGCCGTCGGCGACCGGTGCGGTGACCGCGCAGACCGTGGCCCAGGCCGCGGCCACCGTGGCCGCGCGCGGTTACAGCGGCCGCCCGGTGACGTTCAATTTCCAGGACGTGCCGGTACGCACCGTGCTGCAGCTGATCGCCGAGGAATCCAACCTCAACGTTGTCGCGTCCGATACCGTGCAGGGCAACGTGACCCTGCGCCTGGTCAATGTGCCGTGGGACCAGGCGCTGGACATCGTCCTGCGCGCCAAGGGCCTGGACAAGCGCCGCGATGGCGGGGTGATCTGGGTCGCGCCGCAACCCGAGCTGGCCAAGTTCGAGCAGGACAAGGAAGACGCCCGCATCGCGATCGAAGAGCGCGAGAACCTGGCCACCGATTACATCCAGATCAATTACCACAGCGCCGAAGCGATCTTCAAAGCCCTCACCGAAGCCAAGGGCATCGGCAACGCCGGTGCCGGCGGTGGTGGCACCGGCGGCGGCTCGCAGCGCGAGAACGGCTTCCTTTCCAAGCGCGGCATGATCGTCGCCGACGAGCGCACCAACACGCTGATGATCAGCGACATCCCGAAGAAGATCGCGCAGATGCGCGAGCTGATCGCGGTGATCGACCGGCCGGTCGACCAGGTGCTGATCGAAGGCCGCATCGTCATCGCCTCCGACACCTTCGCACGTGACCTGGGCGCCAAGTTCGGCATCCAGGGGCGTCGCATCGGTGACCGCACCCAGGCCATCAGCGGCTCGCTTGGCGGCAACAGCAGCATCATCAACAACGGCATAGTGAGCAACGAAGGGCTAAACGTGAATCTGCCCGCGAAGAGCTATACCGAAAGCCCGGCCGGCGCGATCGCCTATACCCTGCTGGGTGCCAACTTCGCCCTGGACGTCGAGTTGTCGGCGATGCAGGAGGAGGGCCGGGGCGAGGTGGTCTCCAATCCGCGCATCGTCACCGCCAACCAGCGCGAAGGCGTGATCAAGCAGGGCAAGGAGATCGGCTACGTCACCATCTCTGGCGGTGGTGGTGCCGGCGGTGCGCCCACGGCCAACGTGCAGTTCAAGGAAGCGCTGCTGGAACTGAAGGTCACCCCGACCATCACCCAGGACAACCGCGTGTTCCTCAACATGAACGTGAAGAAGGACGAGATCGACCGATTCCTTGACGTGACCGACTTCGGCACCGTGCCGATCATCAACCGCCGCGAGATCAATACCGCGGTGCTGGTGGACGATGGCCAGACGGTGGTGATCGGCGGCGTGTACGAGTTCAACGACCGCAGCAGCGTGGCCAAGGTGCCGTTCCTGGGCGACGTGCCGTTCCTGGGCAATCTGTTCAAGAAGCGCGGCCGCGCCAAGGACAAGGCCGAGCTGCTGGTGTTCGTGACGCCGAAGATCCTGCGCGTCGCCAAGCCGCACTGAACCGGGTCCATCCGCAAGAGCACGGGAGGCCGCCGCAGGGCGGCCTCTTCGTTTGCTCTCCGGCCACCGGCGTGCCGGTGAACCATTCCTGCGTGGATCGGTCAAACTGCGCCTATGGACCACACCCCGCACCTGCCCCCGCCGCCGGCCGACGCCGCCGCCCTGCATGCCGCTTTCATCGCCCTGCGCGACGCCCTGGCCGGCGAGATCGTCGGCCAGTCGGTCCTGGTCGAACGCCTGTTGGTCGCGTTGCTGGCCGATGGCCACCTGCTGGTGGAAGGCGCGCCCGGGCTGGCCAAGACCACCGCGATCCGCGCGCTGGCCGCGCGCATCGACGCGCGCTTCGCGCGTATCCAGTTCACTCCCGACCTGCTGCCGGCCGACCTGACCGGCACCGACATCTGGCGCCCGCAGGAAGGCCGCTTCGAGTTCCAGCCGGGCCCGGTGTTCCATCCGATCCTGCTGGCCGACGAGATCAACCGCGCGCCGGCCAAGGTGCAGTCGGCGCTGCTGGAAGCGATGGGCGAGCGCCAGGTGACGGTAGGGCGGACGACCTATCCGTTGCCGCCGGTGTTCCTGGTCATGGCCACCCAGAACCCGATCGAACAGGAAGGCACGTTCCCGCTGCCCGAGGCGCAGCTGGACCGTTTCCTGATGCACGTGCGCATCGGCTATCCCGATGCCGCGGCGGAGGTCGACATCCTGCGGCTGGCCCGCGAGCGCGCGCTGCGCGAGATGGATGCGACGCCAGTGCAGGTGCGGAAGCTCTCGCTGGAACAGGTCGAACAGGCACGACGGGCGGTGCTGGAACTGCACATGGCGCCGCAGCTGGAACGCTATCTGGTGGAGCTGGTGCTGGCCTCGCGCGACGCCTCGGCCTACGACGTCTCGCTGGCCCGCCGCATCGCCTGGGGGGCCAGTCCGCGCGGGTCCATTGCCCTGGAGCGCTGCGCGCGGGCCAAGGCGTGGCTGGCCGGGCGCGACTACGTGACCCCGGACGACGTGCGTGCGGTGGCGCCGGACGTGTTGCGCCACCGGGTCCTGCCCAGCTATGAGGCGGCCGCCGAGGGCTGGGACGGCGAGCGCCTGGTCGCGGCGCTGCTCGACCGCGTACCGTTGCCGTGATCAAGCCGGTTGCGGGGAACGGGGACAAACCGACGGCGGTATCGCCCGCCCGGTCGGCCGCTGGCGGAGACGCCGTCGCGGCCCCCGGTTCCCGGCTCCCTGCGTCCGAGGGCATCGCCCCTTCGCTGGCCGAGCTGATCGCGCTGCGGCGTGCGGCGATGCCGGCGCGTGGCCCGCGTCGCGGCCGGCGCGGCGCGTCCGCGCGCGCGCTCTCCGCGCAGCGTGGGCGCGGCATGGAATATGCCGAGTCGCGCGAATACGTGGCCGGCGACGATGCCCGCCACATCGACTGGAAACTCAGTGCGCGCACCGGCTTCACCCACACCAAGACCTTCCAGGCCGAGCGCGAACGGCTGACCCTGCTGGTGGCCGATACCGCACCGGCGCTGTACTTCGGCACCCGGGTGCGGTTCAAGTCGGTGCAGGCCGCGCGCGCCGGCGCGGTCGCGGCCTGGTCGGCATTGCGCGACGGCGACCGCGTGGCGGCGCTGTGCGCGGGCGGAGGGGCCGCGCTGGTGCCGCCGGCCGGGGGCATGCGCGGGGTCCTGCGCGTACTCGATGCGCTGGTGCGCTGGTACGGCGCGCCGGCTGTGGATGACGCAGGCCTGCAGCCGGCACTCGAGCGTGCGGCGCGCCTGCTGCACCCGGGCGCGCGGGTGCTGGTGCTGGCCGACCCGGGCAGCGCCCTTGCCGTGGCCCCGGCCACCTGGTCGGCGCTGTCGATGCACGTGGACGTACGCCTGCTGCTGCTGGTCGATCCGCTGGAGATGCGGCCGCCCCACTGCATGTTGCCGGTGCTGGCGCCGGGCGCGCGCATGGAGCTGGACCTGGCCACCGGCGCGACGCGCGATGCCTGGCACGCGGCGTTCGTCGCCCCGGTGGAAGCGCTGTGCCGGTCATTGCCCGGGCGCAGGATCCAGGTGCAGGTGCTGGCATCGGACGACGCCAGCGACGCCTGGCTGGCGCCTGCCGCGGCGCGGAGTGGCCGGTGATCGCCACCACGCTGCCGCTGCGCGACGTGCACCTGCCGGCCGCGCCCGGCGTGTGGCCGCCGGCGCCAGGCTGGTGGCTGCTGCTGGGCGTCCTGCTGCTCGGGCTTGCCGTGTTCGTGGCACTGCGGCTGCGTCGCCGGCACCGGCGGCTGCGCTGGCAATCGCTGTTCGATGCGGCGCTGGCGGCGGCATCCGCTCCGGCCGCGCGCGTCGGCCGTGCCTCGGACCTGCTGCGGCGCGCGGCACGTCGCTGCGACCCGTCGGCCGCGCTGTTGCAGGGCGAGGACTGGCTGCGGTTCCTCGACGGGCCGGCGCGCCGCGATTTCAGCCAGGGCGAGGGTCGACTGCTGCTCGACGGCGGCTTCCGCCGCCAGGTCGACGAGCCCCAGGCCGCGCGCGCCTGCGCGCTGGCGCGCGGGCGTTTCGTCGACCTGATGGAGCGGCGCCGGTGATGGAGCGCCTGCACGCGCTGCTGGGCGGCCTGCCGGAGTTCGCCTGGCCTTGGCTGTGGCTGGCGGTGCCGCTGCCGCTGCTGATGGCTTTGTGGCCACGGCCGGCCGGCAATGGGCCGGCGCTGCGGGTGCCCTGGCCGCCGGCGCGGTTGCAGGCAACGGCGGCGCACCGGTACGGGCCGTGGCCGCGCACCCTGCTGCTGTGGCTGGCGTGGCTGTGCCTGTGCGCGGCCGCCGCGCGACCGCAGCAACTGGGGGATGCGGTCGAACCGCCGCGGCAGACGCGGCAGATGATGCTGGCCGTGGACCTGTCCGGCAGCATGAGCGAGGGCGACATGCTGCTCGGCGGCCGCGTGGTGGACCGGCTCACGGCCGCCAAGGCGGTACTGGCCGACTTCCTCGACCGCCGCGAGGGCGACAGCATAGGCCTGCTGGTGTTCGGCCAGCGCGCCTACGCGCTGACCCCGCTGACCCGCGACCGCGCCAGCGTGCGCGAACAGCTGCGCGACAGCGTGGTCGGGCTGGCCGGGCGCGAGACCGCGCTGGGCGATGCCATCGCGCTGGCGGTCAAGCGGTTGCGCGGGCAACCCGAAGGCCAACGCGTGCTGATCCTGCTCACCGACGGCGTCAACACCGCCGGCGTAATCGACCCGCTGAAGGCGGCCGAGCTGGCCAGGGCCGAGGGCGTGCGCGTGCATACCATCGCGTTCGGCGGCAACGGCGGGGTATCGCTGTTCGGCATGCGGCTGCCGGGCGCGGAGGACCCGATCGACGAGGACACGCTGGCGCGCATTGCCCGGGACACCGGCGGGCGCTTCTTCCGCGCGCGCGATACCGGCGAGCTGGTCGGCATCTATGCCGAACTGGATCGCCTGGAGCCGGTGCGCAGCGCCGGACCGGCGCTGCGTCCGCGCCTGGAACGGTATGCGTGGCCGTTGGCGGCGGCCCTGCTGCTGGGCCTGCTGGCGCTGGCCTGGCCGGAGCGGCGCCGGTGATCGCGTTCTGGAACAGCCTGCATTTCATCCGCCCGGATTGGCTGTGGGCGCTGCTGCTGCTGCTGCCGGCCGTGTTGCTGGGCGGCTGGTACCGGCGGCGCCGGCGTGGCGATTGGCGCAGCGTGGTGGACGCGCACCTGCTGCCGCACCTGCTGGCGGATGGCGGCCGCCGCGCCCGCGGCAGATGGCTGGCCGTACCGGTCGCCCTGTTGCTGGCGGTGCTGGCCCTGGCCGGGCCGAGCTGGCGCCAGGTGGAGCAGCCGCTGTGGGAATCGAAGACGCCGTTGGTCGTGGTGCTGGACCTGTCCAGCCATACCGGCGCGGCCGACCTGCCGCCGAGCCGCCTGCTGCAGGTGCGCGCGAAGCTGGCGCTGCTGCTGCGCGAGCGCCGCGGTGGCGAAGTGGCGCTGGTCGCGTATGCCGACGAGCCGTTCACCGTGGCGCCATTGACCGATGACGCGGCCAACGTCGCGCTGTTCCTCGACGCACTGGCGCCGGAGGTCATGCCGGTGGACGGGCAGGACGCCGGCAAGGCGCTGGAATGGGCCGGCAGCCTGCTGCGCCAGGCCGGTGCGCGCGACGGCGCGGTCCTGCTGGTGAGCGACCGCGCCGATGCCGGCGCCGCCGCCGAAGCCGCACGCCTGCGCGCGGCCGGCTACCCGGTATCGGCGCTGGGGCTGGGTACGCCAGCGGGGGCTGCCTATCGCGACCGCGAGGGACGCATCGGCCATGCCCGGCTGGACGAACCGTCGTTGCGTGCGCTGGCGCTCGCCGGCGGCGGTCGCTACGCGCGGCTTTCCGCCGGCGACGCCGACCTGCAGGCGCTGGCGGTGCTGCAGCCGCAGGCCGCCGCCGGCGAGCGTGCCGGCCGCACCGACACCGCCTGGCAGGACGAAGGCTACTGGCTGCTGCCGCCGCTGCTGCTGGTCGCGCTGTTGGCGTTCCGGCGGCGCCGGCAGGCGTTGGCGGCGCTGGCGCTGTGCCTGTGGCTGCCGCTGGCCATGCCGGCACATGCGGCCGAACCCGGCGGCTGGTGGCAGCGCCCGGACCAGCGCCAGCACCAGCGCCTGGCCGAAGGCGTCGAGGCGTACCGCAAGGGCGATTTCGCCACCGCCCAGCGCCGCTTCGAGGGTGTCGACAGCGAACAGGGCTGGTACAACCTGGGCAACGCGCTGGCGCGGCAGGGTCGCTACGACGAGGCGATCGCCGCCTACGACCGCGCATTGGCACTGCGGCCGGGCATGGACGACGCAAAGGCCAACCGCGCCGCGGTCGATGCCGCGCGCAGGCGCAAGCCACCGCCAGGCCCGCAGGGGGGCGGCCAGCAGAACACACCCGATACGCAGCAGGGCAAGTCATCGCCCGGCCAGTCACAGGATGGCCAGTCGCAGGACGGCAAGTCGCAGCCGCCGCCATCGCAGGCACCGTCGCAGCCGAAGCACGCGCCGCCGCGGCCGGGACAGGGCCAGGCCGCGGCCGATACGGCGCCGAAGGCGCCGCAGGCGGAAGATGCCCGCGGCCAGCAGCAGGCCGACCGGGCCCAGCGCGAGCGCGTGGCCGAGGCGCTGCGCCGGCAGACGGGCGGCGACGGCGACCCCGGAAAGCGCGCGGCGCAGGCGGCGATGAGCCCGCAGGAGCGCGAGCGACGGCAGGCGATCGAGGCATGGATGCAGCGCGTGCCCGATGCGCCGGGCGATCTGTTGAAGGCGAAGTTCCAGCTCGAATACGAGCGGCGCAGGCGGGAAGGGCAATGAAGCGGCGAAGCGTTCTCCTGAAGGTGGGGTTGTGGGTGTTGCTGGCCTGCGCCGCCAGCGTGCAGGCGCAGACCCGCGCATGGCTGGACCGTGACCGCATCGGCGAAGGCGACGTGGTCACCCTCAACATCGAGACCGACCAGCCCGGCGCGGCACCGGACTACGCGCCGCTGCAGGCCGATTTCGCGTTGGGCGGGCGTACCAGCGGCCGGCAGACGCGGCTGGCCAATGGCAGCGTCAGCACTGCCGCGCTGTTCGGCGTGGTGCTTACGCCACGGCGCAGCGGCGCGCTGCAGGTGCCGGCCCTGCGCGTCGGCGCGGCGCGGACGGCGCCGCTGCAACTGCGGGTCGATCCCGCCCCGGTGGCCGGCGCCGGCGACGCGGTGGCCTTCGTGGAAACCGAGGTCGACGATCCACAGCCGTACGTGCAGCAGAGCGTGGGCGTGGTGGTCCGGCTGTTCTTCGCGACCCAGCTGGCGTCCGGCGAGCTGGACCTGGCCACGCCGGCTTCGGCCTCGTTGCAGCGGGTCGGCGAGGACCGCACCTCGTCGCATGACGTCGGTGGCCGCCGCTACAACGTGGTCGAGCGGCGCTTCCTGCTGATTCCCGAACGCAGCGGCCCGCTGCGGCTGCAGGGCGCGCGCTTCAGCGGTCGCGGCGCCGGCGGCCTGTTCGACGATCTGCTTGGCCGTGGTACCGGCGCGCTCAGTGCCCGCGCGGCCGACCAGACCCTGCAGGTGCGCGCGGTGCCCGATGCCGCACCGCAGCCGTGGCTGCCATTGAAGGACCTGCGCCTGCGCTACACCGCCGCGCCGCAGTCGGCGCAGGTCGGGCAGGCGTTCACGCTGCAGGTGGAGGCCACCGCGGTCGGCGCGACGCGTGCGCAGTTCCCGGAATTGCCGGTGCCGGCCCTGGGCGACGCCGCGCAGGTGTTCGCCGAGCCGCCGCAGTACGACGAAACCTTCGATGGCGGGAGCCCGCGGCTGAAGCTGACGCGGCGCTACTCCATCGTGCCGCAGCGGCCGGGCCCGCTGCAGGTACCGGGCCTGCGCCTGGGCTGGTGGGACGTGGGCGCCGCCGAGGCCAGAACCGCGGCACTGCCCGACTTGGGCCTGGAGGTGGCGCCGGGGACCGGCGCGGCAGCCGCGGTGCCGGCGCCGGATGCGCCTGCCGCCACGGTCGCGCCGCCGGCGCCCACCGGCGAGCGTGCCATCGCGGTGGCCGGCGCCCGGCTGCTGCGCGCGTCGCCGTGGCCGCTGCTGGCGGCGGGGTTCGCGCTGCTGTGGCTGCTGACCCTGGTCTGGGCACTGACCCGGCGGCGCCCGCCGCCCAGCCAGGGCCCGCGGAGGCCAGGCGACAGCGGGCAGGGCGATGCCGGCGTGGGCACGCATTCGCTGGCCGATTTCAGGCGCGCGCTGGACACCGGCGACCTGGATGACGTCGAGCAGGCGCTGCGCGGCCTTGCCCGGCCGCCGGTCGTCGACCTGGATGTGCTGGCCGCGCGCCTGGACAGCGCGGCACAACGCGAGGCACTGGAAGCCCTGCGCCGCGCCCGCTGGGCCGGTGGCAGCGGGTCCGCGGCACGCACCGCGCTGCGCGCCGCGTTCGCCAACGGGCCGGCATGGCGGGCGCGGGCCGATGCCCCGCCATCACCGCTGCCGCCGCTCTATCCGGGGCAGGGAGCCGGCTGATCGGTCGGGCGGATCGCGGCCGTGGCGCCGGCGCCGGGACGCCGCCGGGACGGCTGCGGAGGCGCCCCGACGCCTCGTCCCGGTACCCCCGGGACCGGGCCAAATGGCAGGGTTGGCGGCTGTGCAGCTTTTGTTAAGCTACGCGATCTTTCGCCCGCGAGTACCGCCGCATGCCCCACGCCCACG
Source organism: Stenotrophomonas sp. Steno-Z10-HUANG (assembly GCF_056393075.1). NCBI lineage: Bacteria > Pseudomonadati > Pseudomonadota > Gammaproteobacteria > Lysobacterales > Lysobacteraceae > Stenotrophomonas > Stenotrophomonas sp. Steno-Z10-HUANG. The sequence continues at coordinate 415,411 of NZ_JBWJPA010000001.1, forward strand.
CGTCAAGCAAGCCCTCCATGCCGTTGCACATCAAAGTGCTGCTGGGGTTCATGTTGGGCACCATCGTGGGCCTGGTGGCGCACGCCACTTCCGCCGATGCGGCGTGGGTGAACACCACCATCGATTACGTCACCCAGCCGTTCGGGCAGATCTTCCTCAACCTGCTGTTCATGCTGGTGGTGCCGCTGATGTTCTCGGCGCTGGTGCTGGGCGTGGCCGAGCTGGGCGACATCGCCTCGCTGGGCCGGCTGGGCTGGAAAACCCTGAACTACACCGCGGTGGTGACCGCGCTGGCGGTCGGCATCGGCCTGTTGTGCGTCAACCTGCTGCAGCCCGGCACGCACATGGAGCCGGCCCTGGTCGAACAGGCCATGAGCAGCGCCAAGACCGGTGAGATCGTCAGCAAGGGCAACGAACTGCGGCTGATGGACCTGCTGGTCAACATCGTGCCGCACAACATCGTCAACGCGATGGGCGACGACAGCAAGAAGCTGGGCATCGTGTTCTTCGCGCTGATGATCGGCATCGGCCTGGTGATGAAGCCGACCGCGGGCACCACCGCGTTCAAGAACGCCGTGCAGGGCCTGTTCGAGGTGTGCATGCACCTGATCGGCATGTTCATCAAGCTGGCGCCGTTCGCGGTGGCGGCCTTCATGTTCAACCTGACCGCGCGGCTCGGCTGGGACGTGATCCAGAGCCTGATGTGGTTCGTGGTGACCGTGCTGCTGGCGATCGCCATCCATGGCTTCATCGTGCTGCCGCTGTGGGTACGGCTGCTGGGCGGCATGTCGGCGCGCAGCTTCTTCCGCGGCACCCAGGAAGCCACGCTGACCGCCTTCGCCACCGCCTCCTCGTCGGCCACGCTGCCGGTGACCCTGCGCGTGGCCGAGGAGAACCTGAAGCTGCCGCGCAAGGTCTCGCGCTTCGTGCTGACCGTCGGCGCCTCCGCCAACCACCACGGCACCGCGCTGTTCGAAGGCATCACCGTGCTGTTCCTGGCGCAGGTCTACGGCCTGCACCTGGGCATGCCGCAGCAGCTGATGGTACTGCTGCTGTGCATCCTCGGCGGCATCGGTACCGCCGGCATCCCGTCCGGTTCGCTGCCGGTGATCGCGATGATCTGCGGCATCATCGGCATCAAGCCCGAGGGCATCGGCATCATCCTGGGCGTCAACACCTTCCTGGACATGTGCCGCACCTCGCTCAACGTCACCGGCGACCTCGCCACCGCGGTGGTGGTCTCGCACCGCAGTGGCGTGACCGACGAGGAAGTGCCGGAAGTGGCGGACAACGCCGGCCGCCACTGAGCCGCCGGCGAAACGGATGCCACGAAGGCCGCCCAAGGGCGGCCTTCGCGTTTTTCCCCGCCTGCCGCAAGCCGGCGCCCGCCGCCGGCACCGGCATGCCGCCCGGGGCCTTGCGCGTGCCCCGCGTCGTGACGCCGCCGGCCTGACCTGCCCGGTGCTCTGTGGGACAATAGGCCGCCCGCAGCTCCGCGGGAGCCTCCCGACCCGACGAACCATGACGCAGCCCACCCGCCGCCAGTTGGCGAACGCCATCCGTTTCCTCGCCGCCGATGCGGTGCAAGCCGCCAACTCCGGCCACCCCGGCATGCCGATGGGCATGGCCGACATCGCCGAAGTGCTCTGGAACGACTACCTCCGGCACAACCCGAACAACCCGAAGTGGTTCAACCGCGACCGCTTCGTGCTGTCCAACGGCCACGGCTCGATGCTGCAGTACGCGCTGCTGCACCTGAGCGGCTACGACCTGCCGATCGAGCAGCTCAAGGCGTTCCGCCAGCTCGGCAGCAGGACCGCCGGCCACCCGGAGCGCCATGAAACCCCGGGCGTGGAAACCACCACCGGCCCGCTGGGCCAGGGCTTCGCCAATGCGGTGGGCTTCGCGCTCGCCGAAAAGCTGCTGGCGCAGCGCTACAACCGCCCGGAATTCGAAGTCGTCGACCACCGCACCTGGGTGTTCATGGGCGACGGCTGCCTGATGGAAGGCATCTCGCACGAAGCCGCCTCGCTGGCCGGCACCTGGGGCCTGGGCAAGCTGGTCTGCTTCTGGGACGACAACAACATCTCCATCGACGGCGAAGTGGAAGGCTGGTTCACCGACGACACCCCGGCGCGCTTCGAGTCCTACGGCTGGAACGTGGTGCGTGGCGTCGACGGCCACGACCCGGAGAGCATCAAGGCGGGCATCGACGCGGCGCTGTCGCAGTTCGACAGGCCGACCCTGATCTGCTGCAAGACCACCATCGGGTTTGGTTCGCCGAACAAGGCCGGCCAGGAATCCAGCCACGGCGCGCCGCTGGGCAAGGACGAGCTGGACGCCACCCGCAAGGCGCTGGACTGGCCGTATGGCCCGTTCGAGATTCCCGAGGAGATCTACGCCGGCTGGCGCGCGGGCGGCACCGGTACCCTGCGCCAGGCCGAATGGGAGCAGTTGTTCGACAAGTACGCGGCGCAGTTCCCGGCCGAGGCCGGGGAGCTGACCCGCCGCTCGCATGGCGAGCTGCCGGCCGACTTCATCGCCCGCGCCGATGCCTATATCGCCCAGGTGCAGGCCGAGGCGCCGACCATCGCCTCGCGCAAGGCTTCGCAGAACGCGATCCAGGCGTTCGCGCCGCTGCTGCCGGAAATCGTCGGCGGCTCGGCCGACCTGGCCGGCTCCAACCTGACCCTGTGGAAGGGCGCACACACCGTGGTCGGCGAGGACCCGCAGGCCAACTACGTGCACTACGGCGTGCGTGAGTTCGGCATGAGCGCGATCGCCAACGGCCTGGCGCTGCACGGCGGCTTCCTGCCGTTCGACGCCACCTTCCTGGTGTTCAGCGACTACGCCCGCAACGCGCTGCGCATGAGCGCGCTGATCCCGGCGCAGGTCATCCACGTGTTCACCCACGACTCGATCGGCCTCGGCGAGGACGGCCCGACCCACCAGCCGGTCGAGCACATCGCCTCGTTGCGCTACATCCCCAACAACGACGTCTGGCGCCCGTGCGACGCCACTGAATCGGCGGTGAGCTGGAAGGCGGCGATCGTGCGCCGTGACAACCCCAGCTGCCTGATCTTCAGCCGCCAGAACCTGGCCCCGCAGCCGCGCAGCGCCGAGCAGGTCAAGCTGATCGAACGCGGCGGCTACGTGCTGGCCGATGCCGCCGGCACGCCGGACGTGATCCTGATCGGCACCGGCTCGGAAGTGGGCCTGGCCATGGCCGCCAAGGCCGAGCTGGACGCGGCCGGCATCAAGACCCGCGTGGTGTCGATGCCGTCGACCAACGTGTTCGACCGCCAGGACGCGGCCTACCGCGAGTCGGTGCTGCCGCACGCGGTGCGCGCACGCGTGGCGGTGGAAGCCGGCGTCACCGGTTTCTGGCGCCAGTACGTGGGCCTGGATGGCGCGGTGGTCGGGCTGGACAGCTTCGGTGCCTCGGCCCCGGCCGACAAGCTGTACCAGCACTTCGGCATCACCACCGAGGCGGTGGTCGCCGCGGCCCGGGCGCAGCTGGCGCACTGATGCGTCGCATCGCCGGGCAGTGAGAAAAGGCCGGGATTTCCCGGCCTTTTCTTTTGCGCGCCACCCCGTGCGGCGGTGGCCCCGTACTTCGCCGCCGCCTGGGTCAGCACGTGGGTGCGATGGTCGCGCGGCGTTGTCGGGAGCCCCCTGGATGCGGCGCCACCGGCATGCGAGCATCGGCGCGTGCGCCCCGTCGCGGGTGGCCTCCGGAGAAGCACCATGAAGCGCGTGACCGGTATCGGCGGCATCTTCTTCAAGGCCAGGGACCCGGCCGCGCTGGCAGCCTGGTACCGCGACCACCTCGGGCTCGATGTCGGGGACTGGAACGGTGCGGTCTTCCCGTGGGGCGGCGAGGGCAGTGCGCCGGGCATGACGATCTGGAGCCCGTTCGCGGCCGACACGGCCTATATGGCGCCAGGCACGGCTTCCTTCATGGTCAACTTCCGCGTCGCCGACCTGGACGCGCTGCTGCCGGCGTTGCGTGCCGAGGGCTGCGATGTCGTCGACAGGACCGAAGTCTCCGAGCAGGGCAAGTTCGGCTGGGTCATCGACCCGGAGGGCAACAAGGTCGAACTGTGGGAGCCGCCGGCGGGGCAGTAGCGCGTCGCGGACAAGCCGAGGCAGGCGGCCCCTGGCGTCGCCACCTGCGCAGTGCTCCGCTGGACGCCGCCGACGCGTGCTGCCGCGCGGTTCCAGTGCGGGGGCCGGTCATGGACCACGGCTGGATCCGCACCTGGGCGGCGGCATCGCGCATGGCCACGCGGCAGAGCTTCGCCATCGAAGGCGGATCGGGGGCGCCGGTGCAAACCGATGACCTGGACGAGGCGCTGCGCGGCACCCGTGCCACCGGCATCGCCCTTGAACAAGCGCCGTCGCGCGAACCCCGGGACATGCGCCGGTTCGTCGTACGTGATCCGTCTGGCAAGCGGGTGAACATCCCCGCGGCACCCAACGACCGCCGCGGATGCCTGAGCGCGATGCGCGGTGGTCAGGCCCGTGCGGTGCGCGCCAGCGCCAGCCGCAGCAGGCGCGTGTCCAGCCAGCTGGCCGGACCGTCCGGCCGCTCAAGTCCCATGCGCTGCAGGTACATGGCATCGTTGTCGCCGCGTCGCTGGCGCAGGGCCGCAAGCACGGTGCGCAGCTTGCCACCGGTGCTGCCGGTGTTGCCCTTCAACCACTGCAGGGCGCGCAGCAGGTCCTGCTCGACCGGGGTGAAATCGCTGCCCAGCGGGTAGTCGGGCAGGCTGCCGTCGCGGCGGAACGGCGCCAGCGCCGCGGACAGGACAGCGGCGCGATTGCGCTGCCAGTGCGCGGGCGCGACGAAACCGGCCGCCAGCTTCTTCGCCCGCTTCGCCTGTTGCAGCAGGGGCGCCTGGAAGGCGGCGTCGGTGATGCCGGCCATCGCGACCACGCAGTCCTCGTCGGTGATGCCGCGCAGGTCGGCGATGCCGTACTCGTTGATGAAAATGTCGCGCAGGTGCCGCGGGATGGTGGTGTGGCCGTAGTTCCAGCGCACGTTGCACCGGGCAATCCCCGCATCATCGCGCACGGCGCGGAACATCAACACACTGCGCGCATCGGGCAGCGCGTGCGCCATGGCCACGAAGTTGTACTGGCCGCCGACGCCGGACACCACGCGGCCATCCTCCAGCGCATCGGACACCGCCGCGCCGAGCGCGGTGGCCATCATGCAGGAGTTGAAGAAGCGCGCCTGCCGGCGCTGCAGCCGCTGCAGGGTTTCGTCGCCGCCATAGAGCTGGTTGATCTCGCTGATGCGGCGCATGCCGATGGCCCGGCATGCGTCGGCGGGCAGGTGCCGCAGCCAGTCGTAAAACTCCGGCGAGCCCAGATAGAACGCGCCGTGGAGATACTCGCCTTCCTCGGCCAGCCGGGCGTGGTCGGCGGTGTAGGCGCTGCCGTTGGCCATGCGCTGCATCAGCGCCAGGTCGTCGTGCACCTTGCGCCGGATCACGCCGCTCTGCACCAGCTTGCGGAAGCCCTCGTTGAGCATCTCGCTGCACCCGTACAGGCCGGTTTCGAACGGCTCCAGCCCGCCGATCTCGCGCACCAGCGGATGCTCCGCCAGCGTCGGATCGAGCGCGTGCAGCACCCGTCGGTAGCGGGCGTTGTCGGTGTGGCGCAGCACCAGCGCGTGACTGAGCGCGTCGGCCAGCGCGCCGATGCCGATCTGCAGGGTGCCGCCGTCGCGCACCAGCGTGCTGGCATACAGGCCGATGGCGTACTCGGCATCGTTGACCGGCTGCCGCGGCAGGCCGAACAGTTTCGGGTAGGGCCCGGGCGGGGTCAGCACCAGGTCGAAGAACGCCGCGTCGACCGTGGCGCTGCCGCCCAGCCAGGGCAGCTCGGGGTCGATCTCGGCGATCAGCAGCGGACGCGGCAGGCCACGCGCGATGACCGCGTCGATCGTGTCCTGGGTGAGATCGTTGTTGCACGACAGCGACAGCCGGGTGCTGCCCTCGCGCCGCGCGACCTTCTGCACGATGGCATGCGGTGCGCGCTGGGCCAGGGCGGCGGCGACGTGGGTGTAGTTGAGGCTGGTGTAGGCACGTTGTGCCTGCGATGAACCCAGCAGCGCCCCGGACTGCATGTAGAACTCTTCCACCTGCACATGCGCGGGCAGCGCATCACGCGCCATGTCGCGTGCATAGGCCAGGCGCGGGAAGTCCGCGCCGAAATGACGCGCCACGAACGGGCGCAGGAAGCGTGCCTCCAGTCCGTCGCCGGCGGCATGCGGCGGATCGAGCGAGAGCGCGGTGTACAGCTGCAATGGGCGCGACGGGTCCACCCCGACGCGCGCGTAGAGTGCGTTGAGCAGTCGGTGCGGCTTGCCCAGCGCCAGCGGCGCGGCGATGCGCAGCGGCCCTTCGACGCGGGCCAGCAACCACGCCGCGGCGGCATCGGGGTCGGTCACTTGGTGGGGCATGGCGGGGCGCCGTCAGGGGGGAGCCGCATTACAGCATCGGCGCGATGAACCCGTGGTCGGCCTGCTTGACAGGGCATGCGTTTACTCGTGTAATCGATAAAAATTACAGGCGTAAACGATGATTCGGATCAGCGAGGCCGAAGCGGTGGTGATGGAGGCCCTGTGGGAGTCGCACCCGCTTTCCGCCGAGGACGTGGTCGCCCGCCTGGGCGGTCGCAACGGCTGGGCCGAGGCCACCGTCAAGACCCTGCTCAACCGCCTGCTCAACAAGGGCGCGATCAGCGCGACGAAAGAGGGGCGGCGCTATCTGTATGCACCGCAGGTGGCGCGCGAGGCGTGGCTGCTGGAGGAAAGCAGCAGCCTGCTCGAGCGCCTGTTCGACGGGCGCGTGGCGCCGCTGGTGGCGCATTTCAGCCAGCACCGGAAATTGAGCCGCGACGACGTGGCCGAACTGCGCAGGCTGCTGGAGGAGCTCGACGATGATCAGCCTTGAAGGGTTGCGGGCCTTACTGGCCACCGCGCTGGCCGGCAGCGTGGCGATGGTGGCGGTGCTGGCGCTGCGTGGCATGGTGCGGCGCCGGCTGGGCGCCAGCGCGGCCTACCTGCTGTGGCTGGCGGTACCGGTGGCCATGGTTGCCGTGCTGCTGCCGGCACCGCGCGTGGCGGTACTGCCGGTGCACGCTATCGACGCGGTGCTGCCGGCCGCCCGCACCGTCCTGGAGCATTCATCGACGCTGTCGCTGCCCTGGACCTCGACGCTGGGCGGCGCCTGGCTGGCCGGCGCGCTGCTGGCGATGGCCGGATTGCTGCGCCAGCAACGGCGGTTCGTCCGTGGGTTGGGGACGCTGCGCCGACGCGACGATGGCCTGTGGCAGGCGCAGGCAACGGCCGGGCTGCCCGCCGTGCTCGGCCTGTGGCCGCCGCGCATCGTGCTGCCGGCGGATTTCGAACGCCGCTACACCGCGCAGGAGCAGCGGCTGGTGTTGCTGCACGAGCAGGTGCACCTGCGTCGCGGCGACATCGCCGTCAATGCGCTGCTGGCGGCCCTGCAGTGCGTGTATTGGTTCAACCCGCTGCTGCCGCTGGCGCTGCGTCGCTGCCGCGAGGACCAGGAGTTTTCCTGCGACGAACGTGTCATCGCGCGCAGCGACGGCGCGCGCCGCAGCTATGGCAACGCCATGCTCAAGACCGGGCTGGCGCTGTCGTCGTTGCCGCTGGGCTGCCACTGGCAGGACCGCCATCCGCTCAAGGAGCGCATCGCCATGTTGAAGCGTCCGGTACCCGGCAAGGGACAATGGTTCGGCATGCTGCTGTTGGCGGCGGGGGTGTCCCTTGCGCTGGGTTTTGCGGCCTGGGCCGCACAACCGGCGCCGAGCGACGCGCTCGCCACAAGCGCCGCGCCTGCGTTGGCGGCACCGCCGCGCGGTGACACGGAACCGACCGGGGTCCCGGCCGACAACATCGCGTTCGCCCGCCGGTCGCCTCCGCGCTATCCGCCAGGCACGCATGCCGGCAGGCTGCTGCTGCAGATCGACGTGGCGGCCGACGGCACCGCCACCGACGTCAGGATCGAACGTGGTTCGGGGCACGCCGACCTCGACGAAGCGGCGGTGGAAGCCGCGCGCGGATGGCGATTCCTGCCGGTCCGCAAGGACGGCAAGCCGGTGGCCGGCACGGTGCGCGTTCCGGTTCTTTTCGACCGGGGCGCGGGCCGCGCAGCCGGCAAGGGAGGCGTGCAGTGATGTGGTGCATGCGTGTCGGCGTCGTGTCGGCGGGATCGGTGCTGCTGGCCCTGGCCGGTTGCGCGACGCGACCGGCCGCCAGCGAAGACGTGGCGGACAGCAGCTACAGCATCGGCCAGCGCCTGCTGCTGCCGGAGCCGGCGGGCGGGCAGGCCGGGGACGTGCAGCCGTACACGCTGTCCGGGCGCGAGGTGTTCCGCATGCCCCGGCCGCTGCATGCGCCATTGCCGGAACTGCCCGATATGCCAGCGCGGCGATCAGTGCCGCCGGTGACGGTGTGCCTGAATGTCGTCCTTGATGCGCATGGGCAGGTGCAGCGGAGTTTCCCGCTGTTGACGCACAGCCAGTGCGGCGCCGGCAACGACGCGGAGAATGGCCATCTGCTGCAGGCCGCCGACGATGCCGTGCGGCAATGGCGCTTCGCGCCCGCGGCGATCTGCGGTTTCGCCCCCGGCACGGCGCCGGTTGCGCCGGACGACTGCACCGGCGCGGCGCAGGTGGAGGCGGTGCCGGTGACGCTGCCCTATGCGTTCACCTTCGAGATCGTGCAGGGGCAGGCGCGCGTGCGGCTGGGCCAGCCGCCGCAGCCGTAGGTGCCGGGCTCGCCCGGCACACGCTTTCCCGGCGCCCTCGATGCGGGGCAAGCCCCGCATCGACGAAAGGCGGCTGCGGCGGCCCCCGTAGGTGCCGGGCTCGCCCGGCACACGCTTTCCCGACGCCCCCAATGCGGGGCAAGCCCCGCATCGACGAAAGGCGGCTGCGGCGGCCCCGTAGGTGCCGGGCTTGCCCGGCACGCGCTTTCCCGACGCCCCCAATGCGGGGTAAGTCCCGCATCCCCGGAAGGCGGCTGCGGCGTCTCCTGTAGGTGCCGGGCTCGCCCGGCACACGCGTTCCCGGCGGACCCCAATGCGGGGCAAGCCCCGCATCTACGAAAGGCGACTGCGGCGGCCCCCGTAGGTGCCGGGCTTGCCCGGCACGGCTCTCACGACACGCCGCACCGCAGGCCGCTCCATGTGGCTGTGGCGCCTTAATCCAGCAGTTCGTTCAACAGCGCCGCCAGCCGCTCGCCGGCCAGGCGCAGCTGCGCCTCGGCCACCGGGCGCCAGGTGGAGGCGTAGGCGTCGCCGACCTTGCGGTTGCTGGGGTAGATGCCCGGGCGGGTGGCGATGGCGCAGCTCTGTTCGGCCCAGCCGGTGGCATCGCGCTGCAGCTGCGGTGCGCCGACGTCCGTCGGCGCGGGCAGTGCCTGCAGGCGCTGCAGGTAGTGCTCGTCGTCCAGCTGCAGGGCGTAGAACATGCCGCTGTCCCACAGCGAGTGCAGGTTGGTGCCGCGCTCGTTGAACTGCAGCTGGTAGGTGTTGCCGCCCTTGTCGTGGCCGTAGCCGGCGTGCATCGGCTGGTGCAGGTCGCCGGCCAGGTGCACGACGAACTTGAGCGCCTGCAGGCGCTCGGCGTCGCTGAGGCTGCGGTCGGCCAGGCGTGCGCTCTGCGCCTTCAGAGCCTCGACCACGCAGTCGCCGTCGCGGCAGTGTTTGGGCGGATCGTAGGTGCAGCCGTCCTCGGCCATGTTGATGTAGTGCCAGCCGGCCGAGCGCTTGCCCAGGTCCGGGTCGCCTGCCCGCAGCTGGTCGGCCCACGGTGCGATGCTGGCCAGGGTGGCGCCGGGCTCGGTGGCGAGCAGGCGCTGCACTTCCGCTGCCGCGGCCGGGTCCAGGCGGGTTTCGGCGATGCGCGCGACCAGGCGGTGGCCCTGCGCGCCCCAGGCGAAGGCGGGTGTGGAGACCAGGGAGCAGGCGGCCAGGGCGACGCCGGAGAAAAGCAGGGGAATGCGGGCGCGGATTTTCATCCGCCGCATTCTAGCGGCGCATCGGCGGCGGACGTGTGCCGAAAGTGGCGGGCCTGTCCACGACCCCACCGCGCTTGGCTCGCGGCGGGCCATGAACAGGCCCTGGGAACGTCCTTCCCCCTCGGTACCGGGGGAGGGCGGGATCAGAACGAGCGGACGTAGGCCACGCCGTACACCAGCGGGTCGATGTTGGCGGTGCCGAGCTTGTTGCCGTTGACCTTGACCTTGGTGTCGATGTCGGCCCAGCGCAGGTCGACGCGCAGCGCGTCCTTCTTGGTCAGCGCGAAGTCCAGGCCGGCATGCGCGGCCAGGCCCCACGAGTCTTCCAGCTTGAGCCGGGTGCCGGTCAGCGCGCCCTTGCTGTCGGTGCTGAAGAACTTGGTGTAGTTCACGCCCAGGCCGACGAACGGGGTGACCTTGCTGCTGTTGGCGAAGTGGTACTGCAGCGAGACCACCGGCGGCAGCTGCTTGGTGCGGCCCACGGTGCCGACGCCGTCGATGCTGATGTCGTGCTGGAACGGCAGCGCGGCCAGCACTTCAACGCCGACGTTGTTGGCCACGAAGTACTCGAACGTCACGGTCGGGCGCACGCTGCTGTCGACCTTGGTCGGCAGCGCGCCCAGGCCCAGGGCCGAGCCGTTGAGGTCGCCGGCGTTGGACTTCGGATCGACGTTGTGGACGCCGACGCCCAGGGTCCAGTCGCCCTTGGACTGCGCCATGGCGGGGGCGGCGGACAGGGCCAGGGCGGCGGCGAGGCCGGACAGCAGCAGGGCGGGGGTCTTGCGCATGGTGCGTTTCCATTTGCTTGGTGAGGATGGCGCCAGTCTCCGCGCGGCGGCGCATGCCCGCCTTGATCCGGATCAAACCCGTGTCCGCGCTCATGGCGCGTTCACGATGCGTGCTGCCGCGCACCGGTGCCGCCGGCGGTGCGGGCGCGGGCCGCCGCGGCCAGCGGGCGGGGCCCGGCTGCTACAATGAGCCCCCTTTCCACCCCCGCCGCAGCGGTCTGCGGCCGCAGGAGTTCGTGAACATGGCAATCAAGGTCGGCATCAACGGTTTCGGTCGCATCGGGCGCAACGTGCTGCGCTCGGCAGTGTTGAACTTCGGCAACGACATCGAGGTCGTGGCCATCAACGATCTGCTGGAGCCGGATTACCTGGCCTACATGCTCAAGTACGACTCCGTGCACGGCCGCTTCAAGGCCGATGTCGCCATCGAAGGCGGCCACCTGCTGGTCAACGGCAAGAAGATCCGCCTGACCCAGGAGCGCGACCCGGCCAACCTGAAGTGGGACGAGGCGGGCGTGGACGTGGTGATCGAATCCACCGGCCTGTTCCTGACTAAGGAAGCCGCGCAGAAGCACATCGATGCCGGCGCGAAGAAGGTGATCATGTCGGCGCCGTCCAAGGACGACACGCCGATGTTCGTGTTCGGCGTCAACGACAAGACCTATGCCGGCCAGGCGATCATCTCCAACGCCTCGTGCACCACCAACTGCCTGGCGCCGCTGGCCAAGGTCATCAACGACAAGTGGGGCATCAAGCGCGGCCTGATGACCACCGTGCACGCCGCCACCGCCACCCAGAAGACCGTCGACGGCCCGTCCAACAAGGACTGGCGCGGCGGCCGCGGCATCCTCGAGAACATCATTCCCTCGTCCACCGGCGCGGCCAAGGCCGTGGGCGTGGTGATCCCGGAACTCAACAAGAAGCTCACCGGCATGAGCTTCCGCGTGCCGACCTCGGACGTGTCGGTGGTCGACCTGACCGTCGAGCTGGAGAAGCCGGCCACCTACGCCGAGATCTGCGCCGAAGTGAAGGCCCAGAGCGAGGGCCCGCTGAAGGGCGTGCTGGGCTACACCGAGGACAAGGTCGTGGCCACCGATTTCCGCGGCGAGACCCACACCTCGGTGTTCGACGCCGAAGCCGGCATCGCGCTGGACTCCACCTTCGTCAAGCTGGTCAGCTGGTACGACAACGAGTGGGGCTACTCCAACAAGTGCCTGGAGATGGTGCGCGTGGTCGCGGCCTGATCCGCACCGCGGGGGTATGAAGGAAGGGCGCCGCGGGCGCCCTTCTTTTTGCCTGCGGCGGCACGGATGCGGCAGGGCGCAGGGCGCCGCCGTGGCGGTTGTGCGGCTTGCGTTTCGACGGGGCGTGGATGAAGGTGGTGCGGCACCTTCCGGTGACAGGGACGGCGAATGGACGACGAGATCGTGTTGTTGGGGTTGCTGCTGCTGGCGGTGGTGCTGGCGGTGCCGGTGCTGCTGGTCATGGCGCTGGTATCGGTGGCCTCGCTGAAGCGGCGCGTGGCCGCGCTCGAGGACGCGCTGGCGCGCGGGCAGGTCGGCGAAGCCGGCCGCGCCGCCGATCCGGGCGACGCGCGGCATGGGCTGCCGCAGGCGTGGGAGCTCCCGCCCGCGCCGGTCGAACCGGTGCCGGAACCGGTGATGGATGCGCCGCAGCCCCCACCGCCCATGGTTACGCCACCGTTGCCGCCGCTGCGTGAACCCGTCGCGCCGCGGCAGGTCCGCAGCGCGCCCGGTCCAGCGCCCGTGCCGGAAGCGACGGCAGCGCCCGGGCCGAACCTCATCGAGCGCGGCGTCGCGCGCATCAAACAGTGGTTCACCCGCGGCAACGTGCCGGTCAAGGTCGGCATGCTGGTGCTGCTGGCCGGCGTGGCGGCGCTGCTCAAGTACGGCAGCGACGCCGGCTGGTTCAGTTTCCCGCCCGCGTTGCGCCTGGCCAGCATCAGCCTGGTGGCATTGGCCGGGCTGGTGTTCGCCTGGCGCAAGCGCACCAGCCACCGCGCGTTCGCGCTGGCCCTGCAGGGCGGCGCGATAGGCGTGCTGCTGCTGGTGGTGTTCGCCGCGTTCAAGAACCACGGCCTGATCGACGCGCTGCCGGCGTTCGCGATCAGCGTGGTGCTGATCGCCGGGCTGTGCGTGATGGCGGTGCTGCAGGAATCGCGCACGCTGGCCATCCTCGGCGTGCTGGCCGGGTTCATGGCGCCGATCTGGCTGTCCGACGGCAGCGGCAACCATGTCGGCCTGTTCTCGTACTACGCGCTGCTCAATGCCGGCATCTTCGCCATCGCCTGGGTGCGGCCGTGGCGCATCCTCAACCTGCTCGGCTTCGCTTTCACCTGGGGCATCGGCACGCTCTGGGGCGTGCTGGACTACACGCCGGCCAAGTTCGCCAGCACCGAGCCGTTCCTGGTGCTGTTCTTCGCGTTCTACCTGCTGCTGCCGCTGCTGTATGCGCGCCGGGCGGCGACGCCGGGCGGCGCGCGCATCGACGGCTGCCTGCTGTTCGGCACGCCGCTGGTGGCCTTCTCGCTGCAGGCCGGCCTGTTGCAGGGCGAGCGCATGCCGCTGGCCCTGTGCGCGCTCGGCGTGGCGGCGGTCTATGCACTGCTGGCGCGTGCGTCGTGGCATCGCGAGCGGCTGCAACTGCTGGCGCAGGGCCATGCCATCCTGGCGGTGGGTTTCGCCACGCTGGCGGTACCGCTGGCGTTGTCGGCCAAGGCCACCGCCTCGGTGTTCGCGCTGGAAGGCGCCGGCCTGCTCTGGCTGGGCCTGATGCAGCAGCGCCGGCTGGCGCGCTGGACCGGCATCGGCCTGCAGCTGGCGGCGGCGTTCGCGCTGGCGGTGGGCATCGACGGCGCCCACGGCGTGCGCGACGCCGCGGCATCGGCGGTCGCCAACGCCGCCTTCATGGGCGCGCTGCTGATCGCATTGGCCGCCTTCGCCAGCGCCTGGCTGTTGCGTGACGCCGGCAACCGGCTGTTGGCGGCGATCGCCTATGCCTGGGGCCTGGTCTGGTGGATGGGCAACATCGGGACCGAGGTCGCGCGCTTCGTCGAGCCGCGCAGCGTGCTGCATGGCCTGTTGCTGCTGCTGGGCATCAGCGGCTGGCTGGCGGCCGAGGTGCACCGGCGCCGCCCCGCGCTGTCACTGTCGCTGACCACGCTCGGCTGCCTGGTACTGGCGTTCCCGTTGGCGTTCCTGCAGCTCGGCGCGTATGGCCAGCCGTTCGCCGGCCATGGCGCCTGGGCCTGGCCGCTGTTCGCCGCGCTGGGCCTGCGCAGCCTGCTGTGCCTGCGCGCGGCGGGCGACGCCATCGCCGGTGCGGCGCAGTTTGCCTGGTGGCTGCTGTGGCCGACGGTGCTGTCGCTGTTGTCCTGGCACCTGGGCACGCGTTTCGAACTGGCCGGCGGCTGGGTCGGCATGCTGTTGGCGCTGCCGTGGCTGCTGCTGGCGGCGCTGTCGATCCGCCGCTGGCACTGGCTGGCGCAGCCGCTGGGTACCGCGTTCGACCGCTACCGCACGCCGCTGCAGGCGGCGATCTTCGCGGTGCTGGGCCTGTGGTGGCTGGTGTCGCTGGGCAGTGCCGGCGCGTCGGCGCCGTTGCCATGGATCGCGCTGTTCAATCCGCTGGACCTGGCGCAGTGGGCGGTGCTGGTGCTGGCGGCGATGTTGTTGTGGTCCGAGCCGGCGGGGCCGCGCGCGGCCGGACTGCGCCGCGGCCTGCTGCCACTGGCGGGGCTGCTGCTGGTCAGCGTCATCACCCTGCGCGGGGTGCATCACTGGGGCGGCGTCGACTGGAACGGGCGCCTGATCGGTACCAGCCTGGCGCAGACCAGCCTGACCGTGGCCTGGAGCCTGCTGGGCGTGATCGGCTGGGTCAGCGGCTCGCGCCGCGGGCAATGGGGCGTGTGGCTGGCCGGCGCGATCCTGATGGGCGTGGTGCTGGCCAAGCTGCTGTTGATCGACCGCGGCAACCTGGGCGATCTGCTCGGCATCGGCGCCTTCATTGCCTACGGACTGCTGTGCACGCTGGTCGGCTGGCTGGCGCCGGCACCGCCGCGTGGTCGCGGCAACGAACCGCAACCAGAGGAAGCATCCGCATGATCAGGCGTTTGTGGTGGATGGCGCTGCTGCCGCTGGCGGCGCAGGCGGCCGACGATTTCGCCCTGCAGTGGCCGCTGCAGCCGGCCCAGGCCGATGCCGGCGCCTATCGGGTTACGTTGGATGCGGGCGTCTACCGCGCCGCTTACTGGCGCGATCTGCGCGACGTGCAGGTGCTCGACGCCGACGGCAAGCCGATGGCCAGCGCACTGCAGGCCGCGGCCATCCCGATCGCCGCGCCGGCGCGGCAGGTGCAGCTGGACTGGTTCGCCATGCCCGCCGCCACGGCCACCACGGCGGGCGGCGACCTGAGCGTGGTGGTGCAGCGCGACGCCGGCGGCAACGTGGTGTCGGTGCGCAGCGCGACGGGCGCTGCCGGCGTGTCCGCCGGCGATCCGTCGTGGCTGGTGGACCTGGGCCGGCGGGCAGGGCAGGTGCAGGCGCTGCGCGTGGAATGGGACGACCAGCCACAGCCGCTGGACCTGGGCTATCGGCTGGAAGGCAGCGATGACCTGCGCCGCTGGCAGGTGCTCGACCCGGAAGTGCGGCTGGTACGGCTGCGCAACCAGGGCCGGCAGCTGGACAGCGACCGCGTGGCGCTGTCCACGTCGCTGCGCTACCTGCGGCTGGTACCACTGCAGCGCGAAGGCGCGCCGCCGCTGCGCGCGCTGCGCGGCGAGCTGGCCGGCGACGCGGCGGCGGACGACTGGCAGTGGCTCGAACTGGCCGCCTCGACGCCCGACAACGCCGCGCCGGCCCGTTTCCGTTACCGGCTGCAGGGCCGCTTCCCGGTGCAGCGGGTGGACGTGGCGATGCCGCCCAACACCGCGGTGGCCTGGACCGTGTCCAGCCGCGACGACG
This sequence comes from Stenotrophomonas sp. Steno-Z10-HUANG, assembly GCF_056393075.1. Taxonomy (NCBI): domain Bacteria; kingdom Pseudomonadati; phylum Pseudomonadota; class Gammaproteobacteria; order Lysobacterales; family Lysobacteraceae; genus Stenotrophomonas; species Stenotrophomonas sp. Steno-Z10-HUANG. The sequence goes on from NZ_JBWJPA010000001.1 coordinate 431,241, forward strand.
ACCGCAAGGCGGACGCCGCGGAGCCGGCCTGGCAGGTGCGCGCCACCGGCTGGAACACGTGGACGCTGCAGGAAGGCGGGCGCAGGCAGGCGTCGGCGCCGCTGGAACTCGGCCAGGAAAGCGCCGACCGCGAATGGCAGCTGCAGGCCGAACCGGCCGTGGCCGGCACGCCGGCGCCGGTCCTGAAACTGGGCTATCGGCCGGGCAGCGTGGTGTTCCTCGCCCAGGGCCGGGCGCCGTACCGGCTGGTGGCCGGCAATGCACGCGCGACCGCCCGCGAAAGCCACCTGGAACCGATGCTGGCCGCGCTGCGCGCGCGCAACGGCGCGCAGTGGCAGCCGGCGGCGGCCGCCCTCGGGGAGCCGAGCGTACGCGCGGGCGACGCGGCCTACGTGCCGGCGGCACCGGCGCGCGACTGGAAGAGCCTCCTGCTGTGGGCGGTGCTGGTGGCCGGCGCGCTGGCCGTGGCCGGCTTCGCGCTCAGCCTGCTGCGCGGCCAGCGTCCGGCGGGCGACTGACGCCGTTGCATGGCGGTGGCGCCGGTGGCGGCGATGGGAGTGGCTGGGCGCAGCCGGCCCGCGCGCGGCCGCGGGCAGGCCGGTGCGCCCCGTTGCGCAGGCCGCTGCGCGGCTACGGCGGGTCGATGAAATCGCGGCGCAGCAGCCCGTACAGCGCGCTGTCGGCGAGCTCGCCGTTCACGTCCCAGCGTTCGCGCAGCACGCCTTCACGGACGAAGCCGAGCCTTTCGACCAGCCGGCACGAGGCCTGGTTGCGCGGGTCGATGTCCGCTTCGATCCGGCGCAGTCCCAGGCCGTCGAACAGGTGGCGCAGGATCAGGCGCAGCGCCTCGCTGGCCAGCCCGCGCCCCTGCCAGTCCGGGTGCAGGCTGTAGCCGATCTCCGCGCGGCCCTGCCCACGCTGCATCGCGAACACCGCGCTGGTGCCGATCAGCCGGTCGTCGTGCGCGTCGGCGATCGCCCAGACCAGCATCTCCTGCTCGCGGCGCTGGCGCTGGATGTCGGCCACCTTGCGTTCGGCCTGGGCCAGCTCGGTCCACGCCGGGTAGCTCCAGTAGCGCATCACCCGCCGGTCGCTGTGGATGGCGAACAGCGCGGGCGCATCGTCCGCGCGCACTTCGCGCAGGCGCAGCCGGGGGCTGCACAGCTCGGGTTGTGGCACGTGGGGCGGCATGCGGTGCACCTCGGGTTTGCCCCGCCTGCGGGGGCGGGCGAGAATTGCGGTTTCCCCACAGTCTTCCGGAGCCGACCCCGCCATGTCCATCGTCCGCATGACCGACCTCGACCTCGCCGGCAAGCGCGTGCTGATCCGCCAGGATCTGAACGTGCCGATCGACGAGAACGGCAGGATCACGTCCGAACAGCGCATCACCGCCTCGTTGCCGACGCTGAAGCGGGCACTGGCCCAGGGCGCGGCGGTGATGGTCACCTCGCACCTGGGGCGGCCGAAGGAAGGCACGTGGAGCCAGGCCGATTCGCTGGCGCCGGTGGCCGCGCGCCTGTCCGAACTGCTGGGCGTGGACGTGCCGCTGGTCAGGGACTGGGTGGACGGCGTGGAGGTGGCCCCGGGCAGCCTCGTGCTGCTGGAGAACTGCCGCATGAACGTGGGCGAGGGCAAGGACGATGAAGCCCTGTCGAAGAAGTACGCCGCGCTGTGCGACGTGTTCGTGATGGACGCGTTCGGCACCGCGCACCGCGCGCAGGCCTCGACCCATGGCGTGATCCGCTTCGCCCCGGTCGCCGCCGGCGGGCCGCTGCTCATGGCCGAGCTGGATGCGCTGGACAAGGCCCTGGCCAACCCGGCGCGGCCGCTGCTGGCGATCGTCGCCGGCTCCAAGGTCTCGACCAAGCTCGAACTGCTCTCCAGCCTGGTCGGCAAGGTGGACCAGCTGATCGTCGGCGGTGGCATCGCCAATACCTTCATCGCCGCCGAAGGCCACGGCGTGGGCAAGTCGCTGGTGGAGAACGACCTGCTGGAAACGGCGCGCGGCATCGACGCCGCGGCCAAGGCGCGCGGCGCCGAGATCCCGCTGCCGGTCGACGTGGTGGTGGCGCCGGCCTTTGCCGCCGACGCGCCGGCAACGGTCAAGGCGGTCGATGCGGTGGGCGCCGACGACATGATCCTGGATATCGGCCCGCAGACCGCCGCGCACTACGCCGCGCTGATCGCCAGGGCCGGCACGGTGGTATGGAACGGCCCGGTCGGCGTGTTCGAGTTCGATGCCTTCGGCAAGGGCACCGAAGCGCTGGCCCGCGCCATCGCCGCATCCGACGCGTTCTCCATCGCCGGCGGTGGCGACACCCTGGCCGCGGTGGACAAGTACGGCATCGCCGACAAGGTCAGCTACATCTCCACCGGCGGCGGCGCGTTCCTGGAATTCCTCGAGGGCAAGACCCTGCCGGCCGTGGCCGCGCTGGAGGCCCGCGGGGCGTGAGCCGCGATGTGCTGTTCTTCGATCTCGACGGCACGCTGATCGATTCGGCCGTCGGCATCACCCGCTGCGTGGCCTACGCGCTGGAGCGGATGCAGCAGCCGGTACCGCCGCCGGCCGAGCTGCGCCGCTGGATCGGCCCGGCGCTGCGCACCAGCTTCGCCCCGCTGTTCGGCGACGCGCAGCGGGTCGAACAGGCGGTGGCGCTGTACCGCGAACGCTTCGAACTGCACGGCTGGCAGGAGCATGACGTCTACGCCGGCATCGGCGGGGTGGTGCAGGGGCTGCATGCCGCCGGCCATCGGCTGGCGGTGGTCACCGCCAAGAACGAGCCGCACGCGCGGCGGATCGTCGAGCACCTGCCGTTCGGTGGCTGCTTCGAGGAGGTGATCGGCGCCACCGCCGACGGCGCGCGCAGCCACAAGCCGGAACTGATCGGCGAAGCGCTGCGGCGGCTGTCGCTGGCGCCGGCGCGGTGCTGGATGATCGGCGACCGGCGCATGGATATCGAAGGCGCGCGCCACCATGGCATGCGCAACATCGGCGTGCTGTGGGGCTTCGGTGGCCGCGAGGAACTGACCGCGGCCGGTGCCGGTTCACTGGCCGGCACGCCGGCCGAACTGGAGCAGCTGCTGTCGCGCTGATGCGATGGCGGCGATGCAGGCCGCGCGGCGTGCGTTGAACCCGCGCGCGCCGCGCACGCGTTGCGCTGGGCGCGGTCCACGGGCTGCGCGTCGCAGGTGCCGGTGGTTGCCGGCGCGTTGTCCTGGCTGGCCACCAGGCTGTCCCTTGCTGACAGTCCGCGACCGATCCATGTCCGCTTGTGCATGGGCGGGCGGACAGCGCCGGGCAACGCGCGGGCGATGTCCGGACATGCTGTCCGCCCTGTCTGCGGGACAGCGTTGAAAGTGTCTTCTGAAATCGTATGCGACATCGTTGTCATGCACTGGATATGCTAATTTCGGCGGCCTTTCAGGGAGTTTTCGCACCATGATCGAACGCCAGCGCCGCACCAAGATCCTCGCCACCCTCGGACCGGCCACCGATGCGCCGGGCGTGCTCGACGATCTGTTCCGCGCCGGTGTCAACGTGGTCCGCCTGAACTTCTCGCATGGCGATCCGTCCGGCCAGGCCAAGCGTGCCGCCGAAGTGCGCGCCGCCGCCAACCGGGTCGGCGTGGAAGTCGGCATCCTCGCCGACCTGCCGGGCCCGAAGATCCGCATCGAGCGCTTCGCCGAGGGCAGGGTGCAGCTCAAGGTGGGCGACCGCTTCGACCTCATCGCCAGGGCCGACGCGGCGCCCGGCGACGCCACCCAGGTCGGCGTGAGCTACCTCGGCCTGCCGCAGGACGTGGGCCCCGGCGACGTGCTGCTGCTGGACGACGGCCTGATGCAGCTGCAGGTGGTGGAAGTGCAGGGCGAGCGCATCGTCACCAGCGTGCTCAACGACGGCGTGCTGTCCGACCGCAAGGGCCTGAACAAGCAGGGCGGCGGCCTGTCGCTGGGTGCGCTCACCGAGCGCGACAAGGAACTGATCGGCATCGTGGCGAAGATCGGCGTGGACTTCATCGCTGTCTCGTTCTGCCGCAACGCGCAGGACATGAACGACGCCCGCGCGATCGCCCGCCAGCACGGCTGCGACGCGGCGCTGGTGTCCAAGATCGAACGTACCGAGGCGATCGAGAACCTGGAGGAGATCGTCGAGGCCAGCGACGTGGTGATGGTCGCCCGCGGCGACCTGGGCGTGGAGATCGGCGATGCCGAACTGCCCGGCCTGCAGAAGAAGATCATCAAGGCCGCGCTGGCGCAGAACAAGGTGGTGATCACCGCGACGCAGATGCTGCAGTCCATGGTCGAAAGCCCGATCCCGACCCGTGCCGAAGTGCTGGACGTGGCCAACTCGGTCATCGACGGCACCGACGCGGTGATGCTGTCGGCCGAGACCGCGGCCGGCGCCTACCCGGTCAAGGCGGTCGAGGCGATGGCGCGCATCTGCCTGGGCGCCGAGCGCCAGTTCCAGACCGAGACCGATTTCAATGCCTCGCCGCGCAACCTGGAGCGCGCCGACCAGGCCATCGCCATGGCCACCATGTTCCTGTCCCAGCACGTGGGCGTGCGCGCGATCGTGGCGATGACCGAGTCCGGCGGCACCGCGCGCTACCTGTCGCGGTTCCGGGCCAAGGCACCGATCTATGCGGTCACCCGGCATGACGGTGCGCGCCGGCAGATGGCGCTGATGCGCGATGTGTTCCCGATCAATTTCGACAGCCGCGGCTTTACCCCGCGCGAGGCGGCGCGCGGCAGCATCCGCCTGCTGGTCGAGGCCGGCCTGCTGCAGGCCGGCGACCGCGTGGTGTTCACCAGCGGCGAGCACATGGAAACCCATGGCGCCACCAATACCCTGCGCCTGCTCGAAGTGGGCAGCGACGGCCGCGCCAGCGGGCTGGGCGAGCTCTGACGGATCTGCGTGCACGGGCCACCGCGATGGCCCGTGCATGACTGCAGTGGACAGGATTTGTCCTGGCGGACGGATTGAAACCGGTTCCAGCGCGTCCTCACGGCCGGGCAACGACGGCCGCGGGCTATAATCCGGGTTTTCCCGCACCCCGTCACAGGAACTTCATGAGCATCGAACTGCTGGCTGAAACCGCCCAGGCCATGGTCGCCCCGGGCAAGGGCATCATCGCCATCGACGAATCCACCGGCACGATCGCCAAGCGCTTCGCCAGCGTCGGCATCGAGAACACCGAAGAGAACCGCCGTGCCTACCGCGAGCTGCTGCTGACCACGCCGAAGCTCAACGAACATATTTCCGGCGCGATCCTGTACGACGAAACCATCCGCCAGAGCACCCGCGACGGCGTGCCGTTCGCCAAGTACATGGCCGACCACGGCATGATCCCGGGCATCAAGGTCGACAAGGGCGCGCACCCGCTGGCCGGCTGCCCGGGCGAGCTGGTCACCGAAGGCCTGGACGGCCTGCGCGAGCGCCTGCAGGAGTACTACAAGCTCGGCGCCCGCTTCGCCAAGTGGCGCGCGGTCATCAACATCGGCGAGAGTATCCCGTCGGGCACCTGCATCGAGTCCAACGCGCACGCGCTGGCCCGCTATGCCGCGCTGTGCCAGGAATGCGGCCTGGTGCCGATGGTCGAGCCGGAAGTGATCATGGACGGCGACCACGACATCGAGACCTGCTACGAAGTCACCGAAGCCACCCTGCGCTCGCTGTTCGACGCGCTGTACCAGCAGAACGTGCTGCTGGAAGGCACCATCCTGAAGGCTTCGATGGTCATCTCCGGCAAGGACTGCGACGAGCAGGCCGACGTCGAGGAAGTGGCCGAAGCCACCGTGATGTGCCTGAAGAGCACCGTGCCGGCGATCCTGCCGGGCGTGGTGTTCCTGTCCGGCGGCCAGAGCGACGAACAGTCGACCGCGCACCTGAACGCGATGAACCAGCTCGACAAGCTGCCGTGGCCGCTGAGCTTCTCCTACGGCCGCGCCATGCAGCAGGCCGCGCTGAAGCTGTGGGCCCAGGACATGCAGGGCAACTACGCCGCCGCGCAGAAGACCGTTTACGAGCGCGCCCGCGAGAACGGCCTGGCCGCGCTGGGCAAGTGGGAAGGCTGATCGCCGCCTGACGCTGATGGACGTGGAAACGCCGGCCCTGCGCCGGCGTTTTCCTTTGCGCGCAGGTCCAGGGCCAGACATGACCGATTCGGCGGTGTGCCGATGGCGCAGCTTCTGCGGCCATGCGCCAGCGGCGCACCCGCCCACGTCTCCGCGGGGCGCCGTAGCGCCAGGCAACGCCCAGCGGGCCTTCGCAGGGAAGGCTCCATGCGGGGCAAGCCCCGCATCTACCACACGCGGTTGCAAGGTTCCGCAACGTTGGGGATCGCCCGCGGTGGCGTTGCCGGAAAGGTCCGGCGGGGCGTTGCCTCGCTCTCCAGGAAATGCACTGCAGCGGCGGGCGATGGCATGGGAACGATCCCGCGGCCGGTCAGCGCGCGAACGACGGCAGCGGATCGTCCATCGACGGGAACGCCGGCCCTGCCTGCGCCGCGACCGCCAGCGCCTGCTGGTAGGCCTTGAAGGTGGCGGTGTTGTAGGCCACCAGCACGATGCGCACCGGCCGCGCGTGGCTCTTCTGCCAGGTCACGGTTTCGGTGACGGCGATGGCCGCGGCCTGGTGCATGGGGTAGCCGTAGACGCCGCAGCTGATTGCCGGGAAGGCGATCGATTCCAGCCGCATCTGTTCGGCCAGCCTGAGCGACTGCCAGTAGCAGTTGGCCAGCAGCGCGGCTTCGTCGCGCTGGCCGCCCTGCCAGACCGGGCCGACGGCGTGGAACACATGGCGCGCCGGCAGCGCATGGGCGCCGGTGGCGCGGACTTCGCCGGGCGGGCAGCGCACGCCCGGGCGCAGCTCCGGCAGGCGCGTGCATTCGGCCAGCAGGCCCGGCCCGGCCGCGCGGTGGATCGCGCCGTCGACACCGCCGCCGCCGAGCAGGCTCTCGTTGGCCGCGTTGACGATGGCGTCCACGTCCAGGGTGGTGATGTCGCCGTGCCAGATGTCGATGTTCATGCCCGCGATCTTCCCTTTCCATGTATGAGCAAAACGTGACGGGTGCACGGCTTGCGCCGGCCCGCGGCAAAGTCTGAGGAAAGCCCGTCTCCACGGCTGCGACGCGGCGCCCGCAAGCAGCAAGGCCGCCCGGGGGCGGCCTTGTGCGGGGGGCGGGAGGCGGGGCGCCGGGCTTACGGCAGGCCGGCCAGCCAGTCGTCGTCGCTGCCTTCGTTGATGTCGGCGAACAGCGGGGTGGAGAAGTAGCGCTCGCCGGTGTCGGGCAGCATGGCCAGGATCACCGAGCCGGCCGGTGCCGTGGCGGCCACTTCCAGCGCGGTGGCGGCGGTGGCGCCGGCCGAGATGCCGACGAAAATGCCTTCCTCGGCGGCCAGCCGGCGCGAGGTCTCGATCGCGCGCTCGTCCTGCACCGCATACAGCGCGTCGTGGACGTTGCGGTTGAGCACCGCCGGCAGGAAATCCGGGGTCCAGCCCTGGATCTTGTGCGGCTTCCACTCGTCGCCCTTGAGCAGCGCGGCGCCGGCCGGCTCGGTGGCGATGATGCGGGTGTCCGGGCGCGCCAGCTTCAACACCTCGCCGACGCCGGTGAGGGTGCCGCCGGTGCCCCAGCCGCTCACGAAGTAGTCCAGGCGCCGGCCGGCGAAGTCGCGCAGGATCTCGGCCGCGGTGGTGTTGCGGTGATAGGCCGGGTTGGCCGGGTTGGCGAACTGGCTGGCCAGGAACCAGCCGTGTTTGGCGGCCAGTTCCTTCGCCTTCTCCACCATGCCGGTGCCGCGCGCCGCGGCCGGGGTCAGGATCACCTTGGCGCCGTAGGCGCGCATCGCCTTGCGGCGTTCCACCGAGAACGTCTCGGTCATCACCGCGACGAACTTGTAGCCGCGCGCGGCAGCGACCATGGCCAGGGCGACGCCGGTGTTGCCCGAGGTGGCCTCGACGATGGTGTCGCCGGGCTTGAGCACGCCGCGCTTCTCGGCGTCGAGCACGATCGCCAGTGCCAGGCGGTCCTTGACCGAGCCGCCGGGGTTGAACGACTCGACCTTGACGTAGACGTCCACCCCGGCCGGCGCCAGGCGGTTGAGCTTGACCACCGGGGTGTTGCCGACGGTGTCGAGGATGCTGTTGTAGATGGCCATGGGGATCTCCTGGAAGGGAATCAGGCGGCGTCGGCCAGTGTCGGCGACGCCGCCTTTGCTGAAGGTGAGGGTGCGTGCGGAGTGGCCGGCAATGGCGCCTGGCCGAACCAGTGCAGTTCGTCCGCCAGCGCGGCCACCTCGCCGACGACCAGCAGTGCCGGCGACTGCACCGCATGCGTGGCGGCGGCGTCGGCCAGGTGCCGCAGGTGCCCGCTGACCACGCGCTGGCCGGGGCGCGAGCCGTTTTCCACCAGCGCGAACGGTGTGGCGGCGGGCAGCCCGGCGTCGAGCAGCTGCGCCTGGATCCGCGCCAGCGCGGCCACGCCCATGTAGAACACCAGGGTCTGCCGTGGCGCGGCCAGCGCATGCCAGTCGAGCGTGTCCAGCGATTCGCGGCAATGCGCGGTGACCAGCCGCAGCTGCTGGGCGTGGTCGCGGTGGGTGAGCGGAATGCCGGCGTGCGCGGCGCAGGCCAGCGCGGCGGTGATGCCCGGTACCACCTCGTAGGCGATGCCGTGCGCGCGCAGGAACTGCAGTTCCTCGCCGCCGCGGCCGAACACGAACGCGTCGCCGCCCTTGAGCCGGACCACGCGGCGGCCGGCGCGGGCGTGTTCCAGCATCAGCGCATGGATGTGCTCCTGGCGGGTGCTGTGGCCGCGCGCGGACTTGCCGACTTCGATGCGGTCGGCGTCGCGGCGGGCCAGCTGCAGCACGTCGGCGCTGACCAGCCGGTCGTGCAGGATCACGTCGGCCTGGTTGAGCGCGCGCAGCGCGGCCAGGGTGAGCAGGCCGGGGTCGCCGGAACCGGCGCCGACCAGCACCACCGAGCCGGCCGTTGCCGGCGGTTCGTCGGCCATGGCCTGGCGCAGCGCGGATTCGGCGTCGGCGGGGCGCTGGCGGCGCAGCAGCTCCAGCACCGGGCCATCGAGCAGGCGGTCGAAGAACCGGCGGCGCGCGGCGGTGTCAGGGAAGCGTGCGCGGATCGCCGGGCGGTGGCGCCCGGCCAGTGCGGTCAGCTGGCCCCAGGCGCCATCGAACAGCTCCTCCAGCCGGCGGCGCACATGCCGCGCCACCATCGGCGCGGCGCCGCCGCTGGAAACGGCGATCTGCAGCGCGCCGCGCTCGACCACCGCCGGTACGTGGAAGCGCGACAGCTGGGCGTCGTCGACCACGTTCACGAACAACCGCTGCGCTTCGGCCGCACGCGCGACCGCCTGGTTGACCGCGGCGGTGTCGGTGGCGGCGACCACCAGCCACACGTCTTCGGCCAGCCAGCGCGTGTCGAACAGGCCGGGCAGCCAGTCGATGCGGCCGGCCTCGGCCAGCTCCCGCAGCGGCGGCGACAGGTGCGGTGCGCCGACCCGCGGCCGCGCGCCGGCGTGCAGCAGTGCCTCGACCTTGCGCCCGGCCACCGCGCCACCGCCGACCACCAGCACGGCACGGCCGTTGAGATCGGCAAACAGCGGGAACAGGGGGGCGTCCAAGGCGGGGAAGGGGCGGTCGTGGCAGGGATGCTGACCGTAGTCCCGGCCCGGGCCGCCCGGAAATGACATGCCCCGCCTTGCAGATTACTTTCGGTTATAAGTAGCCCCTGCGATCTGCCCTACAGTGGGTCGGTCCCCGCCGAGCCATCGTCCCGACCCCCGATGACCCTGACCCAACTGCGCTACCTGGTGGCAATCGCCGACGCCGAGCTGAACATCACGCTGGCGGCCACACGGGTGCACGCCACCCAGCCGGGGCTGTCCAAGCAGCTCAAACAGTTGGAGGACGAGCTGGGTTTCCTGCTGTTCGTGCGCAAGGGGCGCAGCCTGGAGTCGGTGACCCCGGCCGGCGGGGAAGTGATCGCGCGGGCGCGGCTGGTACTGGCCGAAGCCAACAACATCCGCACCTATGCCGCCAACCAGCGCCGCGAGAGCCACGGCCAGCTGGTGCTGACCACCACCCATACCCAGGCGCGCTTCGTGCTGCCGCCGGCGGTGGCGCGGATCAAGCAGGCCTACCCGCAGGTCAGCGTGCACCTGCAGCAGGCGGCCGAGAGCGATGCGCTGGACCTGCTCAGCCAGGGCGACGCCGACATCGCCATCGTCAGTACCGCCGGCGGCGAACCGAGCACCGGCATCGCGGTGCCGCTGTACCGCTGGCGGCGGCTGGTGCTGGTGCCGCGTGGGCACGCGCTGGACCGCGCCGGGCGCCAGCCGGACATGGCCGCGCTCGCGGCGCACCCGTTGATCAGCTACGAATCCTCGACCCGGCCCAGTTCCTCGCTGCGTCGCGCCTTCGCCGCGCAGGGGCTGGAACCGGACCTGGCCTTGACCGCGCTCGACGCCGACCTGATCAAGACCTACGTGCGTACCGGCCTGGGCGTGGGCCTGCTGGCGGAAATGGCGGTCAGCGCCGGCGACAGCGACCTGCGCGCCTGGCCGGCGCCGGCGGCGATCCCCGAATGCACCGCCTGGGCGGTACTGCCGCGCGACCGGGTGCTGCGCGACTACGCGCTGGAACTGGTGCACGTGCTGGCGCCGCAGATCGACAAGCGCGACCTGCGGCGCGTGCTGGACGGCAACCAGGAGGCCGACTGGCCGGTGCCACCGAGCTGGGAAGCGCTGACCCAGACCATCACCAACTGACAAGCAGGAACCAGCGCACGCGAACCAGGAACCCGGGAAGGCGGACGCAATCGCCTTTGCCCGTCCGCGCTGCTCCCGGCCGTTGTGGTGGCGGGCTCCCCGCCGCGGGTTGCCCGCTTTTTCCCCTGCGGCGATGTGTCGCACATGGGCCGCGATGACGCGGTCTTAAAATCGGGGCGTGACCCGATCCCCGCTCCTGCACCGCTGGATGTTGCTGCTCGCGCTGGCGGCCGCGCTGCTGATGGCGTTGGCACCGGTGGTGAGCCGCTGGATCCAGTCCGCGCCGGGGACGCATACGGCGATGGCGCACGCGATGGCCCCGATGGCCATGGCCCCCTCGGCGCCGGCGGTACCGCCGATGTCCGATGCACATGCAGCGCACGCCGGGCATGTCGGGCACACGGGTGCGGCCACGGCCACGGATACTGACAAACCGCGCCCGCCAGACCCGCATGCCGCGCACGGCGAGGCCTGCGACTACTGCACCATGGCGTCGCGGTTGCTGCCCTGGCTGGCGCTGCTGCTGGTGCTCGCGCCGGTGCTGTACCGCGTTGCGCCGCAGGCGCCGCGCGCCACCGTGTCCAGCGCCGGCCTGCGCTGGCCGGCGCACCCGGCGCGTGGGCCGCCGTTGTTCTCCTGACGACAGATTCCCTTTTTCCCGCTGCCTGTCGCTTCGTGCGGCACGTGGCATGTCGTACCGGAGAATTCCATGTATCCCGTTTCCCGTATGCCGGGCGCCCCGGCGTGCCTGGCCGCCTGTGTCTGCCTGGCGCTGTTTCCCCTGCTCGCGCACGCCGACGCGCCCGAGTCGATCAAGACCCTGGACACCCTGGTGGTGACCAGCGCGGCGCCGTCCTCGCCGTTGAACTGGGTCACCGATCCGCGCCTGCCGCGGCAGCCGGTGCCCGCCAGCGATGGCGCCGATTACCTCAAGACCGTCCCCGGCTTTTCCGCGATCCGCAACGGCGGCACCAATGGCGACCCGGTGCTGCGCGGCATGTCCGGTTCGCGGCTGAACATCCTCAGCAACGACGGCAGCCTGATCGGTGCCTGTCCCTCGCGCATGGACAACCCGCTGTCCTACATCGCGCCGGAAACCTACGACCGGCTGACCGTCGTCAAGGGGCCGCAGAGCGTGCGCTGGGGCGCCGGTGCCTCGGCCGGCACGGTGCGCTTCGAGCGCGACATGCCGCGTTTCGATGCGCCGGGCATGGAGCTGCAGGCCAGCGCGCTGGGCGGCTCCAACAACCGCAACGACCAGATGCTCGATGCCAGCTTCGGCAGCCGCCCGGGTTATGTGCGGGTGAATGGCAACCGCTCCGAGTCCGGCGACTACCGCGACGGCAACGGCGAGGTGGTGCCGTCGCGCTGGCGCAAATGGAACGCCGACGCCGCGATCGGCTGGACCCCCGATGCCGACACCGTGCTCGAGCTCAATGCCGGTACCGGCGATGCCCTGGCGCGCTATGCCGGCCGTGGCATGGACGGGGCGGCGTTCAAGCGCAGCAGCTACGGCCTGCGTTTCGAGCGCGGCAACCTGCCCGGCGCCTGGGACCGGCTGCAGGCCAACCTGTACTACAACGAGGCCGACCACGTGATGGACAACTACACGCTGCGCACGCCCAACCCGAACGGCAGCATGCCGATGCCGATGGCGTCGAACGTGGCGCGGCGCACCCGCGGCGGCCGCATCGCTTCGGAATGGCGCTGGCAGGACGTGGCCGTGGTCGCCGGCATCGACGCCCAGGACAGCAGTCACCGCAAGCGCAAGGGCATGGGCCGCGGCACCTTCCGGCAGATGCCGTGGACCCGCGACGCCGAACTCGGCAACACGGGCGCGTTCGCCGAACTGACCTTCGGCGAGGACACGCCGCGGCGCTGGGTCAGCGGCCTGCGCGTGGACAAGGCGCGGGCCAAGGACCTGCGCCTGACCAGCGGGATGATGGGCATGCCCAATCCGACCGCCGGGCAGACGCGCGAGGAAACGCTGGGCAGCGGCTTCCTGCGCTATGAGCGCGACCACGGCCAGGCCTGGACCTGGTATGCCGGGCTCGGCCACAGCGAGCGCATGCCCGACTACTGGGAGCTGTTCTCGGCCGACGCCGGCCCGGCCGGCAGCGCCAATGCCTTCGCCGGGGTGACGCCGGAAAAGACCACCCAGCTGGATCTCGGCCTGCAGTTCCGCGGGCGCACGCTCGATGCCTGGGTGTCGGCCTATGCCGGGCATCTGCAGGACTACATCCTGTTCACCTACCGCAGCGGCGGCATGATGGGCAGCAGCACGCGTGCGGGCAATGTCGATGCGCGCATCGCCGGTGCCGAGGCCGGGCTGGAATGGCGCCCGGTGCAGGGCCTGAAGCTGGGCAGCACGCTTGCCTATGCCTGGGGTGAGAACCGCGATGAGCGGCGGCCGCTGCCGCAGATCCCGCCGCTGGAAGGCCGTTTCAACGCCTCCTGGGAGCGTGGCCAATGGTCCACCGGCGCGCTGTTGCGGGTGGTGGCCGGGCAGGACCGGGTGGCGCAGGACGAAGGCAACGTGGTGGCGCGCGATCTCGGGCCGAGCGCCGGTTTCGCCACGCTCTCGCTCAATGCCGCGTACCGCATCAGCGACGGCCTTCGCGCCAGTGCCGGCGTGGACAATGTGTTCGACCGCGCCTATGCCGAACACCTGAACCTGGCCGGCAGCGCCGACTTCGGCTTCCCCGCCGACCCGGTGCGGATCAACGAACCCGGGCGCACGCTCTGGCTGAAGCTGGATTACCGCTACTGACGCGGCGGGTCCCGCTGCCGGGCCACCGGCGGCGGGACGCCTGTGTCATGCTTGCGCACCCAGGGACGAAGCAGGAACCGCAGATGACGCACCGGGCCGTGGCCTATGTCAGCACCGCCGTGGCCGGGCTGACGCCGGCCGATCTCGACCGCCTGCTGATCGACGCGCGCGCACACAACCGCATGGAAGGCGTCACCGGCGTGCTGCTGCACGACGGCCACCGCTTCTTCCAGTATTTCGAAGGGCCGCCGGCCGGGGTGGAGAAGATCTATGCGCGCATCCGCGATTCGCGCATGCACGTCGGGCTGCAAGAGCTGCAGGATGGCCCGGTCGAACAGCTGTATTTCGCGCAGTGGCACATGGGCTGCAGCCGCACCGACGGCAGCGCGCTGCGCGAGCTGAGCAGCCGCCAGTGGCGGCAGGAAGCGCGGTACCTGGGCGAGGACCTGGCGCATGCCGGCGACACGCCGGGGCTGCGTGGACTGCTGGCGTTCTGGGAGCAGCAGCAGGAAGCCGTGGCCAGCTGATCGCGCCGCGCATGCTGCGCTGGTCTCGCCCGGGAAGCTGCTGCCGGGCAAGCCCGGCACTGCGGGGTGCGACGAATCGTCCATGGTGGGCGGCGCCTGCCGCGCAGGCGCCCGCCGCGCAAACGCGGCACGCTGGCCGCCCTAGATGTCCTCGTGCAGGCCGCACTCGCGCTTGAGGCCGAAGAAGCGGGTGTCCTCCTCGCGCATGCCCGGTTCCCAGCGGCGGGTGGTGTGGTAATCGCCGATGGACACATAGCCCTGTTCCCACAGCGGGTGGTAGGGCAGGTCATGTTGCTTGAGGTACTGCCACACGTCGCGGTCGCTCCAGTCGGCGATCGGGTTGACCTTCCAGCGCGCGTCGCGGCGCTGCAGCACCGGCGTGGCGGCGCGGCCGCTCGACTGGCTGCGGCGCAGCCCGGTGAACCAGGTGCCGGCCTGCAGCTCGTCCAGCGCGCGCTTCATCGGCTCGACCTTGCGCAGGTTGTTGTACTGCTCGATGCCGACCAGGCCCTGTTCCCACAGGCGGCCGTGGCGGGCCTCCATCCAGGCGCGGCTGACCAGCGGCCGGTACACCTTCAGGTTCAGGCCCAGGCGCTCGCTGAGGGTGTCGGCGAAGCGGTAGGTTTCCGGGAACAGGTAGCCGGTGTCGATCAGGATCACCGGGATGTCCGGCCGCTCGCGGCTGAGCAGGTGCAGGGTCACCGCCGACTGCGCGCCGAAGCTGGAGGACAGCACGTCGGTGCCGGGCAGGTGCTGCAGCGCCCAGCGCACACGCGCGGTCGCGTCCATCGCCTCGAGCCGCGCGTCGAGCGCGGCGGTTTCCTCGGGGGACGCGGTGTTGCCGGTGTGGCGGGAAGACAGGGGCAGAGCGCTCATGCGTGCAGTTCCACGGCAATCTGGCGGTGGGTCGGGTAGGGCGGCAGTTCGATCAGCCCGCGGCGGTGCAGGAAGTCGCCGAAGCGTTCGTCCGCGTCGCGTTCGGCGGCATAGCGCGCCAGCAGCGGCTCCAGCGCCTGCAGGATCTGCGCCTCGGTGACGTTGTCGCGGTACAGCGTGTTCAGGCGCTGGCCGCGGTGGTCGCCGCCAAGGAACAGGTTGTAGCGGCCCGGCGCCCTGCCGACCAGGGCGATTTCGGCCAGGTACGGGCGCGAGCAGCCGTTGGGGCAGCCGGAGATGCGCAGCAGGATCGGCACCTCGCGCAGGCCGTGCCGGGCCAGCAGCGGTTCCAGCGCGGCGAGGAAGCCGGGCAGGTAGCGTTCGGCCTCGGCCATCGCCAGCGCGCAGGTCGGCAGCGCCACGCACGCCACCGCGCCACGCGCGGTGGCGGTGGGCGCGTTGTTCTCCAGGTCCAGCGCATGCTGCGCGACCAGTGCGTCGATGCGCGCGCGCTGTGCCGCGGGCACGCCGGCGATGATCAGGTTCTGGTTGGCGGTCAGGCGGAACTCGCCGTGATGCACCCGCGCGATCTCGCGCATGCCGGTCAGCAGTGGCCGCCCCGGGGTGTCGGCGATGCGCCCGCTGGGCAGGGACAGGGTGAGGTGCCACAGGTCGTCCGCACCCTCGACCCAGCCGAAGCGGTCGCCGTTGTGCTCGAAGCGGAACGGCCGCGCCGGCTGCAGCACCACCGCGGCGCGTTCCTGCATCAGCGCCACGATGGCGTCGGTGCCGTGGTCGTCGATGGTGTACTTGAAGCGCGCGTGCTTGCGTTCCTCGCGGTCGCCCAGGTCGCGCTGCACGGTGATGGCGGCCTCGGCGATGGCGAACACCTGTTCCGGGGTCACGAAGCCGATCACGTTGCCCAGCCGCGGGTAATGCGCGGCGATGCCATGGCTGGCGCCCATGCCGCCGCCGATGGCGACATTGAAGCCGGCCAGGTTGCCGGCGTCGTCGACGATGGCGACCAGCCCGAGGTCGTTGGCGAACACATCGACGTCGTTGTACGGCGGCACCGCCACGGCGATCTTGAACTTGCGCGGCAGGTAGGTGTCGCCATACAGCGGTTCGTGCTCGACCCCGCTTTCGGCGACCTTTTCCTCGTCCAGCCAGATCTCATAGTAGGCGCGGGTAGCCGGCAGGAAGCGCAGCGACAGCTGCTGCGCCCACGCGTGCACCTGTGCATGCAGGCCCGACAGCAGCGGGCTGCTGGCGCCCAGCACGTTGCGGTTGACGTCGCCGCAGGCCGAGACGGTGTCCAGCGCCGCGGCGTTGATCGCCTGCATCGTCGCCTTCAACTCGCGCTTGATCACGCCGTGGAACTGGAAGGTCTGGCGCGTGGTGACCCGCAGCGAGTGGTTGGCCCAGGTGGTGGCGATGCGGTCGAGCCCGAGCCACTGCTGCGGGGTGAACACGCCGCCCGGCGCGCGGATGCGGATCATGAACTGGTGCGCGGGCTCAAGCTTCTGCCGCCGGCGCTCGTCGCGCAGGTCGCGGTCGTCCTGCTGGTAGCTGCCATGGAACTTGATGGTGCGCTGGTCCTCGAAGCCCAGCGAACCGGTGGTGGCATCGTCCAGGCCCTGGTGGATGGTGCCGCGCAGGCGCCGGCTTTCGCGCTTGATGGTTTCGACGGATGGGTGGCTCATGGTGTGTCCAATGGCGGTGTGGGTGCGCGCAACACGTCAGTACACGTCGCGGGCGTAGCGGCCTTCGCGCTGCAGCGCGGACAGGTACCCGGCGGCGGCCTCGGCATCGCCGCCGTTGTGCGCGGCCACCACGTCCAGCAGCGCGGCATGCACGTCCCTGCCCATGGCGATGGCGCCGCACACGTACAGGTGCGCGCCACCCTGCAGCCAGTCGTACAGGTCGCGGCCGCGCTCGCGCAGGCGCTGCTGCACGTAGATGCGTTGCTGCGAGCCCGCCCGCGCATCCGTGTGCGGGGATTTCAGAGGGTCGCGGGAGAAGGCCAGGTCGAGGCGATGCAGTTCCTTCTTCTGCAGGGCCTCCTGCCACTCGACCTGGTAGAGGAAATCGCTGTTGAAGTGGCGGGCACCGAAGAACAGCCAGTTGCGGCCGCTGGCGCCGGTCTCGGCGCGTTCCTGCACGAAGCCGCGGAACGGCGCCACGCCGGTGCCGGGGCCGATCATGATGATGTCGCGGCTGGCATCGGCGGGAACCCGGAAGCGTTCGTTCGGTTCGACGAACACCGGCACCTGCGCGCCTTCCTGCAGCGCGGCGAGGAACCCGCTGGCGGCGCCGACATGGCCGCGGCCGTGCGCGTCGTAGGCCAGTTCGTCCACGGTCAGGTGCACCTCCTCGCCCACGCGCCTGCGGCTGGAGGCGATGGAGTAGAGCCGGTGCGCGGCCGGGCGCAGCGCGGCGACCAGTGCGGCGGCGTCCCAGTCGGCCGGCCAGCGGTGCAGTACGTCGACCAGCTGGTGATCGGCGAACACGGCGGCCAGTTCACCGCTGCGGGCCGGCTCCAGCAGGCCGGCCAGGTCGGCGCTGCCACTGCGTTCGGCCACGGTCGCCAGCAACGGGCGCGAAATGCGGGTCAGTTCGCGGTGTTCGCCCAGCCATTGCGCCAGCGGGCGCTCATGGCCGCCATGGCTGACGCCGGTGTCGCCGTCCAGCCCGGTGGCGGCGAGGATCGCATCGACCAGCTGCGGCGGGTTGCGGTGGACGATGCCCAGCGCGTCGCCCGGCTCATAGTGCAGGCCGCTGCCCTCCAGCGACAGTTCGAGGTGGTGCACGCGCTTGTCGAAGCGGCCGTAGTGGCCGAAGGCCGGGCCCTTGAAGTCGCGGCCGCTGATCGGTTGCCGCGTCAGCAGTTCGGCCGCGAATGGATGCTGTGCGCTGTATGCCGTGCCGTGGCCGTGGACGTGGCGCAGCGGAGTGACGTTGCTGGCGGTCGTCGCGGCGGCTTCGCCCAGCACCTGGCGTGCGTCCGCCAGGGCACGGCTGCGCCACGGCGTGGCGACGCTGTCAATGTCGAGGTCGGCCTCGCCCAGCGGCTGCAGGCGCCGCGCGCCCAGTTCGGCCAGGCGTGCGTCCAGCCTGCGGCCGATGCCGCAGAAATCGGCGTAGCTGGAATCGCCCAGGCCGAGTACGGCGTAGCTGAGCTCCGGCAGCTTCGGTGCGCGCCTGCCGGCGATGAACTCGACCAGGCCGATGGCGTCGTCCGGCGGGTCGCCCTCGCCCTGGGTACTGATGACGATGTACAGCAGGCGCTCGCCGGCCAGTTCGCGGGTGGGGTAGGCGTCGGCGCGGAGCAGCCGCACCGCCAGCCCGGCGGCCTCGGCGTCGGCGGCCAGCTGCTCGGCGGCGCGGCGGGCATTGCCGGTCTGGCTGCCATAGACGATGGTCAGGCGGCCGCTGGCCGGCGCCGCCGGCTGGCCGCCGGGAATCACCGCCAGCGACGGCGGCGGATGGCCCTGGGCCAGCCCGGCGGCGAAGCCGGACAGCCACCACAGGCTGTTGCCGTCCAGGCCCTCGACCAGGCGCGCCAGCAGCGCCCTGCGGTCCTCGGGCAGGGGGCTGGGGGGCACGGTGGCAGCGGCGGCGGTCATGTCCGGTCCGGTCGGGGATGGGGTGACCGATGCTAGGGAGCGGCGCGGGGCGCGGGAAAGGATGCGCGGTTATCGGTTCATGCCCTGCGTTCATTTCTGCGCGGGGCGCGCGGACCCCACACTCGCTGCCCTGCCGGGTTGCGTACCGGCCCGCGCTGCTACCCTCCCGTTTCCAGAGCGTCCCAGAACCTGCCGCAATGACCGCTACCGTGACCCTGTCGCACCTGGACCGGCTGGAAGCCGAGAGCATCCACATCCTGCGCGAGGTCGCGGCCGGCTTTGCCAACCCGGTGCTGCTGTATTCGGTCGGCAAGGACAGTTCGGTGCTGCTGCACCTGCTGCTCAAGGCGTTCGCGCCCGGGGTGCCGCCGATCCCGCTGCTGCACGTGGATACGCGCTGGAAGTTCCGCGAGATGATCGCCTTCCGCGACCGTCGCGTGGCCGAAACCGGCGTGGACCTGCGGGTGCACATCAATCCCGATGGCATCGCCCGTGACATCGGCCCGGTCAGCCACGGCGCCGCGGTGCATACCGACGTGATGAAGACCCAGGGCCTGAAGCAGGCGCTGGATAAATGGAAGTTCGACGCGGCGATCGGCGGCGCGCGCCGCGACGAGGAGAAATCCCGGGCCAAGGAGCGCGTGTTCTCGTTCCGCAACGACCGCCACCGCTGGGACCCGAAGAACCAGCGGCCGGAGCTGTGGAACCTGTACAACGCGCGCATCCACCCCGGCGAGAGCGTGCGCGTGTTCCCGCTGTCCAACTGGACCGAGCTGGACATCTGGCTCTACATCTACCGCGAGAAGATCCCGGTGGTGCCGCTGTACTTCGCCGCCGAACGCCCGGTGGTCGAGCGCGACGGCAGCCTGATCATGGTCGACGACGCGCGCCTGCCGCTGCGTCCGGGCGAGGTGCCGCAGCTGCGCCGGGTGCGGTTCCGCACGCTGGGCTGCTACCCGCTGACCGGGGCCATCGAATCGCAGGCCGACACGCTGGAGAAGATCATCGCCGAAATGCTGGTGTCCACCCGTTCCGAGCGGCAGGGCCGGGTGATCGACCACGACCCGTCCGCGTCGATGGAGAAGAAGAAGCTGGAGGGCTATTTCTGATGAATGCACCGGCAACGTCTTCCGATATCGCCACCTACCTGCAGCAGCACGAATCCAAGCCGCTGCTGCGCTTCATCACCTGCGGCAGCGTCGATGACGGCAAAAGCACGCTGATCGGGCGGCTGCTGTACGAAAGCAAGCGCCTGTTCGACGACCAGCTGGCCGCGCTGGAGGCCGACAGCCGCCGCCATGGCACCCAGGGCGAACGCATCGACTATGCGCTGCTGCTGGACGGGCTGGCCGCCGAGCGCGAGCAGGGCATCACCATCGACGTGGCCTACCGCTATTTCGATACCGATCGCCGCAAGTACATCGTCGCCGACTGCCCGGGCCACGAGCAGTACACCCGCAACATGGCCACCGGCGCCTCCACCGCCGATCTGGCGGTGGTGCTGGTGGACGCGCGCAAGGGGCTGCTGCAGCAGACCCGCCGCCACAGCTACATCATCTCGCTGCTGGGCATCGGCCAGGTGGTGCTGGCGGTCAACAAGATGGACCTGGTCGGCTACGACGCGGCGGTGTTCGAACGCATCGCCGCCGAGTACGCGGCACTGGCCGCGCAGATGGGCATCGCCCACGTGCAGGCGATCCCGCTGTCGGCGCTGGAAGGGCAGAACCTGTCGACGCGCTCGGCGTTGATGCCGTGGTACGACGGTCCCACCCTGATCGAGCACCTGGACACGGTGGCCATCGCCGGCCACGACGGCGGCGGCGGCCTGCGCCTGCCGGTGCAGTGGGTGAACCGGCCGCACCAGGATTTCCGCGGCTTCGCCGGCACCCTCGCCGCCGGCCAGGTGCGCGCCGGCGACGCGGTGGTGGTGCTGCCGTCGGCGCGGCGTTCGACGGTGCGCGAGGTGCTCGGCCCGGATGGCCCGCTGGACGTCGCCCGCGCCGGCCAGGCGGTGACCCTGGTCCTGGCCGACGAGATCGACGTCAGTCGCGGCGACGTGATCGCCGCCGCCGGCGACCCGCCGGAAGTGGCCGACCAGTTCGCCGCGCACGTGCTGTGGATGGACGATGCCGCGCTGCTGCCCGGGCGGCCGTACTGGCTGCAGATCGGCAGCCGCAGCGTGGCCGCCAGCGTCAGCGAGATCAAACACCGGATCGACGTGAACACGCAGGACAAGCTGGCCGCCAAGCGGCTGGAGCTGAACGAGGTCGGCTACTGCAACCTGTCCCTCGACGAACCCATCGCCTTCGAACCCTATGCGCGCAACCGCGCGCTGGGCGGCTTCATCCTGATCGACCGCCAGAGCAACGCCACCGTCGCCGCCGGTACCCTGGACTTCGCCCTGCGCCGTGCCGGCAACGTGCACTGGCAGCACCTGGACGTGGATCCGGCCGCGCGCGCGCGGATCAAGGGGCAGACCCCGCGGGTGCTGTGGTTCACCGGCCTGTCCGGCGCGGGCAAGTCCACCATCGCCAACCAGGTGGAGAAGCGCCTGCACGCGCGTGGCTGCCACACGTTCCTGCTTGACGGCGACAACGTCCGCCACGGCCTGAACCGCGACCTGGGCTTCACCGACGAGGACCGGGTGGAGAACATCCGCCGCGTGGCCGAGGTGGCCCGGCTGATGGTCGACGCCGGGCTGATCGTGCTGGTCAGCTTCATCTCGCCGTTCCGTGCCGAGCGGCAGATGGCGCGCGAGCGTTTCGCCCCGGGCGAGTTCGTCGAAATCTTTGTCGACGTGCCGCTGGAGGTCGCCGAATCGCGCGACGTGAAGGGCCTGTACCGCAAGGCGCGGGCCGGGCAGATTCCCAACTTCACCGGCATCGATTCGCCCTACGAGCCGCCGCAAGCGCCGGAACTGCACCTGTACGCCGACGGCGAGGCGCTGGACGCGATGGCCGACCAGGTCGTACGGCTGGCATTGCGCTGAGGCGCGGGCCGCAGAGCACTGCGGCCGCATTGCACGTGCGGCCGATGCTGCCCGCCCCCCGGCCGGCGGCGCGGCGCTGGGCGGCGCACGTCCGCCGCCCGGGGCGGGCGCCCGCTTGCCTGCCGGCAAGGTGAATGCACGGCCGTCCTGCGCCGTCGCAGGGGCGCTTGCCGAAGTACGCGTCCGCGCCGTCCAGGGTCGTCCCCGGGCGCGGTCCGGCACTCGCGGCCGCCCGCCCCCCGGCGCGGCCGGAAGCCATGGCGGCAGGCAATGGGTGACCCCGCCCAGGTTATGGCCCGGCCCCACCCAATGGCACATCCGGCCCTTCACTGGCGGCGGCTAGACTGCGCGATCGTGTAGCGGACGGAACGACGTATGTTGTGGCGTTTTTCGGCCACCCTGGCCGGTGGCATTGTCTTGGCGCTGGGAATGGCCGCCTGCGGCCGTGGGAGCGGCGATGCGCCGCGTGCGCAGGGCGCGCCGGTGCCGGTCACCACCCAGGTGGTCGCGCGTTCGGCCTGGAACGACACCCTGCAGGCCATCGGCACCACCCGGGCGCGCGAGTCGGTGACCGTCACCGCCAAGGTCAGCGAGATCATCGACGCGGTGCATTTCCGCAGCGGCCAGGAAGTGGCCGCCGGGGCACCGCTGGTGACCCTGCGCATCGACGCGCAGCAGGCGGCGCTGGCGCAGGCCCAGGCCACCTTCGACGAAGCCGACCGCCTGTACCGCCGGCAGAGCGAGCTGGCCACCCAGCAGCTGGTCGCCAGTTCCACCCTTGATACCCAGAAGGCGATCCGCGACGCGGCCGAGGCGCGGGTGCGGCAGATGCGCGCCGACGTGGCCGACCGCCAGGTGCGGGCGCCGTTCGCCGGCGTGCTCGGCATCCGCCAGGTCAGCCCCGGTTCGCTGGTCACCCCGACCACGGTGATCGCCACGCTCGACGACATTTCGCGGATGCATGTCGATTTCCAGGTGCCGGAAGCCGAGCTGGCCTCGCTCAAGCCCGGCGACAAGGTCAGCGGCAGCAGCATCGCCTACCCGGGGCGCAGCTTCGAGGGCGAGGTCAGCACCGTCGATGCGCGGGTCGACCCGGGCAGCCGCGCGGTCACCGTGCGCGCCGATTTCGCCAATCCCGACCATGCGCTGCGCCCGGGCATGCTGCTGGACGTGCGCGTGTTCCGCCCCGAGCGGCAGGCGCTGGTGATCCCGGAGATCGCGGTGGTCCAGGTCGGCCGTGACTCCTACGTGTTCCGGGTCCGCGACGACGCCACGGTCGAGCGCGCCGACGTCAGGACCGGCACCCGCCGCGCCGGCGTGGTGGAGATCGTGGAAGGGCTGGAGGCCGGCCAGCGCATCGTCGTCGACGGTACCGGCAAGCTGCGCCCGGGCCTGCGCATCGCCGACGCCAAGGCCGCGCCGGCCGCCGCCGGGGCCAGCGCCGAATGAAGCTGTCGGACCTGTCGATCAAGCGGCCGGTGCTGGCCGTGGTGATGAGCCTGCTGCTGGTGGTGCTGGGGCTGATGTCCTTCAGCCGCCTGACCCTGCGTGAGCTGCCGGCGATCGACCCGCCCATCGTCTCGGTGTCGGTCGACTACACCGGCGCCTCGGCGGCGGTGATCGAAAGCCGCATCACCCAGGTGCTGGAAGACGCGCTGGCCGGCATCGAGGGCATCGATACCATCAATGCGCGCAGCACCAACGGCCGCGCCTCGGTGAGCATCGAGTTCACCGCCAACCGCGACATCGAGGCCGCCGCCAACGACGTGCGCGATGCGGTCAGCCGGGTCGCCGACCGCATGCCCGAGGAAGCGCGCCCGCCGGAGATCGCCAAGGTCGAAAGCGATGCCGACCCGATCATCTGGTTCAACATGAGCTCCTCGACGATGGACACGCTGGAGCTCAGCGATTACGCCGAGCGCTACGTGGTCGACCGCTTCTCCAGCATCGACGGCGTAGCCCAGGTACGCATCGGCGGGCGCCAGCGCTATGCCATGCGCATCTGGCTGGACCGCGACCAGCTGGCCGCGCGCGGGCTGACCGTGGGCGAGGTGGAATCGGCGCTGCGCAACGAGAACGTGGAGCTGTCGGCCGGGCGCATCGAGTCGGCCGACCGCGATTTCACCCTGCGCGTGGAGCGCAGCTACGTGGCCCCGGCCGATTTCGCCAGCATCCCGCTGGGCAAGGGCAGCGACGGCTACGTGGTGCGGCTGGGCGACGTGGCCAAGGTCGAGCTGGCCTCGGCCGAGCGCCGCGCCTATTACCGCAGCAACGGCGAGCCCGGCATCGGCCTGGGCATCGTCAAGACCTCCACCGCCAACGCGCTGGACGTGGCCCGCGCCACCCGCGCCGAGGCCGAGCGCATCGCCAGGACCCTGCCGGCCGGTACCCGGATCTTCGTCGCCTTCGACAACACCACCTTCATCGAGGCGGCGGTGGAGCGCGTCTATGCCACCCTGGTGGAGGCGATGCTCCTGGTGCTGGTGGTGATCTGGCTGTTCCTGGGCAGCCTGCGCGCGGCGCTGATCCCGGCGGTGACGGTGCCGGTATGCCTGGTGGCGGCGTTCATCGCGCTGTTCGCCTTCGGTTTTTCGATCAACCTGTTCACCCTGCTGGCGCTGGTGCTGTGCATCGGCCTGGTGGTGGACGACGCCATCGTGGTGGTGGAGAACGTGCAGCGGCGCATCGACCTGGGCGAACCGCCGCTGGTCGCCGCGCGCCGCGGCACCGCGCAGGTGGCGTTCGCGGTGATCGCCACCACCGCGGTACTGGTGGCGGTGTTCCTGCCGGTCGGCTTCCTGGAGGGCAACACCGGCCGCCTGTTCCGCGAGCTGGCGGTGGCGCTGGCCGCGGCGGTGGCGCTGTCGGCGTTCGTCGCGCTGACCCTGACGCCGATGATGGCGTCCAAGCTGCTCAGGCCGCACAGCGAGCGCCGGCCCAACCGCATCAACCGTTTCATCGACGGCCAGCTGGCGCGGGTGGCGGCCGCCTACGGCCGGGTGCTGGACCGCCACGTGCAGCGCAGCTGGGTGTTCGGCCTGGTGATGCTGGCCGCGCTGGGCGCCAGCTGGGGCCTGTTCCGGCTGCTGCCGTCGGAGCTGGCGCCGGCCGAGGACCGCGGCTCGTTCCAGATCATCATCGACGGCCCGGAGGGCGCCGGCTTCGACTACACCGTCGGCCAGGTGCAGCAGGTCGAGCGCATCGTCGACCGCTTCGTCGGCCCCGAGGAGCCGATCGTGCGCGCCAACCCGCGCGTGCCCGGCGGCTGGGGCAACAGCGAGGAAATGCACACCGGCCGCATCAGCGTGTTCCTGCAGCCCTGGCGCGAACGCCAGGAAGCCACCGCCGACGTCGCCAGCGCGCTGCAGAAGGAACTGGACGGCCTCAGCGGCGTGCGCGTGCGCACCCAGGTCGGCGGCGGCCTGGTGCGCAGTTTCGGGCAGCCGTTCCAGGTGGTGCTAGGCGGGCCGGAATACGCGGAGATCGCGCAGTGGCGCGACCGCCTGCTGGCGCGCATGGCCGACTACCCGGGGCTGGTCGGCGCCGATTCGGACTACAAGGAAACCCGGCCGCAGATGCGGGTCAACATCGACCGCCAGCGTGCGGCCGACCTGGGCGTGAGCGTGACCGACATCGGCCGCGCGCTGGAAACCATGATGGGCTCGCGCCGCGTCACCACCTTCGTCGACAACGGCGAGGAATACGACGTGCTGGTGCAGGCCGGCCGCGAGGGCCGTGCGTCGCCGGCCGACCTGGCCGCGATCCAGGTGCGCGCGCGTTCGGGCGAACTGGTGCCGCTGTCCAACCTGGTCAGCCTCGGCGAGGTGGCCGAGGCCGGCACCCTGAACCGCTTCAACCGGCTGCGCTCGATCACCATCAGCGCCAGCGTGGCCCCCGGCCATACCCTGGGCGAGACCATCGCCTGGGTGCAGCAGGTGGCCCGCGAGGAGCTGCCCGAGTACGCGCAGATCGACTGGAAGGGCGAGTCGCGCGAGTACCAAAGCGCCGGCGGCGCGGTGCTGCTGACCTTCGCCATGGCGCTGCTGGTGGTCTACCTGGTGCTGGCCGCGCAGTTCGAGAGCTTCATCCACCCGCTGGTGATCATGCTCACCGTGCCGCTGGGCGTGCTCGGCGCCTTCGTCGGCCTGTACGTCAGCGGCGGCACGCTCAACCTGTTCAGCCAGATCGGCATCGTCATGCTGGTCGGCCTGGCGGCGAAGAACGGCATCCTGATCGTGGAGTTCGCCAACCAGCTGCGCGACGCGGGCCGCAACGTGCACCAGGCCATCGTCGAGGCCTCGACGGTGCGCCTGCGTCCGATCCTGATGACCTCCATCGCCACCGTGGTCGGCGCGGTGCCGCTGGTGCTGGCCGGCGGCCCGGGTTCGGCCAGCCGCGGCACCATCGGCATCGTGGTGATCTTCGGTGTCGCCGTTTCCACCTTGCTGTCGCTGTTCGTGGTGCCGGCGTTCTACGCGCTGCTGGCGCCGTACACGCAGTCGCCGGAAACGGTGGCCAACGAGCTGGCCAGGCAGGAACGCGACACGCCATCGGTGGGCGGGCATGCGTGAGCCGCCCGCCATCGGCGCGGTGCGGCTGCGCCACTGGCGGGCGGACGACCTGGCGTCGCTGCTGCGGCATGCCGATGACGCGGCGGTGTCGCGCGGGCTGGGCACGCGCTTCCCGTATCCCTACACCCGTGCCGACGGCGAGGCGTTCCTGTCCGGGCAGGTGCTGGACCTGTCCGGGCCGGTGTTCGCGCTGGAGATCGACGGCGAGGCCTGCGGCGGCATCGGCGTGCAGCAGGGCAGCGGCGAGCGCCGCCATGGCGCGACCCTGGGCTACTGGCTGGGGCGGCGCCACTGGGGGCAGGGCATCATGACCACGGTCGTGGACGGTTTCGCGCCGTGGGTGATGGAACAACTGGGCCTGTACCGGCTCGCGGCACAGGTCATGGCCGGCAATCCCGCCTCGGCGCGGGTGCTGCTCAAGACCGGTTTCATCGAGGAAGGCCTGGAGCGCCAGGCCGTGTTCAAGGATGGCGTACTGCACGACATGCGCTGCTTCGCCCGCCTGCGGGCGTGGCCGCCGGGGTCGTGACGGCCCTGCACAGGGCCCTGCAATCGTGGAAGAATCGCCGGTTCCTGAAGCCGGCACCCGCCTACCTTCAGCCATCCGGGGAGATCGTGTGGAATCCATCGTCGAATTCGTAAATGGCATCATCTGGAGCAATGCGCTGATCTTCATGTGTCTGGGCGCAGGGCTGTGGTTCACCCTGCGCACCCGCGTCATGCAGATCCGCGGCTTTGCCGAGATGTGCCGGCTCACCGTGCGCGGGCAGAAGTCCGATGCCGGCGTCTCCTCGTTCCAGGCGCTGGCCATGTCGATGGCCGGGCGCATGGGCATCGGCAACATCGCCGGCGTGGCCACCGCCATCGCCTACGGCGGCCCGGGCGCGATCTTCTGGATGTGGGTGATGGGCTTCCTCGGCGCCTCCACCTCCTACGTCGAGTCGACCCTGGCGCAGATCTACAAGACCAAGGACGCCGAAGGCCGCTACCGCGGCGGCCCGGCCTACTACATCGAAAAGGCCATGGGCCTGAAGTGGTACGCGGCGGTGTTCGCGGTGGCCACGGTCATCGCCGCCGGCTTCCTGCTGCCGGGCGTGCAGGCCAACGCCATCGCCGACAGCGCGGTCAACGTGCTGTGCACCGGTGCCGACGCCTGCGCTTCGCTGGGCGGTGCGGCCAGCATGAAGCTGTGGATCGGCGTCGCGGTCGCGGCGCTGCTGGGTGTGATCATCTTCGGCGGGGTCAAGCGCATCGCCAGCTTCGCCGAGGTGATCGTGCCGTTCATGGCGCTGGGCTTCATCCTGATGGCCATCGTGGTGATGATGCTCAATGCCGGCAAGGTGCCGACGATGTTCGCCGACATCTTCTCCAGCGCCTTCGGCGCGCATGCGGCCTTCGGCGGCATCATCGGCCAGGCCATTGCCTGGGGCGTGAAGCGCGGTATCTACGCCAACGAAGCCGGCCAGGGCACCGGCCCGCACGCGGCCGCCGCGGCCGAAGTCTCGCACCCGGCCAAGCAGGGCTACGTGCAGGCGTTCGCGATCTATTTCGACACCATGCTGGTGTGCACCTCCACGGCTTTCCTGCTGCTGTCCACCGGCATGTACAACGTGTTCCGCGAGGTCACCGAGGGCGGCGTGCAGAAGCTGGAGGCGATCGTCAGCGGCGTGCCCGGCGTGGCGCCCTCCGAGGGCGCGCTGTTCACCCAGGCCGCGGTCGAGTCGGTGCTGCCGGGCTGGGGCGCGGGCTTCGTGGCGCTGGCGCTGTTCTTCTTCGCTTTCACCACGATCATGGCCTACTACTACATGGCCGAGACCAACCTGACCTACCTGGCCGGCAGCAACCGCACCCACCCGGCGGCGACCTTGGTGCTGCGCCTGGGCATCATGGGCATGGTGGTGTTCGGCGCCTTCCACAACGCCAAGATGGCATGGGCGCTGGGCGACATCGGCGTCGGCCTGATGGCATGGCTCAACGTGATCGCCATCCTGATCCTGCAGAAGCCGGCGATGCTGGCGCTGTCCGACTACGAGCGGCAGAAGAAGCAGGGCCTGGACCCGGTGTTCGACCCGGATGCGCTGGGCATCCGCAACGCCGATTTCTGGCGCGGCAACAAGTAAGCGAGTGCAACGGCAGTGAACAGCCCCTGGAACAACCGTCGTCCTTCCGCGCGCCCGCCGCGCGCCACGCCTCTGCCGCCTTCGGGCGCGCGCGGTGACGGCGCCGGCCCGGTACGCGGCAACGACGAACTGCGCCTGTACGGCGTCAACGCGGTACTGGCGATGCACGCGCGGCGCCCGCAGGCGCTGCGCAAGCTGTACCTGGCCGAAGCGCTGATCCCGCGGCTGCAGCCGTTGCTGAAGTGGTGCGTGGGCAACCGCGTCGGTTATCGCGTGGTCGGCGAGGGCGACCTCAACAAGCTCGCCGCCACCACCCACCACGAGGGCGTGGTGGCCGACGTGCTGCGCGCCGAACCGCAGCCGCTGGCCGCCTGGCTGGCGGCGCTGCCTGACGGGCCGGTGCTGGCGCTGTGGCTGGACGGCGTGGGCAACCCGCACAACTTCGGCGCGATCCTGCGCTCGGCCGCACACTTCGGTGCGGCCGGCATCCTGCTGCCGGCCGAGTCGACGCTGAGCCTGTCCGGCGCCGCCGCCCGCGTCGCCGAGGGCGGTGCCGAAGCGGTGCCGCTGGTGCGCCTGCCGGCGCTGCCGCAGGCGCTGTCGCAGCTGCGCGCTGCCGGCTTCGCGCTGGCCGCGACGCTGGTGGAAGGCGGGCAGGACCTGTTCGCCACGCCGCTGCCGCCGCGCATGGTCTACGTGATGGGCGCCGAAGGCGAGGGCATGGACCGCGAGTTCGCGCAGCACTGCGACCTGCGCCTGTCCATTCCCGGCACCGGCGCGGTGGAAAGCCTCAACGTCGCCGCCGCCACCGCGGTGTTCCTGGCGGGCTGGCGCAGCCGCCAGGCCCGGGACTGAGACCACCCCGGGCGACCCCGGCCAGGCGCCGCCGCAAGGCGGTCGGGTTGCCAGGGACAGGCCCGCGCGGGGCTCGTCGCCGCCGGCCTCGCGCCAGCGGTGCGGTGTATCAGGCGCAGGTGGAGATGCCTTTGTCGGCTCCGTGCCTGCGCGGATCACCCGGTGGTGGCCGTCGCCTTCCACAGCCCGGTTCGCCGCTGCGCCGCAGGCCAACCGGGTCGTGCCCGGGCACCCGCGGCGCGCCGGGCATGGGGCGCGCGGTTGGCTGGCATGCCCCGCTGGCCCACCTCCCGTAGCCACGGCCGCGCTCTATTCACTCTGCTGGCACGGATCCGGAAAGCGCTGCACGCATCCCGCCGTTTCCCTGCCGCCGCGGCAGGCACGTGCCTAGCCGCGGTAGCCGTTGCTGATCGGGTAGCGCCGCTCGCGGCCGAACGCGCGGCGTGAGATCTTCGGGCCGGGCGCGGCCTGGTGCCGCTTCCACTCGCTGGTGCGCACCAGCCGCAGCACCTGGGCCACCACCTCCGGCGCATAGCCGGCGGCGATGATGTCCTCGCGCGACTGCTCCTGGTCGATGTAGCGGTACAGAATGCCGTCGAGCACGTCGTAGGCCGGCAGCGAATCCTGGTCGGTCTGGTTCTCGCGCAGCTCGGCCGAAGGCGCGCGCGCGATCACCGCCGGCGGGATCACCGGCGCCCCGCCGACCGTGTTGCGCCACTTCGACAGGCCATACACCTCGGTCTTGTACAGGTCCTTCAGCGGCGCATAGCCGCCGCACATGTCGCCGTAGATGGTGGCGTAGCCGACCGCGTACTCGCTCTTGTTGCCGGTGGTCAGCAGCAGCCCGCCGAACTTGTTGGACAGCGCCATCATGATCACGCCACGGCTGCGCGACTGCAGGTTCTCCTCGGTCACGTCGGCGTCCTTGCCCTGGAACATCGCCGACAGCGACTGCATCAGCCCCTGGAACGCCGGCTCTATCGGGACCGTTTCCAGCTTCACCCCCAGCGCCCGGCACTGCTCGGCGGCCAGGTCGTTGGACAGCCCGGCGGTGTAGCGCGACGGCAATGCCACCGCGGTGACGTTGTCCGCGCCCAGGGCATCCACCGCCAGCGCCAGCACCAGAGCCGAATCGATGCCACCGGACAGGCCCAGCCATACCTTGTCGAAGCCGTTCTTGCGGCAGTAGTCCTGGATGCCGCGGGTGATCGCGCGCCAGGCCAGCGCGTCCATGCTTTCGTCGCCGTCGTCGATCCAGCGCATCGGCAGGAACGACCGCGTATCGGCGTCGTAGTCGACCACCAGCATTTCCTCGGCGAAGGCCAGCGCCGCCGGGTGCACCGTACCGCTGCCGTCGGCCACCACCGAGGCGCCGTCGAACACCAGCGCGTCCTGGCCGCCGACCAGGTTGACGTAGGCGATGGCGGCGCCGCTGTCGCGGCTGCGTTCGGCCAGCAGTGCGTCGCGCTGGGCATGCTTGCCGCGCTCATAGGGCGAGGCATTGGCCACCAGCACCAGTTCGGCGCCCTCGGCCACGGTCGCGGCCAGCGGTTCGGCGAACCACAGGTCCTCGCAGACCAGCAGGCCCAGCGTCACCCCGCCGACCTCGAACACGCAGTTGCCGCCGTCCGGATCGACGTCGAAATAGCGGCGCTCGTCGAACACCGCGTAGTTCGGCAGCTCGCGCTTGCGGTAGGTGGCGGCGACCGCGCCGTCACGCAGCACGCTGGCGGCGTTGTAGACCACCGCGCCGGCGCTCTGCGGCCAGCCCACCACCGCGACGATGCCCTGCACCTGCGCGGCGATGTGGGCGATCGCCTGCTCGCACCCGCGCAGGAACGACGGGCGCAGCAGCAGGTCTTCCGGTGGATAACCGCTGACCGCCAGTTCGGGGAACAGCACCACGTCGGCGCCGTACTCGTCGCGGGCGATCTGCGCCAGTTCGATGATGCGCGCGCTGTTGCCGGCCACGTCGCCGACCGGGAAGTCGTACTGCGCCAGGGCGATGCGGAGGGATCGGGACATGATGTCGGCTGCCTTGTCGTTGCAGGCGTCCACGACGGACGCGGGGTGGGACCAGGACGCCATTATCCCAGATGTGCCGTTGACGCCCGCTGATGTCGGCGATGCCCGGATACGGCAACGCCCCCGGCGGCGGGGGCGTTGCGGCATCGCCCTGGCGTCCGCCCGTTGCCGGGCGGACGCTGCGGGTCATTCCTTGGGCGGCACCACGTCGCGGGCCTCGCTGCCGAAGCTGCCTTCGGCCTCGGCGGCCAGGTAGGCGAACACGGTGTAGGCGGCCACGTTCTGCGCCAGCGCCTTCGGGTCGATCTTGTCCAGGGTGTCGTCGGCGGTGTGGTGCAGGTCGAAATAGTCGGTCCCGTCCTGCGCCAGCCACGCCCAGGCGCCGCCCTTGGCCGCCAGCGGCCCCACGTCCGGGCCGGGGCCGCCTTCGTCCGGGCGGTACGCGATGCCCAGCGGCGCGAGCACCCCGGCGATCTGCGCGGTGGCCTCGCGCGAGCCGGCGGGGTTGCCCGAGCCGGTGTTGAACGCGTAGATGCGGCCGGCTCCGAAGTCGCTCTCGGCGGCGATGTGCTGCAGCGGGATTTCCCCGGCCTTCGCCCGCGCGGCGGCATAGGCGTAGCCGCCGTGCAGGCCCTGTTCTTCGTTGGCGAAGGCGATCACCCGGATGGTGCGCCGTGGCGCCTGCCGCAGCTGGCCGATCAGGTGGCCGGCGGCCATGGTGATGCCGATGCCGGCGCCATCGTCGACCGCGCCGGTGCCCAGGTCCCAGGAATCGAGGTGGCCGCCGATCACCACCACTTCCTTCGGCAGTTCGCGGCCGGTGATTTCACCGATCACGTTCTGCGAGGTGTAGCTGCCGTCCCAGCCGCAGTCCAGGGCCATGCGGATGCGGGTCGGGCCGCGCGCGACCAGCCGTGCCAGCTGGTCGGCATCGGGCACCGACAGCGCCGCCGACGGCACCGGGGTCAGGCCTTCGTCGAAGCGGGTGATGCCGGTATGCGGCACGCGGTGCGAATCGGTGCCGGCCGAGCGCATGATGTAGCCGATCGCGCCCTTGCGGATCGCCTCGGAGGGGCCGCGGCTGCGGACCGTGCCGCCGATGCCGTAGTCCTCGCCGCTGCGGCTGCGGGTCATCTGGTAGTCGATGAAGGCGATCTTGCCGGCCAGTGAGCCGGCCGGCGCGGCCTTCAGTGCTTCCAGGCTGTCGAAGCGCACTACCTCGCCCTCGGCGCTGCCGGCGGGGCTGCCGCCCAGTGCGGTGATCGCCAGCGGCTGCGCATGCGCGCCCAGCACCTGCGCCTGCTCGCTGCGGCGCTCCCACTTGGGGAAGGTGACCGGTTCGGTCCATACCCGGTCGAAGCCCAGCGCCCTGAACTTGGCCTTGGCCCATTCCACTGCGCGCGCGTCGGCCTCGCTGCCGGCCAGGCGCGGGCCGACTTCGGTGGTCAGCGATTCGACCACCTTCCAGCCGGTATCGTCGGCCAGCGCCTGCTCGCGCAGTTCCACCGCCCGGGCCAGCGCCTGTTCGGGGATGCGGGTGGGGGCGGCGTGCGCAGTGGCGCAGGCAAGCACGGTGGCGATGGCAAGGGCGAGGCGGCGCATGGCGGGCTCCGGGTCGGTTGGGGCGCACCTGGGCGTGCGCGGCCGCTGCGAGGGATTCGCAGACGAAAGAAGCCGCGAGCATACGCCCGCGGCTCCGGCTGCAACCGTGCTGGAGGTCACCGCCGCGCGGCGTTACTTCCTCAGGCTGTCGCGGATCTCGCGCAGCAGCAGCACTTCCTCGCTCGGCGCGGCCGGTGCGGCGGGCGCCGCTTCCTTCTTGCGCGACAGCCGGTTGACCACCTTGACCAGCATGAAAATGGCGAAGGCGACGATGACGAACTGCACCACGGTGTTGATGAAGTCGCCATAGCCGATGACCACCGCGGGGATCTCGGTGCCGTCGGCGGCCACCCGCGCCGGCGCCAGCGTCCAGGCGAGCTTGGAGAAATCGACATTGCCGATCAGCCAGCCGATCGGCGGCATGATCACCTTGTCCACCAGCGAGGTGACGATCTTGCCGAACGCGCCGCCGATCACGACACCGACCGCCAGGTCGATGACGTTGCCGCGCATCGCGAACTCCTTGAACTCACTGATCATTCCCACGGGTTTCTCCTGTATTGCGTGAGGGGTGCGAGGTACAGACTACCCCGACACCGGTCATCCGGCGATCATGCCGTCGCGGCGCGCGATGTCGCCCAGCCGCGCGCTGAAACGGTCGCCGGGCCGCAGCGCGGCCACGCCGGCCGGCGTGCCCATGAACACCAGGTCGCCGGCGCGCAGCGCGTAGAGCCGGGACAGTTCGTGCAGGATTTCGGCCACGTTCCAGATCATGTTGTCCAGCGTGGCGTGCTGCCGGGTCTGGCCGTTGACCTGCAGCGACAGCGCCAGCGGCGCCAGCTCGCCCACCTGCGCGGCGGGCACCAGTTCGCTGACCGGCGCCGAATGATCGAAGCCCTTGGCGATGTCCCAGGGACCGCCCTTGGCCTTGGCCGCGGCCTGCAGGTCGCGACGGGTCAGGTCCAGGCCGACGCCGTAGCCCAGCACCAGCGACATCGCCTGTTCGACCGGGAGTACACCGTCCGGCGCATCCTGTCCCAGCGCGACCACCAGTTCCACTTCGTGGTGCAGGTCGGCGGTCGCCGGCGGGTAGGGAACCGGTGCGTCGCCGGTGACGATGGCGTCGGCCGGCTTCATGAAGAACATCGGCTGCCCGCGCTCGGCAGCGGAGGCCGGTGCATTGGCGCCCATCTCGCGCGCGTGGTCGGCGAAGTTGCGGCCCACGCAGTAGATGCGGCGCACGGGGAAGGTGCCGCCGCCTGCCACCGGGATGCGGGGAACGGGCGGAGCGGGGATCAGGTCGGTCATGGTCGGTCCGGAAGCGGGAGCTGGCGCCATGATGCCGGACGCCGCCGCCGCGCTGGTAGTACCGCTGGCCATGCGCGCGGGGCAGCGGGCGTCCGCGCATCGCGTGCGCGCGGTGGCGCCGGATGCAACACGCCCGGCAGGAGCCGGGCGCGGGTGTCGAAGCCTGGGGCGGGGACGCCCGGTGTCAGTGGGCGTGCGGCAATGCCGGCTTGCGCACCACGCGGTACTCGCCGTCCATCACGTTGCCGGCGGCCTTGCCCGCGGCACGCGCCTTGCGCGCGGCCAGCAGCTTCCAGCTCAGGCCGACCAGGATCATCGCCGCGCCGACGAACAGCCCGGCCACGACCAGGACCGCGAGGATCGCCAGGCCCAGCAGGCCCAGCGCGATCCGCAGCAACGGGTTGCGTGGCTTGCGCGGCGCGAACAGGTTGCGGAGGGTGGCGAACTGGAAGTAACGGATCTGCATGTCGGCGGTATGACGATTTGGCTGGCCGAAGTATCGGTGGGGAGGCGGGTCAATGAGTGAATTTGTCGTTAAATGCGGTCGCCCATTCATGCTGCCCCCTGGCCGGGCGGGGCGGGCCGGCGTGCGACAATCGGCGCAATTTCCTGCTGTCATGCGGTCCCGCGATGTCCATGTCCGTACCTTCCGCCGTCGAGCTGGCCCGGCTCGACGCCCTGCCCGATCCGGGGTTCCTGCTGGTGGAGGCGGTGGTCGACGGCGATGCCGAGCCGCTGATCCTGTACCGCGAGGGCGCGCAGGTACGGGCGTGGCTCAATGTCTGCCCGCATGCCGGCCGGCCCCTCGACTGGGCGCCGGGGCAGTTCCTGAAGAGTCGCGATGGCCACCTGGTGTGCGCGGTGCATGGCGCCGCGTTCGAGCTGCAGGGCGGGGCCTGCGTGTCCGGGCCATGCAAGGGCGACGCGCTGCGCGCGGTGCCGGTGCGGGTGCAGGACGGCAGGGTGCTGCTGGGCTGATCCCGCCGCCCCCGGCGCGGCTCAGAACATCAGGTTGACCATCACCACCACGACCAGCGTGTAGATCAGCGACAACGGGCCGCCGACGCGCCACATCTCGCGCGGGGTGTACTTGGCCGGGCCCATCACCATCGAGATCACCGGGTTGGACGCGGTCATCAGGTTGTTGGAGGCCGACAGCGCCACGATCAGCGCGAACGCGGTGGGGTTGCCGCCCGCGGCCAGTGCCAGGTTGACCGCGATCGGCACGGTGACGATGGTGGCGCCGACATGGCTGATCACCAGCGAGAACGCGGTGGTCAGCACCGCCAGCGCCAGTTCCAGCACCCAGATCGGGATCCCGGCCGGCAGCTTGTCGATGGTGTGGCCGGCGACCCAGGCCGCCGCGCCGCTGGAATCCATGGCCCAGCCCAGCGGGATCAGCCCGGCCATCATGAAGATGGTCTTCCAGTTGATCGAGGCGTAGGCCTCGTCCATGCGCAGCACGCCGGTGAGCAGCATGCCGGCCACGCCGGTGAGCAGGGTCAGCGCCACCGGCAGGTGCGAGGTCAGCGCGATGATGATGGTGATGGCGAAGATCGCCATGGCGATCTTGAACTTGTGCGGGCGCTGTTCGCCCTTGGGGTAGTCGGTGACCACCACGAAGTCGCGGCTCTCGGCCGCGGCGGCCAGGTCCTGCCAGATGCTGTGGAACACCAGCATGTCGCCGGCGCGCAGCGCCACGTTGCGCACGTCCTCGCGGATCACCTGCTTGTCGCGGTTGATCGCCAGCAGGCTGATGCCGCGTTCCTTGCGCAGCCGCAGCTGGCCGGCGGTCTTGCCGATCAGCTTCGAGGTCGGCGGGACCACCGCCTCGGAGATGCCGGCGCGGCTGGGGTTGAACAGGTCACCCAGGTTGCGCAGGCGCGAGGACATGCGCAGGAACTGGTTCTGCGCGAAGTCGGCCACCAGCTGGCGCGGGCCCATCGCGCCGATCACGCTGCCGACCCAGATGCGCATGTCCGCCGGCGGTGCCAGGCGGGTGTCGTTGCCGGTCTTGAGCGCCAGCAGCAGCGGCGCCTCGAACAGGCTCTCGACCTCGCTCACGGTCATTCCCACCAGCGGGCTCTCGGCGGTGACCGCCAGCTCGAACACCTCGCCCTCGATGCCATAGGCCTTGGCGAAGTAGCTCTCGGTGCGCGCCGGGGTCTGGCCCTCGTCATCCGCGCCTTCGTCGCGCGAGAGCTTGCGGTCGCCGAAGAAGCGGAAGTACAGCAGCGCCGCGGCCAGGAGCGCCACGCCGATCGGCAGCGGCGCGAACATGCGCAGCGGCTCGATGGTGGCGGTGCCGGAGGGCAGGTTGTTGTTGGCCGAGATCAGCAGGTCGTTGAGCAGGATCAGCGGCGAGTTGCCGACCATGGTCAGGCCCCCGCCCATCACGATGGCGGCGGTGATCGGCAGCAGCAGCCGCTTGAGGGTCAGCCCGGTATGCGAGGCCAGGCGCGAGGCCACCGGCAGGTACAGCGCCATCACCGACGGGTTCTGCATGAACGACGAATTGAGGCCGGCGGTGGCGCTGGTCAGCAGCAGCAGGCGCTGTTCCAGCCCGTGCGAGCGGCGCAGCAGCCAGCCGGCCAGCCGGTTCAGCGCGCCGGTGCGGTCGAGCCCGGCGCCGAGGATGGTGGTGGCGATGATGCTCATCACCGCGTTGCCCGAGAAGCCGCCGAAGATCTCCTCCGGCGCGATCAGCCCGGTGACGCCCAGCACCACCATCACCACCAGCGCCACCACGTCGGCGCGGATGCGCTCGAACAGGAACATCGCCATGGTGAAGCCGACCAGCCCGAGGACGAGCTTCATGTCGGTCGTCAGCGTGAGGGCGGTATCCATCAGGGCCGGCAGGCGCGCAGGAGGGGGCGGGAAGCACGCGCGGCGGGTGCGGGCGGCGCAACCCTGCGGCCCGCCCCCGGGGCGGGATGGGGCACCGCATCCGCGATTCCGCGCCGGGTGGCGGCAGCGGTATGCCGGGGGCGGGACGAGGGGCCGGCCTTCCGCACTAGGTGCCTGGCGCTGTCCGCGGATGCGCTGGTGCGTGAAGGCAGCATTCCCTTACCCCTCGGTTCCCGTTCCCTGCCGGTCGTACAGCAGATCCCAGACGCCATGGCCGAGCTTCTGGCCGCGGGTCTCGAAATGCGTCTGCGGGCGCCAGTCCGGGCGCGGCACGCTGCCGCGCGGGCCGGCGCGGTTGACCAGGCCCGGCGTGGCGTCGAGCACGTCCCACATCTGTTCGGCGTAGTCGGCCCAGTCGGTGGCGCAGTGCAGCCGCCCGCCCGGGCGCAGCTTGCGCACCAGCAGCGCGGCGAACGCCGGCTGCACCAGGCGCCGCTTGTTGTGGCGCTTCTTGTGCCACGGGTCGGGGAAGTAGATGCGCACCTCGTCCAGCGCGCCGTCGGCAATCTCCTTCTCCAGCACTTCCACCGCGTCGTGGTGGTAGAGCCTGACGTTGCCGGCGTTGTCGTCGGCCAGTGCGTTGAGCAGGCGGCCCACGCCCGGGGCGTGCACCTCGATGCCGATGTAGTCCCTGGACGGGTCGAATCCGGCGGCGAAACGCAGTGCGGCACCGTTGCCGAAGCCGATCTCCAGCACCTTGGGCGCGTTGCGGCCGAAGGTGGCATCCAGGTCGCGCGGCTGGCCATTGAAGTCGATGCCGAAACGCGGCCAGCGTTCGTCGAACGCGCGCTGCTGCGCGGGAGTGAAACGGCCCTGGCGCAGCACGAAACTGCGGACCTCGCGGCGGCCTTCGGTCACGGTGAAGGGCTTGGGCGGCGCCTTGGAGCCCGCGCTTTCAAAGGGATTGGTCATCAGCCGATCAACCCGTCCACCGGCGAGGACGCGCTGGCATGGCGTTTGCGCGGGATGCGTCCGGCCAGGAAGGCCTCGCGGCCGGCCTCGACCGCCTTGCGCATGGCGCTGGCCATCAGCACCGGATGGCGCGCGCCGGCGATGGCGGTGTTCATCAGCACGCCGTCGCAGCCCAGCTCCATGGCGATGGCGGCGTCCGAGGCGGTGCCGACGCCGGCATCGACGATGATCGGCACCCGCGCGTTCTCGATGATCTCCATCAGGTTGTAGCGGTTCTGGATGCCGAGCCCGGACCCGATCGGCGCGGCCAGCGGCATCACCGCGGCGCAGCCGATCTCCTCCAGGCGCTTGCACAGGATCGGGTCGTCGGAGGTGTAGACCATCACCTCGAAGCCGTCCTTGACCAGCTGCTCGGCGGCCTTGAGGGTCTGCACCACGTCCGGGTACAGGGTCTTCTGGTCGCCCAGCACTTCGAGCTTGGTCAGGTTGTGGCCGTCGAGCAGTTCGCGCGCCAGGCGGCAGGTGCGCACCGCGTCCTCGGCGGTGTAGCAGCCGGCGGTGTTGGGCAGGATGGTGTAGCGGTCGGGCGGCAGCACGTCGAGCAGGTTGGGCTCGCCCGGGTTCTGGCCGATGTTGGTGCGGCGGATGGCCACGGTGACGATCTGGG
Organism: Stenotrophomonas sp. Steno-Z10-HUANG; assembly: GCF_056393075.1. Taxonomy (NCBI): domain Bacteria; kingdom Pseudomonadati; phylum Pseudomonadota; class Gammaproteobacteria; order Lysobacterales; family Lysobacteraceae; genus Stenotrophomonas; species Stenotrophomonas sp. Steno-Z10-HUANG. Next base: position 469,786 of record NZ_JBWJPA010000001.1, read on the forward strand.
CGCCGGCGGCCTCGGTGGCCAGGCGGGTTTCTTCCAGATCCTTGAACTTGCCGGTCCCGGTCAACAGCCGGGACGCATAACTCTTGCCGGCGATGACCAGCGGATCGGTGGGGACGTGTGCGTTCATGGGGCGATTATCGCCGATCATGCCAGGCCGCGTGGCGTGGCGTTGTCGCGCAGATGCGGCGCCTGCCGCGCATGCGGCTTGCCCGGTGGGACTGTGTGGGGGAAGCCCCACACCTGCGGCGGCAGAAGATCACCCGCCGCCCAGCGCATGCACGATCTCCACCACGTCGCCGGCGTGCAGTTGCCACTGGCCGTGCCGTCCGCGGGGGACGATTTCGCCGTTGACCTCCACCGCCACGCGGCGTTCGGCCAGGCCTTCGGCGGCCAGCAGCGCGGCCAGGGTGAGGGGCGAGGGGAAGGGGCGGGTTTCGCCATTGAGCTGGATGTCCATGCCGTCATTCTGGCCAGCAGGGCCGGAAAATCCCAGCCCATGCGGCAGTGCAGCGTGAGCCGGCCGTGGGGCGGTGAAAAACTACTTCCATGCGGCGGCGTACGCTGTCGCCTTCCTCGTCCGTCAGGAGTCTCCCCATGCGTGTCGTTTCCCGTCCACTCCGCTCCGCGCTCGCCCTGGCACTGGCCGCCGCCGCCGTCCCGGCCATGGCGCAGTCGCCGTTTTCCAGGACCGTGTTCTTCGGCGACAGCCTGACCGACACCGGCTACTTCCGTCCCATCCTGGTGCAGGCCAATCCCAGCGCCTCGGTGGCGGGCCGCTTCACCACCAACCCCGGCTGGGTCTGGTCCGACTACCTGGCCCGGTACTACGGCACCAATGCCCTGCCCAACGGCAACGGCCAGGTGGGCGACAACTACGCCGCCGGCGGCGCCCGCGTGGGCGTGGATGTGCCCAATCCGCTGAGCCCGCTGCTGCCGCCGACACCGTCGCTCAAGACCCAGCTCAACCATTACCTGGCGGCCAACGGCGGCAAGGCCGATGCCAATGCCCTGTACACCGTGTGGGGTGGCGCCAACGACCTGTTCGCGGTGGCCGGCGGCGCACCGGCGCAGGCCACCATCGGCGCGGCGGTCGCCAGCCAGGTGGGCATGGTCGCCACGCTCAAGGCGGCCGGCGCCCAGTACGTGATGGTGCCGAACCTGCCCGACATCGGCCTGACCCCGTCCTCGCGCGCCGGCGGCCCGGTGGCGATGGCGCAGGGCACCGCGCTGGCCAAGGCGTACAACGATGCGCTGTTCGGCGGGCTCAAGCAGGCCGGCCTGCAGGTGATCCCGGTCGACACCTTCAGCATCCTCCAGGAAATCGTCGCCAACCCCGGCGCCTACGGCTTCAGCAACGTGTCCGGCACTGCGTGCCAGCCGCAGATCACCGCGCAGTCGCTGACCTGCACGCCGCTGAACTATGTCAGCCCGAATGCCGCCGACACCTATGTGTTCGCCGATGGCGTGCATCCGACCACCGCCGCCCACAAGATCCTCGGGCAGTACTCGATTTCGGTGCTCGAGGCGCCGCGCCTGCAGCAGGTGCTGACGCACTCGGCGCAGACCACCGGCCGTGCGCGTGCGGACCAGGTCGGCGGTCACCTGGCGGGCCGTCCGGCCGACGGCATGAGCTGGTGGGGCAACGTGCGCGGCGACATGCAGCGCTACGACCATGGCCGGCTGTACGACGGCATGGCGCCGGCCGGCCTGTTCGGCGTCGACTGGGCGCGTGATGGCAAGGTGTTCGGCGGGTTCGCCGGGTACGGCCGGATGGACGCGGACTTCGGCAACCGCATGGGCGATTTCACCCAGTCCGACACCACCCTGGGCGTATTTGCCGGTTGGTATGGCGAGCGCGCCTGGGTCAACGGGCAGGCCAGCTACAGCTGGCTGGGTTACGACGTCACCCGCAAGGTGCAGCTCGGCCCGGCCACCCGCGAGCACAAGGGATCGCCCGATGGCAGCAACCTGACCGCCGCGCTCAACGCCGGCTACGAGTTCGGCCAGCAGGGCGGCTTCCGCCACGGTCCGGTGGCGGGCGTGGTGTGGCAGAAGGTCAAGCTGGACGGGTACCTGGAGAGTAATCCCGGCGCCACCGCGCTGGGCTACGGCAACCAGGACGTGGACTCCACCGTTGGCCGCCTCGGCTGGCAGGCGCGCTTCGACGGTGGCAGCGTCCGTCCCTACGTGCAGGTCACCTACGACCACGAGTTCGAGGACGGCGGCAAGCAGGCCAGCGCCTGGCTGCAGACCATGGCCGACGTCGGCGCCTACAGGGTTCCCGGGTTGCAGTTCGACCGCAACTACGCCACCGCCGTGCTGGGCGCGCGGATGAGCCTGTGGGGGCTGCAGAGCAACATCGGCCTGAGCGCCACCACCGCGCAGAAGTCGGCGCGCGACGCCACCCTGTTCGCCACGTTCAGCGGCGGGTTCTGAGCCGGACGCGGGCGGCTGTGGACGGTGTCGTGTCGCGGCACCGTCCCTGCCCGGGGCTCCCGTCGAGGTAACGCGCTGCACGTTGGCATTGCGCGGCAGGCCCCGCTCCACATAGACTGCGCATCGCCGCGCGGGTGTAGCTCAATGGTAGAGCAGAAGCTTCCCAAGCTTACGACGAGGGTTCGATTCCCTTCACCCGCTCCATCTTCCAGGTGCCGCGCAGGCACCGAGGCGCCAGCCCAGGGCAGGGCGTGATGTGCCCGGCCTGACTTCCAGGCCCCGCGATGAAGCTCGCCATCCTCTCCCGCAACAGCAAGCTCTACTCGACCCGGCGTCTGGTCGAGGCCGCGCGCGCGCGTGGCCACACCGTGCGCATCCTCGACCCGCTGCGCTGCTACATGCGCATCAACGCGGGTGATTTCAGCATGCACTACAAGGGCCGGCCGCTGTCCGGCTTCGACGCGGTGATTCCGCGCATCGGTGCCTCCATCACCCGCTACGGCACCGCGGTGCTGCGCCAGTTCGAGATGATGGGCACGCGCACGCCCAACCCCTCCGACGCGATCCTGCGCGCGCGCGACAAACTGCGTGCGCACCAGCTGCTGGCCGCCAAGGGCATCGACATGCCGGTGACGGTGTTCGGCGACAACCCGGACGACACCCATGACCTGCTGTCCATGCTGGGGCCGCCGCCGCACGTGGTGAAGCTCAGCGAGGGCACCCAGGGGCGCGGGGTGATCCTCACCGAGAAGCTCAGTGCGTCCAAGGGCACGGTCGAGGCGCTGCGCGGCCTGTATGCCAATTTCCTGGTGCAGGAATTCATTGCCGAGGCCCAGGGCGCGGACCTGCGTTGCCTGGTGGTGGGCGACCAGGTGGTCGCGACCATGCGCCGGCAGGCCCAGGACGGCGACTTCCGCTCCAACCTGCATGCCGGCGGCAGCGCCGGCCCGGCGGTCTGCAGCCGGGCCGAGCAGCAGGTGGCGGTGCGCTCGGCCAAGGCCCTGGGGCTGGGTATCGCCGGGGTGGACATGATCCGCTCCCGGCGCGGGCCGCTGGTGCTCGAAGTCAACTCCACGCCCGGGCTGGAGGGCATCGAGAGCGTTTCCGGTGGCGATGTCGCCGGGCGGATGATCGACTACGTGGTCAACCTCAGGCGCTGAGCCCGGATTCCGAATTGCTTGCACCGTTTTAACGGGTCTTTAATTCCCCCGGCCCTACGCTGGCCCCACTGTGACCAGCCCTCCTCAGCGGGTCCGGTGATCGGGAATCTTCAGGCCCTGGCGGTGCTCGCCGGGGCCTTGTTTTTTGACTTGTTGCCGTCGGTGAGGCGCGCTACAGTCGAACGAATTACCAGACAGGAGGTTGGGGTATGAATCGGATGCTGTTTTTGGCTGCCTTGCTCGTGTTCCCTGCGATGTCCGCAATGGCGGCGCCCGTGGCGGAGAAGCCGTTGATGGAAGGGAAGCCTTATGCCGAGCAGCGCCTGCGCATCATGAGCGACCTGCAGGGAGGCGAGGTATACAGTGAGATCAGCGCGGAGAACCGTGCCCGCGTGGTTGACGCGCTCGGCCGCATCGATGCCCTGCTGGGAACGGGGGGGCATGCCAATCTTCCCGAGAAGGACAAGATAGCGGTTTTCAACGATCAGGATCTGGTCAATACCCTGCTGACCCAGGCGCGCGAGGACAGTCGCCTTGTCTGCCGCCGTGAACGCCCGGTCGGCAGCAACCGGCCACAGAACATCTGCATCACGGTGGCGGCCCGTCGGCAGGCGCGCGAGAACGGGGCTGATGCCCTGCGCGACCTGCGGATTTCGACGCAGAAGGTCGAAACCCCGTGACCGAAGGTCTGTCTTGCCCGGCAGCTTGATAGCCGGGCAACGGCAGGCGGCATGGTTGTTGCCGGCGTGCCGGCGCCACGCCCTTTCCGTGCGCTGAACGGTTTTAATGAAGCTGGAGCCACGGGCCGGGTATGCTCTGCTCTTCGGTAAATGACTGAGGTTCCCAGTGCGCATTCTCGTAATCGAAGACAACAGCGACATCGCGGCCAACCTCGGGGACTACCTCGAGGACCGCGGGCATACGGTGGATTTCGCGGCCGACGGCGTCACCGGCCTGCACCTGGCGGTCGTGCACGATTTCGATGCGATCGTGCTCGATCTGAACCTGCCGGGCATGGATGGCATCGAGGTCTGCCGCAAGCTGCGCAACGACGCGCGCAAGCAGACCCCGGTGCTGATGCTCACCGCGCGCGATTCGCTGGACAACAAGCTGGCCGGGTTCGACTCCGGTGCCGACGACTACCTGATCAAGCCGTTCGCGCTGCAGGAAGTCGAGGTACGGCTCAACGCGCTGTCGCGCCGCGGCAAGGGGGGGCACACCCGGGTGCTGGAAACCGGCGACCTGGAGTACAACCTGGACACGCTGGAAGTGCGCCGCCAGGGCAAGCTGCTGCAGCTCAACCCGACCGCGCTCAAGATCCTGCAGGCATTGATGGAAGCCTCGCCGGCGGTGGTTACCCGGCAGGAGCTGGAAACCCGGGTATGGGGCGAGGAGTTGCCTGACTCGGACTCGTTGCGCGTGCATATCCACGGCCTGCGTGCGGTGGTGGACAAGCCGTTCAACGCACCCATGATCCAGACCCGCCATGGCATCGGATACCGGATCGCCGCACCCGATGCCTGAAGCCGCATCGTCGGCGGTCGTCCACAGGCAGGGGCGCTATCGCCGCCGCCTGCGCAGCCGCATCATCGTTTCGTTCGTGCTGCTGGGCTTCTGCCTGACGGCGCTGTTCGCGTTCGCCACCAACTGGGCGCGCATGCGCGTGGAAAACCAGTTGGTCGAAGATGTGATGAACCGAAATCTGGACGCCTCCTGGCAGAGCTACATCCAGAGCGGTGGCCGCGAAGTGGTGGCGCCGGTGCAGCAGATGCGCGCGTTCCTCTATCGCCCTGACAAACTGGAAGGGTTGCGTCGCGATTATCCCGAATGGGAACACCTGCAGGACGGCATCCATAATTTCAGTGGTCAGGATGCCGACGGCAAGGCGTTTTCCTACAAGGTCGGTGTGCGCAAGACGGACGATGCCTGGTTTTTCGTCGCCTACGACATGAGCCAGTCGATGCGCGGCGAACAGCAGTTGAAGCGCGCGCTGGTCCTGTCCGTGCTGGTGTTCAGCCTGTTGTCCTGGGTGCTGGGTTGGTGGTCTGCTTCGCGGGTGATGCGCCCGGTGTCGGATCTCGCCGCCCGCCTGCAGGCCTACCGTGGCGGCAGCACTCATCCCGAACCCCTTGCACCGCGTTTCCCCGACGATGAGGTGGGGCAGCTGGCCGTGGCGCTGGACGACTATTCCGCGCGCCTGACCGAAGTGGTGCAGCGCGACCGTGAGTTCAATGCGGACGTGAGCCACGAACTGCGCACGCCGCTGGCGGTGATCCGTGGCGCGACCGAGCTGCTGCTCGCGCGTCCGGGCCTGGACGAGAAGGTGCTGCAGCGCCTGCAGCGCATCCAGCGTGCCGAGCAGCAGTGCAGCGATCTGATCGGCTCGCTGCTGCTGCTGTCGCGCAACGAGCGCGGGCAGGGCAGCAGCAACGTCGCCAAGGTCGCCGAGCAGCTGCTTGATGCGCACCGTGCGCAGCTCGGTGGCAAGCCGCTGGAGCTGGTGCTGGAGGGCGGTCGTGACCTGGTCATCGATGCGCCGGAAGCGGCGCTGTCGGTGGCGCTGGGCAACCTGATCGGCAACGCGGTGAAGTACACCCAGCAAGGCCAGGTCCGGGTCCGGGTGCTGGATGACGCGGTCGAAGTGATCGACACCGGCCCCGGGCTGAGCGAGAAGGATGCCGCGAGCCTGTTCCAGCGTGGCTACCGCGGTACCCACGCCGGCCATTCGCAGGGCGGCGGCATCGGCCTGTCCATCGTCAGCCGGCTGTGTGCGCTGTACGGCTGGCAGGTCAGCATCCGGCCGGGCGCCGAGCGCGGCGTGGTCGGCCGGCTGATTTTCGCCCCGGCGGGCTGACCGCCGCGGTGGCGGTGGGCGCTGGACGCGTCAGGGCGGCGTATTGCCGGCAGCCAGGCCCCGGTACAGGCGATCCAGTGCTTCCACCTGCGGCTGCAGGTGCTCCGGGTGCCCGTCATTGACGATCACGTCGTCGGCCAGCGCCAGCCGCTGCGCGCGGCTGGCCTGTGCCTGGATCATGCGCGTCGCCAGGGCGGCATCGATGCTGTCGCGCTGGAGCAGGCGGGCGTGGCGCACCGGCTCGGCGGCGTCGACCACCACGATCCGATCCAGCCAGGGATAGGCTGCGCGACCGCCGGCTTCAGCCAACAGCGGCACCGCGGCGATGGCATAGGGGCTGTCCGCGGCTTCGCAGATTTCTCGCACGCGGGCGCGGATGGCCGGGTGGGTGATGGCTTCCAGTGCCCGGCGTTCGGCGTCGTTGCCGAACACATGCTCGCGCAGCCGCGCCCGGTCGAGGGTGCTGTCGGCCAGCAGCATCGCGCTGCCGAAGCGGCGGCTGATCTGTGCCAGGGCGGGGCTGCCCGGCGCCACCACTTCGCGTGCGGCGATGTCCGCGTCGGCCACCGCGATGCCGAGTCCTTCGAAGCGCTTCGTGACCTCGCTCTTGCCCGAGGCGATGCCGCCGGTAAGCCCGACGATGAAGCGGCTCATGGGCCGTGGCCCGTGCCCAGCGGGTGGGCGGGACCGCGGGCCCGGATCACGCCAGGCCGGCCCACTGCCGGTAGGCGGCGATCATCGGATCGCCCCACATGAAGACCAGCCAGCCGGCGATGGCCAGGTAGGGGCCGAACGGAATGGGCGTGGCACGGTCGCGCCCGCGCGCGTACAGCCAGATCGAGCCGACGATGGCGCCCACCAGCGAGGACAGCAGGATGATCGGCAGGATGCCCTTCAATCCGCACCATGCGCCTAGTGCCGCCAGCAGCTTGAAATCGCCGTGGCCCATGCCTTCCTTGCCGGTGATCTGCTTGAACAGCCACCACACGGTCCACAGCGACAGGTAGCCAACCGCGGCACCGATCAACGCCGGTTTGGTGGGCATGTACAGATTGTCCATGCTGCCGATCAGGCCCAGCCACATCAGCGGCAGGGTCAACTGGTCGGGCAGCAGCTGGGTACGCAGGTCGATGCCGGACAACGCGATCAGGAAACAGGTCAGGACGATCGCGCCGAAACCCTGCCAGCCGAAGCCGAACTGCCACACGCTGGCCAGCACCAGCACCGCTGTCAACAACTCCACCAGCGGGTACTGGATGGAGATCGGCGCCTGGCAATGGCGGCAGCGCCCGCGCTGCAGCAGCCAGCTGAACAGCGGGATGTTCTCGTACCAGCTCAGTTTGTGCTTGCAGTGCGGGCAATGCGAAGGCTCCACCACCACGCCCGGCGGCGGCGGCTCGTAGATGTCCGGCTCGCCCAGGATCTCGCGCGCATCGCGCTTCCACTGCCACTCCATGCGCCTAGGCAGGCGCAGGATCACCACGTTAAGGAAGCTGCCGATCAGCAACCCCAGTCCGGCAGCGGCCGGGTAGCCGATGCCGGGATGCTGGTCGAGAAATGCCATGGGTCAATTATCCAACGACGGAAGCGAGCTTGAAGATCGGCAGATACATGCCAATGACCATGCCGCCGACGATCACGCCGATGAACACCATGATCATCGGTTCGATCAGGCTGCTCAAGGCATCCACGGCATTGTTCACTTCCTGCTCGAAGTACTCGGCGACCTTGAACAGCATGGTATCCAGCGCGCCCGCTTCCTCGCCGATGGCGGTCATCTGGATCACCATGTGCGGAAATACATTGACCTGCTTCATTGCCATGTTCACCGGGTAGCCCACCGCCACATCGTCGCGCATGTGCAGGACGGCTTCCTCATAGACCTTGTTACCGGTGGCGCCGGCGACGATGCCCAGCGCCTCGACCAGCGGTACGCCTGCCCGGAAGGTCACGCCGGTCGTGCGGGAGAATCGCGCAATGGCGCTGTTGTGCATGATCTGGCCGATCACCGGTACCTTGAGGATCAGCCGGTCCATGGTGTGCTGCATCCTGGGCGAGCGCTTGAGGGCGAAGACGAAGCCCACGACGGCGCCCACGGTCACGAGCAATATCAGCCACCACCAGCTGACCATGAAGCGGGATGCTGCCACGATCATCTGCGTAAAAATAGGAAGGTCGGCGCCGAAGCTGCTGAATACCTGTTCGAACTGCGGCACGACAAAAACCAGCAGGACCGCGCTGACGATCAGGGCTACGGCAATGGTCATGGCCGGGTAGAACAGGGCCTTCTTGATCTTGCCCTTTAGCGTTTCGATGTTCTCCTGGTAGTTGGCGATGGTCTCCAGCACGGTTTCCAGGACGCCTGCGCCCTCGCCGGCGCGCACCAGGTTGCGGTACAGCTCGTCGAACTGCACGGGATGCTTGCTGATGGCCTCGTACAGCGACGAGCCCCCTTCCAGGTCGGCACGGATCTGCCCCACGAGTTTGGCCATGCGCGGGTTCTTGTGGCCGCTGCTAATGATGTCCAGGGCGGTCACGATGGGCACGCCGGACTTCATCATCGTCGCCATCTGGCGACTGAAGAAGGCGATGTCCTTGGGTTTGATCGCTTTGCCGGATGCGCCGAACAGGGGCTTGGGCTTGGGTTTGACCACGGTCGGGGTGATGCCCTGCTTGCGCAGCTCGGCGCGGAGCATGTTGGCATTGCGGGCATCCTGTTCGCCCTTCATTTTGGCGCCGCGCTTGTCGGTCCCCTCCCAGACAAACGGCTGCATCTGGCTGGTGTTGCGTTCCACCGGCGGCTTGTTCACTGCGCTACGGGTCACGGACATCGTTCTTCTCCCCGTCCGGCCACTCCCCGGGCCGGACAATTCCTGCATGGTAGCGGGTCTGCGTGGGCGTGGCATCTCGCCCGTCGGCAAGCGTGGCCGCCGTCACGCTCCGGCGATACTTGTGGGCGAAGCAACAAGGAGCTGGCGGATTGGTGATGAAGTGTCGAGATGTGACGCGGCGCGTCACCCTGTTGTCTGGATCGCAGAATCATCATCCGGGGCTTTCCTTCTTCATGGATGCTGCCATCATGCGTACCGGGGACATGGCATGTGGCAGGCCATTGGCACGCAACCTGCTTTTCGACCCTTACGGGGGGCGACGGCCCTTCCGGTGCTCACAATCCAAACCTCTAGGGGATGTACAGATGAAGAAGATGCAGCAGGGCTTCACCCTGATCGAACTGATGATCGTGGTCGCGATCATCGCCATTCTGGCCGCCATCGCGCTGCCGCAGTACCGCAACTACACCCAGAAGTCTGCCAACGGCGCCTGCCTGGCGGAAGCGAAGGCTTACATGGGCACCGCTGTGGCCAACCTGGCCAACAGTTCGGCTGCCCCGGCTTTTAACGCCAAGGCATGTGCTGGCGGTACTGTGCCGACCGATGCCGATTACAATGGTGGCAGCAGCATTACCTTTACCAGCCAGACCAAGGGCAACGCGACCCTGAAGAAGGACGTGGAGTGCAATGCCGGTAGCGGTTCCTGCGACTACCAGTAAGCAATACTGGTTTTGCTTGAATTCGAAAAGCGCCGAAAGGCGCTTTTCGTTTGTTCAGATATTGAATCACTGGAACTGCATGCTGCCCATCACCCGTCGCTTCGTTGTTCTTTCGCTTCTGCCGGCGATACTCGCTTGTGGCGTGCTGCTGCCCGGTCTGGGCGGTGGTTTCATCTTCGACGACCTGCCCAACATCGTACGCAATGCAAACCTGCGCTTCACGGGAGGGGGGGTGGAGGATGTGCTGTACGCGGCGTACAGCTACAACGCCGGGCATTCGCGGGCGCTGTCGATGCTGAGCCTGGCGCTGGATCTCTGGCGCGGCGGGCCTGATCCCCAGGTCTTCAAATCCACCAACCTGTTCATCCATGCCCTGACGACGGTGGTGCTGGCGGTATTCCTGCGGCGGCTGTTGACGCTGGCGCAGTGGCCCGCCCGTCGTGCACTGGCTGGGGCCCTGATCATGGCCACCGTGTGGGCCATCCATCCCCTGCAGGTGTCCTCCGTGCTGTATGTGGTACAGCGGATGCAAACCCTGTGCACCTTGTTCGTGCTCGCCGCGCTGTGGGCCTATCTGGCCATGCGCCAGGCACAGATCCAAGGGGAGCGCAGTCGCCACTTCGGTCTGATGGCGCTGTTCTTCGGTGTTCTTGCCTTTGCCAGCAAGGAGGATGCCGTACTGTTGCCCGTCTACACGTTGGCATTGGAGTTGACGGTGCTGCGCATGCGGGCGGCATCGCCCGTGACCGCAAAGGTGTTGCGCGTCGGCTATGCCGGCTTTGCAGTGGTGGGGTTGGTGGCCTACCTGCTGGTCATCGTTCCACATTATTGGCATTGGGATGCCTACCCGGGCCGCGATTTCAGCAGCAGCGAACGCCTGCTCACCCAAGGCCGGGTGCTGGTGATGTATCTGTGCCAGATCGTATTGCCCTTGCCGCAGCTGCTTCCCTTCTACTACGACGACCTGGTCGTTTCGCGCGGCTGGCTGCAACCCGCCACCACATTGCCGGCCTGGCTCCTGTTGCTGGCCCTGTTGGCGTGGGCATGGCGCTGGCGCACCCGCGCCCCGGTGTTCTCCCTGGGCGTGTTGTTGTTCTTTGCCGGCCATTTCCTGACGAGCAATGTCATCAATGTGGAACTGGCGTTCGAGCACCGCAATCATTTCCCGCTGATCGGCGTGGTGCTCGCTGTCGGTGGGCTTTTCGTCATCGCATGCCAGCGTTGGGCGGTCCGCCCAATGATCATCGCCTTCATGCTGGGTCTGCTTCTCACGCTTGAGGCGGCGGCGACGTTGACGCGGGCTCATTCCTGGGGTGAGCCCATGCGGTTCGCACGTACCAGTGTGGCGATCAGCCCGGACTCCGCCCGCGCCTGGCTCGCGCTGTGTGGGGCCTATTTGGAGCGCACCGGCGGCAAGCAACATGCAGCGGGGATGCGGGAAGCAATCCAGGTCTGTGAGCGGGGGGGCGACCGGACCGGGTCGGCGCAGCTGCTCTCGAATGTGGTGATCTTCAAGACCCTGGAGGGAACCGTTGTGCCTGCCGACTGGGCGCGCTTCCTGGAGGCGCTGCGCAAAGGGGCGGCATATTCAAGCAATCAGGGAATTGCCCTTATAACGCTGGACAACCTGGATCGTGGCATCCCTCTTGATGAAGACGGTGTCATCCAGACGTTCGACCTTATCACCGAACATGCCATATTCCCGTCCGAGGCCTACCTGCGCATGGGGGGCTACATCTACAGCAAGAGCGCGCGGCCCGAGCATGCATTGCACTATCTGCGGCTTGCCGTGGAGGAATCCGAGCCGGACGATCCGCGTATCGACCTGATGCTCGCCCAGCTTGAGCAGGCCGGCCGGAAGGAATGGGTCGAGCAGTTGGTCCGCGTTCGAGGGCAGAAAGAGTGATCCGGCCGGTACGTGGCTCCGGCCATGTTGGTACGGAATTTGCTTCATTTTCGGATGGGCGGGATGTTGTATGCGCATCCCATGCAGGGGACATACGAGAGAGACGGATGCATGAACAATCCACAGCGCGGTTTCACCCTGATCGAGCTGATGATCGTGGTCGCGATCATCGCGATTCTTGCCGCCATTGCTCTTCCGCAGTATCGCAACTACACACAGAAGTCTGCGAACACTGCTTGCCTTGCCGAGGCAAAGGCTTACATGACCACAGCCGTGGTGGAGCTGGCCGATTACACGTTGCCTGTGGCCTTCGTGCCCAAGGCGTGTGGCGCGGACACCAGCCTGGGGCTTGGGGTGGGCGATTTCGCCACGCCGCGCTCGGTGACGTTCAGGGCGCGTGCCAAGGGCAACAGCGCCGTGAAGGTCGACACCGAGTGCAATACGGGCAGCGGGCAGTGTGCGCTCAAGCCGTGACGCGTTGGCGCCGTGCCATTGCCTGAGCGCGGGCCAGCGGGGGTACTGGGTTGCGGAGTGTCATCCCCCGCTGGGCTGCCGTTTGCCGCCTCCGGCAAGCAGCCGTTCCCAGCATGCCGCCAATGCGGTGGCTGACAGATAGCGCTCGAAGTAGTCGTGCGACTGGCGTGCCAACTGGGCGCGCTTCTCCGGATCCTGTGCAAGCCGGGTGATCGCTTCGGCCAGCGCCTCCGGCGTCGCGTCGCAGGTGATGGCCGGGATCGGCGGACACCCGTCGGGGGTGCTGTAGGCGCGCTGGGTAATGATCGCCTTGCCCGCGGCCAGTGCCATGTAAAGTTTGAACGGCAATACGCGCGCGGCCTTGCCGTCGCCACCGAAGACGCCGAGACATATATCCGCGCGTGCCAGGTGCGTGGCGATTATGCCGGGGGGCTGCCATCCTCGCAGCCATGTCACAGCCGGGTTGTCCTGCAACCAGCGGGACGCTTCGTCGGCCTGCTGTCCATCGCCGATCAGGGTGAATTCAAGGGAGTCCTGCCTGCGCAGCTTGTCGATGGCTTGTGCGATGACCGTGGTGCCCTGGAGGGGCACGAACGTGCCGATGAAGACCACGTGGGTATTGTTGCCCGTTCCGCGCGCACCGTCACCGGCTGGCAGCAGCGCCGTGTCCAGTGCCAGCGGGAAGGCGTGGATACGTTCGAGCGGAACGCCGAACAGCCTGTGAATGTGCTGCGCATTGGCCTGCGTGTCGACGATGACGTGGGTCGCCGCCCCTAGTGCGCGAATCTCGGCGCGGAGCAGCAAGCGTGAGAGCCGTCCGCCGGCCACGCCCATGCCTCTGTCCTGGAAGAGCGAGTCCCAGAGGGTGATGTACGCATCGCAGACGCATCGCGGTCGCCAGCGGCGTGGCAGCCAGGAAAGCAGCCACAGCAGAAAAGCGCTGGGATAGGGAACATAGACCCAGTCGCCCGCTCTGTGCTGCAAGAGCAGCCGGCAGAGTGATGAGGCTGTGCTCCAAGTAATTCTTGCCAGCCCCGCAACCTTCTGCACATGCGTGCCGCGCGCCAATTTCCAGAGATGGAAGTCCGGCCGCAACCAATACGCGATTTCCTCGACCTGGACACCAAGGTGCGATTCGAGCATACGGATGGTTGCACGTGCATTGGGATATCCAGGGCCGTTAAGCGCAACGCCTGCAACCCACATGATGGAGCTTCTGCTCGAGCGTGACGAGAACGTCATGGTTTACGCCGCGCGGCAAGTCCGGCCACGGTGATCAGCACTTCAATGCCGATCGTGATCAAGCGAACCACCATCATTGCCGTCAGCAGCGATATATGCGTGTTCGCGGCCAGCAGGGAAATCACGGATTCCCGTACGCCGAGCCCGCCTGGCACAAGGAATGCGAGCATGCCCGCGAAAGTGCCGGTGAACAGATAAGCGCACAGCTCCAGTAGTGGTAGCTGCCGGACAACGCATGCGTAGGCGGCCAAGTAAAAGGGCATCGCGGCGGCGTAGAGGATCGCCGCACGTCGTAGGGCCGCGGGTTGCTTCACCCAGGCTGTCAGGCGAGCAACAAGCCAGACGGTGAGGACGGGCAGGAGAATAGTCGCTATTCCCAGTGCGTGATAACGGGACAACAACAAGTGCGCGCTGACGGCGATGGTCAGGCACAAGAGCATGGATAGAGCCTGCTCCAGTATTCCACTGTAGACGGCACTGTTGTGCAGACTGCCGAGCTGGCGCATCTGCAACCCGCGGCCGACGAGCTGCCAGATGCCCCCAGGTACGTACTTGGCCAACAGGCTTCGCCCCCAGATGCGCCGTGTGGTGGCTGGTGGCAAACCGCTGTCCAACGCTTCGCATAGTGCAACAAATCCTTCCCGATTGAGCAGGGTGTGGCACGCCATCAGCAGGGCACAGGCAATCAGTGCCATGGGCTCCAAGGCGATGGGTGCCGCATTCACTTGCGATAGTCCGCTGTTCAAGCTCCGCGCGGTGAAGGCTAGCGTGGCTATGGCGAGGCCATAACCAAGCAAGAGTCTCGCCCATGATCTCGGTCGCAAATCAGTCATCCGTCCTGTGCCAGCGGTGGAGATACTGGAAGGTGAAAAGCCCGCGGAAAGGCCAGAAATCAAGTGCTTTTGCGGGCACCATGGACCATGGGTGCGCCTCGAAAAGGCGTAGATTGCGCCGCTCCTGACGCATGTGCAGGCCCGCGGAGCGGCCGAGTTCGATTATGTTGGGGCGGGCGTAGAAGTGCAGGTGGGTCCGGTCATGAATACCGCGATCACGTTGCGGCCAGTATCCGAAGAAGTACAGGTCCACCAATGTCGAAAGATGGCGTACGTTGGGCAGGCTGGTTATGAGTTGCCCATTCCTTGCCAGCATCCTCGCAAGTTTCTTCAACGTACTTGCAGGATCGACCAAATGCTCAAGGACATCCGCGCAGATGATGAGATCAAAGGGGGGTTCGCTTGCAAGCGTTTCCAAGGTCTGGGGGTCATCCACAGATCCTTGGATGACCCGCGGGAAGTAGGTGCGTGCCAACGATGCCCGATCCGGGTCGGGTTCGATTCCCAAGGCATCGCAATGGGGGAAGCTGTCGCGGAGTTGCCTCCCCAGTAATCCAGCGCCGCAGCCAACGTCCAGTATCCGTGTTGGGGAGCCGGTAACGAGCCTCATTACGTCTGGGCGTCCTCCCGAGTAGCCCTGCATGCGCTCGCGCAAAGTTGCGACCGATAGTACGGACATGATCAGTCGTCACGCCGATAGGTAAGGTTGGTGATCTGCTCGGAGATCAGCCCGATCAGGAAGATGATGACCGCCGCGCTGAACAGCAGCGTGCTCATGTTGGTCAGCCGGTGCATCGTGGCGAAGGTATAGCCGTAATACCCGAGTCCGGTGAGGAAAAAGCAGACGGCGATCGGTGCGAACAGCTTCAGTGGCGAGTACAGCGTGGCGATCTTGAAGATGATCAGCAGGAAGCGGATGCCGTCCTTGATCGGGCGGATATGGCTGCTGGTGCCCACGCGCCGTGCGACCGGAATCGGCACGTAGGCCACCGGGTAGGCGCTGCGGAAAAACGCCATGGTGCTGGTGGTGGGGTAGCTGAAGCCATTGGGCAACAGGTGCAGGAATTCGCGGAAGCGCTCGGCCCTCACGGCCCGGAAGCCGGACGTGAGATCGTCGATGCGATGGCCGGTCATGTGGCTGGCGAGGCGATTGTAGAAGCCGTTGGCCAGGCCGCGGTGCAGGTTGGCCTGGCCGCTGCGGTCGCGAGCCCCGACCACCATGTCGTAGCCCTCGTCCAGCTTGGCCAGCAGGGCGCCGATGTGCTCGGCGCTGTGCTGGCCATCGGCGTCCATGAACACCAGTATCTCGCCACTGGCGGTGCGTGCGCCGCGCTTGATCGCCGCGCCATTGCCCATGGAGTAGGGGTGGCTGACCACCCGGGCGCCGTGGCCGGCCGCAATGGTGGCGGTGGCGTCGGTGGAGCCATCGTCGACCACGATGACCTCCGCCAGCGGCCAGGCCTGGCGCAGTGCCGGCAGGGTGCGCTGCAGCCCCTCGGCCTCGTTCTTCGCCGGCAATATGATGCTCAATCGCTGCACGTTCTTTACCCGTCGTTCTCCCCGGCGGACATGGTAGCGGGAACCTGCCGCCCTGGGATGGAGCGGGTTCTCATTCCTTGTGCTGGGGCCATCGGCATAGAATTGTGTCCTTGCCGTTGCCATCCACCGGGGTGCCCGTTGAAAGCTCTTGTCTGCGGCGGCGCCGGCTATATCGGCAGCCACATGGCACGGTTGCTGGCGGCGCATGGCCACGAGGTGGTGGTGCTGGACGACCTGTCCACCGGGCACGCAGAGGCGGTGCAATGGGGGCGGTTGATCCAGGCCGACGTGCTGCACCCGCCGTCGCTGGAGGCCGCATTCGCCGGGCAGCGGTTCGACGCCGTGTTCCATTTCTGCGCGCGCTCGCTGGTCGCCGAGTCGATGGTCCGGCCCTATGACTACTACGCCAGCAACGTGGTCGGCACCCTCAACCTGCTTGAGACGATGCGCCGGCACGGGGTGCGGCGGCTGGTGTTCTCCTCGAGCGCGTCGGTGTTCGGTCACCCGGTCGCCGGCATGGTCGACGAGGACCATCCCGCCCGGCCGATCAACCCGTACGGGGCGAGCAAGCTGATGGTCGAACGCATCCTGGCCGACGCGGCGACGGCCTACGGGCTGGATTCGGTGGCATTGCGCTACTTCAACGCGGCCGGCGCGACGGCCGATGCGTGCATCGGCGAGTCGCACGCCTGCGAGACCCACCTGATTCCCAACGTGCTGCGTTCGGTGCTCGGGAGCGGGCCGGCGCTGAAGATATTCGGCGGCGACTATCCCACGCCCGATGGCACCTGCATCCGTGATTACGTGCATGTCGAGGATCTGGCGCAGGCGCACCTGCTGGCGCTGGATTACCTGGATGCCCATCCGGGCGCGCATGCGTTCAACCTCGGCAACGGGCGCGGCTTTTCCGTGCGCGAGGTCATCGCCGCAGCGTCGGCGGTCACCGGGCGCGCCGTGCCCTGGGAGATGGCGCCGCGCCGTGCCGGCGATCCGGCGGTGCTGGTCGCTTCAAGCCGGCGGGCGCAGGCGGAACTGGGCTGGTCGCCGGCCTGGACCGACCTGGAGGCCATCATCGACAGTGCCTGGCGCTGGCATCGCACGCAGCCCTGGTGAGCCGGCGTTGCGGCGCGTTGGTCAATAGGTGACCACCCGCACCGGCTGCAGGCTGCCGGCGTCGAGCACCACGCGGCCGGCACCGTGCCGGGCCACGATCGGCAGGCTGCGGAACGGGGTGTCTGCCGGGTTGGCAGCGGGCTGGCCGTCGGCGGTGCTGGGCGTGGCGTTGAAGGCCAGCCGCGGTACGACGTCGGCGTAGGGCACGTACCACGCCGGCTTCCGCTCCCGTTCCCTCCCGGTATCGAGGAAGGCGGCGAGCGCGGAGTCGTGGCCGCTGCGTGACGTTCCCGGTCGCAGGCCCACCAGCCGTGGCGCGCCCCATGCCAGCCGCGACCAGCGGGGATCGCTGGCCCGGCCCAGGTCGGATGCCTCCACCTCATTGGCCAGGACCACGGCCAGGCGCATGTCGCTGGCGACCACGAATGCCGGCCGGGTCTGCCACAGCATGTGCAGCCCGAAGAGCAGGAACGCCAGCTGCAGCAGGCCGATGATGGCCAGATCCAGGCGCAGGCTTGCCTTGCCGGGCTTGAATGCGACCAGGGTCAGCAACGGCCCGGCGGCCATCTGCGCACCCAGCAGCAACCCCAGCAGCGGCAGCACCCCCGAGATGCGGTACAGCCCCCAGGGGTGCCATAGCGGCACGATGATGGCGGCGATCGCGGCGACCAGCACCAGGCTGGCCAGGGCATGCACGGCGGCGGCTTTCCAGCGGGTCATGGAAGAATGGGGGCAGGGGGAAGGCGCCATGTCCAATGGCGGGGGGGTCTGGACGGACGTGTTGGATGGCGTCCGGTGTTGCGGCTTCCCTGCCCTATGCCTGGGAGATCAGCATATCGATCGCGCCGATCAGCGTGTTGGCGTGAGCCGACAACGAGTGCACGGGTTTGCCCAGTTTGCTGGCCGGCACCGACACCATCTCAAGTGGGTGCAATACGCATTGCTTGTGCTCGATCACGAAGATCGGGTTCAAGGTGGCGTGGTGGATGTCCGGGAGCGCTGTACGCAGTACCAGCGGAACCACCATCCTTCGGTGATATCCGCCCAAGGAGGGCGATTGCACATCCACCACGTAGGGAATCGCCGGGTTCCTGCCTGGATTCTCGAAGACGTCGTACTGGGCCATCAGAGCGTGGAGAACTCGTCGGCGATGGAGCCGTGGCGGTTGTTGAAGTCGTTCCAGACATCCGTCGATTTCTTCAGGCGCTCACGGTCGTTGCGCAATTCAAGGGTCTTTCGTTCGACAAAACTTGCCAGCATGGCTTCCACCTCGGCGGACAGGTTCGTGGTCAGGTTGCGGGCCTGGGCGACCAGATCCTGATTCAGGGACAGATTGACCGGGCGTTTGGGGGCAGTGGTGTCGTAGAGGGCAAGCATTGGAATTTTCTCCGGCCTCATGCGCATTATATGCGCATCGGCGTTGTGGGCAACGCATCGCGCCTTACCCAAGGCGTCCGCCATCCCGCTTCCCCCCGTACAATCGCCCAACTGTCGTCCATGCCGGGGAACACCATGAATACAGCCGTCGCCGCCAATCTCGTGGGCATCACCGGGATCGCCCGCCGCCTGGTGCAGGACGGTGCACTGGACGAGACCGCGGCGCGCAACGCGATGGCGCAGGCGGCGGCGGCCAAGGTGCCGCTGGCGCAGTGGCTGGCCGAGAAGAAGCTGGTCAACGCCGCGCAGCTGGCCGCGGCCAATGCGGTCGAGTTCGGCATGCCGCTGCTGGATGCCTCGGTGTTCGACGCCAACCACAACGCGATGAAGCTGGTCAGCGAGGAGCTGCTGCGCAAGCACAACGTGCTGCCGCTGTTCAGGCGTGGCGGCAAGCTGTTCATCGGCACCAGCAACCCGACCCAGTCGCTGGACGAGATCAAGTTCCATACCAACCTGGTGGTCGAACCGATCCTGGTCGATGAGGACCAGATCCGGCGCACGCTCGACCTGTGGGTGGCGAGCAACGAAAGCCTGACCGGCGGGCTGGGCGACGACGAAGAGGGCATGGGCGACCTGGACGTCGCCGCCGGCGACGAGGACATGGGGGGCGGTGGCGATACCGGCATCGACGCCAAGGGCGACGACACCCCGGTGGTCAAGTTCGTCAACAAGGTGCTGGTGGACGCGATCCGCCGTGGCGCCTCGGACATCCACTTCGAGCCGTACGAAGACGACTACCGGGTGCGGTTCCGCATCGACGGCCTGCTCAAGACCGTGGCCCGGGCGCCGGTGAAGCTGCGCGAGCGCATTGCCGCGCGCCTGAAGGTGATGTCGCAGCTGGACATCGCCGAGAAGCGGGTGCCGCAGGACGGCCGCATCAAGCTCAACCTGTCCAAGACCAAGCAGATCGACTTCCGCGTGAGCACGCTGCCGACGCTGTTCGGCGAGAAGATCGTGCTGCGTATCCTCGACGGCAGCGCGGCCAAGCTGGGCATCGACAAACTGGGTTACGAGCCGGTGCAGCAGAAGCTGTTCCTGGACGCCATCCACAAGCCGTACGGCATGGTGCTGGTGACCGGCCCCACCGGTTCGGGCAAAACGGTGTCGCTGTACACCGCGCTGGGCATCCTCAACGACGAGACCCGCAACATCTCCACCGCCGAGGACCCGGTTGAAATCCGCCTGCCGGGCGTGAACCAGGTGCAGCAGAACAACAAGCGCGGCATGACCTTCGCCGCGGCGCTGCGCTCGTTCCTGCGCCAGGATCCGGACGTGATCATGGTCGGCGAAATCCGTGACCTGGAGACCGCGGAGATCGCCATCAAGGCGGCGCAGACCGGCCACATGGTGCTGTCCACCCTGCATACCAACGACGCGCCGCAGACCATCGCGCGCCTGATGAACATGGGCATCGCCCCGTACAACATCACCTCTTCGGTCACCCTGGTCATCGCCCAGCGCCTGGCGCGACGCCTGTGCGCCAACTGCAAGAAGCCGGCGCACCTGCCGGACAATGCGCTGCTGGCCGAGGGGTTCACCCAGGAGCAGATCGACAAGGGCATCCAGCTCTACGAGCCGGTCGGCTGCGATGAGTGCACCGAGGGCTACAAGGGCCGTACCGGTATCTACCAGGTGATGCCGATGACGGACGAGATCGCCACCATCGTGCTGCAGGGTGGCAACGCGCTGGACATCGCCGAGGCCGCGCAGAAGATCGGGGTCAACGACCTGCGCCAGTCGGCCCTGCTCAAGGCCGCGCAGGGGATCACCAGCCTGACCGAGATCAACCGCGTCACCAAGGACTGACCCGCCCCGGGCGCCCCCCTTCCGTCCACGGAAGCCGGCGCCAGTTGCGAGGCCAGGCGGCCGGTCGGGGGGTGTTTCCGGGCTTGGCCCGGGCAGCCCGGGCCGCTGCTGCCGGCCTGTCCCGGGACAGCCACCGGCCACCCCGGTGACGGGTGCCCGGAAGCCCGCCGGGGCGGCCCTCCCGGGGCCCTCGAAGGCAGTTCCACCGCCGGCCATGATTGCGCTACGCTGGCGCGGCACGTGTCGGTCCAGGGCAGCCAGGTCTGGGGGGAAGGGGCATGAGCGGTAGCGCATGGTCGGGCGAAGACAGGATGTTCGAGTTCCGCCAGGAACTGGTCGATGGTGGCCAGCCGCCGGACAGTCCTCCTTTCACCGTGTTGAGCGTCGATGACGATCCCGGTTTCCAGCAGTCGCTGCGCATGGCGCTGTCCGATTTCCGTTTCAACGAAAGCCCGCTGCGGCTGCTGACGGCGTCATCGTCCAGCGAAGCGCGCGACGTGATGGCCGCCAACCCGGGCATCTCCGCGATCCTGCTCGACGTGGTGATGGAGACCGACGACGCCGGCCTGCAGCTGGTGCGCGCGGTACGCGAGCAGCTGGGCAACTCCGAAGTACGCATCGTGCTGATCACTGGGCAGCCGGGCATGGCGCCGCTGCGCAAGACCCTGCAGCAGCTGGACATCAGCGAGTACTGGCTCAAGACCGATCTGTACCGCGAGCGGCTGCAGGGCATCGTCACCGGCTCGCTGCGGACCTGGAGCGAGATCCACGCGCTGGCGCGGGCCAAGCGCGGCCTGAAGCACATCGTGCAGGCCGGCAGCCGCCTGGCCGGGCTGCGCGACCCCGACGATTTTTCGCGCCAGCTGCTGTGCGAACTGGCGGCATTGCTGGAAGTGCCGCTCGATGGCCTGGTGTGCGTGCACGACGGTTCGGCCGACCTGCCGGTGTCCGAGGCGATGGTGACCGCAGCCGATGGCGGCTTCGCGACGCTGCAGGGGTGCCGCGTGCAGGACATCGCCGACCCCATGGTCCGCGACCTGCTGCTGGACGCGTTCACCCGCCGCTGCAGCATCGGCATGCCGTCCAGCCAGGTGCTGTTCCTGGATGGCGGCGGCACGGTGGCGCCGATGGCCATCTACCTGGCGACCGAGCGTTCGCTCGACGCCGAGGAGCACGAACTGCTGCAGGTGTTCGTCACCCATGCCAATGCCGGCCTGGTCAATGTCGACCTGGCGGCGCGGCTGGAGCGCGTCGCCTATCGCGACAGCCTGCTGGACATCCCCAACGGCAATGCCCTGCGCCGTGACCTGCGGCAGGTGCTGGAGCAGCCCGGGCGCTGTGGGCAGAGCCTGCTGGTGGTCGACCTGGGGCAGTACAGCGACGGCAGCCTGGCACTGGGGCCGGAGCAGGGCGACCTGCTGCTGCAGCGCATGGCCGACCGCCTGGCACAGATGTATCCGCCGCCGTGCAGCATCGCGCGGCTGCACGAAGGCACCTTCGCGGTACTGGGCCCGTCCGCGCACCTGGCCTCCGATCCCGTCGATGCGCTGGAACAGAGCGAAGACACCGGTGAGCTGCCGTTCCTGCGGGTCGATGCGGCACGGGTGGATCTGGACCAGTACCGCGGCGGCGCGGGCGGCGCGGTGGCCGCCGGCCTGCTGCTGGTCACCCGGATCCGTGCCAATGGCGGGCACGGCGTGGCCGAATACCAGGTCGAGAGCGAGCAGGAGAACCTGTGCCGCTTCATGGAGTCGCGCGCGCTCTACCGGGCGCTGCGCGAGGACCGCGTCGGCATTGCGCTGCAGGCACAGGTGGATCTCGAGACCGGGGCCATCGTCGGCGCCGAGGCGCTGGCCCGCTGGACCGAGGACGGACGCCCGCAATCGCCGGCCAGCTTCATTCCGGTAGCCGAGGCCAGTGGCCTGATCGTGCCGCTGGGCGGGCGCGTGATCGAACTGGTCTGCGAGGCCCTGCGGGCGATGGAGCAGGCGGGTTTCCCGGACATCCCGCTGTCGGTCAACGTGTCGCCGCTGCAGCTGGGCCGTCGCGAGTTCATCGAGGAACTGGCCGCCATGGTGGCGCGCCACGGGATCGAGCCGCGGCGGATGGAGATCGAGATCACCGAGGGCGCGGTGATGAGCGATTACCAGGATGGTCGCGAGCTGCTGGCGCGCCTGCGCCGGCTCGGCTTCGGCATCGCGGTGGACGATTTCGGGACCGGCTATTCGTCGCTGCGCTACGTGCATTCGCTGCCGGTCACCCGGCTCAAGCTGGACCGGCAGTTCACCGCCGGCGTCGGCGAACAGGGCGAGCAGGGCGAGGGCGCCAACGTGGCGGACATGATCATCACCCTGGGCCACCGGCTGGGCCTGGACATCGTCGCCGAGGGCGTGGAAACCCCCGCCCAGGTCGAATGGCTGCGCCGCCACGGGTGCCCCTGCGCGCAGGGGTTCCTGTTCGCGCATCCCGAACCGGTGGGGGACTTCATCGCGCGCCTGCGCGGCCAGGGCTGAGCCATGCGCCGCCTCTGGCAGTGGCCGCGGCTGCGTTGGCAGGAAGCATGGGCCGCGATGCGCGCGCATCCGTGGCGGGTGACGCTGATCGCCGCCCCCTGGCTGCTGGGCCTGCTGACCGTGGTGCCGATGCTCTGGTACGAAATGGACCGGGCCTTGCGCCTGCCCGAACGCCAGGCCGCGCAGGATGCGCTGGAGAATGCCGCGCAGTCGATGCTGCGCCGGCTGGGCCGGTTGCGCGACGACACGCGCTTCATCGCCTTCCTGACCCCGCGGCTGCTGGAAACCGGGTCGGAGGCGCAGTTGCTGGAAACCTACACCAGCTTCCTGATGGCCGGGCGCGATTACCACAAGGTGCGCTGGATGGACGCGACCGGGCAGGAGCGCCTGCGCGTGGACCAGGAGGGCGGCAGCATCCTGCGCGTGCCGGGCGGCGCGCTGCAGGACAAGCGCGGCCGGCCGTTCTTCGAGAATGCGCTGCTGCTGCAGCCGGGCGAGATCCATCTTTCCCCGCTGGACCTGAATTTCGAGAATGGCCGCATCGAGCAGCCGTTGCGGCCGACGCTGCGCGCCTCCTCGCCGTTCCTGATGGCCGATGGCAGCGTCGGCGTGGCCGTGGTGAACCTGCACGGCAGCGTGCTGCTCAAGCGCCTGCGCGACCGTGCGTCGCAGTCGGGTTTCAGCCTGTACCTGGTCCATCCCGACGGCTATTGGCTGCTGGGCCCCACCCCGGGCGAGGCCTGGGGGTGGCAGCTGGGCCACGCCGAGCACACCGTGGCGACATTCGATCCGGCGCTGTGGGCCGCCATGCAGCGACGGTCCGCCGGCAGCTGGCGCGACTGGAGCTTCACCACCCTGCAGGCGGCCTGGCGTGGTACCGAGGGCGACCTGCTCGCACACGCCGACCCGACGGTGGGGCAGCTGCGCCTGCTGGTGCACCGCTCGCGCCCGCCGACCGCGCGCTGGAAGGCGGTGCTCGGCGGCCTGGCGCTGCTGGGCGGCGTGCTGGTGCTGTGGCTGCTGCTGGCGCAGGCGCGCGGCATGGCGCGCGAACTGGCGTACATGCAGCGTCTGCGCGACAGCAATGCCGCGCTGGAGCTGGCCAACGAACACCTGCAGGCGGCGCAGCAGGAACTGGCGCGTGCCGAGCGCCTGTCGTCGCTGGGGCTGATGGTGGCGGGCGTCGCGCACGAAATGAACACCCCGCTGGCCAGTGCGCAGCTGGCACTGGGCACATTGCGTGGCGGCATCGCCCGCCTGCAGGCGCAGGTCATGGCGGGTCTGCGCCGGTCCGAGCTGGAGAGCTTCCTGGACGAGGCCACGGAGGCCTGTACCCTGGCCGACGGCGAGCTGCGGCGCACGTCGGCGCTGGTGCAGCGGTTCAAGCAGGTGGCAGTGGACCGCGCATCGCTGGAGCGGCGCGATTTCGATCTGGCGGAGGTCCTGCTGGATGCCGACCCGCGGCTGCGCCGCGGCAGCCTGGACGAGGGCATCGCGCTGGAGCTGGACCTGGAGCCGGGCATCACCCTGCACAGTTACCCGGGGCCGCTGGAACAGGTGGTCGCCAACCTGCTCAACAATGCGCTGCTGCACGCCTATCCGCAGGCACGGCAGGGCCGCATCCGGCTGTCCGCGCATCGCGACGGGGACGCGCTGGTGCGGATCGAGATCGCCGATGATGGCCGCGGCATCGCGCCGGAGCACCTGTCGCGCATCTTCGAGCCGTTCTTCACCACCGCGCGGAACCGCGGCGGGACCGGGCTGGGGCTGCACATCGTCCACCAGATCGTGACCGAGGTACTGGGCGGGCGGATCGAGGTCAGCAGCCACCGCGCGGGCGATCCGGGCGGCCTGCCGGCGGGGACCTGCTTCACCCTGATCATCCCGCGCGAAGCCCCCGAGCGCCCGCAGGGCGAGCCGCGCTAGCCGGAAACGCGGCGTACCGGCGCAAGCCCGGCCCGCCAGCCGTAGCCCTGGCATGCGCTTGCGCGCGGTGCGCGCGGGGATCGCCGGCGGACACGAGGGGCGCGCGGGCGCAGCGGAGGGGCGGAGGGCGCCTCGCGGGCGCGGGGGGTGTTCCTGCTGGAAGGGCGCGCCCGTCCGCGCGGCGGCGCGCGCCGGGTCAGTCCATGCCCAGCTTTTTGAGCTTGTAGCGCAGCGCGCGGAAGGTGATGCCCAGCTGCGCCGCGGTACGGGTCCGGTTCCAGCGGTTTTCTTCCAGCGCCTTCTGGATGGCCGCGCGCTCCATCTGTTCGATGTACGAGGGAAGGGCTGCATTGCCGGCATCGACCTCGACCGCGGCGTCTTCGGCCGCGCAGCCGGCATCGCCGCGCGCGGCGGGCAGGCGCAGGTCGCTGGCGCCGATGCTGTCGCCATCGGCCAGGGCAAGCGCGCGCTCCAGCACGTTCTCCAGCTCGCGTACGTTGCCGGGGAAGGCGTAACCGGCCAGCGCGTCCAGCGCCGACGGCGACAACAGCGGCGTGGGCAGCTGCTGCGAGCGCGCCAGCCGGCTGAGGATGGCCGCCGCCAGCTGCGGCAGGTCGCCGCGGCGCTCGCGCAGCGGCGGCACGCGCAGTTCGATCACGTTGATGCGGTAGTACAGGTCGTGGCGGAAACGGCCGTCCTGCACCAGCGCCGCCAGGTCCTTGTGCGTGGCCGACAGGATGCGCACGTCCACCGGTACTTCGGTGGCCGAGCCGACCGGGCGCACTGATTTCTCCTGGATCGCGCGCAGCAGCTTGACCTGCATCTGCAGCGGCAATTCGGCCACTTCGTCCAGGAACAGGGTGCCCCCGTGTGCGGCCTGGAACAGCCCGGGCTTGTCCGCATGCGCGCCGGTGAAGCTGCCCTTCTTGTGGCCGAAGAACTCGCTTTCCATCAGTTCGCCGGGGATGGCGCCGCAGTTGACCGGGATGAACGGCCCGGCCGCGCGCGCGCCCTGGTCGTGGATGGTGCGCGCCACCAGTTCCTTGCCGACGCCGGACTCGCCGACGATGTAGACCGGCGCCTGGCTGCGCGCGACCTTGGCGATGGTGGTGCGCAGGTCGGCCATCGCCTGCGACTCGCCGAGCAGGCGCGAGGCGCTTTCCGGTGGCGGCGACGGCGCTGCCCGCTCGCTGTTGTTGAGTTCCAGCGCGTGCTTGACCATGCCGCGCAGCACGCCGATGTCCACCGGCTTGCTGACGAAGTCGAAGGCGCCGGCCTTCAGCGCCTCCACCGCCAGGTCCATGCTGCCGAACGCGGTGATCATCGCCACCGGGGTGCGCGGGTGGTCGCGCGCGATCTCGGTGACCAGCTCGATGCCGTTGCCGTCGGGCAGGCGCATGTCGGTCAGGCACAGGTCGAAGCTGTTGCTGGCGAGCAGTTCGCGGGCTTCGGCCAGGTTGGCGGCGGTGCTGATGCGCAGCCCCATCCTGCCGAGGGTGAGGACCAGGAGTTCGCGGATGTCCCGTTCGTCGTCGACGACCAGCGCGCTATGCGTCACGTTCATGTTGAAAACGATAGCCGAGAGCGGCACTGGACGTCATCTTCCTGTCTCCGCGGCGGCGCTGGATCAGGCGGCGAAAGCGCCGTGCGGTGCGGGCATGACGATGCGGAAGCAGGCGCCGCGGGTCGGGATCGGGATGTATTCCAGCCGCGCCTGGCTGGCCCGGCACAGCTCCTGCGCGATGTACAGGCCCAGTCCGGTGCCGTGCTCGGAGGTGGTGTAGAACGGCCGGAACAGCTGTGCGGCGACCGCCTCGGGGATGCCGGGGCCGCGGTCGATCACGTCGATCACCGCGTGCCGGCCAGCGGACGCGACGCGGATCCGCACCTGTGCCGGCTCGTCGCCGGCGCGCCCGTACTTGAGCGCGTTGTGCACGAGTGCGGTCAGGATCTGGTGCAGGTGGCGCGGGTCCATCAGTGCCGGCACCGAGGACTCGCGGATGATGGATTCGACGTTGTCGGTCTCGGTGGACAGGGTCTGCCGGTACTCCAGCACGAAGCGCCGCACGAAGCTGGCCAGGTCCAGGTTCTCCGGGCTGGCGCGCTCGCGGCGGGCCAGTGCCAGCACGCTCTCGACGATGCCGTTGGTGCGCTGGCACTGCTGGTGGATGATCTGCAGCAGGCGCCGGTCCGCTTCGCCCAGGTCGCTGGATTCCTCCAGCAGCTGCGTGGCGTAGTTGATCGCCGCCAGCGGGTTGCGGATCTCGTGCGCCAGGCTGGCCGAGAAGCGGCCCAGGGTGGACAGGGTGAGCGACTCGGCGCGGCGCGAGACCACGCTGGTGTCGTCCAGGAACAGCAGGGTCTGGTCGCTGTCGGCCAGCAGGCGCGCGAAGCGCGGCTGCACCTCGGCCTGGCCGCCGGCCAGTTGCAGCGGCTGCTCCTCGCCGGTCGAGCCGTTGCGCCAGCGCTGCAGGCGCCGCGCCAGCTCCGGCGCCACCTGGCCCAGCCGCGCCTCGCCGCCGGCCAGGCCATCGCCGGCCTCGCCAAGCAGCGCGGTAGCGGCCTCGTTGGCCAGGGCGATGCGGCCGCCGCCGTCCACCACCAGCACGCCGGTGCGCATGCGGCGGATGATCAGCTCGTTGATCTCGAACAGGTTGGCCACTTCGGCGCCACGCTGCTCGGCCAACTGCTGGTTGCGCCGGGCGCGGTTGCCGATCTGGTAGCTGATCCAGGCCAGGGCCAGGTAGCTGGTGACGAACATCGCCAGCTCGGCCACCGTGCGGGTGCTGTCGCCGCCTTCCAGTTCGCGCCAGCCGAACTCGGCCACGGTGGCGATGCTGGCCACCATGGCCAGCAGCATGCCGCCGGACAGCGGCAGCATCATCGCCGCGGCGGAAATGTTGAACAGCAGGGTCATGGAGATGCCGGCGCTGGCGCCGGGCAGGGCGTGGATGAGCAGGGTGGCGGCGAGGATGTCGCTCACCGCGCCCCAGAACACCAGCGGCCGCAGCCAGCGCTCGTTGCGGCCCCACGCCAGCAGGCCCAGCGCGACCGGCAGGTAGCCGATGCTCACCGCGCGTGCCAGCGCCGGGTGGTGCGCCTCGCTCATCAGCGCGCTCAGCGGGCTGAACACCAGCGCCGCGATCAGGCTGGCGATCAGCACCCGGTACAGCGCGAAGAAATACAGCTCGCGCCGCGGTATCGATTCGATGCGGTCGATGAGCGAGGACGGGGAGGTCAAGCGCGGGGCTCCGGCGGCGGGCGGCAGCACGGAGTATAGGTGGGGGCCGGGATCGCGGTGACGGCCACCGCGACAATCCAGCGGCAGCCGGCAAGTGACTGAAATCCCGCCCGATTCCGCTCCCCGGGCGGCGCCGGGGATGGCGTTCTTTGCGCCACGGGCCGTGGTCGGCGACAATGGTGGGCCCGCCCGCCCTGCAGGAAGGCCATCCCTTGGCCCTGTGGACTCGTGGCGGTTGTTCCCATTCCCACGGTGACACATGAATTTCCACGAATACCAGGCAAAACAACTGCTTGCCGAGTACGGCATCCCCGTCCCGGCCGGCAAGGTCGCGGCTACCCCGGACGAGGCGGTCGCCGTCGCCCAGTCGCTGGGCCAGGGCCCCTGGATGGTCAAGGCGCAGATCCACGCGGGCGGCCGCGGCAAGGCCGGCGGCGTCAAGTTCTGCAAGACCGTCGAAGACGTGAAGGCGGCCGCGGCCAAGATGCTTGGCACCAAGATGGCGACCTACCAGACCGCCGGCGTCGAGCTGCCGATCAACCTGGTGCTGGTCACCACCGCCGGTGAGATCGTCAAGGAGTTGTACCTGTCGGTGCTGGTCGACCGTGGCACCCGTACCATCAGCTTCATCGCCTCTTCGGAAGGCGGCATGGAGATCGAGCAGGTCGCCGCCGAGACCCCGGACAAGATCCACACTCTGAACGTGGACTTCGTCGAGGGCGTGCAGGGTTACCACGGCCGCGACATCGGCTTCAAGATGGGCCTGACCGCCAAGCAGGCCGGCCAGTTCGCCAACATCATGGTGAATCTGTACCGCATCTTCAACGAGAAGGACCTGGCGCTGGTCGAGATCAACCCGCTGGCGATCCTGGACGACGGCAACCTGTACGCGCTGGACGGCAAGTTCAACAGCGACGACAACGCCAACTTCCGCCACAAGGAACTGGTCGCCATGCGCGACAAGTCCCAGGAAGACGAAACCGAAGTCACCGCTTCGGAGCTGGACATCAACTACGTCACCATGGACGGCAACATCGGCTGCATGGTCAACGGCGCCGGCCTGGCCATGGCCACCATGGACGTCATCAAGCTCAACGGCGGCGAGCCGGCGAACTTCCTGGACGTGGGCGGCGGCGCCAACAAGCAGCGCGTGATCGAGGCGTTCAAGCTGATCCTGTCCTCGGACAAGGTCGAAGGCATCTTCGTCAACATCTTCGGCGGCATCGTCCGCTGCGACATGATTGCCGAAGGAATCATCGCCGCCGTGAAGGAAGTGGGCGTCAAGGTTCCGGTCGTGGTGCGCCTGGAAGGCACCAACGTGGAAGAAGGCAAGCAGCTGCTGCGCGACAGCGGCATGGCGATCATCCCGGCCGACAACATCAACGACGGCGCCAAGAAGGTCGTTGAAGCGGTCAAGAACGCCGCCGCCTGATCATTCCCTGTTTCGGGGCACCGGGCTGCGTTCCTCCAGCCCCCTTGAGTCAAGGGGGCGGTATTGCCGCGAAGCGGTGATGCGGGGGATGGGGTGGCATGCCTGAGTGATGTTCCGCATGGCGGAACATCACGTGGTTCCGAAGCCGACAAACAGCAAGAGATTCAGAGGACTCAAACGAATGTCCGTTTTGATTAACAAGAACACCAAGGTGATCGTGCAGGGCTTCACCGGCCAGCAGGGCACCTTCCACGCCACCCAGATGATCGAGTACGGCACCCAGGTCGTCGGCGGCGTCACCCCGGGCAAGGGCGGCACCACCCACATCGACCTGCCGGTGTTCAACACCGTGGCCGATGCCGTGGCCAGCACCGGCGCCGACGCGTCGGTCATCTACGTGCCGCCACCGTTCGCCGCCGATGCGATCCTGGAAGCCGCTGCCGCGGGCATCAAGGTCATCGTCTGCATCACCGAGGGCATCCCGGTGCTGGACATGCTGCGGGTCAAGAACGTGCTGACCCGCACCTACCCGGAGACCGTGCTGATCGGGCCGAACTGCCCCGGCGTGATCACCCCGGGCGAGTGCAAGATCGGCATCATGCCGGGCCACATCCACAAGCCGGGCAAGATCGGCATCGTGTCGCGTTCGGGCACCCTGACCTATGAAGCGGTCAAGCAGACCACCGAAGTCGGCCTGGGCCAGTCCACCTGCATCGGCATCGGTGGCGACCCGATCAACGGCCTGAACTTCGTCGACTGCCTGAAGCTGTTCAACGAAGACCCGCAGACCGAAGGCATCATCATGGTCGGCGAAATCGGCGGCGACGCCGAGGAAGCCGGTGCCGAGTACATCAAGGCACACGTGAAGAAGCCGGTCGTCGGTTTCATCGCCGGCGCCTCGGCCCCGGCCGGCAAGCGCATGGGCCACGCCGGTGCGATCGCCTCGGGCGGCAAGGGCACCGCCGAAGGCAAGTTCGCGGCGATGGAAGCCGCTGGCGTCGTCACCGTGCGTTCGCCGGGCGACCTGGGCGCCGCCATCGCCAAGCTGGTCAAGTAAGACCGGCCGCGATGCGCAACGAAAAGGCCGCCTCCGGGCGGCCTTTTCGCATTCCAGAGGGCCGCGCCGGCGGCGTTCAGCGCAGCGACTTGATCGTCAGGTCCAGGGCGTCGCGGCCGCCCTCGCGCTGCAGCAGGCGCACCGGGACCGGCATACCGGGGGCGACCCAGGCGATCTGTTCCTTGTTGCCGTCCACGCGCGAAACCTTGGTGGCTTCCACGGTCTTGCCATCGACGGTCATGTTTTCCTTGCCGACGACGCGGTAGGACAGGGTCTTGACCCGGCCGTCGTCCACCATGCGGTAGTTGAGCGGCTTGCCGGCGGCGACATCGCGGGCGATGGCGAGGTTGATCAGCAGCCCGTCCATGTCGCCGTTCTGCAGCGTCACCGGCCCGCGCCGCTCCGGCTTGACGTCGCCGCTCCAGGTGGCCTGGCTGCTGCCCCAGTCGTAGCGTGCCTCGACCGCGCGGCGCTTGAACGGAATCACCGAGGCGTCATGGCTGCTCAGCGGTCGCAGGCGGCCGTTCTGCTCGTCGAACAGCGTGCTCTGGCTCAACTCGGCCAGCTGGTTCTTGACCTGCAGCGTGTAGCGCCACTTGCCGCCGTTCTCCGCGGCCAGGGTCATCACCCCGTTGGCCTGCAGGCCCATGTAGCTGGCCTGGTAGTCGGCGGTGAACGGCTGCATGGCCAGCGCGGGCGTGCTGGCCAGCGCGGCGAGGGCGGCGGCGGCCAGCGGGAGATGGCGCAGAGAAGGCTTCATGCTCAGGCTCCTTGGTATTCGGTCAGGCGCAGGTCGATGGCGTCCTCGCCATCCTCGCGCTGCAGGATGCGTACGGGCGTGGGCACGCCATTGGCGATCCACAGGATGGTTTCATCGTTGCCGCCGTTGGTGCGGTAGACCCGCAGCGCGTCGTAGCTGAGGTCGCCGACCTGCACGGTCTCGGTGCTGGTGGCCGCCTGGTATTCGTACTGGCGGACCCGGCCCACGTCGACGTAGCGGTAACGCAGCGGCTGGCCGGGGCGGGCGTCGCGCATCAGCGACAGATTGAGCAGCAGGGCGCTCTGGTCGCCCGGCTGCAGCGGAATCGGGCGCTGGCGCTCCTTCTTGAGGTCGCCGTGCCACTGCGCGGTGCCGTCGCGCCAGTCGTAGGTGCCGGTGACCCTCTTGCCCAGGAACAGCGCCTTCTTCACCGTGCTCTGGCTGAGCGGCACGTACACCGTGCCCTGGTTGTCGAACACCGTGCTCTGCTCCAGGTTCAGGCCCAGCACCCCGGCGAACCCGCGGCGCCCACGCACGGCCATGTCCACGCGCCAGCGGGCACCGTCGTCATGGACCACGCGCATGGTCGCATCGCCGGCTTCCTTGCCCTTGTAGAAGGCCTGGTAGGTGGCGACGAACGGTTCCAGCGCCGGCGGGTCCCACTCGGCCGGCGGCAGCGCCGCGGCCGTCGCGGGGGCGGTTTCCTGGGCCACGACCGGCAGGGTCGTCAGCAGGCTGGCCAGCACTACCGGTTTGAGGAAGGCGAGGGTCATGCTCGGATCTGGGCGGGAGGGATGGTCATCATGCCAGCCGGCGCATCAGCGGCATGTGCGGATCAGCGCCGGAGGGTGCCGTCGGAATCTAGGCGCAGGGGATTAAACAGGGACTGACCATCGAACAGGACCGTGCCATCCTGTTCAGCTACGCGCCCATCGACCAGCAGGCGTACCGTTGCCAGCAGCAGCGGGTGCTCGACCGCCAGCACCCGCGCGGCCAGCGCATCGGCGTCGTCGCCGGCCAGCACCGGCACCCGTGCCTGTGCGATCACCGCGCCGGCATCCAGTTCCGGCACCACGAAATGGACGCTGGCGCCATGCTCGGCGTCACCGGCCTCGAGCGCCCGGGCGTGGGTGTGCAGGCCCTTGTGCCGGGGCAGCAGCGACGGATGGATGTTGACCAAGCGGCCGCCGAAGCGCTGCACGAAGCCGGCGCCGAGGATGCGCATGTAGCCGGCGCAGACGATCCAGTCCGGGGTGCTGGCGGCCACGGCGTCGCCGAGCGCGGCGTCGAAGGCATCGCGGCCGGCGAACTCCCGCGGCGAACGTGCCCAGCGCAGCGCCGGGGCGACCTTGTCCAGTGCCGCGGCGCCGGGCTTGTCGGAGAACACGCCGGCGATGCGCGCGTGCAGCTGCCCGCTACCGATGCCGTCCAGCAGGCACTGCAGGTTGCTGCCGCGGCCGGAGGCGAGCACGGCGATGCGTGCGGGGGCGCTCATCGGGCCACCCGTCGCGCCAGCGGCCAGGCCAGCAGGCTGCCGACGGTGGCCAGCAGCATGTCGGCATGCGCATCCCAGACGTCACCCTGCTGGCCGTTGTAGGCTTCGGCGGCTTCCGGCGACAGCGCCAGCGCGATGCCCCATTCCAGCCATTCGTACACCAGGCTGGAACACATGACCGCCATCACCGCCAGCACGAACGCCTGGCCACCGCGCAGCGCCGGCCACGCGTGCCGGGCCAGCTGCGCCAGCGCCGGGGTGAAGCAGGCGCCATACAGCAAGTGGATCAGCCGGTCGAAATGGTTGCGCTGCCAGCCGAAGGCCGCGCCGGGCGACCAGCCGGCCAGCGCCTGCAGCCATGCCTCGTACGGCACGTTGGAATACAGCCAGCGCGCACCGATGCAATGCAGCGCGACGAACCCGCAGATGGCGGCGAAGGCGCCGCCATCCAGCGGCCAGCGCCGGTCCACCCACCACAGCGCCGCCAGCCCGACCACGGTCAGGGAGCTGTGCAGGGCCTGCTCCAGTGGCCACAGTGGCTTGATCCACGTGAGCAGGAACACGGCGAGCACGCCGGCGAACGCGGCCTTCTTGGCAGGGCTCATGCGGCGTGGCCCGGAGGAGGGGGGAAGGGCGGTGGCGTACCGTTCAAGCGAAGGCCGCCTTGACCGAAGGACGCATCAGCACGATCAGGGTGAACACGCCCAGTACCGTGCCGAAGGGCATCATCATGCAGGAGATGGCGGCGACCACCAGGCACAGCGTGTAACGCCGGCGCTGCCGCAGGCAGCGGCCGGCATGGGCCATGAAGCCAGCCAGGGCCAGGCCGCAGGCAATGAAGACGCCGGCGAAGGCGACGAAGAACCAGCCGAACAACCGCGGATCGATGGCCTGCGCACCGGAAGTGCCCGTCTCCACCGGCAGCTTGCCGGTGGCCATGGCCAGCCCCATCACCAGGTGCAGCACGGGGATCAGCGAAAACAGCCCGGTGATCGCCGCCACCACGTAATGGAAGATCGACAGCAGGCGCAGCTGGCTGGCGTCCTCGTCGGTCAGCCTGGGCGGCGGGGCGGGGGCGGTCACCGGGTCCATGGGGCAGCGTGCGCTCCGGAAACCTCAGCCGATGCGCACGCGCTCGCCGCCCTCGGCCGCGACCACCTGGCCGATCTGCCAGTGCGCCAGCTGCAGCGTGTCGAGCGAGGCGCCGATGGCGGCGGCCTGGTCGGCCGGCACCAGCAGCACGAAGCCGATGCCGCAGTTGAAGGTGCGCCACATCTCGCTGTCGGCGACATTGCCCTCGCGCTGCAGCCACTGGAACACCGGCGGCAGGGTCCAGCTGCCGGCATCGATGTCCAGGCCCAGGCCGTCGGGCACCACGCGGATGATGTTCTCGGTCAGGCCGCCGCCGGTGATATGGGCCATGCCGTGGATCGCGGCGCCGTGTTCCTTCAGCAGCGACAGGATCGGCTTGACGTACAGGCGGGTCGGTGCCATCAGCGCGTCCACCAGTTTGACGCCGTCCTCCAGCACCAGGTCGGCCGGCTGGCCGGCGCGGTCGTAGATCCGGCGCACCAGCGAGTAGCCGTTGGAATGCGGGCCGGAGGAAGCGATGCCGATCAGCACGTCACCCTGGCGCACGCTGGAGCCGTCCTTCAGCTCGCTCTTCTCCACTGCGGCGACGGTGAAGCCGGCCAGGTCGTACTCGCCCGGGGCGTACATGTCGGGCATCTCCGCGGTCTCGCCACCGATCAGCGCGCAGCCGGCCTCGGTGCAGCCGTTGGCGATGCCGCCCACGACCGCGGCGGCGGTGTCGATGTCGAGCTTGCCGGTGGCGAAGTAATCCAGGAAGAACAGCGGTTCGGCGCCCTGCACCAGCACGTCGTTCACGCACATGGCGACCAGGTCGATGCCGATGGTGTCGTGGCGGCCGAGCTGCTGGGCCAGCTTGAGCTTGGTGCCGACGCCATCGGTACCCGAGACCAGTACCGGCTCGCGGTACTTGCCGGACAGGTCGAACAGCGCGCCGAAACCGCCCAGCCCGCCCATCACCTCGGGGCGGAAGCTGCGCTTGACCAGCGGCTTGATGCGCTCGACCAGTTCGTTGCCCGCGTCGATGTCCACGCCGGCGTCACGGTAGGTCAGGGGAGAGTTGGCGGAAGTCGGGGAACTGGTCACGGGCGGCTGCACTGGCGGGGTGAACGGGCGATTTTAACAGGCCACGTTGGCGCCAAGGCCGCATTCGGGCAACAATTCCCACCGGAACCGTCGAGCAATGGAACCCTCAATGCGTCGCAGCCTGGCCTTTTTCCTGTTTATGGCGCTCTGCCTGTCCGTCCCGGCGGCGCTTGCGCAGTCCGGCCTGCGTACCGAGGGCGACATCGCCAGCGCCCAGAATGCCTACGAGGCGGAGGTGCCGGTCAACAGCCAGGGCGACGCCGACCGCAACGGCGCCCTGGCGCGCGCGCTGGGCGCGGTACTGGGCAAGCTGTCCGGCGACCGCAGCGCAATGACCCGCCCGGGCGTCGCCCAGGCGCTGCGCAGTGCCAGGGACATGGTCGAGAGCTACGACTACCGCCAGGACCAGAGCGTGTCGGCCTCCGGCGCACCCAGCTTCCGGACCATGCTGGTGGCGCGTTTCCGCCAGGACGACGTGGACGGGCTGGTCGCGGCGCTGGGGCTGCCGGTATGGCCGCAGCCGCGGCCCAAGCCGGTGGTGTGGATGGCGATCGACGACGGCAGCGGCCCGCGCCTGGTGGGCGTGCAGCAGGCCAATGCGGCGCGTCCGCTGCTGGACCGCGCCGTCGAGCGCGGTTTCCGCCTGGGCCTGCCCGGTGGCGGCGCCGCCGAGCAGGCGCTGGTCGGCGCGATCTGGCGCCAGGACACCGCCGCCATCGCCCGCGCCTCGACGCGCTATGCCCCGCCGATGCAACTGATCGGCAAGCTGTACCGCGCCAGCGGCGGTGGCTGGATGGCCGACTGGGTGTTCGTCGATGACGGGCGCGAGCTGGCGCGCTGGAGCACCCGCGACGGCGATGCCCGCCGCGCCATGGCCGGTGGCGCCGACGGTGCCGCGGACGCGCTGGTCAAGCGCTACGCCAAGGCGCCGGTGACCGGTGCCGCCGGCACCTACCGCATTCGCGTCAGCGGGCTGCGCACCGCGGCCGATTACCTGCGCGTGGCCGCCACCCTGCAGTCGGTGCCGGTGGTGCGTTCGGTCGTGCCGGTACACGCGTCCGGCGATCGCCTGGAGCTGGACCTGGAGCTGATGAGCGGCCTGCAGGGCCTGAACCGCATGCTCGGCGCCGATGCCGCGCTGCAGCCGGTGGCACCGCCTGCCGAAGGCGCGCCGGCGTCCACCACGGCCGAGTACCGCGTCCGATGAACAGTAGCGCCGATACCGAAATCGCGCTGTTCCTGCGCCGCGTGAAGTGGGCGGTGCTGGGGGCCTTCGCCATGTGGGTGCTGTGGCTGCTGGCGCCGATCCTGACCCCGTTCGTGGTGGCGCTGATGCTGGCCTGGCTGGGCGATCCGCTGGTGGACCGGCTGGAGGCGCGCGGCCGGTCGCGCAATACCGCGGTGATCTTGGTGTTCGCGCTGATGATCCTGCTGCTGGCGCTGGCGCTGCTGATCCTGGTGCCGATGATCCAGCGCCAGATCACCACCCTGGTGGCCGCGCTGCCGCAGGCCCAGGAATGGCTGATGGGCACCGCGCTGCCGTGGATCGAACGGCGTACCGGGGTGGAGATCCTCGGCTGGCTGGAACCCGAACGCCTGTTCGAGTGGGTGCGCACCCATTGGCAGCAGGCCGGTGGCGCGGCCAGCACCCTGTTCGGCTACCTGTCGCGCTCGGGCTTCGCGATGGTGGCCTGGGTGGTGAACCTGGCGCTGCTGCCGATCCTGGCGTACTACTTCCTGCGCGACTGGGACCGCCTGGTCGAGCGCGTCGCCTCGGTGATCCCGCGCAACCATATCGAAACCGTGTCGCGGCTGGCGCGCGAATCCAACGACGTGCTGGGTGCCTTCATCCGTGGGCAGATCGCGGTGATGATCGCGCTGGGCGTGGTGTACGCGGTGGGCCTGTCGGTGGTCGGACTCAACCTCGGCCTGCTGATCGGACTGGTCGCCGGGCTGATCAGCTTCATTCCCTACCTGGGCGCCACCACCGGCGTGGTGCTGGCGGTGCTGGCGGCGCTGGTGCAGGCGCAGGGCTTCGACCTGAAGCTGCTGGCGCTGGTCGGCGTGGTGTTCACCGTCGGCCAGTTGCTGGAGAGCTACGTGCTCACCCCGCGCATCGTCGGCGACAAGATCGGCCTGCATCCGGTGGCGGTGATCTTCGCGGTGATGGCCGGCGGCCAGTTGTTCGGTTTCCTCGGCATGCTGCTGGCGCTGCCGGCGGCGGCGGTGATCAACGTGCTGCTGCGCTACGCGCATGAGCGTTACCGGCAGAGCGAACTGTATGCCGGGCACGGCCCGACCATCGTGCTGCAGTCCAGCGGCGAGCCCGCCCCGGGCATGGGCATCGTGCCGAAGGACGTGGAACCGAAGTGAGCGTGCCGCAGTTGCCGCTGGCCCTGCGCTATCCGCCGGACCAGCGATTGGAGACCTTCATCGGTGCCCCGGACGGGGCGCTGGCGCAGTTGCGCGCCGCCGCCACCGGCGACAGCCGCGACTGGGTGTATCTGGTCGGCCCCGCGGGCAGCGGCAAGACCCACCTGGCGCTGGCCGTGTGCGCGGCCGCCGAGCAGGCCGGGCGCGGTTCGGCCTACCTGCCGCTGCAGGCCGCCGCCGGGCGCCTGCGCGATGCGCTGGAGGCGCTGGAGGGGCGCGACGTGGTCGCGCTGGATGGCCTGAATGCCATCGCCGGCCAGCGCGAGGACGAGGTGGCGCTGTTCGATTTCCACAACCGTGCGCGTGCCGCCGGCGTGACCCTGCTCTACACCGCCAGCGCCGCACCCGACGCGCTGGGGCTGGTGCTGCCGGACCTGCGTTCGCGGCTGTCGCAGTGCGGGCGCATCCTGCTGGACGCGCTCGACGACGCCGGCCGCGGTGCGGTGCTGCGCGAGCGCGCGATCCGTCGCGGGCTGGCACTGGACCAGGCCGCGATCGACTGGCTGCTCACCCGCACCGGGCGCGACCTCGGTGGCCTGGTGGTGTTGCTGGACCGGCTCGACCGCGAGTCGCTCGCGGCCAAGCGGCGGATCACCGTGCCGTTCCTGCGCCAGGTGCTGGACGGATCCTGAGCAACACGGCGATCACCTGGCCGGGGGGGGGGGCCGGGAACGTTCCAGGCGAGGCAGGTGGGTTGCATGGGTGCGGGGCTTGCCCCCGCACGAAGCCTTGCCGGGAATGCACGAGGCTTCACCGGGAAAGCGCCGTACGGGGCAAGCCCCGTACCTACGACAGATTTGTTCGTTCACGGGAGGAACCCGCTCCGGTGAATCGACCAGGGCAGGGTCGCCGCTGGTGCTCTGGATGCGGGCGCGGAGGATGTAAGCCCCGACCCGTGATTGAACGGCGCGTTGGCGCAATGCTCTCCGTAGGTGCGGGGCTTGCCCCGCACGATGCCTCGCCGGGAATGCACGAGGCTTCACCGGGAAAGCGCCCTACGGCGCAAGCCCCGTACCTACGATGAGAGGGCTTCTTCCAGCGCCTGCAGCCGCTGCGGGGTGCCGACGTCGGTCCACCGGCCGCGGTAGTGCTGGCCGGTCATGCGGCCCTGCGCCATGAAGTGCTTCTGCAGCGGCACCACGCTGAAACGCGGCGGGGTGCGCTCGCTGCCGGGGGCATCGCCGATCACCGCGCGCCAGCCCTGCAGGATCGACGGGCGATACACGCCGATGCCGGCATACGTCAGGCACGGTGCGTCGCGGTCGTCATGCAGCACGCCGTGCGCGTCCAGGTGGTAGTCACCGCGCGGGTGCTGCGGTGGATTGTCCACCAGCAGCAGGTGCGCCTCGCCGGCCGGCTCGCGCGGCAGCAGCGAAAAGTCGAAGTCGGTCCAGATGTCGCCATTGACCACCAGGAACGGCGCCTCGCCCAGCAGCGGCAGCGCGTTGAGCATGCCGCCGCCGGTCTCCAGCGGGGTCGGCCCTTCGTGGGCGTAGTGCAGGCGCAGGTTCCAGCGGCTGCCGTCGCCCAGCGCCCGGGGGAACTGCTCGGCCAGCCACGAGGTGTTGATCACCACGTCGTGCACGCCGAGCGCGGCCAGCTTTTCCAGGTGCCATGCGATCAGCGGCTTGCCGCCGGCCGGCAGCAGCGGCTTGGGCGTGTGCTCGGTCAGCGGGCGCATGCGCTCGCCCAGGCCGGCGGCGAAAACCAGTGCCTTCATCGGGTGGCCCGCGCGGCGAGCGCCGGCTTGATCCGCCGCTGCAGCAGCGACTGCAGCGCCGACAGCTGTGGGTGGCGCTGCAGGACCTCGTCCAGGTAGGCGATGAAGCGCGGCACGTCTTCCAGGTAATGGCTCTTGCCGTCGCGGTAATGCAGGCGCGAGAAGATGCCGAGGATCTTCAGGTGGCGCTGCACGCCCATCCAGTCGGCGTCGCGCAGGAAGGTGGCGCGGTCGGGCACCGGCAGGCCGGCGCCGAGCGCACGCGCGTGGTAGCGCGCCAGCCAGTCGTCCACGCGCGGCAGCGGCCAGCTGAGGAAGGCATCCTTGAACAGGCTCACCGGGTCGTAGGCGATCGGCCCGCGCACCATGTCCTGGAAATCCAGGACCGCCGGGCCGTCGGCCACCGGCATCAGGTTGCGCGGCATGAAGTCGCGGTGGGTCATCACCTGCGGCTGCCCCAGCGCGTTGTCCATCAGCCGCCGCTGTACCAGTTGCAGGCCCTCGACCTCGCCGCAGTCCAGCTGCAGGCCGAGATGGCGCTGCAGGAACCATTCGTCGAACAGGCCGGCATCGCGCTGCAGCAGCGCCTCGCCGAACTCGCCGAAGCCGTCGGGCACCGGGATCGACTGCAACCGGACCAGCTGCTCCATGGCGCGGTCGAACCACGCATCGGCATTGCCGTCGTCCAGCAGCCGCGCCAGGGTCGGCGCGCCAAGGTCCTCCAGCAGCAGGAAGCCGGCATCCAGGTCCTGCGCGAGCAGCGCGGGCACGCGCAGCCCATGCGCCAGCAGCAGCTCGCGCATGCGCAGCCAGGGCCGCGGATCCTCCAGCCCGGGCGGTGCGTCCATGACGATATGGCTGCCCGCATCACCGGTGACGCGTCAGTAGCTGCGGAAGCCGGCATCCACCGAGGCGCGCTCGATGCTGGCGGTGGCGTCGGCCAGGCGTTCACGTGCCCACTCCAGGCGGTGCCGCGCGCGCTGCGGTTCGAGGGAAATGTCCGGGTTCATCGGTGGAGCGTGCTCGCAGGTGCCAATGGCCCCGCCGCCGGGGCGCTGCGCTCCGGGGACGTGCCGTGTTGGAAGGGAAATCCGGGATGGGCTTCAGCGCTTGCCGCTGACCAGCCGCAGCAGCGCCAGCAGGGCGATGGCGCCGATGATGGCGCCGACGAAGCCGGCCGGCTGCCCGGCGGCATACCAGCCCATCTCGCGGCCGAACCAGCCGGCGAACACCGCGCCGGCGATGCCCAGCACGATGGTGAGCAGGCAGCCCATGCGGTTGTTGCCGGGCATGAAGAAGCGCCCGAGCAGGCCGACCACGAAGCCGACCAGGATGATGTACAGCCAGCTGTCGCTGCCAAACAGTCCGCTCATGTGCGCGCCCGCTCCAGGAAAAAACGCAGCCTAGCAAGGCCAGGCTGCGTCGTCATCGCGCCGCTCAGCAGCAGCCGTGGCCGCCGTGGCGGGTGCCGCTGTCGGCGGCCACCGGCGAGCCGCTGGTCTCGCCGCGCAGGCTGGCTGCGTGGTGGTCGAACAGCACCTTGGAGACGCAGGCGGTGACCCGCTTGCCCATCGGGATGTGCAGGAACTCGTTCGGGCCGTGCGCATTGGAGTGCGGGCCGAGCACGCCGGTGATCATGAACTGCGCGCCGGGGAACTTCTCGCCCAGCATGCCCATGAACGGGATCGAGCCGCCTTCACCCATGTACATGGCCGGCTTGCCGAAGAAGGCCTGGCTGGCGTCGTCGATCGACTTCTCCAGCCACGGCGCCATGGCCGGCGCGTTCCAGCCGGTGGAGGCCTTTTCCAGTTCCAGGCTGACATGGGCGCCGTTCGGCGGGTCGCGCAGCAGCGCTTCCTTCAGCAGCTCGCCGCAGGCCTTGCCGTTGGCGGTCGGCGGCAGCCGCAGCGACAGCTTCACCGAGGTTTCCGGGCGCAGCACGTTGCCGGCCGACTCCAGCGGCGGCATGCCGCCGATGCCGGTGACCGACAGCGCCGGGCGCCAGGTGCGGTTGAGCACCAGCTCGGTCAGGTCCTCGTTCATCGGCTTGAGGCCGTCGACCAGCGGGAACTTGTCGAAGATGGCGGTATCGACCACTTCGGCCGCGCGCCGGGCCTGTTCCAGGCGCTCGGCCGGGATTTCGGTGTGCAGGCCGTCGAGCAGGATACGGCCGGTGTTCTCGTCCTCGATGCGCGAGAGCAGCTGGCGCAGCAGGCGGAAGCTGGACGGCACCACGCCGGAGGCGTCGCCGGAGTGCACGCCCTCGTTGAGCACCTTGACGGTGAAGTTGCCGCCGGTCAGGCCGCGCAGCGAGGTGGTGCACCACAGCTGGTCGTAGTTGGCGCAGCCCGAGTCCAGGCACACCACCAGCGACGGCTGGCCGATGTGCCCGGCCAGGTGGTCGACGTAGGCCGGCAGGTCGTAGGAGCCGGATTCCTCGCAGGCCTCGATCAGGATCACGCAGCGGGCGTGCGGCAGGCCCTGTTCCTGCAGGGCGAGCACCGCGGCCAGCGAGCCGAACAGGGCATAGCCGTCGTCGGCGCCGCCGCGGCCGTACAGCTTGTCGCCGCGCAGCACCGGCTTCCACGGGCCCAGGTCGGGATCCCAGCCGGTCATTTCCGGCTGCTTGTCCAGGTGGCCGTAAAGCAGCACGGTGTCGTCGCCGGTCTCCGGGCCGGAGGCCGGGATTTCCAGGAAGATCAGCGGGGTGCGGCCTTCCAGGCGGACCACCTCGACCTGCAGGCCCGGGATCTTCTGCGCCCTGGCCCAGCCCTCCATCAGCGCCACGGCCTGGTCCATGTAGCCATTGGCAACCCAGTTCGCGTCGAACATCGGCGACTTGTTGGGGATGCGGATGTAGTCGACCAGCTGCGGGACGATGTCGCTGTCCCACTTGTCACTGAGAAATTGGCCGAGCTTGGCGCTGTCCATTCGGGAACTCCGGTTGCGAAGGTTTCAGATGCGCCCATTCTACGCCGTCCGTCTTGTAGGAATTTTCCTACAAGGAATCGGGCGGTTTGCCGGCTGCGGTGTGAAGGCGCGGCGGATAGGCTGTGTTCATGTGGCGCGGAACACTGGACTGGCCGGCGGGACTGCCGGCATTCCAGTCCAAGCCACAAGGAGTTGCAGCGATGAAGCGTTTCACCGTGATGCTGAAGTCACTGGTTCTGGCGTTGTTGTTGACCGCATCGGCGCATGCCACGGACAAGGTCGACATCAACACCGCCACCGCGGCGGAGCTGGACCAGGTATTGGTGAATGTCGGCGCCGCCAAGGCGCAGGCGATCGTCGAATACCGGCAGGCGAACGGCCCTTTCAAGAGTGTCGAGGAACTGGCACTGGTGAAAGGCATCGGTTTGAAGACGGTCGAACGGAATCGTGACCTGATCGGCGTGGGCGCAGGAACCGCCTCCGCCGCCAGGCCTGCCAAGCCGGCAGCGGCCAAACCGGTCGAAAGACGCTGAGCGGAAAGGAATCGCGGTTATGTGCGCCGTCTGGACGACGGCCACACGGAGAACCCCGCATAGCCAGGAGGCAGGGGAGAGGCAGGAAGCCTACAAGGACGTGAATATCGCCCGGTGTTGCACAGTGACGTGCAGCCGGGCGATTCTTTTTGCGGCCGTGGCGGACCACCGAGGCTTGGCATTGGCCGCGGCATTCCCGGTCACCGCCCGCCGCCAGCCGCCCGCCCGGACAGGGCGTCCTGCCGGCCATGCAATCCAGCTCGATGCCCGCGTCCCGCGCACTGCAACCGGCCGCGTTCGGCGCCCACGCAGTGGCTGCGGCCTCCCCGCAGTGGCCGGAAATGCCGGACCGCCCCGATTCATGCCCGACCAGCGGTCGCCCTGTCCCGCTGCGGCAGGCCCGCCGCGCAGCGCGACCGGCGCGGGGCCTGCGCGATGTGGCGCGACCCCACCGGCTTGATGCTGTCCCTTGGGGGACGAGGGGCGGTTGACTGCCCAAACCCGCTGGTGAGCGCCCGCGCGGCGCGCGTGCCCCTGTCTTCAGACCACGCCGGTGGCGTAGTACACGCCGATGATCGCGAACACGGCCAGGGTCTTGATGATCGTGATGGCGAAGATGTCCTTGTAGGACTGGCGGTGGGTCAGGCCGGTCACGGCCAGCACGGTGATGACCGCGCCGTTGTGCGGCAGGGTGTCCATGCCGCCGGACGCCATCGCCGCCACCCGGTGCAGCACGTCCATGGGAATGCCGGCGGTCTGCGCGTTGGCGATGAAGCTGTCGGCCATGGCCGCCAGGGCGATGCTCATGCCGCCCGACGCCGAGCCGGTGATGCCGGCCATGGCGGTGACGGAAATGGCCTCGTTGACCAGCGGGTTGGGGATCGACCCCAGTGCGTTGGCCACGACCAGGAAGCCGGGCAGGGCGGCGATCACCGCGCCGAAGCCGTACTCGGAGGCGGTGTTCATCGACGCCAGCATGGCGCCGCCGATCGCCGATTTAGTGCCCTCGGCGAAGGCCGCCACCACCGGCTTCCAGGCAAGCACGACGACGCTGAGGATGCCCAGCAGCAGCGCCCCCTGCACCGCCCAGATGGCGGCGACCTTGGACACCTCCTGCACCACCGGCGCGGGGTTGCCGATCACCGCGGGCACGAACGACTGGCTTTCGCCGTAGAAGCCGGGGATCCAGCGGGTGAACAGGAAATTGGCCACGCCCACCAGCAGCAGCGGCAGCACCGCCAGCAGCGGGTGCGCCAGGCGGTCGCCCCTGAAGGGCTCGGGCTCGTTGCGCAGCGCTTCGTCGGTACCGGCGTAGCCCTCGCCGCGGGCGATGGCGACCCGCCGGCGCCATTCCAGGTAGCTCATGCCCAGCACCAGGATCACGACCGTGCCGATCACCCCCAGCCAGGGCGCGGCCCAGCCGGTGGTGCCGAAGAACGAGGCCGGGATGATGTTCTGGATCTGCGGCGTGCCCGGCAGCGCGTCCATGGTGAATGTGAACGCCCCCAGGGCGATGGTGCCCGGGATCAGCCGTTTGGGAATGTTGCTCTGGCGGAACAGCTCGGCGGCGAACGGGTAGACCGCGAACACCACCACGAACAGCGACACCCCGCCGTAGGTCAGCAGCGCGCAGACCAGCACGATGGACAGCATCGCGCGCTGTGCGCCGACCAGGCGGATGGTGGCGGTGACGATCGACTTGGAGAAGCCGGAGATCTCGATCAGCTTGCCGAACACCGCGCCGAGCAGGAACACCGGGAAATACAGCTTCAGGAAGCCGACCATCTTGTCCATGAACAGGCCGGTGAACATCGGCTGCACCAGCGTCGGGTCGGTCAGCAGCACCGCGCCCAGCGCCGCCACCGGCGCGAACAGGATCACGCTGTAGCCGCGGTAGGCCACGAACATCAGGAAGCACAGCGCCGCCAGTACGATCAGAAACGACATCCACGGCTCCCCGGCCAGACACGATGCCGGCGAGTATCGGGAGCCGGCCCGGCCCGGCCCACTGTACGAACGGACGATACGCCCGCTCCTAACGCCCCGTTAACGTGCGCTACGTGGGCGGCATCCGTGTGCCGCCGTGTCATACCCGGGAGGAGGGAGACCAATGAAGCGCAAGTATCTGAGCATGGCCGTGGGCTGTGCACTGCTGGCCCCGGCCGCATTCGTGCAGGCCCAGGAACAGCAGCCGGCGGCCGGCCAGCAGGCCACCCAGCTGGACGAAGTCACCGTGACCGCGCGGCGTCGCGCCGAGTCCATCCAGGACGTGCCGGTGGCGG
This sequence comes from Stenotrophomonas sp. Steno-Z10-HUANG, assembly GCF_056393075.1. Taxonomy (NCBI): domain Bacteria; kingdom Pseudomonadati; phylum Pseudomonadota; class Gammaproteobacteria; order Lysobacterales; family Lysobacteraceae; genus Stenotrophomonas; species Stenotrophomonas sp. Steno-Z10-HUANG. The sequence continues at coordinate 514,634 of NZ_JBWJPA010000001.1, forward strand.
TGTCGGCGTTCGGCGAGGAGCAGATCAAGGACCTGCAGGCCTCCACCGTGGAAGGCCTGCAGGGCGCGGTGCCGAACATGAACATCGCCCAGGGCCGCGGCTCGGCCAACAGCGTCAACGTGTTCATCCGCGGCATCGGCCAGCCGGACGCGCTGCAGACGTTCGACCCGGGCGTGGGCATGTACGTCGACGACGTCTACTACTCGCGCATCAACGGCGCGCTGTTCTCGCTGTTCGACATCCAGCAGCTGGAAGTGCTGCGCGGCCCGCAGGGCACGCTGTATGGCAAGAACTCCACCGGCGGCGCGATCAAGCTGACCACCAAGAATCCGTTCGACAACGAGGGCGGCGCGGTGGAAGTCACCGCGGGTGACTACGGCCGCCTGGAAGGCCGCTTCTACGTTTCGGGCAAGCTCAGCGACACCATCGCCGCCAGCATCGCCGGTGCCAAGATCACCAACGACGGTTACGTCAAGGACGCCGAGACCGGCAAGCGCTACAACGACGACGACACCGAGGCGCTGCGCTTCAAGATGGCCTTCAACCCCACCGACAGCTTCCGTGCCACGCTGTCGCTGGACACCACCAAGCAGGACGCCGCGCTGACCCTGGGCCGGCCGATGGCCGACCTGCGCCAGACCAGCCTCGCGCCGGCCGGCGTGATCGTGCTGCAGCCCGGCGAGACCGGCGAGTGGAACCGCCGCGCCCTGACCTCGTTCAAGAACGGCGAGGGCCAGTACCTGAAGCACTCCGGTGCATCGCTGGCGATGGACTGGGACATCAACGCGCAGTGGACGCTGAAGAGCATCAGCTCCTACCGCAAGCTCAAGACCAAGTCTTACATCGACATCGACGCCTCCGAGTACGAGCTGGGCGACGTGCTGGTCGCGTTGAACCAGGACCAGAAGAGCCAGGAATTCCAGCTGCACTACGACAACGGCTCCAACCTGCACGCCACCTTCGGCGCGTACTACATGAAGGAGAACGTCCCGTCCTACCAGGAGGCCTATGCCGACGACCTGTTCTCGTTCCTGGGGGCGAAGGTGCCGTTCCTGCGCACCATCAACGATGACCTGACCACCACCTCCAACGCCGCCTTCGCCCACCTCAACTGGGAGTTCGTGCCGAGCTGGACCGTGGCCGCGGGCGTGCGCTGGACCAAGGACAAGAAGGATTACGCCCGTTCCACCAGCACCTTCTGGGGCGCACCGTTCACCGCCCTGAACGAAACCGTGGCCTTTGCCGCCAAGGCCTCGTGGACCGCGGTCACCCCGTCGATCAGCCTGCAGAAGGCGTTCGGCGACAACCTGATGGGCTACGTGTCGGCCAACCGCGGCTTCAAGTCCGGCGGCTTCAACGGCCGCGCCAACACCCGCTACGACACCCAGCACGCCAAGTTCGATCCGGAATACGTGTGGACCTACGAGCTCGGCCTGAAGGGCAGCTCGGCCGACCGCCGCTTCCGCGGCAGCGCGGCGGCGTTCTACAGCAACTACAGCGACTTCCAGGCGCGCGTCTCGCAGGACGTGGGCACCTTCCCGGTGCTCAACGCGGCCAAGCTCAACATCAAGGGCATCGAGCTGGAGGGCAGTGCGCTGCTGGGCGAGGCCACCACGCTGAGCGCACAGATCGGCTGGATGGACGCCAAGTACGACAAGTTCGAGGACTTCCGCCTGGATCCCTCGTACCCGGGCTTCGATCCGAACGTGAACCATGACCACGTGCCGTTCTCGCCGGACTGGACCGCGCGCGTGGCCCTGCAGCACGTGTTCTCGCTGGGCGACAACGGCAACCTGACCTTCGGTGGCGATGTCTCCTACCGCGGCAAGACCTGGCTGAGCGTGGACAACCGCGCGGTGCTGAGCCAGGACGCCTACACCCTGCTCGGCGTCTACGGCGTGTGGGATTCGCCGCAGATGGCCTGGCAGGTGCGTGCCGGCGTGCGCAACCTGACCGACAGGGAATACAAGACCGAAGGCCAGGAGTTCGCCAGCGTGGGCAACATCCAGACCGCCTACTACGGCCTGCCGCGCAACTGGTACATGTCGCTGCGCTACAACTTCTGAGGCGCGTGCCGCAGTTCCGCAACCCGGCCCTCCCTGCGCCCGCAGGGAGGGCTTTTTCGTGCGCGGGCCCGCAGCCGCGGCGTGGCGGTGGCGGGGCGCGGCCGCATGCCGCGCACGGGGCCGGCGCGCGGCGCGCGGGGCGCCGGCCACCATGCCGCGGCCGGGCCGGGGTCCGCGCGGTTCCGCCACGCGGGGCGTGCGCCGTATCCTGCCCGCCATGCATACGGGGACTGCTTGCGCATGTTGAGTCTGGTGACGGTGGCATTGGCCGGAGTGGCCTGGCTGGTGCTGATGTTCGGCGTCGCGCTCTATGGCGAACGCCGGCCCACCGTGTTCGCGCGCCACTGGCGCCATGTCTACGCGCTGTCGCTGGCGGTGCACTGCACCTCGTGGACGTTCTACGGCACGGTCACCCAGGCCGCGCGCTATGGCTGGCCGCTGCCGCCGACCTTCGTCGGCGCGATCCTGTTCTACGCGCTGGGCATCGGCATGATGGTGCGCCTGGTGCGGCTGGCGCGCGAGACCAACGCGACCTCGCTGGCCGACCTGATCGCTGCGCGGCTGGGGCGCGACGCCTGGCTGGCGGCGACGGTGACGCTGATCGCCGCGCTCGGGCTCATTCCCTACATCGCGCTGCAGCTCAAGGCGGTGGCGATGAGCTTTGCCATGCTCACCCTGCGCTCGGCCGATGCGGTGGACGCCGCGCCCTGGCGCGACAGCGCGCTGTACGTGGCGCTGGCGATGGCGCTGTTCGCGATGCTGTTCGGCGCGCGCCGCGCCGACGTGTCCGAGCACAACCGCGGGCTGGTGCTGGCGATGGCCGCCGAGTCGCTGTTCAAGCTGGGCGCGATGCTGGCGCTGGGCGCCTTCGTCTGGTTCGGGCTGGATGCGGTGGCGGTGCCGCCGCCCGCGCCGGTGGCGGATGCGCCGGCCGGCGGCTTCATGCCGCTGGTGCTGCTTGGCGCGCTGGCGATGTTCCTGCTGCCGCACCAGTTCCACGTCGGCGTGGTCGAGTGCCGCGACCCGGCCGACATCCGCACCTCGCGCTGGCTGTTCCCGCTGTACCTGCTGCTGATCGCGCTGCCGATCCTGCCGCTGGCGCGCGCCGGCACCGCGTTGCTGGGCGACAGCGTGCCCAGCGACATGTACACCCTGGCCCTGCCGTTCTCCGCCGGGCACACCGGGGTGGCGCTGTTCGCCTTCCTCGGCGGGCTCAGCGCGGCCACCGGCATGGTGGTGGTCAGCACGTTGACCCTGAGCCTGATGATCGGCAACCACTGGTTCGCGCCGGGCCTGCTGCGCAGTACCTGGGCCCGCGCCGGCGGCGACCACCGCCGCGAACTGGTGTGGCTGCGGCGCGCCGGCATCTGCGTGATCATGCTGCTGGCCTGGGGCTACAGCCGTTCGATCGGCGGCGGCAACGTACTGGCCGACATCGGCGCGATCTCGTTCTCGGCGATGGCCACGCTGGTGCCGGTGCTGGGGTTCGCGATCTGGCGGCCGCAGACGCCGCCGCGCGCGGCCATCGCCGGGGTGCTGGCCGGTTTCGCCACCTGGGCCTGGGTGCTGCTGCTGCCGACCCTGCTGGAGAGCAGCGGCAGGGTGCCGGCCTGGCTTGCCGACGGGCCGCTGGGCTGGCGCTGGCTGGCGCCCGAGGCGCTGTTCGGGCTGACCGGCTGGAGCCCGCTGGGACGCGCGGTCGGCGCCAGCCTGTTCGTCGGCACCGCGGTGACGCTGCTGGTGATGGCCTGGCGCCGCGACACGCCCGACCGCACCCGGCGCAACCTCGACGCGGACGCACTGCGCGACGCCGGCCGCCGCTTCCTGCCGTGGGAGAAGGTGCAGCGGCTGCTGGCCGACGCGCCGCGGCAGGGGCCGGTGCCGGCGGCGACCGAGGCCAGCATCGAGCGCGAATTGTCCGCGGTGCTCGGCGCGGCGTCGGCGCGGCTGCTGCTCGACGCCGCGCGCCGCGAGAGCGGCGAACTGGCCACGGTCGCGGCCATCGTCAGCGAGGCCTCGCTGGACCTGCGCTTCAACCAGCAGGTATTGCAGGCGGCATTGCAGAACATGAGCCAGGGCATCAGCGTGATCGACCGCGAGCAGCGGCTGGTGGCATGGAACCGTCCGTATGCGCAGTTGTTCGGCTTTCCCGATGAACTGCTGCAGGTGGGCCGGCCGATCGTCGACCTGACCCGCTGGGCGCTGCAGGCGCTGCCGCAGCGTGGCAGCGACGAGCGTGCGGTGGACCGGCGCCTGGCGTTCATGCGCGCCGGCACCGCGCACCTCACCGAGCGGGTGTTCCCGGACGGCCGCATCGTCGAGATCCGCGGCAATCCGATGCCCGGCGGCGGCTTCGTGGCTACCTTCACCGACGTCACCGAGTTCCGCCGCACCGAACAGGAACTGATGCGCAGCAACGAGACGCTGGAGCAGCGGGTGGGCGAGCGCACCGCGCTGCTGGAGTCGGCCAAGCGCGAGGCCGAGCGCGCCAACGACGCCAAGAGCCGGTTCCTGGCCGCCATCGGCCATGACCTGCTGCAGCCGCTGCATGCCGCGCACCTGTTCACCGACACCCTGGCGCAGCAGGTGGAGGCGCCGTCGCAGCGGCAGGCGGTGGCGCAGATCCGCGGCGCGCTGGATTCGACCACGCAGCTGCTCACCGGCCTGTTCGACATGTCGCGGCTGGAGGCCGGCGGGCTGGTGCCGCAGCCGCGCGGGATGCCGCTGGCCGAGGTGCTCGACCCGCTGGCTTCCGAGTTCCGTGCACTGGCTGCGGCGCGTGGGCTGGGCTTCCGCTACGTGCCGACCCGCGCCTGGGTGAACAGCGACCCGCAACTGCTGCGGCGGGTGCTGCAGAACTTCCTAGCCAATGCGGTGCGCTATACCGCGCGCGGCGGCGTGCTGCTGGGCGTGCGCCGCGAGGGCGGACGGCTGCGCATCGAGGTGCACGACACCGGGCCGGGCATCGCCGCGACCGAGCAGCGGCGCATCTTCGAGGAGTTCCGCCGTGGCGAGGACAGCGGCGGTCAGGGGCTGGGCCTGGGCCTGGCCATCGCCGACCGCATCGCCGGCCTGCTGCAGGCGCCATTGCGGCTGCGCAGCATGCTCGGCCGGGGCACGGTGTTCTCGGTGGCGGTGGATGCGTTGCCGGTGTCCACGCCGCCTGCGCCGCCTGCGCCGCCGGGACCGGCGGAGCCGGCGGCGCGCGGTGCGGTCCGGGTGCTGGTGGTGGACAACGACCCGGCGGCGCTGGCCGGGCTGGCGGCGCTGCTGCGCGGCTGGGGCTACGACGTGGCCGAGGCGTCGGCCGAGGCGGCTGCGGTCGCGGCGATGCAGGCCGCGCCGGCGGCGCTGTGGTTGTTCGACTACAACCTGGACGACGGCGACACCGGCACCGCCCTGCAGGCGCGGCTGGGGGCGCGCTTCGGCACCCGGCCGACCCTGATCCTCAGCGCCGACGACAGCCTGGCCACCCGCCGCGAGGTGCTGGAGCAGGGCCTGACCCTGCTGCACAAGCCGGTGCGGCCGCTCGCGCTGAAATCGATCATGGACCGGCTGCTGGCCGCGCGCGCGCTGGCCCGGCCATAGCGCGCGCGGCCGGGCGTGCTCAGCCCTGCGCGGTGCTGAACTCCTCGAACGCCGCCAGCGCGTTGGCCGCGTACATCAACGACGGGCCGCCGCCCATGTAGACCGCCACGCCGAGCATCTCGCGGAACTCCTCCGGGGTGGCGCCCAGCCGGACCAGCGCCTTGGCATGGAAGCCGAGGCAGCCATCGCAGCGGTTGGCCACGCCGATCGCCATGGCGATCAGCTCCTTGGTCTTCTCATCCAGCGCGCCGGCCGCCATCGCCGCCTTGCTGAGCGCGCCGAAGCCCTGCATCACATCGGCGTTGTGGGTGCGCAGCGGGGTGAGGTTGCGCGAGATGTCGCGGGTCAGGTCGGTGTAGGACGGGGTGGCGCTCATGGATTTGCTCCTGGGTAAGGGAAGGGGAACGGTGCCCGGCGATTGCCGGCGTGGTGGGAACAGGCATCGGCGCCGGGCGCCGCTGTGCAGGACGGGCCGGTAACGTGTGGTCAGCCCTGCGGTGGTGTGGTCGGCAGGCCCGCGGCGGCCCAGGCCTGCATGCCGCCGGCGACGTTGACGCAGCGCACGCGCGGGTGCCCTGCCAGCGCCGCCTGGGCGATGCGCGAGCGCATGCCGCTGTGGCAGATCAGCAGCAGTTCGTGGGGGGTGTCGGCCAGGTCCAGCGTCTCCAGCGCGCCGGCCGCGCCCGCGCGGATGCGCGACAGCGGCAGCAGGCGTGCGCCGGGCGCGTGGCCGCGGGCGAACTCGGCCGGTTCGCGCACGTCCACCAGCACCGCGCCACGCTGCATGCGCGCACGCGCTTCATGCGCCGTGAGCTGCGCGCCGCGACCGCCGAACAGGGCCCGCAGCAGCGCGATCATCGCCTGGCCGCCCGGCTGCGGGCGGCGGGGGCGCCGCAGTAGATGCCGTGCAGGGTGTGCATCACCGCCGCCGCCGGGCCGTCGGCCAGGGCGTAGACGATGGTCTGCGCCTCGCGCCGGGTCACCACCAGGCCTTCTTCGCGCAGCACCGCCAGGTGCTGCGACAGCGCCGACTGGCTCAGGTCCAGCAGGGCGTTGATCTCGCCCACCGAATGCTCGCCCTCGGCCAGCAGGCACAGCACCTGCAGCCGGTTCTCGTTGGCCAGCGCCTTGAGCAGCTGCGCGGCGTCGCCGGCATGCGCGCGCATCGCGGTCACGTCGAACGGCGGGCGGGAAGCGGTATCGGCCATCATCATTCCTGTTCCAGCGGGAGGGCTTCATTGCGCCACGCGGCAACGCCGCCGGCAAGCGAACGCACGTCGCTGAAGCCGAGTTGGCGCAGGCTGTCGGCGGCCAGTGCCGAGCGGCCGCCGGTCAGGCAGTACAGCAGCAGCGGACGGTCGGGGCGGGTCAGTTCCTGACTGGTGGAACACGCCAGCGCCGGGTGGGCGTGGATGCGGAACTCCAGCACCCCGCGCGGGATGTTGACCGCGCCGGGCAGGTGGCCGGCGGCATATTCGTCCGCTTCGCGCACGTCGATGATCGCGACGCTGCCGGCCGGCCAGGCGGCGACTTGCTGCGGGGAAACCTCGCGGATGCGGGCGCGGGCGGCGGCGACCAGGTCGTTGATGGAGGCAGGCATGGCGGTTCCTTATATCAGTTGACGCTAATATTAGTAAATGCTAATGTTCAGTGCAACCCGGCATCCGTGCCGTCCCGTGCAGCCCAGGAGAATCCGTATGAACCTAGACCGTGCCGTCCTTGCCTTCGCCGGCGTGATGGTCCTCGCCAGCGTCGCCCTCGCGCATTTCGTATCGCCGCTGTGGCTGTGGCTCACCGTGTTCGTCGGCGCCAACCTGCTGCAGGCCAGCGTCACCGGCTTCTGCCCGGCCGCCATCGTGTTCCGCAGGCTGGGCGTGCCCGGCGGCTGTGCGTTCAAGTAAGGCGGCGCCGTGGAACAGAACACCCTGCGCCCGCGCCATGCCCTGGCCCTGCTGCTGGCCGCCTCTTTGGCGGCCTGCGGCGGGGGCCAGCCTCAGCCTGCCCCGATCAAGGTCGAGGGCCTGTCCAGCATCGAAGTGCGGGCCGCCGACGCCGGCGAAGGGCGCGGCTGGGATGGCGTAGTGGAGGCCGTGCGCCAGGCCACGCTGTCGGCGCAGACCAGCGGGCGGGTGGCGCAGGTGGAGGCCGATGTCGATGACCGGGTGGCCGCCGGGCAGGTGCTGTTGCGGCTGACCGCGGTCGAACAGCAGGCGGGGGTGGACGCGGCGCGTGCGCAGGTGCGTGCCGCCGAGGCCGCCGCGCGCGAGGCCGAGCTCGACTATCGCCGCCATGCCGACCTGGCGCAGGGCCAGTATGTGTCGCGGGCGCAGCTGGACCGTGCCCGCGCCGCGCGCGACACCGCGGTGGCCGCGCGCGATGCGGCCCGCGCGCAACTGGCCAGCGCCGGCCAGCAGGGCAGCTACACCCTGGTGCGCGCACCGTATGCCGGCATCGTCAGCAGCCGCGACGTCGAGCCCGGCGAGAGCGTGAACCCGGGCCAGCCGCTGATGACGGTGTTCGCGCCCGATGCGCTGCGCGTGGAAGTCAGCGTGCCGCAGTCCGAGGCCGATGCGATCCGTGCCGATGCCGTGGCCCGGCTGCAGCTGGACGACGGGCGCCAGGTCGACGCGGCGCAGGTGACGGTATTCCCGGCCGCCGATGCCGCGACCCATGCGGTGAAGGTGCGGGTGCTGCTGCCGGTGCTGGAGGCAGCGCCGGTGCCCGGCAATACGGTGCGGGTGGTGTTCCCGGCGGTGAAGGGCGGCGCGTATCCGCAGATACCGGTCTCGGCGCTGCTGCGGCGGGGCGAGGTCGATGCCGTCTACGTGCTGGCCGATGGCCGGCCGTCGCTGCGGCAGTTGCGCCTGGGCGAACGCCGCGGCGACCAGGTGGAGGTAATCGCCGGGCTCGCGGCGGGCGAGCGCATCGCCGCCGATCCACTGGCGGCGATGCAGGCGCTGGCCGCTGCCCGCGGGGAGCGTTGACATGGCGCCGCACGATACGCCGCGGCTGGGTGTTTCCGGCCGCCTGGCCCGCATTTTCCAGGACAACCCGCTGACCCCGATCCTGGCGTTGCTGGGGTTGCTGCTGGGCCTGGTCGCGGTGGCGATCACCCCGCGTGAGGAAGAGCCGCAGATCGACGTGACCATGGCCAACGTCATCGTGCCGTTCCCCGGCGCCGACGCGCGCCAGGTGGAGCAGCTGGTGGCCTATCCGCTGGAGCGTCGGCTGGCCGGGATCGAGCAGGTCAAGCACACCTATTCGGTCAGCCGCCCGGGGCTGGCGGTGCTGACAGTGGAGTTCGACGTCGGCGTGCCGCGGCAGGCGGCGCTGGTGCGCCTGTACGACAAGGTGTTCTCGAACATGGACTGGATGCCGCCGGACGTGGGCGTCGGCCAGCCGATCATCAAGCCACGCGGCATCGACGACGTGCCGGTGATGGCGCTGACGCTGTGGGCCGATGCGCCCGCGCCGACGGCGGCGGACCGCGCTGCCGGCGGGCGTGGCGCGCTGGAACTGTCCCAGGTCGCGCATACCCTGGAAACCGAGCTCAAGCACCTGCCCGGCACCCGTGACGTCTACACCATCGGCGCGCCCGAGCGGGCGATGATGGTGACGCTGGATCCGGCGCGCCTGGCCGCCCATGGCCTGGCGGTGAACGACCTGGCCGCGGCGCTGCAGGCGGCGAACCTGGCGCGCCAGGCCGGCGAACGCATCGGTGGCGACGGCGTGGTGCAGGTCAGCGCCGGGCGCTTCCTGGCCGACCGCGCCGACGTGGCCGGGCTGGTGCTGGGGGTGGACGGCGGGCAGCCGGTGCGGCTGGCCGACGTGGCCACGGTCAGCGATGCCACCGACCTGCCGTCGCGTTATGTCTGGCACGGCGCGCCGCCCAGGCGCGCCGGCCCGCGCACCGGCGTGGCCCCGGCGGTGACCCTGGCCATCACCAAGCAGCCGGGCAGCAATGCGGCCGACATCACCGGCGCGGTGCTGGAGCGGATCGAGGCGCTGCGCGGGCAGGTCATTCCCGAGGGCGTGGAAGTGGCCGTCACCCGCGACTACGGCGCGACCGCCAGCGACAAGGCGCAGACCCTGATCAAGAAGCTGGTGTTCGCGACCGGTTCGGTGGTGCTGCTGGTGCTGTTCGCGCTGGGCCGCCGCGAGGCGCTGGTGATCGGTTCGGCGGTGGTGCTGACCCTGGCGGTGACGCTGTTCGCGTCCTGGGCCATGGGTTTCACCCTCAACCGGGTGTCGCTGTTCGCGCTGATCTTCTCGATCGGCATCCTCGTCGACGATGCCATCGTGGTGGTGGAGAACATCCACCGGCACATGGCGCAGGGCGGAAAGACCCTGCGCGAGGCGATCCCGCCGGCGGTCGACGAAGTGGGCGGGCCGACCATCCTGGCGACCTTCACCGTGATCGCCGCGCTGATGCCGATGGCCTTCGTCAGCGGCCTGATGGGGCCGTACATGCGGCCGATCCCGATCAATGCCTCGGTCGGCATGGTGCTGTCGCTGCTGATCGCGCTGGTGGTCACCCCGTGGCTGTCGCTGAAGCTGCTGCGCCGCCATGCCGGCGCAGCGGTGGCCGGCGCCCACGGCCATGTCGAAGGCGGCATGGCCGCGCGCCTGCACCACGTGTTCGCGCGGGTGATGACGCCGTTCCTGGCCGGTGACGGCGCCGCGCGCCGGCGGCGCTGGCTGTTCCTGGCCATGGCCGTGCTGGTGGCGCTGGCCGCGAGCCTGGCGGTGTTCCGCCTGGTGGTGCTGAAGATGCTGCCGTTCGACAACAAGTCCGAACTGCAGCTGGTGGTGGACATGCCCGAAGGCAGCACCCTGGAGGCCACCAACGCGGTGCTCGCCGAACTGGCCGGCGTGCTCGACCGCACCCCGGAGGTGCTGCACTACCAGGGCTACGCCGGCACCGCCGCGCCGATCAATTTCAACGGGCTGGTGCGCCAGTACTACCTGCGCGAGGGTGCCAACGCCGGCGACCTGCAGGTCAACCTGGTCGACCGCCACGCGCGCAGCCGCAAGAGCCACGACATCGCCGTGGCGCTGCGCCCGGAAGTGGCGCGGGTCGGACGCCGCCATGGTGCCTCGGTGAAGGTGGTGGAAGTGCCGCCGGGACCGCCGGTGCTGTCGCCGATCGTGGCCGAGCTGTACGGCCCGGACCATGCGCGCCTGCGCCAGATCGGGCGCGCGCTGACCCAGCGCTTCCTCGACACCGACGGCATCGTCGACGTCGACAGCAGCGTCGAGGCCGATGCCGCGCGCGAGGTGCTGGTGGTGGACCGCGAGCGCGCGGCGCGGCTGGGCGTGTCGCAGGCGGACATCGTGCAGACCATCGCCGCCGGGCTGGCGGGCAGCGACGCCAGCCATGTCATCGACAGCGGCTCGCTGTACCCGCGCCCGATCCGGCTGCGGCTGCCGGCCAGCGGCCAGGCCACGCTCGACGGCGTGCTGGCACTGCGGGTACGCGGCGGCAATGGCCAGCTGGTGCCGTTGTCGGAGCTGGTGACGGTGCGGCGCGCGCCCTGGGATGGCGCGATCCAGCACAAGGACCTGCTGCCGGTGGTGTACGTGATGGGTGACGAAAGCGGCAGCATCGACAGCCCGCTGTACGGCATGTTCGACCTGGTCGGCCAGGTCGGCGACCACGCCATCGACGGCCAGCGCCTGGCGCAGTTCTTCGTGCGCCAGCCGACCGACGGCGCCGGCTTCGGCATCAAGTGGGACGGCGAATGGCAGATCACCTACGAGACCTTCCGCGACATGGGCATCGCCTATGCCGCCGGCATGGTGCTGATCTACCTGCTGGTGGTGGCGTACTTCCGCAACTACGCGGTGCCGCTGGTGATCATGGCGCCGATCCCGCTGACCGTGATCGGGGTGATGCCGGGCCATGCGCTGCTCGGGGCGCAGTTCACCGCGACCAGCATGATCGGCATGATCGCGCTGGCCGGCATCATCGTGCGCAATTCGATCCTGCTGGTGGATTTCATCAACCACCTGGTCGAACGCGGGCAGACCCTGGAGCAGGCGGTGGTCGATGCCTGCGCGGTGCGCGCCCAGCCGATCGCGCTCACCGCGCTGGCGGCGATGGCCGGTGCGTTCTTCATCCTTGACGACCCGATCTTCAACGGCCTGGCGATCGCGCTGATCTTCGGCATCCTGGTGTCGACCGTGCTCACCCTGGTGGTGATTCCGCTGCTGTACTACGCGCTGCTGTCGCGGCGGCACCAGCGCCAGGCAGCGGCATGACCGGTGGCGCGGCGCGTACCTGCGCGCCGCGCGTTACAGGTCGCTCTGGCGGCTGGGGTCGCTCAGTTCCAGTTCGCGCAGCACCACGCTGGCCTGGGTGCGGTTGCGCACCCCCAGGCGCTCGAAGATCGCCGACAGGTGCGCCTTGACCGTGCGTTCCTGCACGTCCAGGCGGTCGGCGATCTGCTTGTTGAGCAGGCCCTCGGCGACCAGCGCCAGTACCCGGAACTGCTGCGGCGACAGGCTGGCCAGGCGTGCGGCCAGTTCGCTGTCGTGGCTGGAGGACTGCGCCCGCGCCACCGCCGCGCGCAGCGACGCCGGCAGCCATTGCTCGCAGGCCATGACGCTGCGGATCGCCTCGCGCAGTTCGTTCAGCCCCGAGCTCTTGGGCAGGTAGCCGGCGGCGCCGTGGTCGAGCGCGCGCCGCACCACGCGCGGGTCGTCGTTGGCCGACACCACGATCACCGCCACCCCCGGGTGCTGGGCGCGGATCGCCGCCAGCCCGGCCAGCCCGTGGTTGCCGGGCATGTGCAGGTCGAGCAGGATCAGGTCGGTATCGGGCGCGGCGTCCAGCGCCGCCAGCACGCCCTCGAGCGATTCGGCCTCGCGCACCTGCAGGTCGGCCACCGCCTCGCCCGCGGCCTGGCGCAGCGCGGCGCGGAACAGCGGGTGGTCGTCGGCGATCAGCAGGCTGGGCATGGGGCAGGAAGGGGCGGGTGATGCCTGCATTGTCGGCCAATGTGTGGCGGTGGCGCACCCCGGCCGCCAGCGGCGCCGCCGGCGCGGCCGCGGTGCCCGGCAGGTTGCGCCGCCATGCGCTTACTGCGCGGTCCAGGCACCGTCCATCGGCAGCGCCGCGCCGGTGAGGTTGTGCGCTTCGCGGCGGCACAGCCACACCACCATCGCGGCGATGTCCTCGGGCAGCGACATGCGCAGGCTGGGCTGCTTCTCCTCCAGCAGGGCGCGCACGCCGTCGTCGCGGCTGCCACCGTGGCGGTGGGCCTGGATCTGCGGCTCGATCAGCGGCGTTTCCACCCAGCCCGGGCACACGCAGTTGACGGTGACCCCGCCGCTGTCGCGGCTGCCGGCGGCGGCGTATTCCAGCGCGGCCACCTTGCTCAGGCCGACGATGCCGAATTTGCTGGCCACGTAGGGCGCCTTGTTCTTCGATGCCACCAGCCCGTGCACCGAGGCGATGTTGACCACCCGGCCGTAGCCGCGCGCGGCCATGCCCGGCAGCGCCTGCTGCATGGTGTGGAAGGCGGCGCTGAGGTTGATGGCGATGATGTCGTCCCACTTGCCGGCGGGCTGCTCGGCCAGTGGCGCGGCATGCTGGATGCCGGCGCAGTTGACCAGCACGTCGAGCGCGCCCCAGTCCTGCACCGCGGCCATCATCGCTTCGATCTCGGCCGGATTGCGCAGGTCGGCGCCGAAATGGCGCGACTGCCCGCCGGCCGCGGCGACGCCGGCCAGCGCGGCGTCGATCTGTTCGGCCGTGCCCAGGCCGTTGATCGCCACGCGCGCGCCGGCGGCGGACAGTGCCTGGGCGATGGCCAGGCCGATGCCCGACGTGCTGCCGGTGACCAGCGCGGTGCGACCCTGCAGGAAGCGGTCCATGGGAACTCCGTCAAACAGTGGGGGAAGGCCGCAGAACGTAGCAGCCGGAACGTAAGCGCCGCGTGGTACGAAAGTACGATGGGCCGGGCGGGGCGCTCTGCTAGTGTGGGGACATGACTACTTCCCTCCTGCGCGCCGCCTGCGGCCTCATCGTCGGATTCGGCCTGGCGTCGTGCGCCAGCGGCCCTGCGTCCAAGTCCGTGGAGTCTTCCATGTTCAGCAACGAACTGCGCAGCGAGCATCGCGGCAACGACGACCTGTTGACCGCCGGCCTCGGCCTGGCCGGGCTGCGCAGCCTGGCGCCGCCGGCGTTCGCCGATGCCAATGCGCCGACCGTGGAGGAACTGCGCCGGCGCGCGCTGTGGGGCAGCTGGCGCGGCATCGCCGACCTGGCCCCGGGCGGTGGCTATGGCGATCTGTTCGGCGACCTGGCCCCGGTGCCGGGTCGCGAGTATTCGGCCTATGCGCGCTTGCCCGGCGCCCACCAGCCGCACCGCGTGCTGGCGCAGGTGCCGGACAACTTCGACAGCGGCCGGCGCTGCGTGCTGGTGGCGCCGGCGTCGGGTTCGCGCGGCATCTACGGCGCGGTGTCGGTGGCGGCGGCCTGGGGCCTGCCGCGCGGCTGCGCGGTGGTCTACACCGACAAGGGCGCGGGCAGCGACTATTTCGACCTGGATGCGCAGATCGGCGTGCGTGCCAACGGCATGGTCGGCGCGCTCGGCGAGGCCGCCGACCTGGCCTTCGTGCCGGATGCGCCGGTCAATGCGTCCGGCGTGGCGTTCAAGCACGCCCATTCGCGGGACAACCCGGAAGCGGACTGGGGTCGCCACGTGAAGCAGGCGGCCGAGTTCGCGCTGCTGGCGCTGGACCAGGCGTTCCCGCAGGCCGCGCCGTTCACCTTCGCCAACACCCGCGTGATCGCGGTGGGCATCTCCAACGGCGGCGGCGCGGTGCTGCGCGCGGCGGAGATGGAGGGCGACTGGCTGGACGCGGTGGTTGCCGGCGAACCGAGCGTGCTGTCCAGTGGCCCCGGTGCACGCGCGCTGTACGACTACGCTACCGAGGCGGCGCTGCTGATGCCGTGCGCGCAACTGCACATGACCGACCTGCCGCAGCCGCCGCTGACCGCCGCGCTGCAGGCCGCTGCCACGGTGCGCTGCGCCACGCTGGCGGCCGAAGGCGTCATCGCCGGCGCCACGCCGGCGGCGCAGGCCCGGTCGGCTTACGAACTGATGCTGGGCAAGGGCTGGACCGACGCCGCGCTGCGTGCCGGCGCGTTGTCCACCGGCTTCGACCTGTGGCGCGCGGTCGCCGCCGGCTATGCCTCGGCCTATGGCCGCTATGGCGTGGGCGAGCATCCGTGCGGCTTCAGCTTCGCCGCGCAGAACCCGGATTTTTCGCCGCGTGCGGCCACCGCCGCCGAACGCGCGGCGTGGATCGCCGATGGCAGCGGTATCCCGCCGGGGGCCGGGGTCGGCCTGCTCGACAGCAAGGTGCAGCTACCGGACCTGACCTATCCCGGGTTGAAGTGCCTGCGCGCCCTGTGGGACGGGCAGGGCGAGGATGCCCGCCGGGTGCAGGCCGGGATCGAGGCCACCCGCGCCGGGCTGCCGCGCAGCGGCCTGCCGGTGATGGTGGTGCACGGCACCGACGACGGCCTGATCCCGCCGGCGTTCAGCAGTGCCCCCTATGTGGCTGCGGCCAAGGCCGCCGGGCGCGAGGTGAACTACTGGCAGGTACGCCATGTGCAGCACTTCGACGGCTTCCTCGGGCTGCCCGACTACGGCGCGCGCTACCTGCCGCTGCTGCCCTACGTGCATGCCGCGCTTGACCGCGTGCAGGCGCGCCTGGACAAGGGCACGCCACTGCCGGCCGACGCGGTGATCCAGACCACGCCGCGCATGGGCAAGCCGCTGTCCGCGGAGAACCTGGCGCTGCCGAAGTAGGCGACGCGCACGCAGGCGTGGGAATCGCCGCGCCGGTCCTGCGCGGCACGCAGCATGCGGATCGCCGCCACTGTCGTGGCGGCGCCATCGTCGCGGCGTGGCATCATGCGCCGATGGATATCCTGACGACGCCTTCCCGGGTGATTCCGGCCGCCGATTACCAGCGCGAGCGGTGGCGCAACGGCCTGGGCTGGACCCGCGAGATCCTGCGCCTGCCGGCGCAGGAGCCGTGGCAGCTGCGCCTGTCCATCGCCGAGATCGAACACGACGCGGCGTTTTCCGCGTTTCCCGGCATCGAACGCGAACTGGTGCTGCTCGAAGGCGAGGGTCTGCGCCTGCGCTTCGCCGATGGCCGCTGCCAAACCCTGCTGCCGCCCTACCAGCGGCTGCGGTTCGCCGGCGAGGACGCGCTGGACGGCGAACTGGTCGATGGCCCAACCCGCGATTTCAACCTGATGTGGCGTCGCGCCGACCTGCATGCCGAGCTGCTGCACCGGCCGCTGGTCGGCAGCATGCTGTTCTTCTGCGAGCCGCAGGTGGCGTGGGCGATCCACCTGCTGGCCGGGCAGGCGGCGTTCGAGGACCCGATGCTGCCGCCGCTGGAGGCCGGCGACAGCGCCTGGCTGGGGGCCGGCGCGCGCCGGCGGCATGCGCTGCACGGTGCCGGCGAGCTGCTGGCGATCCGGGTCTCGCCGGCCGCGCACGTCGCCTGAGGCGGGCGCGGCGCGTGGACAGCCGCGTGCGCGGCGGCCGATGATGGCGCCTGGCCGCAGCGCCGGGAGCGACGATGGACAAGACCCATGGCAAGGACGTCGGTGCCTTCATCGATGCGCTCGATCACCCGCGGCTGGCAGTGATCCGCGCGCTGCGTGCGTTGCTGCTGGCGGTGGATCCGGCGATCCGCGACGAGGTCAAGTGGAATGCCCCCAGCTTCCGCAGCCGCGGGCACTTCGCGACGATGCAGCTGCGCCGGCCCGACGTGGTGCGCCTGATCCTGCACCTGGGAACGCAGAAGCGCAGCCTGCCGGTGGGCGCCATCGCCGATCCGGACGGCCTGCTCACCTGGCTGGCGCCGGACCGCGCCCTGCTCGAATTCCGCGATGCCGCCGAACTGGAAGCCAGGCAGGCCGCAGTGGTGGCGCTGATCAGGCAGTGGATGGCGCTGCTGCCGTAGAGGCGGGGCTTGCCCCGCATGCGGCATTACCGGAAAAGCCATGTGCCGGGCACGCCCGGCACCACGGTCCTGTATTGATGCGGATCGTAGAGGCGGGGCTTGCCCCGCATGCGGCATTACCGGGAAAGCCACGTGCCGGGCAAGCCCGGCACCAGGGTCCTGTATTGATGCAGATCGTAGAGGCGGGGCTTGCCCCGCATGCGGCGTTACCGGAAAAGCCATCTGTCGGACACGCCCGGCACTACGGTCCTGTGTTGATGCGGATCGTTGAGGCGGGGCTTGCCCCGCATGCGGCATTACCGGAAAAGCCATGTGCCGGACAAACCCGGCACTACGGTCCTGTGTTGATGCGGATCGTAGATGCGGGGCTTGCCCCGCATGCGGCATTACCGGAAAAGCCACGTGCCGGACAAGCCCGGCACCACGGTCCTGTATTGATGCGGATCGTAGAGGCGGGGCTTGCCCCGCATGCGGCATTACCGGGAAAGCCATGTGCCGGACAAACCCGGCACCACGGTCCTGTGTTGATGCGGATCGTAGAGGCGGGGCTTGCCCCGCATGCGGCATTACCCCTCACGTCCCGGCAGGCGGCCCCGCCGTTCCCCGCTTCATGCGGGTCCGTCAGTAAACATCGCGGCGGTAGCGCCGCTCCCGGACCAGTTGTTCCTTGCATTCGCGCCCCAGCACCTGTGCGATCACCGCGTCCACCGCCGGCGCCATGCCCTGCAGGCTGCCGCAGACCAGCACGGTGGCGCCGTGGTCGACCCAGCGCCGCAATCGCCCGGCCTGCGCGGCCAGCAGGTCCTGCACGTAGCGATGGGGCCCGCCATCACGGCTGAACACGGTATCCAGGTGTTCGATGCCGCCATCGCGACGCCACTGCTCCAGCTCGTCGCCGAAGTGGAAATCGTGGGCGCGGTGGCGTTCGCCGAACAGCAGCCAGTTGCGCCGTGCGCCGGCGTCGATGCGTGCGCGCAGGTGCGCGCGCAGGCCGGCGATGCCGGTGCCGTTGCCGATCAGCACCAGCGGCGCGTCGCCGGCCGGCGGGTGGAAGTTGGGGTTGGCGCGCAGGCGCAGGTCGATGCGCGCGCCGATGGCGGCGTGGTCGCACAGCCAGCCGCTGGCCAGGCCCGGGGTGCCGTCCGGATGCGACTGCCGCCGCAGCAGCAGCCGCAGGTGGTTCTCCGAGGGCAGCGAGGCGATGGAGTATTCCCGGTGCGGCAATGGCTGCAGCGCCGCCGCGATCGCCTCGGGCGCGCTGCCATCGATCGCCTCGGGCAGCCTGGCCGCGGCCAGCAGTTCACGCAGGGCGCGGCCATCGGCCAGCGTTGTCGCCGGATCGAGCGCGTGCGCGCGCATCCACTGTTCGACCGTGGCCGGCGCGTGCCGTGGGCCGATTTCGGCGATATCGCCGGCCTGCCAGGCGGGCAGCGCGGCGTCGGCCGGTTGCAGGCACAGCTGGAACACCGGGCCGCCGACGCTGCCTGGATTGGTCCGCGTCCGTGCGCGCAGCACCCACGGCTGGTAATCGGGCGGGCTCCAGTCGGCCTGCACGCGGCCGTCGCCGAACTGGCCGAGCAACTGCTGCCAGTGGCGCAGCGCGGCCGGATCGGCATTGTCCACGTCCACGGTATCGAACAACGGCTGCGCGCCTTGTCCGCGCAGCCAGTCGTCGAGCCGGTGGCCGAACGCGCAGTAGTCCGCGTAGCTGCGGTCGCCCAGTGCCAGCACCGCGTACTGCAGCGCCGACAGCGCCGGCGCCTGGCGCATCACTTGGTCGAGGAAGGCCAGGGCGTGGTCGGGCGGATCGCCCTCGCCGGTGGTGCTGGCGATGAACAGTGCCTTGCGGGTACCGGCCAGCAGCGCCGCATCGACCTGGTCGAGCGCGCGCAGGCGTACCCGGCAACCGCCATCGCGCAGGCTCTGCGCGGTATGCCCGGCCAGCTGCCGGGCGAAGCCGGTCTGGCTGGCCCAGGCCACCAGCAGCGGCGGTTCGCCGCTGTCGCCGGGCTCGTCCGGGCGCGGGCGCGCGCGCCACCACAGCGCCAGGCACCCTGCCACGTAGCCGAGCACCGCGGCGAGCGCGATCCAGCGCCGCGCCGGCAGCGGCGTGGGCTGCCAGCCGTCCTGGCCCAGGTGCAGGCGCAGCAGCAGTCCGGCGATGGCCAGCAGCGCGGCGATGACCACGGCATTGCCGGCGATGGTGCGCATCGAGCCCGGATGGTTCATGCGTTGCCCGCGTCCAGCTGCTGCCGGAAGCCGCGCGACAACGTTTCCAGCGGGCCATCGGCGCCGCGCTGCAGGAAGCGCGCGGCCAGGCCATGGGCATCGGCGAACGCGCATCCCTGGTCGGCCCCCATCACCGTCAACGCGGTGGCCCAGGCGTCGGCCAGCATCGCCTCGCGGTGGACCACGGTGACCGCCGCGGCGGCACCGGTCACCGGCGCCTGCCGGCGCGGGTCCAGGGTGTGGCTGTAGCTCACCCCGTCGTGTTCATAGCGGTGCCAGCGGTCGCCGGAGGTGGCCACGGCCAGGTCGTCCAGTGCCAGCACGCGTGGCGCCTGCCCGCTGCCGGCATCCTCGTCGGGTGCCGATTCGACCAGGACGCGCCACGGCTGGCCGTCCGGCTTGCGGCCGCGGCCATGCAGTTCGCCGCCGACCTCGACCAGCGCCGCTTCGATGCCCTGGGCGCGCAGCCAGCGGCTGACCAGGTCCACGCCGTAGCCCTTGGCGATGGCCGACAGGTCCAGCTGCAGGCCGCCCGGTTGCAGCACGGCCTGCGCCTGCGCGTCCAGTCGCAGCCGCTGCCAGCCGCATTGCGCGGCGACACGGGTGATCTGCACCGCGTCGGGTGGGCGCTGGCCGCGTGCATCGGCGCCGAACCCCCACAGCGCGACCAGCGGGCCCACGGTAGGGTCGAAGGCGCCCTCGCTGCGTTCGGCGACGCTGCGCGCGGCCTGCAACACCTGCCAGAAATCGTCGGGCAGCGGCTGCCAGTGGCCGCGGTCCGCGCGGTTGAAACGGCTGATATCCGAATCGTGCGCCCAGGTGCTCATCTGCGCCACCACGCGGTCGAGCTGCGCCTGGATGCCGGCATGCAGCGCATGCAGGTCGCGGTCGCGCGGCGCCACCAGCTTGACGCTCCAGGTGGTGCCCATGGTGTGGCCGCCGAGTGCGGCGATGTCGGATGACATGGAAGGGGATGCGGACAGGGGAAAGAAGAGGGGCGCCGGCGGCCGCGCCGGTACCCGTGCAGGCGCGGGCCGGGGGAGCTGGGGGGCCGCCGCGGCGACGGCCTGCCCGTGGCTCCCCGGCACGTGCCGCTGCCTTACTGCGGCAGCACTTCCAGCGTGGCGACGTAGCTCAGCCGGCGCTGCTTGGCCTGCGGCGCGCTGGTCCTGGCATCGCTGGTCGAGGTTTCCAGCCAGTACATGCCCGCCTCCGGCCAGGTCACCTTGAAGCTGCCGTCGGCGCCGGTGGTCACCTTGATCTCGTCCTGGGCGTTGCGGTAGCGGGTGGCGCCGCGCACGATCTCCACCTCCAGCCCGCTGGCGGGCTGGCCGTCGACCACCAGCCTGAACGTGGCTTCCTCGCCGGCGAACAGGTCGTTGGGATGGGTCACCGGTACCAGTTCCAGGCCCTTGCCGGTGGCCGCGACGTTACTCGGCTTGCCCTTGGTGACGAAGGTTTCCACCCGGCCGATGCCTTCGGTGACCTGCAGGTTCTGCGCGTCCTTCGGAATCTTGGTGGCCAGGTCCTCGGCCGTGGCGTTGCGCAGGAAGCCGCCACGCGCGCCGCCCATGCCGCCGGCCGCTGGCTTGTCCTTGGCCGCGGCCAGGCTTTCGGGGGTATCCCAGCGTGCGGACAGGCCCCGGTTGAGGTTGACGATGCGGTAGGTGCCTTCCTGCGCCAGCGGCACGTCGAACACGCTGCGGTACTTGCCGGTGGCCGGATTCTGCGGCTGCAGCGTGCTGCCGTCGGGCGCGGCGATGCTGACGTTGTCCAGCCGCATCGCCACGTGGTCGGGGTAGTACAGCTGGTTGGACACCGCGGCGTCGACCGTCACCCAGGCATCGTTGCCGGCGACGACGGTGGCCGAGGGCAGCAGCCACTGCTTGTGGGCCAGGGCGGAGAACGGAAGCGAGGCGGCGATCAGCGCGGCGAGCAGCGTGGTGTGTTTCATGCGGGTTTCTCCTTGTCCGGAAGGTCAGGGCTTGGTGGCGAGGGTGACCAGGCCCAGTTCGCTCTGGCCGCGGGCGCTGCCGGTGGCGGCTTTGCCCTTCCACTCGAATGGGATCTTCAGCAGCTCGCGGCCGCCGACCTCGCGCACCGCTTCCACCACCAGGGTGTACTGGCCGGCGGGCAGGTTGCGCAGCTGCGGCTGGCTGTCGCTGAAGCTCAGCGCGTGCTTGCCGGCCGGGCGGGTCGGCCCGGTCACGCCGTCCACCGGCACCTGCAGGGTGCGGCCGCTCTTGCGCCACCACTGGCGCAGGTCGGGCAGCCACTTGGTGCCATGGCCTTCGGCGTTGGACGTCTGCTGGTACCACACCGACAGGTTGGCCACCGACTTCTGCGCGCCATCCTCGACCCACACCGCCACGTAGGGGCGGTGGTACTCGGCCACGTTGAGCCGGGGGATCTCGACGTTGATGTCCAGGCTCGCGGCGTAGGCCGCCGGGGCGGCGGCGAGCAGCCCGCTCAGGGCGATGGTGAGGGTGACGCGCATGGTGCGACTCCGTAGGGGAAGCGTGTTCAGTGGATGAGGAGCAGGGCGATCAGCAGCGGCACCAGCAGGCCCAGGCCGACCAGCGGCCAGGTCATGCGCCGCTGCCGCGCATGCAGGTGCAGCAGGAACAGGCCGGTGATGCAGAACACCAGGCAGGCCACCGCGAACAGGTCGATGAACCAGCCCCAGCCGGCGCCGGCGTTGCGGCCCTTGTGCAGGTCGTTGAAGTACGACACCCAGCCGCGGCGGGTGCGTTCGAACTCCACCGCGCCGGTCTCGCGGTCGATGCTCAGCCAGGCGTCGCTGCCGGGGCCCGGCAGCGACAGGTAGATCTCTTCGGGCGACCATTCGGCCGCGCGCCCGCCGATGGCCACGTCCAGTTCGCGCGCCAGCCAGTCGGCGACCCGCGCCGGCAGCGGTGCATTGCCATCGGCGTGCGGCGCCGCCAGCACCTGCAGCAGCGGCGGCGGCAGTTCCAGCTGGCGGTTGGTCACCTGCGGCGCGCCCTCGATCCTGGCGGCATGGTTGAGGGTGATGCCGGTGGCGGCGAACAGCAGCATGCCGATCAGGCAGACCGCCGAGCTGATCCAGTGCCACTGGTGCAGCGTGCGCAGCCAGAAGCCGCGGCTGGCCTGCTGCTGGACGAGATCGGCGGGGGAACGTTCGGCGGACACGGGCGTGGTGCGGGGGAAAGGGAGGGAATTAGAACATTGATGAGAATGATTCGCAATTTGTATCACTCTGTATCCCGGCCTCGGCGGGTGCGGCCGGCGTCACCCGCTTGGGCGGATCAGAAGCGCAGGTTCATGCTCAGCCAGACGCTGCGCGCCTTGTCCTTGTTGTTGTAGTCGTCCTCGAACAGCACCTCGTTGGTCACGTCGCCGTAGATGCCGTTGCCGTTGAGGTCGGTGAACGTGGTCTGGTAGGTGGTGAAGTCGCGGTCGAGCAGGTTGTTGATGCGCGCGTTGAAGGTCAGCCAGCCGGTGGCCTCGAACGACGCGCCCAGGTGCAGCACCGTGTAGTCCTTGTAGTACAGCTCCTTGCCGGTGACGGCACTGACGCCGCGGTAGCGCCTGGAGCGCGCCTCGGCGGTCAGGAACAGGCTCAGGCGGTCGCTGGCCTGCCAGTCGAACGTGGCATTGGCCATGTGCCGAGCGCTGTTGCCCAGCGGCAGGCCCTTCTCCGCGCCGCTCTTCTGCTCGCTGTCGGTGAAGGTGTAGTTGGCGCGCAGGCCGAAGGCATCGCTGATCTGCCAGCGCCCGGCCAGCTCGGCCCCCTGGATCACCACTTCGTCGATGTTGACCGTGCGGTTGCTGCTCGAATAGCCCAGCTCGGCATACTCGCCGCTGCTGGTGCAGCGCAGGGCCAGGCCGGCGCCGCACGGCTGGCTGTCGATCTTGTCCTCGAAGCGGTTGTGGAACAGCGTGGCGTTGAAGTTGTGGCCGCGCGGGTGCTGCCAGTACACCGCCAGCTCGGTGCTGGTGCTGGTTTCCGGCTTCAGGTCCGGGTTGCCGAAGAACGGCAGCGTGCCCTGGCCGCCGAAGCCGATGACGCCGTCGTACAGGTCGGTGGTCTTGGGGGTCTTGAAGCCGGTGCTGACGCCGCCCTTGATCGTCCACTGCTCGCCCAGCGCATAGACACCGTACAGGCGCGGGCTCAGGTGGTCGCCGAACACCTTGTGGTCGTCGTAGCGCAGGCCCGCGGTGAGGGTCAGCGGCGTGCTCACCTTCCAGTTGTCCTCGACGAACAGCGAGTACATGTCGTGCTCCTGCTTCAGCCCGGGCGTGCCCTTCTCGGTGCCGAACACGCCGTCGGTCAGATCGCCGCGGATGACCTGCGTGCCGACCACCAGGGTGTGCTCGCCGGCGGCCTGGAACGGCACGTCGAGCTTGGCGTCCAGGGTGTACTGCGCGCTCTCCAGGGTGCGCTTGGGGCGCGGCAGGAAGGTGGACTCGGCCAGCGCGCGGCGCTCGGCCAGGCCCATGCCGGCATATGCGCCGGTGCCGTCGATCATCGCCAGCAGGCGTTCGCGCTCGGCCACGGTGAACGGCAGGGTGCGGCCATCGTTGTTGGTGGCCACCCGCGCCAGCGAGACGAAACTGTTGCCGATGTCCCACTGGCCTTCGTGGGTCAGCGCCCAGGCATCGCGGGTGAACGCCTGCGATGCGCTGTAGCCGACCCGCGGGTCGGCGCGCCGCGCCCAGGTGCCGCCGTTGGCGCGGCAGGCGGCGGCGTTGGCACCGCTCGCGCCGCTGCAGTAGTTGGAGGCGCGCCAGATGCTGTTGATGGTGTCGACGGTGCCGACGGGGTATTCCTCCACGCCGCTGTCGTTGATCCTGATCCTGTTGTCGTAGGTCTGCCGCGAGGTGTCGTAGTCCAGCGACAGGGTCTGGTTGTCCGATGGCATCCACGCCAGGGTGATGCCGCCGGCCTTGTTGGTGTTGTCCACGGTCTTGCCGCCGCTGCCGAAGCCCAGCGGGCGGGTGTGCAGTCCGCCGGCCGGATCGGTGGCCGCTGCGTAGGTCGGGTTGGAAGCCTTGCGTTCGTACCAGCTGCCGCGCGCGCTCAGGTTGAGCACCCCGGGCAGCAGCGGCCCGGTGACGAAGAAGTCCACCGTGCTGTCGTCGCCGAACGCGTCGTCGGTCTCGACGGTGCGGGCGATGCTGGCCGAGCCGTGCCAGCTGTCGAGGGTGCGCCGGGTGATGATGTTGATCACCCCGCCCATGGCGTCGGCGCCATACAGCGTGGACATCGGCCCGCGGATCACCTCGATGCGCTCGATCGCGTCCAGCGGCGGGATGTGGTTGAACTGGTTGCCGCCAAAGTTGTTCGGGTAGATGTCGCCGTGGTTGTTCTGGCGGCGGCCGTTGACCAGGATCAGGGTGTAGTCCGCGCCCATGCCGCGCATGGAGATGGTGCCCTGGCCGGTCTTGTCGCGGGTCTCGCCCACGTCCACGCCTTCCAGGTCGCGCACCGCGTCCAGCAGGGTCATGTAGGGGCGCCTGGCCAGGTCCTCGCGGGTGATCACCGAGATGCTGGCCGGCGCGTCGGTGATCTTCTGCTCGAAGCCGGACGCGGTGACCACGACGGTGTCCAGCGTGGACGGTTGCGCGGCGGGGGTGCCGGAGGCGTGGGCCAGTGCCGGCAGCGCGGCGAGCAGGGCGAGGGCGAGGGAAGTGCGCGCGGCGGGCGCGCGGAAACGATGGCGCAGAGCCATGGGAAGACCTCGGGAACGGAATGGAGAAGGGTGCGGCGGGCCGCTGGCGCACGGGCGCCACGGCAGCGACGGAAGGGGCGGTGGAACAGGCGCGGCGTGGCCGCGCGGCGACGGCTCAGCGCGACGGGGGCGCCTGGCTGCGCTGCGACCGCCAGTGCCTGGGCAGGGCGGCCGGGGGTGCCGGCGAAGCCGCCGGCAGGGCGGACGTCAGGGTCGATGCGCTGTCCACGGCGCATGCCACGGGACGTGGCGGCGCGGCGCGCAGGCAGCCCGCGCGCGGCGCCTGCAGCGTGGCCACGCGGCGCAGTTTGGCGGGTGTTTCCTGCGTGGCCGTCTCACCCGCGGGCGTTTCCTCGCCTGCGCCGACGGCGGCCGACGGCGCCCGGGTCGCGGGCGCGACATGCGCCTGGCCGGTGCCGGCAGGGCCCAGCAGCAGGCACAGGACCATCAACCCCCACAGCGGCATGCGCAGGCCGTTGCGCAGGGGCGCAAGGGCGGACAGGCAGCGGCGGCGGAGCAGGTGGTGCATCGGATCCCCGGTGGGCGTCAGTGGCCGCCGATCAACGGGCCGGCGGCGTTGCGCAATTGTAGTTGGGATTCGTTATCCGATGCAAATAAGAATTCATTTCATTTGAGGTCGGGTTGACGCGGATCAACCCGCCCACCGCACCGTCAGACCTCGGCCCATTGCCGCAGCAGGTTGTGGTACACGCCGGTCAGCTGCAGCACCGCGCCGGCATCGGCGTTGCCTTGGCGCAGGGTCTCGATGGAGCTGTCCAGTTCGAACAGCATCCGCCGCCGGGTGTCGTCGCGGACCATGCTCTGCACCCAGAAGAACGACGCCAGCCGCGCGCCACGGGTCACCGGCGTCACCTGGTGCAGGCTGCTGGAGGGGTACAGGATCAGGTCGCCGGCCGGCAGCTTCACCGCGTGCTCGCCATAGGTGTCGCTGATGACCAGCTCGCCGCCGTCGTACTCGTCCGGCGGATTGAGGAACAGCGTGCACGACACGTCCGAGCGCAGCTGTTCACCTTGGGACAGGTTCATCACCGCGCCGTCGACATGGAAGCCGTAGGTGCCGCCGCCGGTGTAGCGGTTGAAGCGGGGCGGCAGGTACTTGAGCGGCAGCGCGGCGCTGAAGAACAGCGGGTGCCTGGCCAGTGCCAGCAGGAGGGTCTCGCCCAGCTCGCGCCGCAGCGGCGAATCCTCCGGCAACTGCTCGTTGCGCTTGGCCTGGGCGCCGAGGTGGCCCACCGTCTGGCGGCCATCGATCCACTGCGCGGCGTCGAGCCGGGCGCGGAAGCCGGCGACCTGCGCCGGTGTCAACACGTTGGGGATATGCAGCAGCATCGGGGCTTTCCTCAGTCTGCGGGAGAGTCGGCCAGCGCGCGTACCCGGGGGTGCGGCGAGGCGGCCAGTTGCGGAACGATATGCGCCATGAACGCGGGGCTGCCGTGGGCGAGCGCAAGCCGCAGCCAGTGCAGCGCTTCGTCGATGCGCGCCTGCTGCAACAGGATGGAGGCGTAGTTGGCCTGCCCGCGGAAGTCCCCGGCTTCGGCCGCGCGCCGGTACCAGCCCAGCGCCGCCTGCGGGTCGCGCGCGGTCTCCAGCCCATCTTCCAGGTGGCGCGCCAGCAGGTTCATCGACTTGGCGTGGCCCAGGTGGGCGGCGCGGGTGTAGAGCGCGAGCGCCTGGCGGCGGTCCTGCGCCACGCCGCGGCCGGTGGCGAGCAGGTTGGCCAGGTTGTACATGCCCCAGTCCAGCCCGGCCTCGGCCGCGCGTCGGTACCAGACGGCAGCCAGTGCCGGATCGTGCGCGGTGCCCTGGCCCAGTTCGTGGCAGCGGCCGAGCATGTTCATCGCCAGCGCATCGCCGTTGTTGGCCGCGGTGGCGTACCACAGCAGTGCCGCTTCGGCGTCGCGCGCCACGCCCTTGCCGTCCATGTACATCTGCGCCAGCAGCAGCTGCGCGGCGACCAGTCCGCCCTGGGCGGCCGCGCGGACATCGGCGAAGGCCGCGTGCGGGTCCGCGCTCAGCCGCGCGGCCAGCGCGTCGGCATCGAGGAAGGGGCGGGAGGACGCGGACATCGATGGCTTCGATCGGGCTTGGCGTTTGAAGGAAAGACGGGCCTGCCGGAAAGGCGAAAACGGCGGCGGCAGACCTGCCGCCGTCGGTGTCCCTGGATCAGAACCTGACGTTGAGCGCCAGCGTGGCCGAACGCCCCGGCGCGATGCTCGCGTAGTGCGACGAATAGGCCTTGGTGAAGTAGACCTTGTCGGTCAGGTTCTGCAGGTTGAGCTGCAGGCTGATGTTGTCCTGCAGGGCGTAGCTGGCCATCGCGTCCCAGCGGGTGTAGGCCGGGATCCACTTGGTATTGGCGACGTCGCCGTACTGCTTGTCTACATAACTCGCGCCAGCGCTCAGGGTCAGGCCGAACGGGAGCGCATACGTGGTCCACAGCGTGGCCGCGTGCCGCGGCGTGTTGGGGAAGACGTTGCCGTTGTACGGCGAGACGATCCACACCCCGGGCGCCGGGCAGCCGCTGCGGCTGGACACCGAGCAGACGTAGCCGTTGTCCTTCAGCTCCGAATCCATCCAGGTGTAGCCGCCGGCGACGCTCCAGCGTTCGCTGATCTGCCCGTTGATGCCGATCTCCACGCCGTTGATCGCCTTCCGGCCGGCGTTGCGGGTGTCACCACTGTCGACCACCACGCGCGCGTTGTTCATCTCGGTGTGGAAGAGCGCGGCGGTCAGGTTCAGGCGGTTGCCGAACAGGTCCCACTTGGTGCCCAGCTCGTAGTTCCTGGTCTCCTGCGGCTTGAGGTTCTGGATGGCGGCGCTGATCGCGTCGTTGCCTTCGCCGCTGTCCATGCCCGGCGGCGTGGACGAGGTGCCGTAGGACAGGTAGATGCTGCCGTTGGCCGTGGGCTTGAACACCACGCCGGCCTGGTAGTTGACGAAGGACTCGCTGTTGCGCAGCACGGTCGGCGCCTTGCCCGCGACCGGGGTGACCTGCTCGGTGTCGTAGTCGTCCCAGCGCAGGCCCAGGTTGAGCAGCCAGCGCGGACTCAGTTCGAGGGTGTCGAACGCGTACACCGACGCGGTGCGCGTGGTCTGGCGGATGTCCAGCGCCTTGTCGCTGCGGGTGACCGGGTGGGTGGCGGCCCAGGGGTCGTTCGGGTTGGGGTTGTAGAAATCGGTGCAGTTCCAGCCGGTCGCCGCGCCGGTGGTCGGGCAGGCCTGGGTGCCGTCGATGGCGTTGCTGGTGCCGCCGCCGCCGATCAGGTAGCGGCCCTTGCTGCTCTTCTCCTCGCTGTATTCGACCCCGGCGCTGTAGCTGTGCTTCAGCCCGCCGCTCTGGAAGGCGCCGGTCAGGCTGAGCTGGTCGGCGAAGGTGCGGGTATCGATGGCGCGGTCGTTGGTGCGGCGCCACAGGGTGCCGTACTTGTTCGGGTTGTTCTTGCTGTCGTCCGGCTGGGTCCACAGGTAGTCGTTGCTGGTGTTGCCCAGGCGCGCGATGTTGCGCAGCTTGTGGCCGCCCAGGTCATAGCTGGCATCGAGGGTGCTGATGTCGGCGCGGGTGCGCTGGAAGTCGCGGTCCTTCAGCCCGTAGTAGTTGTTGCGGTCAGGCACCAGCGGCCGGCCGGTGGTGGTGCCGGTGGCCGGGTTGGCATACGGGAAGCCGCCGGCATCGGGCAGGTCGTCGGTTTCCAGGTGGTAATGGCTGGCGATTACCTGCAGCGGCCCGTTCAGGCCGAACGCGATCGACGGCGCGATACCCCAGCGGCTGACGTTGGCGGCGTCGCGGCCGGGGATGTCGGACTTGTGCTTGAGCAGGTTCAGGCGCGCGGCGATGCCGTCGCCCAGCACGTAGTTGGCGTCCACGGTGCCGCGCGCGTAGCGGTCGCTGCCCACGCCCATGCTGGCGCTGGTCTGGTTCTTAAGCTTCGGGGTCTTGCTGACCAGGTTGATGCTGCCGCCGCCGGAATCACGGCCGCCGTAGGCCGAGCTCGGGCCCTTGACCACTTCCAGCTGCTCCAGGTCGAACACTTCGCGGGTCTGGCTGCCGACGTCGCGCAGGCCATCGACGAACATGTTGCTCTGCCCATCGAAGCCACGCAGGAACGGGCGGTCGCCGGTCGAATTGCCACCCTCGCCAGCGCCGAAGGTAATGCCGGGCACCATGCGCAGCGCGTCCACCAGGTTGGTGGCGCCGATCTCCTGCAGCGTTTTCTCGGTGACCACGGCCACCGACTTGGGCGTATCCAGCAGTTCGGCGGTGAACTTGGGCGAGGACGGCGCGAACCAGCTGCCGCGGACCTGGACCTTGTCCAGATCGGTGGCCTGTGCGGCGCCGGCGTCAGCGTCCGCCGCCTGCGCGGCCAAGGGCGAGAAGCCGGCGGCGAGGGTGGCGGTGGCCAGCATGGCGGCACGCGGCGGGTACTTGCGGGTCTTGATGGGGCTCATGGATGACGATGTCCGGGAAAAGTAAAGACGAAAGCGGCAGCGCGGGCGCCGGCGGTGCGGAGGCCCGGGAAACGGAACGGAGCAGGCAGGCGCGGCCCTTGGCGGCCTTTGGCAGGTGGACCCGGCCGCGCGGAACTCAGCCGTGGTGGCGCGCAGGGGGCGCATGCCCCGGAGGCGACCGGTACGCCCGTGCGCCGGGTGCCGCAGGCGCCGGCTTGATCCGCCGAGGCGTGGCTGGCCGGGCCGGATGCGATGCCGGCCAGGGCGCGCGCGACAGTGCCGCCGGGCGCGCGACGCGGGTCGCTGCTTCGGCATCGGCTTCGGCAATCGCAGTCAGGTGCAGCGATGGGCCACCCGGGGCCGCCGGCTGGCCGGCGGACGTGACAACGGCTGCGCCGCCGGCGGGCGATGCGGCGGCGTGGGTCGCGGGGACCAGCGCCGCCACCAGGCAGGTGGCGAGAAAGCCGCATGCCAGCAGCCACAGGTGCCAGTACCGCCGCACCGTAACGGTCGGCAGGCAGGGCGGGGCTCCGTCGCGGGAGCCGCGCGGGCGGGGGCGGGCGGCATGCATAACGGTAAATTAAACGATAATGATTCGCATGTCCACACGCATGCGCGGTGCCCCGACCGGCGCCGTGCCGGCTGGGTCAGTCGCGGTCGTCGCGGGCCCAGATGCCGCCGTTCTCGCGCTTGACCGGGAACTTGGGCACCGGGGTATAGGCCGGGGCGCACAGGGCGCGGCCGTCGCGGACATCGAAACGGGCGCCATGCAGGACGCACTCGATGCTGCCCTCGACCGGGTCGATGCTGCCCGAGGACAGCTCGAACTCCTCGTGCGTGCACTGGTCTTCCAGCGCGTACAGTTCGCCGTCCAGGTTGAACACGACGATCGGCGCGCCGGTCACCTCGTCGAACGCGGTCTTCATCTCGCCCGGCAGCAGCTCATCGCTGGCGCAGACATAGGTCCAGGTCGCGCTCATGCCGCCGGCTCCAGTCGCTTCTCCAGGACTTCGAAGCGCAGATCGTCGCGTCTGGGCAGGCCGAAGCGCGCGTCGCCGTACGGGAACGGCTTCTTGATGCCGGTGCGGGCATAGCCGCGGCGCTCGTAGAAGGCGATCAGTTCGTCGCGGCAGTCGATCACGGTCATCTGCATGGTCGGCAGCCCCCACTGCGCCGCGACAAGCCGCTCGGCATGCTGCATGACCTGTTTGCCGACCCCGCCGCCCTGCGCCGCGGGGCTGACCGCGAACATGCCGAAGTAGCCATGACCGTCCTCGTCGGCGACGTGGCAGCAGGCCAGCAGCCGCCCGCCCTGTTCGGCCAGCAGGATCACGCTGCGCGGCCGCTGGATGTCGGCGAGCAGGCCCGCGGCGTCCACCCGCTGGCCGTCGAGGAGATCGGCTTCGGTGGTCCAGCCCACGCGCGAGGCGTCGCCGCGGTAGGCCGAGGTGACCAGTTCGATCAGGGCCGGAATGTCGTCCGGGGTGGCGCTGCGGAAGGTGAGGGTATCCATCGCCGCATTGTAGCGATGCCGGATTTCCTTGTAGATGCGGGTCTTGCGCGCATGCCGTGACGGCAACGCCGCGGGCGGGGCATGCCCCGCCCCCACGCTCAGCCCAACAGGGCGCGTACCTTCATCAGCGCGGCCATGAACGCCTCGATTTCCGCGTGTGTGTTGTAGAACGCCAGCGAGGCACGGCAGGTCGCAGCGACCCCGTAGTACTGCAGCAACGGATGCGCGCAATGCTGGCCGGAGCGTACCGCCACGCCCTGCAGGTCGAGCAGGGTGGCCAGGTCGTGCGCATGCGCGCCTTCGACCAGGAACGAGACCACCGCCGCCTTGTGCGGCGCGGTGCCGAAGATGCGCACGCCGTCCACGCGCTGCAGTTCCTCGGTGAAGTGCGCCAGCAGTTGCTGTTCGCGGGCGGCGATGTGGTCGCGGCCGAGGCCGTCCAGGTAGTCGACCGCCGCGCCAAGGCCGACGAAGCCGGCGATGTTGGGGGTGCCCGCCTCGAACTTGTGCGGCGCGTCGTTGAACACCGTGCCGTCGAAGCTGACCTCCTTGATCATCTCGCCGCCGCCCAGGAACGGCGGCATCTCCTGCAGCAGCTCGCGGCGCGCCCACAGCGCGCCGGTGCCGGTGGGGCCGCACATCTTGTGGCCGGTGACGGCGTAGAAGTCGCAGCCGATGGCGGCGACGTCCAGCGCCAGGTGCGGCGCGGCCTGCGAGCCGTCGATGACGCTGACGATGCCGCGCCGGCGCGCTTCGCGGCAGATCTCGCGCACCGGGTTGACCGTGCCCAGTACGTTGGAGACGTGGGTCAGCGCCAGCAGCTTCACGTCCGCGGTCATCGCCGCGTGCAGCGCGTCCATGTCCAGGCTGCCGTCCGGGGTGATCTCGGCCACGCGGATGCGGGCGCCGGTGCGTTCGGCGACCAGCTGCCACGGCACGATGTTGGCGTGGTGCTCCATGCGCGAGACCAGGATCACGTCGCCGGCCTTCAGCCGCGGCAGCGCCCACGAGTAGGCCACCAGGTTGATGGCGAAGGTGGTGCCGCTGCACAGCACCAGCTCGTTGGCGCGCACGTTGAGGAAGCGCGCCAGCTTGGTGCGCGCGCCTTCGTAGGCGTCGGTGGCCTCGGTCCCCAGCGCGTGCACCGCGCGGCTGACGTTGGCGTTGTAGCGGCGGTAGAACTCATCGACCGCGCCGATCACCGGCAGCGGCTTCTGCGCGGTGTTGGCGTTGTCGAAGTACACCAGCGGCTTGCCGTTGACCTCGCGCATCAGCAGCGGGAAATCGGTACGCACGCGCTCCCAGTCGGGGGCGCTGCCGGTGTCGGGGAGGGGGCGCGGGGAGGAAAGGTTCATGCCATGCCTGCCTGGTGCAGTGCCTGGCCCAGGTGCTGGACCAGCTGCCCGGTGAGGGTGTCGTCCACGGCGGCCAGCGGCTCGTGGCAGAACGCGGTGCTGAGCATGGCGCGCGCCTGCTCGGCCGGCACCCCGCGCGAGCGCAGGTAGAACAGCGCGTTGGCGTCGAGCTGGCCGACGGTGGCGCCGTGCGCGGCCTTGACCTCGTCGGCGTCGATCACCAGCGTGGGCTGGGTATCGATCTCGGCGTCGGCGGACAGCAGCAGGTTCTTGTTGGACAGGTTGGCGTCGGTGCCGTCGGCGCCCTCGCGGATATGAATGCCGCCGTGGAACACGACCCGGCTGCGGTTGGCCGCCACGCCCCGCCACAGCAGCTCGGCACGGGTGTCGCGGGCGATGTGCTCGATGCCCAGGCGGGTGTCGATGTGGCGGCGGCCGGTGCCCAGCAGCACGCCATTGGCGACCAGCAGGGCGTTGTCGCCTTCCAGGCGCACGTTGAGTTCATGGCGGCTCAGCGCGGCGCCCAGTTCCAGGTCGATGCGGCGGTACTCCGCATCGCGCGCCAGCACCGCGTCGGTGCGCAGCAGCGCGGTGGCACGCGCGCTGTCGGCCTGCACGCGGGCATGCGCGAGCCGCGCGCCCTGCGCCAGGTGGACATGCACCAGGGTGTTGTCCAGGTGCGCGCTGTCGCCGGCCTGCAGGTGGTGTTCGACCAGGTCCAGCGACGCGCCACGGCGCAGTTCGACCAGGTGTCGGTGATGCCAGGCGATGTCGGTCGCGTCCCGGGTCGCGGCCGCGGCCGTGGCATCGGCGTGTGCGGCGGCCAGCGGCGCGCTGACGAACACCAGGTGCAACGGCGTCGTCGCGGCGATGCCCTCGGCCACCTGCACCAGCACGCCCTCGTCGGCGAGCGCGGCG
Organism: Stenotrophomonas sp. Steno-Z10-HUANG; assembly: GCF_056393075.1. Classification (NCBI taxonomy): domain Bacteria; kingdom Pseudomonadati; phylum Pseudomonadota; class Gammaproteobacteria; order Lysobacterales; family Lysobacteraceae; genus Stenotrophomonas; species Stenotrophomonas sp. Steno-Z10-HUANG. The sequence goes on from NZ_JBWJPA010000001.1 coordinate 547,482, forward strand.
TTGAGCTGGGCGAACACCTCCTCGGCGCGGTCGAAGCGGCGGCCCAGGAAGCCGGCGGCCAGCGGCTCGTCGCGGCGTACCGCCGACAGCGTGCGCACCTGGACGCCGGTGTCCAGCCCTGACAGGTCGCTGTGGGCGTCGCTGGGGCGACCGTTGACGAAGACCAGCCGCGGCGCCGGGATGGCGGCCAGCAGCGCGGCGTCGATGGTCGGCGCCTGCAGCGGCGCGGCACCGAAGCTGCGGCGTTCGAGCTGGCGCAGCGAGGTGTACTTCCAGGCTTCGCTGCGCGCGGCGGGCAGGCCGCTGCGCAGCGCGGCATCGAGCGCGGCACGACGCTCGTCGTTGCCGCAGAACGCGGCGGCCAGCGATTGCAGGAGCGGGCTCATTACTTGGCCGCCTCGCGCACCACGCGGTCCTTGAGGAAGTCGTAGCCGTGCGCTTCCAGTTCCAGCGCCAGCGCCGGGCCGCCACTCTTGACGATGCGGCCATCGGCCAGCACGTGCACCACGTCCGGCTTGATGTAGTCGAGCAGGCGCTGGTAGTGGGTGATGACCAGGAACGAGCGCTCAGGCGAGCGCAGCGCGTTGACGCCGTCGGCCACGCTCTTGAGCGCGTCGATGTCCAGCCCCGAGTCGGTCTCGTCCAGGATCGCCAGCTTCGGCTCCAGCACCGCCAGCTGGAAGATCTCGTTGCGCTTCTTCTCGCCGCCGGAGAAGCCTTCGTTGACGCCGCGGTGCAGCAGCTCGTCCTTCAGGTGCAGCACGGCCAGCTTCTGCCGCACCAGCTTGAGGAACTGCATCGAATCGAGTTCTTCCTCGCCGCGCGCCTTGCGCTGGGCGTTGAGCGCGGCGCGCAGGAAATAGGTGTTGTTCACGCCCGGGATCTCCACCGGGTACTGGAACGCCAGGAACAGGCCGGCGGCGGCGCGCGCCTCCGGCTCCAGCTCCAGCAGGTCGTTGCCCTCGAAACGCACGCTGCCCGCGGTGACCTCATAGCCATCGCGGCCGGACAGCACATTGCCCAGCGTGGACTTGCCGGCGCCGTTCGGGCCCATGATGGCGTGGACTTCGCCGGGCTTCACGTCCAGCGACAGGCCCTTGAGGATTTCCTTGCCGGCGATGCTTGCGTGGAGGTTTTCGATCTTCAACATGAGGGTGCGGTCTTCAAATTTGAATGTGGGGCAGGGCGATCAGAGCTCGCCTTCGGCGCGATCGAGGAAGGTGGCGCGCAGCCAGCCGGTGCGCTGCCGGGTGAGCTCGGCCTTGTTGGCCGAATACAGCATCGGGTACATCGAGCCGTACAGGACGCGTGGGTTCTCGTCCTTGCCCACCGGGTAGCGTGCCTGGATGTCGGCGTCGCGCAGCTGGATCCACAGGCGCTGGGCGTCGCGCAGCCTGGCGATGGCCACCGGCTGGCCCTGCAGCTTCTGCATCACCTGCCGGTACACGGCGTTGAGCTCGGCATCGCTGGCGTCGGCTTCACGCGCGGCGCATTCGTTGATGTCCAGCTGGGTGCGGGCGCCGTCGCAGGCCTTGCCCGGCGACGCGGCCGAGGCAGCGGCCGGCAGCAATGCCAGCAGGAGCAGGGGCAGGCGACTCATCCGACCGAGCCTTCCAGCGACACTTCCAGCAGCTTCTTGGCCTCCACCGCGAACTCCATCGGCAGCTCCTTGAACACCTGCTTGCAGAAGCCGTCGACGATCATCGACACCGCGTTCTCCTGGTCGATGCCGCGCGCGCGGCAGTAGAACAGCTGGTCGTCGGAGATCTTGGAGGTGGTGGCCTCGTGCTCGACGGTGGCGGCGGGGTTCTTCACCTCGATATAGGGGAAGGTATGGGCGCCGCATTTCTTGCCGATCAGCAGCGAGTCGCACTGGGTGTAGTTGCGCGCGCCGTCGGCGCTGGCGGCGACCTTGACCAGGCCGCGGTAGGTGTTCTGGCCACGGCCGGCGCTGATGCCCTTGGAGACGATCTTGCTCTTGGTGCGCTTGCCGACGTGGATCATCTTGGTGCCGGTGTCGGCCTGCTGGCGGTGGTGGGTCAGCGCCACCGAGTGGAACTCGCCCACCGAGTCGTCGCCCAGCAGCACGCACGAAGGGTACTTCCAGGTGATCGCCGAACCGGTCTCCACCTGGGTCCAGGTGACCTTGGAGCGGGCACCGCGGCATTCGGCGCGCTTGGTGACGAAGTTGTAGATGCCGCCGACGCCGTTCTCGTCGCCCGGGTACCAGTTCTGCACGGTCGAGTACTTGATCTCGGCGTCTTCCAGCGCCACCAGTTCCACCACCGCGGCGTGCAGCTGGTTCTCGTCGCGCATCGGCGCGGTGCAGCCTTCCAGGTAGGAGACGTGGCCCCTGTCCTCGCAGATGATCAGCGTGCGTTCGAACTGGCCGGTATTGTTGGCGTTGATGCGGAAATAGGTGCTCAGCTCCATCGGGCAGCGCACGCCCTTGGGCACGAACACGAAGCTGCCGTCGGAGAACACCGCCGAGTTGAGCGCGGCGAAATAGTTGTCGCCCACCGGCACCACCGAGCCCAGGTACTGGCGGACCAGTTCGGGGTGCTCGCGGATGGCTTCGGAGATCGAGCAGAAGATCACGCCCTTGTCGGCCAGCTCCTTGCGGAACGTGGTGCCCACCGAGACCGAGTCGAACACCGCGTCGACCGCCACGCCGGCCAGCCTGGCGCGTTCATGCAGCGGCACGCCGAGCTTGTCGTAGGTGTCCAGCAGTTCCTTGGGGACTTCGTCCAGCGACTTGTACTTGGGGCCCTTGGGCGCGGAGTAATAGCTCAGCGCCTGCAGGTCGATCGGGCCGATCTGCAGCTTGGCCCAGTCCGGCTGGCGCATGGTCAGGAAATGGCGGTAGGCGTCCAGGCGCCACTGCGTCATCCATTCCGGCTCGTCCTTCTTGGCCGACAGGGCGCGGATGATGTCCTCGTCCAGGCCTGGCGGGAACGACTCGGACTCGATGTCGGTGACGAAGCCGGCCGCGTACTTGCGGCCCAGCTGTTCGTGGATCTCGCGGTTGGGGGTGTCGGCGCTGCCGACGTTGTCGATGGTCTCGGTGGCCATGAGGCTGCCTACGGAATTCAGGAAACGATGCTGACGTCGATGCGCCGGCGATCAGCAAGTGGGAGGGGGTGCAGCATCTGCGCCAGGGTGACCCCGCGCAGGGCATCGGCGACCACGTCGTTGATCAGCCGCCAGTTGGAACGCACCCCGCACTGGCGCGCGATGCCGCACTGGCTCTCGCCCTGGCTGCATTCGGTGATCGCCAGCGGGCCTTCCATCGCCTCGACGATCTCGATCAGGCTGATCTCGGTGGCCGGGCGGGTCAGGCGGTAGCCGCCGCGCACGCCGCGCAGGCCTTCGACCAGCCCGGCCTGCGCCAGCGGCTTGAGCAGCTTGCTGACCGTGGGCGGTTCGAGCCCGGCGGCCTCGGCCAGCTCGGTCGCGCTCAAGACCTCGTCCGGCCGCGTGGCGAGCACGGTCATGACGACGCTGGCGTAATCGGTGAGCTTGGTGACGCGGAGCATGCGAAGGCGGGGAAATCAATGTGGACCGAAATTGTACGCTTTTGTGCGCGGGGCCTCAAATCGACCGCCGGCCGCCGCGTTGATGCAGGTCAAGCGGCCGCCTTGTGGCGCCCCGGGCTTGGGAAGCCTGCGCGACTGCGCGAGAATCCCCCTTCCCATCGTTTCCCGGCCATGTACATGCCCAAGAAGATCCAGGCGCGCAAATCCACCATCCACGGCAATGGCGTGTTCGCGCTGGCGGCCATTGCCAAGGGCGAGCGCATCATCGAGTACAAGGGGCTGCGCCGGACCCACGCCGAGGTGGATGCCGACGATGCGGGCGACGTGGAAAGCGGGCATACCTTCCTGTTCACGCTCAACGACGATTACGTCATCGATGCCAGCTACAAGGGCAACGACGCGCGCTGGATCAACCACAGCTGCGACCCCAACTGCGAGGCGCTGATCGAAGAGGCCGAGGGCGACGACCGCACCGCCGACAAGGTGTTCATCGAGGCGGTCCGCACGATCCGTCCGGGCGAGGAGCTGACCTACAACTACGGCATCACCCTGGCCGAGCGCCACACCCCGCGGCTGAAGAAGATCTGGGAGTGCCGCTGCGGCTCGCCCAAGTGCACCGGCACCATGCTGCAACCCAAGCGCTGAGCGGCAGCGGGTGACTGGACATGAAGAAGGCCGCTTCGGCGGCCTTCTTCGTTCCCGGCAGGTGGAACTGCCCGCTGGTCCGCAGGTGCCGGGCTTGCCCGGCACTGGACTTCCCCGGGGAGCTCCAGGCGGGGCAAGCCGCGCATCCACGGCCGTCTGTTTCGTGGCGCCTCGCGTCGTCGCAGGCGCGCCGAACCTCAGTTGCCCAGCAGCCCCTGCGGCAGCAGCGTGCCCAAGTTCTGGTTGAAATCCACCGCGATGCGGCCGTTCTCGATGCCCACCGACTTCACCTGCAGCGCGCCCATCACGTTGGCGATGGCCGGTTCGATGCGGTAGATCGGCTCGCGGCGCGCGTAGTCGGCCAGCCAGGTGTTGAGCAGGCCGCGGGTGCCCACGTCGAGTTTGGCCCCGGCCATGGCCGGGCGGAACGCATCGACGGTCGGCTGCTCAAGGTGGAAGCCACGGGTCTGCGCGTCGTAGCGCAGGCCGCTGCTGAGCTGTACGTTGCCCACCGGCATCGGCGCGCCGCCGGCGGCGGCCATGGCCAGGTCGAACTGCAGGTTCAGGCGGCTGCCCGCGGGCAGGGTGAGCCGCGGCTGGCTGACGGTCATCGCCAGCAGCCCGCCCAGTGCCTTCTGCGACCGCGGGAAGCTGCCGTCCAGATAATGCTGCACGTCGGCCGCGTCGACCAGGAGCCGGCGGCCGCTGACCTGCGGCGCGGCATGGGCGCTGGTGGCCAGGACCACGCAGGCGACGGCGGGCAGCAACAGGGTGCGGAGGTTCATCGTATCGGACTGTGAGAGTGCGGCGGGAAGCGACGCACGATACCCGGAAACGGTGAATGGCCGGTTAGCGCGCTGGCGACGGCGTCGCCGCAGTCACTGCGCCGGGCGCAGTGCGCGCAGCCGCGCGATCAGTCCGTCCAGTTCCGGCTGCAGCGTGGCCAGCGGGTGGCCGTCGCCGCGCGCGGCCGCGGCCAGCGCTTCCAGCAGCCCGGTGGCGACCACGACGCCGGCGGCCTCGTTGCAGGACAGGCGCCGCTGCCGCTGGGCCTCCTCCAGTTCGCGCATCCAGTCGCGCGGGCTGCGCTGCTCGAACTCGATGGTGCAACGGCCGCTGCACTGCAGGCCATCGGCTTCGATCGGCGTGACGGTGATGCGGTAACGGTGCTTGCTGCTGGACATGGTGTGGCGTGGGGTCGTGTGGCTTGGCGACCACCATAGGCCCGGCGCGCGGCCGGGGCGAGGCGCCAGCCCATGACGCTGTGTTCCAGTGCAGGCCGCCGCGCAGGGCAGCGGCCCCTGCCGGCGGGCGTCCCGTGGCCATCGCTGGCGGGCGTGCCGCAGGCCGCGTGGCGCATCGGTCCACGGTGCCGGCCATGGCGTCCGTTGGAGGGCAGGTCCCTTGCTTTCGAACCGCCGGCTGCTCCCGGTGCATGTCGGCGCCCGCCGATTGCTGCCGTTCCGGCAACGCACCGTGGTGATGGCGGCGCTTGCGCGCGGTGGCTGGATCTCCCCTCCGCGCATCCGCGCGGGTTGGCGCAGACGCCTTGCAGGCGGGCGCCGGGACGATTCCGGCGTTGCCCGTCTATGACCCGGGAAGCGCCGTGGATGGCGCAAAAAAAAACGGGACGGCATGGCCGTCCCGTTGTTTCGCCCAGGGCGCGCGGATCAGATCGCGGCGTCCTTGAGCTTCTTGAGCGGGCGCACCTTGATCTTGGTGGAAGCCGGCTTGGCGGCGAACCACTGCTCTTCCTTGGTGAACGGGTTGATGCCCTTGCGCTTCGGCTTGGCCGGCACGCTCACGGTGGTGATCTTCAGCAGGCCCGGCAGGGTGAAGCTGCCAGCGCCCTTCTTGTTGACCGATGCGGCAACGGCGCCTTCCAGCGCGGCCAGGACGGAACGGACATCCTTGGCGGCGACGCTGGTCGCCTCGGCCAGGTGTGCAACCAGACCCGACTTGGTCAGGGCTTCCTTGATCGGCTTGGGAGCGGCCGGCTTGGCGGCTGCCTTCGTAGCGACTTTCTTCGCTGCCTTCTTCGGGGCAGCCTTCTTAGCGGTCTTTGCCATGGTTTCCTGTTCCGTGAGCGGATGGTTGTTGGTCGTGCCGACCCCGTCGGCAAGCGAAATGTAGGGCATGCGCGGTGCATCGCCAATAGGCCGGGGCACAAAAACCCCATAAAAATTGCATCCAGCCGCCCTTTTGCCACGGCACGGGGCGACGGCGGCGGGAAAATGCACGGGAAACGCGCGGCGGACATGCCGGTAATGGCGGCGGGCATGGGTGCGGCCGGCAGCGCTGGCCGGCGCGCGGGGCGATGCCCCGCGGCGCACAAGGTGCTAACGAATGCTCGCCTAAGCTGGGGCCACCTTCAATGCATGCACAGGAGACTTGCCATGGGTATTTCGCGTCACGCCACCGCGCACTGGGAAGGTGACCTCAAGAGCGGGCAGGGGCGGCTGAGCACGCCGCAGAGCGGCCTGATGGACAACACCCGCTACGCGTTTTCCAGCCGCTTCGGCGACGAGAAGGGCACCAATCCCGAAGAGCTGATCGCCGCCGCGCACGCCGGCTGCTTCACCATGGCGCTGTCGGCGAAACTGACCGAAGCCGGTTTCCCGCCGCGCTCGCTCGACACCCGCGCCGATGTCGACCTGTCGATGGAGGGCGGGCCGCAGCTGTCGCGCATCCGCCTCAGGGTGAAGGCGGTGGTGCCCGGCATGGACGAAGTGAAGTTCCGCGCGGTGGCCGACGACGCCAAGCAGAACTGCCCGGTGTCCAAGGCGCTCAGCGCGGTGCCGATCAGCCTGGAAACCGAGTTCGCCTCCTGACCCGTCGGCCGGGGCGGTGCGCAACCGCCCCGGCGTTCCGGTTCAGGGCCGTTTCACGCGCCGCGCCGGAGCATCCGTCCATCTCCCACGCCGGTGCGGCCGCCATGTCCCGATCATTGCCTGTTGCAGGTGTCTTGGTCTTTGGTTGCCTGCTGGCGTTCACCGCCTCGGCGCAGCGCTACGACGACGGCAGCTATCGCCCCTACCCGGGCAGCAGCGGCCAGTGGCGCGACGATGATGGCCGTTACGACCGCGACGACAACGGCCCGGTCTACGACTACGCCCGGGTGGTGCGGGTGGACCCGATCATCGTCGACGGCGGCGGCCGCCAGGGCGCCTGTTACGAGCGCAGCGATGGCGATTACGTGTACGACGCCGACGGCTACCGCCGCGAGCGTGGCGATATCCGCGACTATGGCGACGGGCGCGATGGCGGCTATCGCCAGGGCAGCGATGGCGGGCGCCAGGTGGCAACGGTGATCGGTGGCCTGGCCGGCGCCATCCTCGGCAGCCGCATCGGTGGCGGCGATGGCCGCTATCTCGGCACCGCGATCGGTACCGTCGCCGGCGGCGCCGCCGGTCGCGCGATCTATGACGCCAACAACCGTCCGCTGTACCGCCGTTCGGACGTGCGCGTCTGCGAGCCCGAACGCGATGTCGGTGGCTATGGCTACGAGCGCGAACGGGTGGCCGGCTACGACGTTACCTACGAGTACGCCGGCCGCGAGTACCACACCCGCCGCGACTACCACCCGGGCGAACGCATCCGGGTGCGGGTGGACGTCAGCGCCGACTGATCCGCGCCCGACGGCGCCCGCGGTTCGTTGTCACGCCTGGCCGATGACGGCATAGTCGCCGTTCCCGTTGGCCAGGAGTGTCCCCGCATGCGCCGTACCGCCGCCTGTCTCGCCATCCTGCTTCCCTGCCTGCATGTCGCGCCGGTCGCGGCCGGGGTGCGGGTGCTGCTCGCCGACACCATCCGCACCGGCGATCCGCAGCAGCCGTCCGCCAGCGCGCTGGCCTGGGACACGGACGACGGCCGCCTGCTGGCGGTGGGCGAACGCACCACGCTGCTGCAGCGCTATCCGCAGGCCACGCGGGTCGATGTCGGCAAGGCCACGGTGGTGCCGGGCCTGATCGACGCGCACGCGCACTTGGTCGGCCTTGGCAACACCCTGGCGCAGGCCGATCTCAATGGCGCGCGCAGCCGTGCCGACGTGGTCGAGCGGCTGCGCGCGTTCGAGAAGACGCTGGCGCCGGGCGAGTGGCTGCTTGGCGCCGGTTGGGACCAGAACCGCTGGGACGATACCGCGTTCCCGACCGCCGCCGACCTGGACGCCGCGTTCCCCGAACGACCGGTGTACCTGGAACGTGTCGACGGCCACGCCGGCTGGGCCAACAGCGCCGCGCTGCGGATCGCGGAAAAGGCGGGCAGGTCGCTGTCCGGCGACTGGCAACCCGAGGGCGGGCGCATCCTGCGCGATGCCGCCGGCAAGCCGGCCGGGGTGCTGGTGGACGCTGCGTCGGCGCTCGTCAGCGCGCACATCCCGGCGCCTGACGCGGCGGTGCGCGAAAAGCGCCTGCAGGCCGCACTGCAACTGGCGGTCAGCAACGGCCTGACCGGCGTGCACGACATGGGCGTGTCGCGCGGCGACCTGGCGGTGATGAAGCGGCTGGCCGACCAGGGCAGATTGCCGCTGCGCATCGACGCCTACGCCGATGGCAACAACGCGGCGCTCGATGACCTGTGCGCCAACGGGCGCTACACCCATCCGGGCGGGCGCCTGCAGATGCATGGGGTAAAGCTGTTCATGGACGGCGCGCTGGGCAGCCGCGGCGCCGCGCTGCTGGCCGACTACAGCGACGACCCGCACAACCGCGGCCTGCTGATGACCTCGCCGGAGGAATTCGAGGTGGCCGTGCGCAAGGCCGATGGCTGCAAGGTGCAGGTGGCCACCCACGCCATCGGCGACCGCGGCAACCGCATCGTGCTCGACACCTACGAGAAGGTGCTGGGCGCACACAAGGGCAACGACCACCGCTGGCGCGTGGAGCACGCGCAGGTGGTGGCGCTGGAGGACATCCCGCGCTTCGCCCGGCTCGGGGTGATCGCCTCGATGCAGCCCACCCACGCCACGTCGGACATGGGCTGGGCCGAGCAGCGCGTCGGGCCGGAGCGGATCAAGGGGGCCTATGCCTGGCAGCGTTACCTGCACAGCGGCGCGCGGCTGGCGCTGGGGTCGGACTTCCCGGTCGAGCAGGTCGATCCGCGGCTGGGCCTGTATGCCGCGGTGACCCGGCAGGACCGCGATGGCCACCCGCCGGGTGGTTGGCAGCCGGAGCAGCGCCTGAGCGCGGAACAGGCGCTGCGTGGCTTCACCAGCGACGCGGCGTATGCCGGACATGACGAGACCCGGGTCGGGCGCCTGCGCGCCGGCCTGCACGCGGACTTCGTGGTGCTCGATCGCGATCCGCTGGATCCGGCCAGCGGTCGCCTGGACGCATTGAAGGTGCTGTCCACCTGGGTCGATGGCGAGCCGGTGTACACCGCCGCGGCGCCGGCCGGCGAAGGCTGACCCCGCGGTGCGGCGCGGCCGGAGTGGCCCGGCCGCACCGTGACGCCGATACCGGATCGCCGCACGGACAGGCCGCGGTGGACGCCACGCTGCGCGCGCCAGAGGGCCATGCATCCACGCCGCGCAGGTTGCATGCAGGTGGAAAATCCGCGCAGTCGCGGCTGATATGTGCCGCTACGGCGGCGGTTGCGGAAGAAACCGTCCGCTCTTCGTCGCGTGGTCGAGCGTGATGCAGTTCACCCTGCGAGAGACGGTGGATCCGCAGGTCGAATCCGGCCAGGCGGCGTCGCGCCCCATGCGGCGGGCGTTTGCGCGCCCCGGCGCTGAGCCGGCCGCTGGGCCCGATCCGCCGGAAAATCCGGTTGCAGGCGCAATGAAATTCGTCTTCCCCCAGACACTGCGCTTTGTTCGTTCACGAGTTGGCACTGTCGGTACGCCCCCTGCGGGCGTCCCACAGTCATCGCGAATCCGGGTAACGAACACATGCGCAAGCCACTCCCGCTTCATCCCCTGACGTTGTGCGTCCTGGCCACCCTGGCCGCCTCCGCCGACGTCCATGCCCAGGCCAAGGAAGAAGGCAGCGATCGCAAGGTCAGCGATCTCGCCACGGTCAGCGTCTCCGCCTCGCGTATCGACCGCCCCGAACTGGTGGCGCCGACGCCGACCCTGCCGATCACCGCCGAAGAGCTGAAACTCGACACGCGCACCAACATCGGTGCCGCGCTCAACGACCTGCCACAGTTCCGCGCGACCAGTTCGCCACAGACCACCGGTTCCAACACCGGTGCCGGCAATGCGCCGGTCGACCTGCGCGGGCTGGGCATCTCGCGCACCCTGGTGCTGCAGGACGGCCGCCGCATCTCCAGCGACAACGACCTGAACACGATCCCGTCGATCGTCGTGAAAAGTGTCGACGTGGTGACCGGTGGTGCCTCCGCGGCGTGGGGCTCGGGTGCGGTCGGCGGCGTGGTCAACATCACCCTGGACCACGACTTCGTCGGCTTCAAGGCCGGCGCCCAGGCCGGGCAGTCCACCTACGACGACGGCAAGGAGAAGCGCTTCGAGGCGGCCTGGGGCACGGATTTCGCCGACGGCCGCGGCCATTTCCTGGTCGGCGGCGAGTTCCTCGACAACGACGGCATCGTGCCGCGCAGTTCGCGCAGCCGCGCCGGTCGCTGGTCGACGTTGTCCATCGGCAATGGCCAGTACCAGCTGACGCCCGATGTCGGCTTCTCCGACGCAGGCTACGGTGGCCTGATCCTGTCCGGCGTGCTCAAGGGCAAGGCGTTCAACCCGGACGGATCGCTGCGCGACTTCCAGTACGGGCATGTCGTCGGTGCGCTGATGAGCGGCGGCGAGGGGCCATCGAACGACGACTACAGCCCGCTCAGCGCGCCGCAGAAGCGGTATTCGGTGCTCGCCAGCGGCCGTTATGACCTGAACGACGATGTGCGCCTGACCGCCGAAGTGCGCCACTCGCGGATGTACAACAACTACATCTGGTTCGGTGACCACAACCGCAACAACCTGGATATCGGCATCGACAACGCCTACCTGCCGCAGCACGTGCGCGAAGCGATGCAGCAGGCGGGTGAAACCAAGCTGCGCATCGGCCGCTTCAACAACGACATCAACTACCCGCACATCGATTTCGAGCGCAAGACCACGCAGGCCACGCTCGCCCTGGATGGCTACGCCGGCGACTGGCGCTGGAGCGCGTACTACAGCCATGGCGAGGCCGAGGCGAACTTCGATACGCCTGGGTTCATCCTGCGCGAGGCATGGGCCAACGCCATCGATTCGGTGATCGACCCGGCCACCGGCAAGCCGGTATGCCGCGTCAGCCTCGGCAACCCGGCGCTGCACTGCGTGCCGATCAACGTGTTCGGCGAAGGCGCGCCGTCGCAGGAGGCCATCGACTACGTGACCGGCACACCGCAGCAGCGTGCCAAGACCACGCTGGACGTGTTTGGTGCGAGCCTGCGCGGCGAGCCTTGGGAACTCCCGGCAGGCGCGGTCTCGGTCGCGTTCGGCGTGGAGGGCCGGCGCGAGGCGATCGACCAGCGTGTCGGCGCGCTGGACGCGGCCAAGGCCTTCCGTTCGTTCAACTTCAGTGCGATGAAAGGCGCGTTCAACGTCAAGGAAGCCTTCGGCGAGGTGCTGGTGCCGCTGGTCAGGGACGTGCCCGGCCTGAACAACCTGGCGCTGAGCGCGGCCGCGCGCATCTCCGACTACAACACCACCGGTTCGATCTGGTCGTGGAAGCTCGGCTTCACCAACGAGTTCGTCGATGGCTTCCGCGGCCGCATCGCCCGTTCCCGCGATATCCGCTCGGCCAACCTGGGCGAGCTGTTCACCACCACCACCACCGGCTGGAGTTACGTCACCGACCCGACCAACAACCAGACCGTGTATGCGCTGAGCAACGGTGGCGGCAACCCGGGGCTGCGTCCGGAAACGGCGGACACCCTGACCGCTGGGCTGAGCTGGTCGCCGCGGGCGGTCGAAGGACTGGACCTGTCGCTGGATTATTTCAACATCGACATCAAGGACGTGATCACCACGATCGGGCTGCAGGACATCCTCAACCGCTGTGCCGCCGGCAATGCCGAACTGTGCAGCCGGGTCGAGCGCGACGCGGGAGGAAACATCACCCGCATCGTCTCCACCTACACCAACCTGTCCCAATACAAGACCGACGGCGTCGACCTGGAAGCCTCCTACCGCCGCGACGCGCGCCTGTTCGGCGTGCCCGGGCGGCTGCGCCTGCGCACCCTGGCGACCTGGGTCAACAGCCTGAGCACCGACGACGGGGTCAAGCGCATGGAGTACGTGGGCTCGCAGGGCTATGCGTTCGGCCTGGGCGTGCCGAAGTGGCGCGCGGTGTCCAGCATCGCCTTCGACAGCGATGCGTTCTCGGTCAACGCACGCGCGCGCTACCTGTCCGCGGGCGACTACGACCGCAACCAGAACATCGTCAACAACCGGATCGGCAGCTACGTGTACTACGACGTCGGCGGCGCCTACCGGCTGGGCGGCGAGGGCAGGGTGGAGCTGTATGCCAGCGCCAACAACGTCTTCAACAAGAAGGCGCCCATCGCCGCGACGTTCTCGCCCTATTACGACGTGATGGGGGCCTACTACACCGCCGGCGTGCGGGTGAAGTTCTGAGCGGCGCGGCCGCCAACCGACAAGGAGCAGAAATGAATCATGCACTCCATGCGCTGCTGGCGGCGGCACTGGCCGTCGCCGGCGGTGCGGCCGCGGCGGTTCCGGTGCCGCCGGCGATCCATGCCGACGGCGTTCCGGCCATTCCCGCGGCGACCGCGGAGGCCAGCGCCCGCTACCTGGAATTCCGTCGCGCCGCCTTCCTGGGCTGGGACCCGCAGAACCGCTCGGTCCTGATCAAGACCCGCTTCGGCGGCACCGACCAGCTGCACAGCGTGCAGTCGCCGGGCGCCGCGCGCACCCAGCTCAGCTTCGAGGCCGAGCCGGTGCCCTTCGCCAGCCACGCCCCCGGCGACAGCGGTCACCTGGTGGTGCAGAAGGACATCGGCGGCAACGAGTTCTTCCAGCTGTACCTGCTGAAGGACGGCCGCCTGGAGCTGTTGACCGACGGTCGTTCGCGCAACTGGTTCGGCAGCTGGAGCCGTGACGGGCGCCTGCTCGGGTATGCGTCCTCGCGGCGCAACGGCGCGGACATGGACCTCTACGTGCTGGACCCGGCACGGCCGGGCAGCGACCGGATGGTCGCGCAGGTCAGCGGCGGCGGCTGGAACATTTCCGACTTCTCGCCCGACGGCGCGCATGCGCTGGCCATCAACCGGCTGTCGATCAACCACGCCGTGCTGGCCGAGGTCGACCTGCGCAGCGGCGCGATGAAGGTGCTGACCCCGGCGCGCGGGCGCGCGTCCTATGCCGACGCGCGCTATGCCCGCGACGGCCGGATCTGGGTGCTTTCCAACCGCGATTCGGATTTCGTCCGGCTGGGCAAGCTGGACCCGCGCAGCGGCGCGTTCACCGCGGTCAGCCGCGAACCGCGCTGGGACGTGACCGACTACGCGGTATCGGACGACGAGCAGGTACTGGTCTATGCGATCAACGACGGCGGCGTGTCGCGGCTGCGCGTGGGCGACGGCGCCGGGGCCAACCTGCGGCAGGTCGACGGCCTGCCCGACGGTGTCCTGGACTGGAGCATCGGCCAGCTGCTGCAGATCGCGCCATGGGGCGAGATCGGCCTGAGCCTGTCCTCGGCCAAGGTGCCCGGCGACGTCTATTCGATCGACGCGCGGACGCTGGCGGTCCGGCGCTGGACCCGGAGCGAGGCCGGTGGACTGGACCTGGAGCGCAACCGCGAGCCGGAGCGGGTGGAAGTCGCCAGTTTCGACGGCGAGAAGGTGTCCGGCTTCCTGTACCGCCCCGATCCCGCCCGCTTCCCGGGCAAGCGCCCGCTGATCATGGACATCCATGGCGGCCCGGAAGGGCAGAGCCGGCCCGGCTTCCTCGGTGCCGACAACTATCTGCTCAATGAGCTCGGCGTGGCTCTGTTCCTGCCCAACGTGCGCGGCTCCTCCGGCTACGGCACCCGCTTCCTGGACCTGGACAACGGCCCGTGGAAGCGCGAGGACTCGGTCAAGGACATCGGTGCGTTCATCGACGCGCTGGCGGCCGATCCGGCATTGGATGCGGCGCGGTTCGCGGTCTACGGCTTCAGCTACGGCGGCTACATGTGCTATGCCTCGGCGGTGCATTACAGCGACCGTCTGCGCGCGGCCAGCTGCGCCGTCGCCATTTCCGATTTCGTGACCTTCCTGGAAAACACCCAGGCGTACCGGCGCGACCTGCGGCGGGTGGAGTACGGCGACGAGCGCGATCCGGCCCAGCGTGCCCGGCTGGCGGAGATATCGCCGTTGCGCAATGTCGGGAAGATCCGCATTCCGCTGATGGTCGCCGCCGGCGGCAACGATCCGCGGGTGCCGGCTTCCGAGGCCGAGCAGATCGTCAAGGCGCTGCGCGCGCAGGGCGGCGACGCCTGGCACGTGCTGGCGCGCAACGAGGGCCACGGCTTCCACAAGCGCGAGAACCGCGATTACATCTTCTGGGCCGGCATCGAGTTCTGGAAGAAGACGCTGCTCGCGCCGGCGCAGTAGGCGCCACGGCAGGCGTCGGCATCGGCCGGCGCCTGCGCCTCAGCGGTCGTCATGCAGCTGGCCGCCGGGCAGGAACACCCAGGTGCGGGTGACCTGCAGGATGTCGATGTCGTCGCTGGTGCGCGGCAGCGGCGGGAACGGCTGCGCCAGCTCCACCACCCGCAGCGCCGCCGCGTCCAGCAGTGGCGTGCCGCTGCTGCGCAGGATGCGGCTGCTTTCCACGCTGCCGTCGCGGCGCACGCCCACGGTGATCACCACCTGGCCGCCGAGACGGCGCTGGCGCGCTTCGTCCGGGTAGTTCAGGTTGCCCACGCGCTCGGCGCGGTCGACCCAGGCGCGCAGGTAGTTCGCGTATGCATACTCGCGGGTGCTGGCCGAGACGAACTTGCGGTTCGGGCGCTTGGCGTACTGCTCCGAGCGCAGGTGCACCTCGGCGGCCAGCCGTGCCATCTCCGCGTCGCGCTGTTCGCGCGCGGTCATCGGCGCGTCCGGCGCAGGGCGTTCGGGCAGCGGTTGCGGCTGCGCCTGGGCCACCACGTCCTCGCCGCGGGTGCTGCTGACCACGCGCGCCTGCGGCGGCGGGGGCGCGGCGGCGGCCTGGCGTTGCGTCGGCACCGGCGCGATGCCGTCATCGGCGCGTGGCACGATGCCGGCCTGGCTGTCGCGCGGCCGTTGCGGCGTGTCGTGGTCGCCGCCGCCCTGCTGGTTGGCCTGGGCCAGGAAATCGGCCTGTTCCGGCGTCAGCGGCGTGCTGGTCTGGCTGAAGATCACGTCCAGCGTCGGTACCAGCGGCGCGTTGCCGCCGACCGCGAAGCCCACCCCCAGGATCAGCAGCCCGTGCACCAGCAGCGAGAGCGTCAGCGTGGCGCCCAGCCGTTGCTGCTCGGTGATGCGCGCCGGCGGCGGCAGGGCATCCACGGGTACGCTCATCGCCGCAGGCCGGCCTCGAGCGCGTCGAACAGCTGGCCGGCGATGTTCAGGCCGAACTGGGCGTCGAGCTCGCGGGCGCAGGTCGGGCTGGTGACGTTGACCTCGGTGAGGTAGTCGCCGATCACGTCCAGGCCGACGAAGCGCATGCCGCGCCGCTTCATCTCCGGGCCGACCTGGGCGGCGATCCAGCGGTCGCGCTCGCTCAGCGGGCGGCCTTCGCCGCGGCCGCCGGCGGCCAGGTTGCCGCGGAACTCGTCGCCCTGCGGGATCCGCGCCAGGCAGTAGTCGACCGGCTCGCCGTCGATCAGCAGGATGCGCTTGTCGCCGGCGCTGATGTCGGGGATGAAGCGCTGCGCCAGCGCCAGCCGGCGGCCACCGTCGGTCAGCGTTTCCAGGATCACGTTGAGGTTGGGGTCGCCGGTGCCGCTGCGGAAGATCGAACGCCCGCCCATGCCGTCCAGCGGCTTGAGCACCACCTGGCCGTGCTCGAGGGCGAACGCCTTGAGCGCGGCGGCGCTGCGGCTGACCAGGGTCGGCGGGCAGCATTGCGGGAACAGCAGCGCGGCCAGCTTCTCGTTGTAGTCGCGCAGCCCCTGCGGGTCGTTGACCACGCAGGCGCCGGCGGCCTGGGCCACCGACAGCACCTGGGTGTCGTACAGGAACTCGCCGTCGAACGGCGGGTCCTTGCGCATCAGCACGATCTGGCCGGGGCCGAACGCGGTGCGGGTGTAGCTGCCCAGGGTGAACCAGCCGGCCGGGTCGTCGCGCACCTGCAGCGGCGCGGTCTCGGCCACGGCGGCGCCGCCCTCCAGCGCCAGCCCGCCGGGGCGCACGTAATGCAGGCGGTGGCCGCGCCGCTGGGCTTCCAGCAGCATGGCGAAGGTGGTGTCCTTGGCGATCTTGATTTGGGCGATGGGGTCCATCACCACGATGACGTCCAGCATGATCCACGGCCGTTCGGGTCAGGCGGCGATGGTAGCGCCCCGGCACGACGGGCGCCCAGCGCCACGCGCGGTCCGGAGCGTTGCGGGGCTGAATGGCCCCGCGCAGCGACTGCGATGGGGTTCACACTGCGGGCGGCGATGGCCCTGCGCTGACGGCGGCCCTTGACAGTTTGCGGCCGGGCTGGGATATAGACCGCTTTCGCAGCAGCTCCACGTTCAGATGGCGCGCTGCGCGCCCGGGGAAATCGCAATGGTTGAAAACATGGCTGCGGGTGGGGAACTCGCAGGGTTGAAGGTGATGGTCATCGACGATTCGAAGACCATCCGCCGTACCGCCGAGACACTGCTCAAGCGCGAGGGCTGCGAGGTCGTGACCGCGACCGACGGTTTCGAGGCATTGGCCAAGATCGCCGACCAGCAGCCGCAGATCATCTTCGTCGACATCATGATGCCGCGGCTGGACGGCTATCAGACCTGCGCGCTCATCAAGGGCAACCAGCTGTTCAAGTCCACGCCGGTGATCATGCTGTCCTCCAAGGACGGCCTGTTCGACAAGGCGCGCGGCCGCATCGTCGGCTCCGAGCAGTACCTGACCAAGCCTTTCACCCGCGAAGAACTGCTGGGCGCCATCCGTACATACGTCAACGCCTGACCAGGGGGTAAGGCACATGGCTCGAATCCTGTTGATCGAGGACTCACCGACCGACCGGGCGGTGTTCACGCAATGGCTGGAGAAGGCCGGGCACGAAGTGCTCGCCACCGACAATGCCGAGGACGGCCTGCAGATGGCGCGCAGCCAGGCGCCGCAGCTGGTGCTGATGGACGTGGTGCTGCCCGGCATGAGCGGGTTCCAGGCCACCCGCGCGCTGTCGCGCGACGAGGCCACGCGCGGCATCCCGGTGCTGATCGTCAGCACCAAGAGCATGGAGACCGACATGGCCTGGGGCATGCGCCAGGGCGCGTCGGATTACGTGGTCAAGCCGCCGCGCGAGGACGACCTGATCGCGCGGATCAACAAACTGGTGGGTTGATGCGATCTCCCTTCGACATCCTCGAGGCCTATGAGCGGCGCAGCCTGGCGCACGCGGTGCAGCTGCCGGAACGGCATTTTTCCGCCGACGTGTGGCGTGGCGTGGGCTACCGCATCGGCAGCCGGCGCCTGGTGTCCGATTTCCGCGAGGTGGTCGAGATCGTGCCGATGCCGCCGGTGACCCCGGTGCCGGGCGCGCAGCCCTGGCTGCTGGGCGTGGGCAACCTGCGCGGCAACCTGTTCCCGGTGGTGGACCTGAAGTACTTCCTGGAGGGTCAGCGCACCGTCCAGCAGGAAGGCCACCGGGTGCTGATCATGCGCCAGACCGGCGGCGACGTCGCCATCAGCATCGACGAGCTCTACGGGCAGCGTAGTTTCGAGCTGTCCACCCGGGTGCCGGCCGGCGACATCGCCCAGGGCCGCTACGCCCATTTCGTCGAGCACGCCTTCAATGACGGCGACCACGACTGGGGGGTGTTCTCGCTTTCCCTGCTGTCGCGCACGCCTGAATTCCGGCAGGCCGCCGCCTGAGTGCGGGCCCGCCTTTCCGTATTGGATACCGAGGTCGAAACATGAGTACTGCTCCGGACGCCGCCAAGACCAGCAAGCTTGGCAACGTGAGTACCAATTTCTGGTTGGGCCTGCTGGTGCTGTCGATGATCGTGTTCGGCGCCAATACCGGCGTCGCGACCTGGCAGGGCAGCCGCCTGGCCGGCGCGGGCACCGGCGCGGCCGACCTGCAGGTGCTGTCGCAGCAGCTGGCCAACCAGGGCCGCGAGGCGGTGGCCGGCAACCGCGCGGCCTACGCCGCGTTCAAGGACACCCGCGCGCGGGTCGACCGCACCGTGGGCGAGCTGCAGGGCCGGTTCGGCCAGGAGGCCGGTGTGGCCACGCCGCTGCGGCAGCTGGTCGAGACCTGGCAGCCGCTGTCCAAGAACGCCGAGCAGATCGTGGCCAGCGAGCCCGCGGTGCTGGCGCTGGCCGGCAACGCCGACAGCTTCGTCGGCGCGGTGCCGCAGCTGCAGGCGCAGCTGAACGAAGTGGTGCGCGCGATGACCGCCGGCGGCGCCCAGTCCAGCCAGATCTACAACGGCCTGCAGCAGGTCGTGGTGGTCGGCTCGATGGCCCGCCGCGTCACCGAAATCCGCGCCGGCGGCCCCGGCGCCAGCGGCGCCGGCGACGCGCTGGCGCGCGACATGACCGTGTTCACCCAGGTGCTGGAAGGCCTGCGCAACGGCAGCGAGGAGCTGGGCATCGCCGCCGTGCGCAACCCCGCCG
The DNA here is from genome assembly GCF_056393075.1 of Stenotrophomonas sp. Steno-Z10-HUANG. Taxonomy (NCBI): domain Bacteria; kingdom Pseudomonadati; phylum Pseudomonadota; class Gammaproteobacteria; order Lysobacterales; family Lysobacteraceae; genus Stenotrophomonas; species Stenotrophomonas sp. Steno-Z10-HUANG. Next base: position 566,402 of record NZ_JBWJPA010000001.1, read on the forward strand.
CGCAGGTGGCGCTGGAGCAGTCGGCCAGCCAGTGGACCAAGATGAAGAAGGACGCCGACGCGATCCTGGCCAGCTCGCGCAACCTGTTCGCCGCGCAGTCCTCGGCTGCGGCGCTGGCCAGTGGCTCGGACCGCATGCTGGACAACAGCCGCAAGCTGTTCGACGCGTTCTCCGCGTTCGGCTCCACCCGCGACACCCGCATCTTCCCGAACTTCTGGTGGAGCGTGGTGTTCGGCGCGCTGTCGGTGCTGTCGATCATCGGCTTCGTGTGGAGTACGGTGCGCAGCCGCTCGCGCGAGCAGGAACTGCGCTACCAGACCCAGGTGGAGTTCAACAGCCGCAACCAGCAGGCGATCATGCGCCTGCTGGACGAAATCAGCTCGCTGGGTGAAGGCGACCTGACGGTGAAGGCCTCGGTGACCGAGGACATGACCGGTGCCATCGCCGACGCGATCAACTACGCCGTGGACGAGCTGCGGCACCTGGTGACCACCATCAACGACATCTCCAGCAAGGTGGCGGTGTCGGCGCAGGAAACCCAGGCCACCGCCATGCAGCTGGCCGAGGCGGCCGGCCACCAGGCCGACGAGATCACCAGCGCCTCGGACCGCATCGGCGAAATCGCCTCGTCCATCGAACAGGTGTCTCGCAACTCCAGCGAGTCGGCCGAAGTGGCGCAGCGCTCGGTGGTCATTGCCACCGAGGGTGCCGGCGTGGTGCGCCAGACGATCCAGGGCATGGACCAGATCCGCGACCAGATCCAGGAAACCTCCAAGCGCATCAAGCGCCTGGGCGAGTCGTCGCAGGAGATCGGCTCGATCGTGGAACTGATCAACGACATTTCCGAGCAGACCAACATCTTGGCGTTGAACGCGGCCGTGCAGGCGGCGTCGGCCGGCGAGGCGGGCCGCGGTTTCGCGGTCGTGGCCGACGAAGTGCAGCGACTGGCGGAACGTACCTCCGGTGCGACCCGGCGCATCGAAGGCCTGGTGCAGGCCATTCAGGCCGACACCAACGAAGCGGTGACCTCGATGGAACAGACCACCGCCGAAGTGGTGTCGGGCGCGCGCCTGGCCGAGGACGCGGGTACCGCGCTGACCGAAATCGAACGCGTGTCCAACGCGCTCAACACCCTGATCAAGAACATCTCCATTGCCGCCCACCAGCAGGCCGCCGCCGCTACCGACATCACCCAGACCATGGGCGTGATCCGGCAGATCACCGGCCAGACCTCGCAGGGCGCCGGGCAGACCGCCGATTCGCTGGGCCAGCTCAACCAGCTGGCGGCGGACCTGCGGCGTTCGGTGGCCGACTTCAAGCTTCCGGCCTGAACCGGTTGAACGGGCGGGGATGGAAAGGAACCAGCAGATGAAGTGTCGTCATACCGCACAACAGGGCCGCCCGGACGGCAAGCGAACGATGCTGCACGGGAGAGTGCGATGAGTACCTTGCGCGATGCGATGAGCCACGCGGCGCTGGGCTGGGTCAAGCCGGAGCTGGACGAGACCCTGCGCCAGGCGCGCAGCGAGATCGAGTACTTCGTCGAGGACCCGGCCGATGCCAGCCGCATGCGCTTCTGCGCCGGCTACCTGCACCAGGTGCAGGGCACGCTGCGGATGGTCGAGCTGTATGCCCCGGCGATGGTGGCCGAGGAGCTGGAGCTGCTGGCCGACGCCGTGCGCGAGGGCGCCGTGCCGGACCGCGACGAGGCCTGCGCCACCCTGATGCGCGGCACCGTGCTGCTGCCCGACTACCTGGAGCGCCTGCAGAACGGTCATCGCGACATCCCGATCGTGCTGTTGCCGCTGCTCAACGAGATCCGCGCCGCGCGTGCCGCCGAGGGCATCAACGAAGGCGTGCTGCTGGCATTCGATCCGGAAGCGGGCAAGGCCAGCGAGGCCGAACTGGAACACGCGCGCGGCAGCCTGCAGGGGCGCAACCGCGAGCTGCTGGACACGGTCGGCAACGCGGTCAAGGAAGAACTGCTGCGGATCAAGGACGCACTGGACCTGCACGTGCGCACCGGCGGGGCGACCGCCGACCTGCAGACCCAGGTCAACGAACTGGGCGCGGTGTCCGACACCCTGGGCGTGATGGGGCTGGGCGTGGCCCGCGGCGTGGTCGCGCAGCAGCGCGACGCGCTGCGCGAGGTGGTGGAAGGCAGCCGTCCCATCGACGACAACCTGCTGCTGGACATCGCCGGGGCGCTGCTCTACGTCGATGCCTCGCTGGACGACCAGGTCGCCTACCTTGGCGCCGCGCTGGAAGGCGACGAGGATCCGGCCGCGGTGGAGACCCGGCGCACGGTCGAAGTGCTGGCGCATGAAGCCATCGCCAATTTCGCCGCCGCGCGCGAGGCGTTCGTCGCCTTCATCGAGACCAATTGGGACCACGCGCGCCTGCAGGACGTGCCGCGCCTGCTCGACGAAGTGTCCGGCGCGCTGCGCATGCTCGACCTGCGGGTGCCGGCGGACTACATGAACGGCATCCGCCAGTACATCGGCGTGGAGCTGATCGGGCGCAAGCGCATTCCCGGCGGGCGCCAGCTGGACACGCTGGCCGACGCCATGGCCAGCCTCGAGTACTACCTGGAGGCGCTGCGCGAGCGGCGCCCCGGCCGCGAGGAGATCCTGGACATCACCCGCAGCAGCCTGGAGGCGCTGCGCTACTGGCCGGTACCCGCCGCGGGCCGGCACGAGGACGCCGCCCCGGCGTTCGCCATCGATTTCCCGGAAGCGGCGGAGGTGGCGCCCGCTGCCGCCGCGCCGGCGCCGGTCGAGGTGCCGCAGGCACCCGTGCAGGCGCCCGCACCGGCCGCCACGCCCCTGGTGTTCGGTGATGCCATCCATGCGCCGCCGCCGTGGACCGCGCCGGTCGCGGAACCACCGCCGCTGCCGTCGTGGGACGCCGGCGACGGCTTCGGGGCCTTCGATCCGGTCGCCGCCGAAGGGCTGCCGGCCGCGGCCGAGGCGGATTTGAGCGTCGCGCCGCTGGATCTTTCTGCCGATACCGGGCTGGCGCTGGAGCCGTTCGCTGCCGATGACGCCAGCGACGCAGTTACCACGGATGCCGCTGCGCCGGGCGTCGCCGCTGGCGAGCTGGGCGATGCCGCCGCGTGGACGGCGGACGAGGCCATGCCGGATCCGTCCGTGGCGCCGCTGTCGTTCGACGCGTCGTCGTTCGGGTTCGCCGACGACGAGACGGCCGCACCCGCGGCGGCCGCCGGGGTCGAAGCCGATACCGCCGCCGCTGCGGCCGGTGGAACGCCGGCCCCGGACCACGAGATCGCCGCATTCCTGGCCGAGCTGGACAAGGCCGCCGCGTCCTTCGATCCGCTCGCTGCCGAAACCGCCGAGGCCGACGTGGCGCCGCCGCTGCTGGACGCGCCGGTGTTGCCGCTCGCGGCCGAGGCCGGCGAAGGCGTGGATGGCGGCTTCGACAACGACGCCGAGCAGATCGACCAGGACATCCGCGAGGTGTTCATCGAGGAGTTCGACGAAGAGCTGCAGAACCTGGGCCGGCTGCTGCCGGCGTGGCGCGCCGCGCCCGAGAGCATGGAGCGCCTGCGCCCGGTGCGGCGCGTGTTCCACACCCTCAAGGGCAGCGGCCGCCTGGTCGGCGCACGCACCCTGGGCGAGTTCAGCTGGAAGATCGAGAGCATGCTCAACCGCGTGCTCGATGGCAGCCGCCCGGCCAGCCCGGCGGTGGTTACCCTGGTCAGCCAGGCGTATGACGTGCTGCCGCAGTTCAACGCCGCCCTGCGCGGCAACGGTCGCATCCATGCCGACGTGGCCGGCATGCAGGACATCGCCGACCGCGTGGCCGCGGGCGAGGAAGCGTTCCATGTTCCCGGCGCGTCCGCCGCGCCGGCCACCGCCGCGGCCGCGCCGGTCGCCGCGCCCGCTGCCGGTACCCCGGCATCGGTGGACAGCGTACTGCGCGAGATCCTCGAAGCCGAAGTGGGCCAGCACCTGGCCACCGTCCAGGCGTGGCTGGCGCAGTCGCAGTCGCAGCCGCAGCCGGTGAGCGAACAGCTGCTGCGCGCCGTGCACACCATGAGCGGTGCCTTCGCCATGACCGAGGTGCCGGAGATCACCGCGGTCACCACGCCGGTCGAATCGTTCGTCAAGCGCTCGCTGGCCAATGCCGTGGTGCCCAGCGCCGCGGGCGTCGCCGCGCTGGGTGAGGCCGCCACCGCCGTGGCCACCACCATCACCGCGCTGCAGGCACCGTCGCCGCTGATCCCGTCGTTCGCGCCGCTGGCCGCGCGCCTGCGCGAACTGGCCGACGCCCTGCCCGAGGCGCAGTGGCCGCCGCAGGTGCACGAGGAACTGGACGAGGAGGCCGATGCCATGCCGTCGGCGGCCACAGTGCCCGCAGCGTCCGCACCGGCGCCGCTGCCGGTGGAGCAGGAGCTGGCCGGCATCGGCGATCTTTCCGCCTACTTCGACCCGGCGCTGCTGGAAGCGTCGTTCGCGGATGTCCCCGCGCATGATGCCGCCGCCAGCGGAGATGCGTCCGTTCCCGCCCCTGCGGCGGAGGAGACGGTTGCGCTGCAGGTCTTCGAGTGGCTGGAGGACGATGCGGCCACGGGCGACGTGGAGGCTGCGCTCGCCGCTGCGACCGACGCCGGGCTGGAAAGCGCCGGCGCGCTGCAGGACACGGTGGCGGACGTCGACGCCGGCGCTGTGCTGCCGGATGACGCCGGGCAGGCGCTCGCGCCGGCCAACGGCTTGGCGCAGGCGCAGGCGCAGGCGCAGGATGCGATGCCGGCCGACGCGGACATGCCGCGCCAGGCCGGGGAGCGCGATGCCATCGCGGCCGATGCCGGCATCCAGTTTGTCGACGCCGCACCGTCGGCGGTCGACGATACCGCGCCGCAGGGCGAAGCAGGCCACGACGACGCGTTTGCCGTAGCCGATGCCGTGGCGACAACCACCGATGAAGCCATGGACGACCTGCCGCCGTCGCTGGAGGTCGCGCCGCTGGCGCCGGCGTCCGGCCAGGACCAGGCCGCCACCGACGACGCGGCGCTGGATGCCCGGTTCGGGATCCAGGCGGGTACCGACGCCGATAGCAGCGCCGAGGCCGACGTTCACAGCGGCGCGGAAGCCGGCAGCGAAGCCGAAAGCGAAAGCCAGCTCCAGGCCGTCACCGGCAACGAAGCGGAAGCCGACATTGAAATCGAGGCCGAAGCTGAAGCTGAAGCTGAAGCCGGCATCGAAGCGGAAGTAGAGGCCGAAACCGAAACCGAAACCGAAACCGGCATCGAAGCCGATGCCGACGTTGAAGCCGAAGCGCGAGTTGAAGGCGAGCGTCACGACATCCACGACGCCGAAGCCGAAGCCCGAATTGAACGCGACCGTCACGACATCAACGACGCCGAAGCCGAAGCCGAAGCCGGGAGCGACGCCCGCGTCGAGCCCGCGTCGCCGACCCCGTCGCTGCATGAGACCGAGGCGCCGGCTGTCGCAGCCGAAGCGGCCGCGTTCGATGCCGGCCCGCTCGATTTCGAAGATCTCGACCGCGAACTGGTCGATATCTTCGTCGAGGAAGGCAAGGACCTGCTCGACCATTGCGATCGTCTGATCAGCGAGCTGCGCTCGGCGCCGGAAGACCGCGAGCTGCTGGCCGGGCTGCAGCGCGACCTGCATACGCTCAAGGGCGGCGCGCGCATGGCCGGCATCAACGCCATCGGCGATCTCGGCCACGCCATCGAGTCGCTGCTGGAAGCGGTGGCGGCCAGCCGCACCGAGATCGGCCGTGGCGACGTGCAGCTGCTCGAACGGGGTTTCGACCGCCTGCACCAGTTGCTGATCCGTACCGGTGCGCACCGCGCGGTGCAGATGCCGGTCGACCTCATCGAGGCGTTCGAGCTGCGTACCGCCGGTGGTGGCGAAGCGCTGGAAGCGGCCGTGCCGATGGACGCCGTGCCGCCGTCGCCGCAGGCCGAGGCAGCGACCACCGTCGAGGTGCTGGACGCAGCGGCCGAACCGGAATGGCAGGCGGCGGGCGCCGCCGATCCGGCAGCGTCGTCGCCGGCCGATGCCGCAGGCGTTGTGGCGCCGGACAGCCAAGCCGTTGCCGGAATTGAAGCCGTCACCGGAGTCGACATCGAAGTCGGCGCCGACGCCGTTGCAGCGCCGGCGACCGCGGTCGAACCGCAGCCGGTGGCTGCCGCGGCCATCGCCAGCGAGCCGTTGTCGCCGCCGGTGGTCGAGGCCCAGGCCGTCGACGAGGAAGGCACGACCCGTACCCAGGAGCAGGTGCGCGTCCGCGCCGACCTGCTCGACCGCCTGGTCAACCATGCCGGTGAAGTCGCGATCTACCGCTCGCGCCTGGAACAGCAGCTGGGCGCGTTCCGCAGCGCCATGGCCGAGCTGGACCGCACCAACGCCCGTCTGCGCGACCAGCTGCGCCGCCTGGACCTGGAAACCGAGGCGCAGATCGTCGCCCGCTACCGCCGCGAGCAGGAGCAGGCCGACCAGGCATTCGATCCGCTGGAGCTGGACCGCTTCTCGACCCTGCAGCAGCTCAGCCGCGCCCTGAACGAATCGGCGGCCGACCTGGGCGGCCTGCAGGGCGTGCTCGACGACCTGTCGCGCAATTACGACGCCCTGCTGCAGCAGCAGTCGCGGGTCAGTTCCGAACTGCAGGACGGGCTGATGCGTGCGCGCATGGTGCCGTTCGACGGCCTGGTGCCGCGCCTGCGCCGCGTGGTACGCCAGGCCGCGCAGGAACTGGGCAAGCAGGTGCACCTGAACCTGGAAGGCACCCACGGCGAACTCGACCGCAACGTGCTCGATCGCATGGTCGCGCCGCTGGAGCACATGCTGCGCAACTCCGTGGCCCATGGCCTGGAGACGCCGGCGCAGCGTCTGGCCGCCGGCAAGCCGGAGGAGGGCGCGATCACCCTGCGCCTGCGCCGCGAAGGCTCGGAAATCGTGCTGGAAGTGGCCGACGATGGCGCTGGTCTCGACCGCGAGGCGATCCGCCGCCGCGGCGAGCAGCGCGGTTTGATCCAGCCGGGCGAACAGTTGGACGACGCGCGCCTGGACAACCTGATCTTCGCGTCGGGTTTCAGCACCAGCGAGCAGGTCAGCCAGCTCGCCGGCCGCGGCGTGGGCATGGACGTGGTGCGCAACGAAGTGCGCCAGCTCGGCGGCTCGGTGGACATCCACTCGGTGCGTGGCCAGGGCGTCACCTTCACCCTGCGCCTGCCGCAGACGCTGGCCGTCACCCAGGCGGTGTTCGTGCGCATCGGCGAGACCACCTTCGCGGTGCCGGTGGCATCGGTCAGCGGCATCGGCCGCATCGCCCGCGAGCGTTTCGAGTCCGGCCAGGGCGGTTACCACTACAACGGCGAGGACTTCGCGCTGCACGACCTGGGCACGTTGGTCGGGCAGGCCGCGGCCAAGGCCGAGGGCCAGCCGCAGATCCCGCTGCTGCTGGTGCGCGCCGGCGACCTGCGCGCCGCGGTGGCGATCGACCAGGTGCTGGGCAACCGCGAAATCGTGGTCAAGCCGGTCGGCCTGCAGATCGCCTCGGTACCGGGCATCTACGGCGCCACCATCACCGGCGAAGGCAACGTCGTGGTGATCCTGGACGTGGCGCCGCTGGTGCGCCGCCACCTTTCGCAGCCGCAGCAGCCGGTGGAAGTGGCGGCCGTCGGCCAGCAGCGGCATGTGCCGCTGGTGATGGTGGTGGACGACTCGCTGACCATGCGCAAGGTCACCGGCCGCGTGCTGGAACGCCACAACTTCGAAGTGGTGGCGGCGCGCGATGGCGTCGAGGCGCTGGAGCGGCTCGAGGAGCGGGTGCCCGACCTGATGCTGCTGGACATTGAAATGCCGCGCATGGACGGTTACGAGCTGGCCACCGCGATGCGCGCCGATCCGCGTTACAAGGAAGTGCCGATCGTGATGATCACCTCGCGCAGCGGCGACAAGCACCGCCAGCGCGCATTCGAGATCGGCGTGCAGCGTTATCTCGGCAAGCCGTACCAGGAGCTGGATCTGATGCGTAATGTCTATGACCTGCTGGGGATCGCCCGTGTCCGCGAGTGACCGTCCCAGCGCCCGGCCCGTGGCGCTGCTGGCGCGCCCCGGCGTCGCCCGCGAACGCCTGCGCGAGGCGGTGCTCGCCGCCGGTGGCGCGCTGGTCCTGGAAGAAGACCCGGGCGCGTTGGACCCGGCCGTGTTGCAGGCACTGGGCCCGACGATGGTGCTGGTGGCGCTGGAACCGGCGCTGGAGGACGCGCTGGAACGGCTGGCCCCGGCCCTGGAAGGGCCGCAGCTGGAGCTGATGTTCGAGGAGGCCGAGCTGGCCGCGCGCCGCGAAGGCTGGGACGCGCAGCGCTGGACGCGCCATCTCGCCGCCAAGCTGCACGGCCATGACCAGGTGCTGCCGCCCGGCCAGGAAGAGGATGCGTTGACCCTGCCGGAGCCGGGCATGCCCGAGCGCCCGGCCGAGCGCCATGCCGATGCGCCGCTGCAGTTCCATGTCGAGGAGGCCGCGCAGCACCTGGACGAGGTGCCGGTCGACACGCTCTATGCGCCGCCGCCAGCCGGTCACGACCGCCCCGAAGTGCTGAGCTTCGAGGAGTTGATGGCCATGGCGCCCGCCAGGGCCGAACCCGCCCCCGCGCCGGCCGTGCCGCCCGAACTGCCGCCACTGGCCGACGCCCAGCCGCCGCTCGCGGCTGGTGCGCCGTCGCTGCCGGGCAGTTTCCACAGCTGGTCGCTGCTCGACGACGACGCCTATGTCGCGCCCGCCGCGGCGCCCGCGTCGGCCGGCGAGGTGGCGCAGGCACCGGCCGACGCCACCGACGCCATCGACACCGGTGGGTTCTCGCTGGTCGCACTGGAATCGGACGCGGAGGCCGCCGCCCAGGGCGCGGTGCTGCTGCTGGCCGGCATCGGCGGCCCGGATGCGGTGCGTCGCCTGCTGAGCGCGCTGCCGGAGGATTTCCCGCTGCCGGTGCTGGTGCAGATGCGCCTGGACGGCGGCCGCTATGCCAACCTGGTCAAGCAGATGTCGCGCGTCGCCGTGCTGCCGGTCGCCCTGGCCGAGGCCGGGCAGGCGCTGGAAGGCGGCAATGTCTACGTGCTGCAGGACGGTGTCGGGGTGGCGTCGCAGGCCGGCGGCCTGCGCTTCGCCGACGACACCGCGCCGGTGTTGCAGGCATTGGCGGTGGAACGTTCGGCGGTGGTCATGCTCAGCGGCGCCGATCCGTCGCTGGTGCCCGATGCGCTGGCGTTCGCCGAGCGCGGCGGCTGGGTGGCCGGACAGAGCGGCGATGGCTGCTATGACCCCGAAGCCGCCAGCCAGCTGGCCGTGGCCGGGCATCCGGCCGGGCCGCCGGAATACCTCGCCGGCGAGCTGGTCCAGCGCAGCTACGGCTGAGCCGCACACGAGCAAGGAACCGACCATGAGTTATGCAAGCAACGATGAAGTCCGTGGCGTCCTGATCCAGGCCGGCGCCGAGCGCGTGCTGCTGCCCAATGCCACCGTCGCCGAGATGATGTCGCGGGTGCCGGTGCAGCCCATCGAGGGCGCCCCCGACTGGCTGGCCGGCTACATCGCCTGGCAGGGCTGGGAAGTGCCGCTGCTGTCCTACGCCCGCTTCAACGGCGGCGACGAGCCGGTCTCCGGCAGCAACAAGGTGGTGGTGCTCAAGGCGCTGGGCGGCAACCCGGAGATGCCGTACTTCGCGCTGCTGACCCAGTCCTTCCCGCAGCTGATCGCGGTGCCGCGCGACGGCCTGCTCGCCGACGCTTCCGAGGAAAGCCTGCCGCAGGGCGTGCACATGCGCGTGCTGCTGGGCGAACAGAGCGCGCTGCTGCCGGACCTGGACGCGATCGAAAGCGCGGTGGTCGCCGCACTGGCGGCGGTGGCCTGAAGCCACCCCATCGATGCGGGGCCCGCCCCGCACGGGCATTGCCGGCAGGTCCGCGTGTGGGGCAAGCGCCACGATACCTACGTGGGCACGATCACCGGCAATACGCGCCAGGCTGCCATCTGCGCCGTAGGTGCGGGGCTTGCCCCGCACGGGCATTGTCGATCAGGTGGCGTTGCAGGCGGGGCAGGCCGCGCATCCCCGGTGCGCCATGCAGCACACCGCGCACCGCCGTGCGCTCCTACAGGTCGATCAGGTGGCGTTGCAGGCGGGGCAGGCCGCGCATTCCCGGTGCGCCATGCAGTACACCGCGCACCGCCGTGCGCTCCTACAGGTCGCCCAGCCGCGCCTGCAGTGCGGCGATGGCGGCCAGCCCCGCGGTCTCGGTGCGTAGGATGCGCGGTCCCAGCTGCAGCCCCTGGAAGCCGGCGTCGGCCAACTGCTGGCGGTCGCGTGGCGACCAGCCCCCTTCCGGGCCGATGGCGATCACCACCCCGCCGGCCGGCGCCGGCGGCAGCGCCGACAGCCGGTGCGCGCCCTGTGGATCCAGGGTCAGGCGCAGGCTCTGCGCCGGCAGCGCTGCCGCCGCCGTGGCCAGCGCCTGCGGCGCTGACAGCGCCGGGATGCGGGCGCGGCCGGACTGGCCGCAGGCCGAGCCGATCACGCTGCGCCAATGCGCGATGCGCTTCTCCGCACGCGCGGCATCCAGCTTCACTTCGGTGCGCTCGGCGTTGACCGGGACGATCGCGGTCACGCCCAGCTCGGTCGCCTTCTGCAGGATCAGGTCCATCTTCTCGCCGCGGGCGATGCCCTGCAGCAGGGTGATCGCCAGCGGTGATTCGTTGTCCAGCGCCTGCGCGGCATCGATCCGTACCTGTACCTCGCGCTTGCCCACCGCCAGCAGCGTCGCCGTGTAGTCGCTGCCGTCGCCGTTGAACAGCACGCAGGCATCGCCCTCGCGCAGGCGCATCACCCGCACCAGGTGGTTGGCGGCGTCCTCGGGCAGGGTCACGGTCTGCCCGGCGTGCAGCGGCAGTGCCACGGGGCAGCGGGTCAGGCGCATGCGCGGCTCCGGCAGGGCGGGGTCATCGTCGTGGCGGCGGGGTCTGCTAGCATTTCGGGCTCATGGAAACGTATCTGCCAGTGCGCATTCTAGCGATCCGCCCGTCCTCCGCCCGGAGCCCCGCATGAGCCGCCGGTTGCCGCTCATCCATCGCGTGCGCGAGGAGGACATCGGCCCGTTCCACCAGGAACACCTGGACCTGGAGTTTTCCAACGGCGAACGCCGGCATTTCCAGCGGCTGGTCAGCCGCGGCCATGGCGCGGTGGTGGTGGTGCCGATGCTGGACGCGGACACCGTGCTGCTGGTGCGTGAATACGCCGCCGGCCTGCACCGCTACGAACTGGGGCTGGTGAAAGGGCGCATCGACGCCGGCGAAACCCCGCAGCAGGCGGCCGACCGCGAGCTCAAGGAAGAGGCCGGCTATGGTGCCCGCCGCATCGACGTGCTGCGTACGCTGACCCTGGCGCCGACCTACATGAGCCACCAGTCGTGGCTGGTGCTGGCGCGCGATCTCTACCCCGAGCGCCTTGCCGGCGACGAACCCGAGGAGCTGGAAGTGGTGCCCTGGAAGCTGGCCGAGCTGGACGCGCTGATGCTGCGCGAGGATTTCTCCGAGGGGCGCTCGCTGGCGGCCCTGTTCATTGCCCGCGAATGGCTGGGGAAGGCGCCATGAGCGTCCTCGATCCGTCGCTGCGCGAGGCCGTCATCGGCATCGCGCGGCAGGCCGGCGCGGCCATCATGCAGGTCTATGCCGATGGTTTCGACGTCGCCCACAAGGACGACCTGAGCCCGCTCACCAGCGCCGACCTGGCCGCGCACCACGTGATCGTGCACGGCCTGTCGCAGCTGACCCCGGACCTGCCGGTGCTGTCGGAGGAATCGGCGCAGCTGCCGTGGGAGGCGCGCCGCCAGTGGCAGGACTACTGGCTGGTCGATCCGCTGGACGGCACCCGCGAATTCATCAAGCGCAACGGCGAATTCAGCGTCAACATCGCGCTGATCCGCGACGGCGTGCCGGTGTTCGGCGTGGTGCAGGCACCGGTCACCGACGTCGTCTGGCACGCCCTGCGCGGCGATGGCGCGTGGCGCCGCGAGGGGGGGCGCGAGGACGCCATCCTCACCCGGCGGCCGCCGGCGCTGCCGCTGCGGGTGGCGGCCAGCCGCTCGCACCGCGATGCGCGCACCGGCGAACTGCTCGCGCGCATGGGCGAGATCGAACTGGTGGCGCAGGGCTCGTCGCTGAAGTTCTGCCGCATCGCCGAGGGCACGCTGGACGTGTACCCGCGGCTGGGGCCGACCAGCGAGTGGGACACCGCCGCCGGACAATGCGTGCTGGAAGCGGCCGGTGGCGTGCTGCTGGCCGCCGATACCGGCGAGCCGTTCCACTACAACCGCCGGCCGCGCCTGCTCAATGGCGACTTCATCGCATTGGGCGACCCGTCGCTGCCGTGGCGCGACTGGGTGGCCGCGCCGTGAGCGCCGGCGACCTGGGCGAACCGGGCGACGTCGCCACCCTGCTGCGGATCATGGCGCGCCTGCGCGATCCGCAGGGCGGCTGCCCGTGGGACCTGCAGCAGGATTTCTCCAGCATCGCGCCGTACACGATCGAGGAAGCCTACGAAGTCGCCGACGCGATCGACCGCAATGACCTGGCCGGGCTCAAGGACGAACTGGGCGACCTGCTGCTGCAGGTGGTGTTCCATGCGCAGATGGCCAGCGAGCAGGGCGCGTTCGCCTTCGCCGACGTGGTCGCGGCGATCAGCACCAAGCTGCTGCGCCGGCACCCGCACGTGTTCGGTGATGCCCGGGCCGACGACGCCGGCCAGGTGGTGGAGAACTGGGAGCAGATCAAGCAGCGCGAGCGCGCCGACGCCGGCGATACCGACGGCTCGGCGCTGGCCGGCATCGCCCGCGGCCTGCCCGAATGGCAGCGCGCGCTGAAACTGCAGAAACGCGCGGCGCGTACCGGCTTCGACTGGCCCGACGTTGCGCCGGTGCTGGACAAGCTGCGCGAGGAGGTCGACGAGGTGCAGACCGAGTTCGAAAGCGCCGCGCATCCCGGCCGCCACGCGCGGCTGGAGGACGAGATCGGCGACCTGCTGTTCGTCTGCGCCAACCTGGCCCGCCACGCGCGGGTGGATCCGGGCAGCGCGCTGCGCCGCGCCAACCTCAAGTTCGAGCGCCGCTTCCGAGCCATGGAGGCGCTGGCCGCCGCGCGCGGGCAGGTGATGTCCGCGCTGGAACTGGAGCAGCAGGAAGCGCTGTGGCAGGCGGTCAAGCGCGGGGAACAGGACGCGCCGTGATCAAGACCCTGGCGCTGTTCGCGGTGACCGCCCTGGCCGAGATCGTCGGTTGCTACCTGCCGTGGTTGTGGCTGCGCCAGCAGGGCAGCGCCTGGCTGTTGTTGCCGGCGGCGGCCAGCCTGGCGCTGTTCGCCTGGCTGCTGACCCTGCACCCCACCGCAAGCGGCCGTGTCTACGCCGCCTATGGTGGCGTCTACGTCTGTGTCGCACTGCTCTGGCTGTGGCGCGTGGATGGGATCGCGCCGACCCGTTGGGACCTGCTCGGCGCCGGGCTGTGCCTGCTCGGCATGGGCGTGATCATGACCGCTCCCCGCGGCGGCGCGGCCTAGGGCGCTATGCTGCGCGCATCGCCCGTCGAGGGATGCGTCATGGCCCGTTTCGGCAGCTTCCGCGAGTTCTACCCGTTCTACCTGAGCGAACACCGCAACCGCACCTGCCGCCGGCTGCATGTGCTGGGCAGCGCCGCCGCCCTGCTGTGCCTGCTGGCGGCGCTGTTGAGCGGGCGCTGGCCGTGGGCACTGGCCGCCCTGGGCTGTGGTTACGGCTTCGCCTGGGCCGGGCATCTGTTCTTCGAGAAAAACCGCCCGGCCACATTCAGCCACCCGCTGTATTCGTTCGTCGGCGACTGGGTGATGTTCGCCGCGGTACTGCGCGGCCGGCTGCCGTTCTAGCCGGCGCCGGCTGGCTATACTCGGGCCGGCAACCCGACGAATCGAATTCACAAGGAGCGTACTGATGGGCGGCGGCTTTTTTCTCGCGGCGGTGATACTGGTGGGCGGTGCGATCGTGCTGTTCAAGACGGTGCGCATGGTGCCGCAGGGCTACGAATGGACGGTGGAGCGCTTCGGCCGCTACACCCACACCATGTCGCCGGGCCTGCACTTCCTGATCCCGGTGGTCTATGGCGTCGGCCGCAAGGTCAACATGATGGAGCAGGTGCTGGACGTGCCAAGCCAGGAAGTCATCACCAAGGACAACGCGGTGGTGCGGGTGGACGGCGTGGTGTTCTTCCAGGTGCTGGACGCGGCCAAGGCCGCCTATGAGGTCGCCAACCTGGAGGTGGCGATGATCGCGCTGGTGCAGACCAACATCCGCACCGTGATCGGCTCGATGGACCTGGACGAATCGCTGAGCCAGCGCGAGACCATCAACGCGCAGCTGCTGAGCGTGGTCGACCATGCCACCAATCCCTGGGGCATCAAGGTCAACCGCATTGAGATCCGCGACATCCAGCCGCCGCGCGACCTGGTCGATTCGATGGCACGGCAGATGAAGGCCGAGCGCGAGAAGCGCGCGCAGATCCTGGAGGCCGAGGGCCTGCGCCAGGCCGAGATCCTGCGCGCCGACGGCGAGAAGCAGGCGGCGGTGCTGGAAGCCGAAGGCCGCAAGGAGGCCGCGTTCCGCGACGCCGAGGCGCGCGAGCGCCTTGCCGAGGCCGAAGCCAAGGCCACCGCGATGGTGTCCGAGGCCATCGCCCAGGGCGACGTGCAGGCGATCAACTACTTCGTCGCGCAGAAGTACGTGGAAGCCTTCCGCGAACTGGCCAGCTCGCCCAACCAGAAGCTGGTGCTGATGCCGATGGAGGCCAGCGGCGTGATCGGCTCCATCGCCGGTGTCGCCGAACTGGCCCGCGAGGCTTTCGCCCGGCAGGAAGAACGCAAGGCATCGCCATCGCGCGGCAACCCGCCGCCGCTGGGGCGCTGAGCCATGCGCTGGGAGGTAGTGGGCTGGGCGGCGTTGGCGGTGCTGCTGTTCGCCGCCGAGGCGATGGCGCCGGGCGCATTCATGCTGTGGATGGGGTTCGCCGCCACCGCCGTGTTCCTTGCGGTGTGGGCGTTCGACGGGTTCAGCGTGCTGGCCCAGGTGGTGCTGTTCGTGGTGCTCAGCTTCGTCTCGATCCAGGTCTACCGCACCTGGTTCCGCCGCCGTGACCGGCCCAGCGACCAACCCTTGCTCAACCGCCGCGCCGAGCAGCTGATCGGCCGGGTGGTGGTGCTGGACCAGGCCATTGCCAACGGCGTCGGCCGGGCCAGGATCGACGATGCGTTCTGGGTCGTGGCCGGCCCGGACCTGCCCGCCGGCAGCCGCGTGCGGGTGGTGGCGGTGGACGGCATGACGCTGAAGGTGCAGGACGCCTGAGGCACGGCGGCGCGGGTTCCGCGCCGGCATGGGCGCGGCCCGGGCCATCTGGGATAATGGCCGCTTTCCTTGCATGGAACGGCCATGACCCTGAAGACTCTCCTCAACGAAACCCACCGCTCGCTCGGCGCCAAGATGGTCGATTTCGGCGGTTGGGACATGCCGATCCATTACGGTTCGCAGATCGACGAGCACCACCTGGTGCGCCGCGCCGCGGGCATGTTCGACGTCAGCCACATGACCGTGGTCGACCTGAAGGGCGCGCGCACCCGCGAGTTCCTGCGCCAGCTGCTGGCCAATTCGATCGACAAGCTCAAGGTCACCGGCAAGGCGCTGTATTCGTGCATGCTCAACGCGCAGGGCGGGGTGATCGACGACCTGATCGTCTACTTCCTGGCCGACGATTTCTTCCGCATGGTGGTCAACGCCTCCACCCGTGAGAAGGACCTGGCCTGGATCCGCCAGCATGCCGCGGCGTTCGACGTGGAAGTGGTCGAGCGCGAGGACCTGGCGATCGTCGCGGTGCAGGGGCCGCAGGCGCGCGCGCTGGTCGCCGGCCTGGTCGCCGAGGGCGACCGTGCCGCGCTGGACAAGCTCGGCCGCTTCGCCGCGCTGGACGTCGCTTCCGTCGATGGCGTGCCGCTGTTCGTGGCACGCACCGGTTACACCGGCGAGGACGGTTATGAGGTGCTGCTGCCGCAGGCGGCGGTGGTCGGCTTCTGGAACGCGCTGCTGGCCGCGGGCGTCAAGCCGGCGGGCCTTGGCGCGCGCGACACGCTGCGCCTGGAAGCCGGCATGAACCTCTACGGCCAGGACATGGACGAGGGCGTCACCCCTTACGAAGCCGCGCTGGCCTGGACCGTCGCCCTCGACGAGGGCCGTGCGTTCATCGGCCGCGACGTGCTGGAAGCGCAGAAGGCCGCCGGCAACGCACGGCAGATGATCGGCCTGGTGATGGACGACAAGGGCGTGCTGCGCCACGGGCAGAAGGTGCTCACCGCCAACGGCGAGGGCGAGATCCTGTCCGGCACGTTCTCGCCGACGCTGGGCAAGGCGATCGCCTTCGCCCGGGTGCCGGCCGGCGAGCCGGGCGAGGTGCGCGTGGACATCCGCGGCAAGGAAGTGCCGGTGCGCGTGGTCAAGTTCCCGTTCGTGCGCGACGGCCAGCCGCAGCCCGGCATCAACGCCTGACAATCCCGCGGCCGCGCGGGGCACCGCCCCGCGCCGTCCGTTAAACTACGCATCCACCCCGTCCACCGTTTCTTCGGAGCAGTTCCATGAGCGAGATCCCCGGCGACCTCAAATTCCTCAAATCCCACGAATGGGCCCGCGTCGAAGGCAATGGCCGCGTCACCGTCGGCATTTCCGACCACGCGCAGGGCCTGCTGGGCGACCTGGTCTACGTCGAACTGCCCGCCGTGGGCGACACGGTGCAGGCCGGCAACGCCGCCGCCGTGGTCGAGTCGGTCAAGGCCGCCTCCGACGTGTACAGCCCGGTGTCCGGCACCGTGGTCGAAGTCAACGAAGCCCTGGCCGACAAGCCGGAAACCATCAACGAGGACGCCTACGGCGAAGGCTGGCTGTTCGTCGTGGAGATGTCCGAGCCGGAGCAGGTGAACGAGCTGCTGGGGCCGGACGACTACGCCGAGCTGCTGGAAAACGACGACCACTGATCCGGTTGCTTCGCGCCCACCGGAACGGCCGCCTCGTGCGGCCGTTTCTTTTTTCATCGCCCCGCGTCGCTGGCGGCGTGTCGCCGGCCGGCATGCCGTCGATGCACGCGCACGGTCGGCGCCGCGACGGCGGCGTCCATCGCCTGGTTCGGTGATGTGCGGTTGTCGCCCGCGCGCGTCGACGCGCGATGCCCGGGCGCCCGGCGAAGCGACAACCGGTGGCGACCATCGTGATCGGCGCGGACGCCCGCGATGGCTCCGGCAGGCGCCGATTGTTTGCGCAAAACCTTCCCCGCGATGCGCGCGGGCACGCTCGCGGCGCAACCAAACCAGGTCGCGCCGCCATTTTTTTTTCACACGCCCGGAACCGCGGTCGCGGCGTCGGCGTTTGTGCGCCCGCCGCCGCGGTGCGTGCGCGCCGCGAACGAATAGTGCTTTTTTTACGGTGTTTTTCGCATGCGCCGACATGGCGTGCGCAGTGCATGCGGCGGCGTCGCCGGATGTGCGGGCGGCAATGGCGGGCGTTGCCGGCACGGTTGGTGTGAAGCTTTCCGGAAAAAGTTGCGCGCGGGTAGTTGACAGTAAAAAAAACCGTGATTAGGTTTCGCCCAGCAGACCTTTGCTGCGGAAGCGAGTGAGCCGGATCAACATTCAGATGCGAAGCACAACCTGGACATCCGCCACGATTGCACGGATGGTGGAGCAGGAGTCGCTTCCTTCCGCGAAACACCCCCCGAACAAGACATGGCACCCGTGGCGGGAATCGTTGCGGGTGTTTCTGTATCCGTCACGATGCGGCTGACGCATCGTCGGTCCTCCGCGATACACCGCGGATTTGCTTCAACTGGGCATTTCAATTCCATAGATCACTGACGAGGAGCCATCCAATGGCCACGAAGAAAGCTGCGAAGAAGCCGGCCGCCAAGAAGGCGGTGAAGAAGGTCGCGAAGAAAGCTGCTGCCAAGAAGGCAGTGAAGAAGGTCGCAAAGAAGGCCACCGCCAAGAAGGCAGTGAAGAAGGTTGCCAAGAAGGCGACCGCCAAGAAGGCAGTGAAGAAGGTCGCAAAGAAGGCCACCGCCAAGAAGGCGGTGAAGAAGGCGGCGAAGAAGGTTGCCAAGAAGGCCACCGCCAAGAAGGCGGTGAAGAAGGTCGCCAAGAAGGCCACCGCCAAGAAGGCGGTGAAGAAGGTTGCCAAGAAGGCTACGGCCAAGAAGGCGACCGCCAAGAAGGCGGTGAAGAAGGTCGCGAAGAAGGCTGCTGCCAAGAAGCCGGCCGCCAAGAAGGTTGCTGCCAAGAAGAAGCCGGCTGCCCGCAAGAAGAAGGCGGCTCCGGTCGCGCTTCCGGCCACCCCGGCGCCGCTGATCTGATCCAGCGCTGAAGCTGTACCTGGAACTCCTTCCCCGACTGCCCAGCGGGGAGGGAGTTTTTTTATGCGCGCGCATCACCCGGGCGCGGCCGGGGTGACGCCTGGTACCGGAGACGACAGGCACCGCCGCGGACACCTGCCGGCGAACGGCCGCGCGGTCGCGACGGATCACCTGCCGCCCGCGCCGCTCCATCGGCGCTGGCGGCAGGCGCAGGTGTGCCGATGCCGGTGGACGCCGGGTGCGCCCGGGGCGTGGGGCCGGGCGTGGGTACCGTGCCGGATACGCAGCAACGAAAAAGGCGGCCGAAGCCGCCTTGTCGGTGCGTCCCCCGGGCGCCGGGTCAGCGCGGAGACGCGGTGGCCCGGTCGGAGGCGACACCCTTCCTGCCACGCGGCGGATTGGCCGGGGTCTCGTCCGCCATCAGGTTGTCGCTGCCGAAGTCGGTGTCCACGTCCAGCCAGCGCTGCGTCGGCAGGCCGAGGGCACGGTCGAGGATGGTCGGCATCAGCCCGCTGGGCACGCTGCTCTCGCCATTCCACATCACCGCGATGCCGAGATCGCGCTCGGGCAGCAGCGCGACCAGGCCGCGGTAGCCCTGCACCGCGCCGGCGTGGAACACCACGGTATGGCCGGCGTAGTCGAACACGCGCCACCCCAGTGCATAGCCGGCCGAGTCCAGCCGCTGGCGGCGCCAGCCCGAACGCATCTCGCCCGGCGTGTTGACCAGCGGTGCGTGCAGGGTCGCCAGCAGCGGTGCCGGCAGCACGTCGGGGCGATGCCCGGTGTGCGCCAGCAGCCACTGCGCCATGTCGCTGGCGCTGGCGTTGACCCCGGCGGCCGGGGCGACCCGGTAGTAAGTGGGCTTGGGCGACAGCGAAACCCAGCCGTTGCGGCTGCGCACGTGCGGGCGCGCCCAGCGCGGACTGGCCTGGATGCCGGCCAGGCCGAGGCTGGCATCGTTCATGCCCAGCGGCTTGAAGATACGGCGCTCGACCGCCTGCTCGTAGAAGCTGCCAGAGGCCGCATAGACCACGTCGCCGATCAGGCTGAAGGCGACGTTCTGGTAGGCGTAGCATTCGCCGGGCTCGCACTTGAGCGGCGCGCTGGCGAGCTTGCGGGTCAGCGTGTAGTAGTCGGCGTTGGCCTCGATGTCGCGGTCGTACGCGTTGTACGGCAGGCCGACGCGGTGGCTGAGCACGTCGGCCACGGTCAGCCGGCCGCTGGCCTCGGGCGTGGCCAGCTGGAAGCCGGGCACGTAGTCGGTGACTTTGCTGTCCCAGCGCAGGGTGCCGTCGTTGACCAGCAGCCCGGCCATGGTGCCGGCGAAGGCCTTGGACAGCGATGCCAGGCGGAACACGGTGTGCGCGTCCACCGGCTGCGGATTGCCGATGTCGGTGACGCCGAAGCCGCGGGTGGACAGCACGCGGCCGTTGTGCACGATCGCCATCGCGATGCCGGGCACGCGGTTGCCGTAGGTGAGCTGTTCGGCCATCGATTCGATGGCGGCGACATTGAAGCCCTCGGGCAGGGCCTGCACCTGGTCCGGGCGCAGCGCCACCCGGTAGGGCATCGGCTGCGTCGGCGACTGCATCGGCGCGTTCTCGAGGTTCACCGGCAGCGGCGGGGCCGATGCAGGCAGCGGCTGCGGCGCGGTGGGCGTCTGGGCGGTGGTCGACAGTGCGAAGGGCATCAACACACCGAGCAATCCCGATGCCACCGGACGGAAACGCCGGCGTCTGCTGTTCTCTTTCATCGTGATCGATGCCTGCTAGCTAAGGCTGTCGCCGATTCTAGCGCCGCTTTTCTGGATTGCACAAACGGGGAGAAGATGAATAGGCATCATCTTGATATTGCTCGGTTTTGCAGCCCGACCACCGCTCAGCGCGGCGCGGCGGCCTGCGGATCGAGGATCAACGCCGCCGCACGCTCGGCCATCATGATCACCGGCGCGTTGGTGTTGCCGCTGACCAGCGTGGGCATCGCCGAGGCGTCGATCACGCGCAGTCCGTCCACGCCGCGCAGCCGCAGTTGCGGGTCGAGCACCGCCGCGTCGTCGCTGCCCATGCGGCAGGTGCCGACCGGGTGGTAGATGGTCTCGGCCTTGGCGCGGATGAACGCCTCCAGGCCGGCGTCGTCCAGGTCCTCGCGGGCGGGGAAGATCGGCGCGCGCCGCCAGCGGTCGAACGCGCGCTGGCGCAGCAGGTCGCGGCTCAGGCGTGCGGCCTCGATCATCATCTTCAGGTCGAAGCCGTCGTCGTCGCCCAGGTAGTTGGCATGGATCCGTGGCGCAAGCGACGGGTCCGCGCCGGCCAGCGCGATGCGGCCGCGGCTGCGCGGGTGCAGGTAGCAGGCGTGCAGGGTGTAGCCATCGCCGGGCAGGCGGTGGCGGCCATGGTCGTCGAGCATCGCCGGCACGAAATGGAACTGGATGTCGGCACGCTCGTCGGCGGCGAAGCGCGAGCGCACGAAGCCGCCGGCTTCGGCGATGTTGCTGCTGCCGGCGCCGCGGTGGCCGCGCAGGAACCAGTCGAACGCGATCTTCAGCTCGCTGGCGCGGTCGTAGCTGACACCGGGAACGGTGCGGTACAGGGTGCAGATATCCAGATGGTCCTGCAGGTTGGCACCCACCTGCGGCTGGTCGAGCCGCACCGTGATGCCGTGGGCGCGCAGGGCATCGGCCGGGCCGATGCCGGAGAGCATCAGCAGCTGCGGCGAGTTGACCGCGCCGGCGCTGAGCAGCACCTCGCGCCGTGCGTGCAGGTGCTGCCGCTGCCGGCCCTTGCGCAGCACGATGCCGTGCGCGCGGCCGGCGTCGACCTGGATGCGCTCGACCTGTGCGCCGGTGAGCACGTGCAGGTTGCGGCGCTGGCGTACCGGCGCCAGATAGGCGGCGGCCGACGAGCAGCGCGCGCCTTGCTTCTGCGTCACCTGGTACAGGCCCACGCCGACCTGGGTGGGCCCGTTGAAGTCAGCATTGTGCGGATGGCCGGCCTGCACGCCGGCGTCGACGAAGGCATGGCTGAGCGGATTGACGTGGCGCAGGTCGGAAACATGCAACGGGCCGGCGTGGCCGTGCAGCGCGTCGCTACCACGGCTGTTGCATTCGGCCTGGCGGAACCACGGCAGCACGCCGGCCCAGTCCCAGCCGCTGGCACCGGCCGCGGCCCAGCGGTCGTAGTCGCCGGCGACGCCGCGCACGTAGCACATCGCGTTGATCGAGCTCGACCCACCCAGCACCTTGCCCCGCGGCCACCACAGCCGCCGTCCCTGCAGCTGCGGCTCCGGTTCGGTGTGGTAGCTCCAGTTGAGGCGGCGGTTGTCGACCAGCCGGGCCAGCCCGGCGGGCATGTGGATGAACGGGTGGCGGTCGCGCGGGCCGGCCTCGACCAGCAGTACCTGCAGCTGCGGATCGGCACTGAGCCGGTTGGCCAGCACGCAGCCGGCCGAACCGGCACCGATGATGATGTAGTCGAATTCCCGCATCGCGCTTCCCCCTGGCGTATCGCCAGCATAGCCGGGAAGAACGCCCGCACTGGCGATGTTGCAGTGCATCGGATACCGTGCGCGCTTTGTGGCGACAGGTGCAGGCCGATGCGGTCCGGTCAGGGCAGGGTACATGCGGGGGAGCGGCTGGCGGTTGCGCTGTCCTTCGCCTATTTCTTTTGCGTGCTGGCCGCGTACTACGTGATCCGTCCGCTGCGCGAGCAGCTGGCCGCCGCGGTCGGCTCGACCCAGCTGCCCTGGTTCTACGGCGCCACCTTCATCGGCACCCTGCTGCTGTCGCCGCTGTTCGCCGCGCTGGTGACGCGCTGGCCGCGGCGGGTGGTGATGCCGGTGGTGCAGGTGTTCTTCATCGCCTGCCTGCTCGGGTTCGTGCCGCTGTTCGCGTGGCCGGAGCTGCTCGGGCCGAAGACGCTGGGGGTGACGTTCTTCGTCTGGGTGAGCGTGTTCAACCTGTTCGTGGTGTCGGTGTTCTGGAGCTTCATGTCCGACATCTGGGACAGCGCGCAGGCGCGGCGGTTGTTCCCGGTCATCGCTGTGGCCGGCACGGTGGGCGCGGTCGCCGGGCCGATGCTGACCCGTTCGCTGGTGGGCGTGATCGGCGTGGCGCCGCTGCTGGTGGTCTCGGCGGCACTACTGTGCCTGGCGCTGGGGTGCGTCGTGGCCCTGGGGCGCTGGGCGCGGCGGCATGGCGCGCGCCGCCACGAACCCGGCCACGAGGCCGCGGTCGGCGGTGGCATGTTCGACGGCCTCAAGCAGGTGTTCGCCGATCCGTTCATCCGCAACATGTCGATCCTGCTGCTGCTGGCCGACGGCATCGGCACGGTGAACTATGCGCTGGTGACCGACTACTCCGGGGCCACGTTCGCCGACGCGGTGGCGCGCACCCGCTTTGCCGCCAACATCGACCTGGCCGGCAACGTGCTGACCGCCATCACCCAGCTCACCCTCACCCGCTGGCTGCTGCCGCGCAAGGGGCCGGGCATCGTCATCATGATCTGGGCGCTGGTCAGCGTCGGCGCGCTGTCGCTGGTGCTGTTCGCGCGCGACCCGCACGCGCCGCTGCTGATGGGCATGCCGGCGGTGGCGATCGCACTGATCGTCAGTCGCGGCCTGGCCTACGGCATGGCCGAGCCGGCGCGGCACAGCCTGTACACCCGGGTGCCGCGCAGCGTGCGCTACAAGGGCCAGAATGCAGTGGACACGGCGGTATGGCGGTTCGGCGACATGTCCATCGCGCTGGGCATGAACTGGTTGCGCGTGCTGGGCATGGGCACTGCCGGCTTCGCCGGCGTCAGCGCGGCCGCGGCCGTGATCGCGGCAGGCATCGGCTGGCGGCTGTCGCGTCGCCCCGAGGGCGTGCCGGCGCCGGAGGCGCCGCCCGCCCGCTGATGGCTTTGCCGGGCGCGCGCCGGTCCACGGCGCGTCCCAGGCCAGCGCCAGCGGCGCGGCATGCAGCGCCGCGTCCAGCGTGGACACCAGGCTCAGCAGCTGCGCGTACCAGCCATGCAGGTGCCGCAATGCCGACCGCTCCAGCATGCGCCATGTCCAGAACAGCGCCACAAGTCCCTGCAGCGCCGGTCCAAGCGGCATGGCGTGCGGTCCGCGGCCGAAGACCAGTGCCAGCGCGCATACCGGCGAAGACGTGGCCCCGACGCGGGTCGGGGATCTGCATGACCGTGCGCTTGGCCAGGCCGTTGCGGGTGAGCTCGCGTTTCCGGGCGAACCGCTTCCACCAGGCCAGGTCGGAGGCCGCGGAGCGCAGGCCGTGCACGCCGTCCGGGCGCACCGCCCCTTCGGTGGTGTCCGTGGCCTAGCCGTTTGCGCGGCGCGGCGACACCCACATCGCAATGCGGGCGGTGAACACCTCGGTGCCCGCCGCATCGCTGATGCCGACCCGCACCGGCAGTTCGTAACCGGCGGGGGCGCTGGCGATGGGGCGTTCCGGCACCGCTACGGCCTTGAGGGGGCCGCGCGCCTTGGCCAGGTAGCGCACCTCCATGCCCCTGGGAATCCAGCGCATGTCGGCCGGCAGCGAGGCATCGGTCATCAGGCCGGCGGTCAGCTCGGCCAGGTTGCACAGCGCGATCGCATGCACGGTGCCGATGTGGTTGCGCACTTTGCGGCGGTCGGCCAGGGTGCCTTCGCAGCGGCCGTCCGCGAGCAGGGTGATGCGCGGGGAAATGCTGGCGAAATACGGCGCCTTGAAGCACACCGCGCGGGTGAACAGCCAGCGCCCGCCTGGCCAGCGCGACAGGCGCCGGTACAGCGTCAGCAATGGGGGGCTCATCGTCGCCTCCTGGACAGGGAAACGGCGGGCAGGTGCCCGCCGTCTTCCGGTTGCGTCGGATGGCCCGGTTCAGGCCACCTGCTGCGGCTGCCGGCCGTGGTGGTCGTAATACGACGCGGCACGCAGCTCATGCGGATCGAAGTCGTCCACGGTGATGGTATCCAGGGTGATCGCGCGCAGTTCCTCCAGCAGGGTGCGCTCGTCCTGGGTGATGACCCCTTCGGCGACCGCCTCGTCCAGCTGCGCGGGGAAGGTCAACGCCTCGATGCCCTTGGTCTTGAGCGCCTTGAGGAACTTGCGCTCCACCGGCTCGGCCATCACCGCCTTGGTCAGGTAGCTGGCGATGCGGCCACCGGGGTTGTTCTCGCACGGGGTCAGGAACACGCCCTTGGCCAGCCGGTCGCGGGCTTCGTTGGGCGACATCAGGGTGGCGGCCACGCGCCGGCTCAGGCGATCGCCGGGAGCTTCGGCGCGGCGGCCGAACGGGAAGATCAGCGCCCACATCAGCCAGCCGATCGGGCGGATCGGGAAGTTGCGCAGCGCCGCCGACAGTGCCTCCTCGATACGGTGCACGCTGTCATGGAACGCCCACGCCAGCAGCGGCTGGTCGGCCGTCGGCGCGCCTTCGTCGTGGTAGCGCTTGAGCATCGCGCTGGTCATGTAGATGTGGCTGAGCACGTCGCCCAGGCGGCCGGACAGCGATTCCTTGAACTTGAGCTTGCCGCCCAGGGTCATCATCGAGATGTCGGCCATCAGCGCCAGGTTGGCGGAGTAGCGGTCCAGCTTGCGGAAGTAGCGGCGGGTGTAGGCGTCGCCCGGGGCGGCACCGAAGCGCGCGCCGGTCAGCCCGAACCAGAACGAACGCACCGCGTTGGAGATGCCGAAGCGCACATGGCCGAACAGCGCCTGGTCGAACTCGCGCAGGCCGGCCTTGCGGTCCTCGTCCTGGGCGGCCTTCATTTCCTTGAGCACCCACGGATGGCACAGGATCGCGCCCTGGCCGAAGATCAGCAGGCTGCGGGTCATGATGTTGGCGCCTTCCACGGTGATCGCGATGGGCGCGGCCTGCCAGCTGCGGCCGGCGAAATTGCGTGGGCCGAGGATGATGCCCTTGCCGCCGATGACGTCCATCATGTCGCTGATGCACTCGCGGCTCATGTTGGTGCAGTGGTACTTGGCGATGGCCGACGGCACCGACGGCACGTCGCCGCGGTCCACCGCCGCCGCCGTGGCCTGCGACAGCGCGCTGATCTTGTACGCCTTGCCGCCGATGCGGGCCAGCGCTTCCTCCACGCCCTCGAAGCGGCCGACCGACAGGCCGAACTGCTTGCGGATGCGGGCGTACGCGCCGGTGATGACCGCGCCGGCCTTGGCACCGCCCGAGGCGGTGGATGGCAGGGTGATGGAGCGGCCGACGGCCAGGCACTCGTTGAGCATGTTCCAGCCCAGGCCGCGCTTGTCCGGGCCGCCGATGATCTGGCTGAGCGGGATGAACACGTCCTTGCCGCGGATCGGGCCGTTCTGGAACGGCGAGTTCAGCGGGAAGTGGCGGCGGCCGACTTCCACGCCCGGGGTTTCGCGCGGCAGCAGCGCCAGGGTGATGCCGATGTCCTTGGTGTCGCCGAGCAGGCCGTCGGGGTCGTACATGCGGAACGCCAGGCCGATCAGCGTGGCCACCGGCGCCAGGGTGATGTAGCGCTTGTCGAAGGTCAGCTTCAGGCCGAGGACTTCCTCGCCGTTCCAGGTGCCCCTGCAGACGATGCCGAAATCGGGGATGGAGGTGGCATCCGAGCCGGCGAACGGGCCGGTCAGGCCGAAGCATGGCACCTCGATGCCCGCCGCCAGGCGCGGCAGGTAGTAGTCCTTCTGTTCCTGGGTGCCGTAATGGTTGAGCAGTTCACCCGGGCCCAGCGAGTTGGGCACGCCGACGGTGGAACTGACCACGCTGGAGATCGACGCCAGCTTCTGGATCACCTTGTGGTGGGCCAGCGCGGAGAAGCCCAGGCCGCCGTACTGCTTGGGGATGATCATGCCGAAGAACTTGTTCTTCTTGATGAAATCCCACAGTTCCGGCGGCAGGTCGGCGTGGACATGGGTGATTTCCCAGTCGTTGACCATCCGGCACAGTTCCTCGACCGGGCCGTCCAGGAATGCCTGCTCTTCGGCGGTGAGCTGCGGCTTGGGATAGTCCAGCAGCTTCTGCCAGTCCGGATCGCCAGTGAACAGCTCGCCCTCGAAACCGACCGAGCCGGTCTCCAGCGCGATGCGCTCGGTCTTGGACAGCGGCGGCAGCACCTTGCGGAACACCCCCATGAACGGCGAGGTGATCAGCGGCTTGCGCAGGAACGGCAGCAGCACCAGCGCGCTGACCACGGCCAGGATCGCCGCGGCGACGATGACCGCGGTCGGGTTGATGCCCGCGAACCAGCAGATGCCCAGCAGTACGGCGCCGATCACCGTCCAGGTGACCAGCCGCATGCGGTGATAGGCGACGAAGGCGGCTGCCAGCAGCAGCGCCAGGAAGGGAACGACAGTACTCATTGACTTGCTCCGGTAACGTGCTCGGTTCGGGCGGACGCGGCGGCGGGAGCCGGGGGCAGTGCGTCCAAGTAGTTCAACACGGCGGCGGTAAACGCGTCGTTGTCATCGCCTGCCACCATATGCGTGGCGTCGGCCAGATGCACGTGTTGCGCGTGCGGCACCAGCGCCAGGAATTCGGCCACCGTCTGCGGGGTGACCAGGTCGCTGCGGCCACCGCTGACCAGCAGCACCGGGCATTCGACGCGGCGCGCGGCTTCGGCGATGGCATCCTGGTGCTGTTCGCTGTCGCGCGCCAGTTCCTCCACCAGCCGCGGATCCCAGTGCCAGCTCCAACGGCCGCTGCCGGTGGGGCGCAGCAAGCCACGCAGGGCATCGTCGCTCTTGCGCGGGCGGTGCGGCATATAGGCGGCGATGCTGTTGGCGGCCGCTTCCAGCGAGGCGAAGCCATCCGGGTGCGCGCTCATGAAGGCGAGGATGCGCTCGACCCCGCGGGTTTCCCAGCGCGGAGTGATGTCCACCAGCACCATCGCCGCGAACAGCCCCGGCCAGCGCGCCTCGGCCATCAGCCCGAACAGCCCGCCCATCGACGCGGCGACCAGCACCGGTGGCCGCGGCAGTTCGCCGGCGACCACGATCAGGTCGTCGGTGAACTGCTCGCCGTGATATGGCAGCCCGGCCGGATTCCAATCGGAACCGCCATGGCCACGCGCATCGTAGGCCAGCGTGGCGTGGCCGGCGGCATGCAGCGCCGCGGCAGTCGTGGTCCACGCGCCGCGGGTCTGGCCGAAGCCGTGCGCGAACAGGATCGGCGGCTTGTTTCCAGGGGCTTTCGTGGCGGCCAGTCCGATGCCGTGGGCACCTTCCAGGCGGGTGTCTTGCGCGTGCATGGGGCTCACAGGGAGAAAACCGTACCTGATAGTATGGATTCGCCCGGATGCCTGTCAATACTGATGGGTATGGATCGGAACGCCCTGCGCCACATGGCTTTGGCGGTCTCGTCGCCTGGTCGCGCCGCCCGCCGGCGCGGCGCATACTGCATCCAGTCCCCTGCGTATGGTTAAATCAGCGGATGAACGAATCTTCAGCTTCCCCGGCGGAACCCCGCGGTACACGCAACAGCCGCCTCAGTGCGGACGACTGGGCCCAGGCCGCCCTGGACCTGATCGCGGAGCAGGGGGTCGGCGCGGTGGCGGTGGAGCCGCTGGCCCGCCGCCTTGGCGTCACCAAGGGCAGCTTCTACTGGCACTTCCCCTCGCGCGACGCGCTGCTGCAGGCCGCACTGGAACGCTGGGAGCTGGTCGAGCAGCAGCAGGTGTTCGGCAGCCTGGAGGAAGTACCCGACCCGCGCACCCGCTTGCGCGCGCTGTTCCAGCTGGTCGCGCACGAGGTCACGCCGCACGTGATCTACAGCGAGCTGCTCAAGGCGCTGGACAACCCGCTGGTACGTCCGGTGATCGACCGCGTTTCGCAGCGACGCCTGGACTACCTGATGGCCTCGTTCCGCCAGGCCGGCCTCAGCTCCACCGACGCCCGCCACCGCGCGCGCTTGGCCTACGCGGCCTACGTGGGCTTTCTGCAGCTGTCACTGCAGCTGCAGCAGCCGAAGCAGGCGCGCGAGGAATTCGAATCCTACGTCGAGCACGTGATCGAGACGCTGATCCCGAACGGGTGAGGGCAGGCAACGGCGGGGAATGGAGAGCCGCGCATGTCGCGGCTTTTTTCATGCGCCATTCTCCGCTCTGCGTGGCTCGGAAAAAACAACGGCCCCTTTCGGGGCCGTTGCTTCAGACGCTGATCAATCCACCGATCAGAACTTCTGGTTGTACTTCAGGTACAGGAAGCGGCCGGTATCGAAGCCGCCGTAGTACGAGAAGTTCGATGCAGCCTGGCTGTACATGATCGGACCAACGCGGTTGAACACGTTGTTCGCACCGATGGCGATGCGGGCATTCCACGGCGCCTGCCAGGAGACCTGCACGTCGTGGAACGTGGTGGCGCCCAGGCGGTTCTGCGGGAGGATCTTGTTCGCGGTCGGGCTGAAGTAGTTCGGATCACTGCAGCCGTACCCCGGGGTGCAGTCTTCCTTGGTGCTGGAGTAGTAGCGGATGCCGTAGCTGGCAGACCAGTCACCCTTGTTCCAGCCCAGGCTCAGGTTGGAACGGATGCGGAAGTACTCTTCGAAACCATTGACCTGGCTGGGCTTGGTGCCAGCGTCGTTGGTGCTCTTGATCTCGAACTTGCTGACGTAGGTCGTCGCCCACTTGGCGCTGAAACGGCCCCAGTCGGTGTCCAGCGCGTAGTTGGCGTCGAAATCGAAACCTTCGGTCAGGTAGTAACCCGCATTGCGCCTGCCGTAGGTCAGTTCGCTGACGATGTTGCTCTGTGCCGGGTCACGCTTGAACATGGCGCAGCGCGATTCGATCAGGTTGACGTAGCAGTCGTTCATGATCGCGTTCGGCGAATCGGAAACCACGGTGTCGTCGATGCGCACCTTCCACCAGTCCAGCGCCATGGTCAGGCCCTGCACGAACTTCGGGCTGTAGACCAGGCCGATGGTCTTGGAGGTGGACATTTCCGGCTGCAGGTTGATGTTGGAGCCGGAGACGAACGGGACCGGGGTCTGGTTGCCGTTCGGACCGGTGATCGGCACGAAGCCCTGCTTCAGCTGGCGGAAGTTCGCACCGACGTCCTTGAGGCAGCGCGGCGAGTTGGCGGCCTTGCCGTAAAGGACGTCGCACGGATCCTGGAAGCCGGTGGCGAAGGTCTGCGAGCCGCCGCCATACAGGTCGCCGATGGTCGGGGCACGGAAGCCTTCGGCATAGGTGGCACGGACCAGCAGGTCGTCCATCGGACGCCACTTCATGCCGAACTTGTTGTTGGTGGTGTTGCCGAAGGTATCGAACTTCGAGTACCGGGTAGCTGCGTTGAAGGTCAGTTCCTTGGCACCCGGCAGGTCGGCCAGGACCGGCACGTTCAGTTCCAGGTAGCCTTCATCGACCTTGTACGAGCCGTAGGTCGGGCCCGAGGCCAGGTTGGTCGAATCGCCGGACTGGGCGATGGCATCCGGGGTGAAGCCGCCTTCTTCCTTGCGGTGCTCGTAGCCCAGCGCGAAGCCCAGGTCGCCGGCCGGCAGGGTGATGATCGAGCCCGCCAGGTTGACGAAGTAGTCGTGCGTCTTCATCTTGCCCACCGCGTGCTCTTCCTTGAACAGGAAGTTGCGCACGGCCGGGTCGTCCAGCGAATTCGCGACGGCACCGGTGCCGAAGCCGGCAAACGGGTTCCACGGCACGCAGCCGGCGATCACGTTGCCCGGCGTACCGCAGACGATCTTGCCCGTGGTCGGATCCTTGAACGACGGACCCACGGCGGCCCTGACGGCCGGGATGTAGAAATTGCCGTTGTTGATGATGGTCGTGTCGGCTTCATTGAACATGTAGCCGGCATCCCAGTCGAAATAGCGGTCGCCGATTTCGAAGGAGCCTTCCAGCGCCGCGGTGAAGCGCCACGTGGTCTGGGTGGTATCGGTGGTGCGCGGGACTTCCCAGCCACGACGACGCCAGTCGATATTGTTGCTCTGGGTGTACGGCTTGCCGGTAGCCGGATCGATATAGCCAACCAGATCCGGCTGGTAGAGATCGGCGTTGCCGTTCGGGTTGAAGTAGCTGCCATTGCTCACGAACTCGCGGCTGCCATCCGGGTTGGTCTTCCAGATGGCGCCGGCCATCGGTGCACCCACCGCGGTGGATTGCAGCGGGTAGCCGGCAATCTGGCGGTTCGACTGGCGCTTGGTGTAAGCCAGATCGCTGGTGAAGCGGACGCTGTCGGTGATGTCGTAGCTGGTGTTGACAAACAGCGAGCGGCGCTCAAGCGGCGTCAGCAGCTGCATCTGGTCGATGGAGTTGCTGGTGTCGTTGGCATTCTGCGGGTGGAAATTGCCCGAGCCGATGGCATTGCTGCCACGATTCGGAGCCGACCAGGCCGCACTCGCGCGCTGCGGATTGCCCTTGGAGTCAAGCTTGAGGCTGCCATCGCTGTTGCGCAGGAACTGGTTGTTGAGGCGGTTGTAGTTGCCCCACTGGCCGACGGTGGTGTTGTTGCTGCCCGGAGCGCGCGGATCGGCTTCGGCGGTGTACCAGCGGTCGCGCGCCCACACCGGATCTTCCTTGTGGTACTCGGCACCCATGGTGACCGAGCCGCGTTCGCCGGAGAAGCCGACCATGAAGTCGTAGGT
This sequence comes from Stenotrophomonas sp. Steno-Z10-HUANG, assembly GCF_056393075.1. NCBI lineage: Bacteria > Pseudomonadati > Pseudomonadota > Gammaproteobacteria > Lysobacterales > Lysobacteraceae > Stenotrophomonas > Stenotrophomonas sp. Steno-Z10-HUANG. The sequence continues at coordinate 597,408 of NZ_JBWJPA010000001.1, forward strand.
CTGCTTCTGGCCATCGCCCTCGCCGTACTGGCCGGTGTAGACATTGGCCTCGGCACCGTCGAAGTTCTTGCGGGTGATGATGTTGATCACGCCGGCCATCGCGTCGGAGCCGTAGATCGCGGAGGCGCCGTCCTTCAGGACTTCGATGCGCTCGACGATGACGGACGGGATGGAGGAGATGTCCTGGTAACCGGCCGGGCTGATGCCCAGGCGCTTGCCATTGACCAGCACGAGGGTGCGCTGGGCGCCCAGGTTGCGCAGGTCGATGTACTGGCCGCCGGCTTCCTGGTTGGAGGTCAGCGGCGAGGCGCGGCTGAACGTGGGGCTGCCGGCTGCGGAGATGTTCTGCAGGATGTCGGCGACGGAGCTGAAGCCCTGGTTCTCGATTTCCGCGCGGGAAATGGTCAGAACCGGCTGGGCGGTTTCGACGTCGACCTGACGGATGCGCGAACCGGTGACTTCAATGCGGTCGAGGTTGGTGGCACCGCTGGTGTCCTGGGCGAAGGCAGTGCCGGTGGTGCCGGCGCCTGCGACCAGGGCCAGCACCACTGCGTCACGCAGCTTGTTGGACTTGCAATACATGGGCTCTCTCTCCAAGTGATCTTGGTAGTTACAAGTGGTAGCGCCTGCGCGGCGGGGCGAAAGATTCGGTCCCAAAATCCGTGCGGCTGACCCGATAGTACTTCCGTCTCTTCTGAAATTAAAGCTTCGTTAATGAATTGCGTGGGTTTGGTGAAATTCGGCAAAGTGAATGTTGCAGGCGCAACAAAAACGCCTCCTTGCGGAGGCGTTTCGATGAATGCGCAGGCTGTTCGACGGGTCGAGAGCTCAGAGATCCTGCTCGTACCGCACGTAGGGAATAGCCCCTTCGTCGTTGCTCTCATTGCGTGGAGAGAACGGGTTCTTGCCGCGGGTGATGACGTTCTCGGCGCCGACGGTGAGCTGGCCGCTCCAGGGCGTGCGCCAGGTCAGGCCCAGACCGATGCCTTCCCACTTGCCGGCCCGGCCGGGGGCGTCGACGACGCGGCCGATGATGTTGGCGCTGAACGGGCCATAGCCCCCGCCGATGCTCAGGCTCTTGCTGTCCCAGCGGTCGACGAGCGCGGGCGATGCATCGCTCAGTGGTACCAGGCGTGCCTTGGCGTAGGTGCCGCCGATGGAGACGAAACCCTCGCTGCCGATGTTCTTCTGGCCGAAGACGGTCAGGTCGTTCTGTTCCACGCGCGCGGCCGGTGCCTTGGCATTGCCCGACAGCCATGCGGGCAGCGTGTCGCGGCCCGTGCCGGCGCTCAGGCCGACGCGCCCGCCGGGACGGTTGAAGGTGGTGGTCGCCGACAGGTGGCGACCGGGAACACTGTCATCGTCGTCGCCCAGGCTGGCGAGCATGCAATGGCTGGCCAGGCCGCTGATGCTGCTGCCGCGGCTGCTGTTGCACAGCAGGCCGAGCGAGTCGCCGGAGGAGAGCCCGAAGGCGGCATCGAGCGAATTGCGGCCGAAGTGCCAGCGCGCGCCGGCGACCTGCTCGCCCGTGGGCTCCAGGTACAGCAGCGCCTCGACCTTGCCGCTGCCCTTGTTCCAGACCGGCAGGACGGTGCTGTCCTGGGGGGCTCGCGGCTTGGCCTGTGCATGCGCGCCCGTTGCCACCCCAAGGGCGATCAACAAGGCCAGCGGCAGGCGCAGGAAGGTCTTCATCGACTCAATCAGACAGGACAGGGGCCGGGAAGTTCCCGGAGCGTGAGATTCTGATCGTATGTTGTTTATGTTTTCTTAACAAGACTCCGTCCTCCCCGGAACGCAGCTCGTCGGTGCCGTTACTGCAGCCGCTCGGGAGCGGCCTGGCTGGTGGGCATGGCTGCAAACAATACGCCGAATTCGGTCAAAGGGAAGTGATACTCGCGCCCGCAGAACTCGCAGCGTACTTCGACCTGGCCGCTGTCGGCGGCGGCGGCGCGGGCTTCGTCCTCGCCCAGCGACTGCAGCATGCCGATCACCCGCTCGCGCGAACAGGAGCAGCCGAAGCGCAACGGCTTGTCGCCCAGGGTCTCGACCTGCTCTTCGTGGAACAGGCGGTGCAGCAGCGCGGGGCCGTCGACTGCCAGCAGTTCGTCGCGTCCCAGGGTGTCGAACAGCGCGCCGGCGCGGACCCAGCCATCCTCGTCGCCCTGGTCGCCCGGGAGCTTCTGCAGCAGCAGGCCGGCGGCCCGCTGGCCATCGGCGGCCAGCAGCAGGCGCGTGGGCAGCTGCTCGGAATGGCGGAAATAGTCCTCGAACGCCTCGTCCAGGCTGTTGCCCTGCAGCGCCACCAGGCTCTGGTAGCGCTGCGGCTCGCGCGGGTCCAGGCCCGGGTTCTCGATGGTGATGGCCAGCAGCGCGCCGTCGCCGAGCTGCGACAGGTCGGGCGGGGCATCCTGGCCGTCCTCGAGCTGGGCGATGCCACGCAGGGTGCCGGCCGAGGTGCATTCGGCGAACAGGGTGCGCAGCGCCGAGCCGCTGCGCAGCTGCACCGACAGGCGCCCGTCGATCTTGATGTGGCCGGTGAACAGCGCCGAGGCCACGCAGGCCTCGCCGAGCAGGCGCATGGCCGAAGGGCGGTAGCTGCCATGGGACAGGATTTCGCGCCAGCTGCCGGAGAGCTGGACATGGACGCCGCGCACGCCGGCCTCGGGCAGGAGGAAGCGGACAAGGAGGTCGGACGTTTCGGTCATGGGAATCTGCACGTATGGGGACGCCGGTGCCGGATAATGCACCGATGTCGGGATTCATGGGGTCAGCCAAGCAGATGGGGACGGAGCAGGACGAGCGCAAGGTGCGGCCGTGGCGCAGGTGGCGGCGCTGGTTGTGGATCACGCCCTGCGCGCTGGCGCTGTTCAGCATCGTGCAGGTGGCGGTGCTGCGGTTCGTCGATCCGCCGTTTTCCACGGTGATGGCGCTGCGGCAGGCCGAAGCGTGGGGGCAGGGCGAGTGGGGATTCCGCATCCATTACCAGTGGTGCGACCTGGACGCGATGGCGGCCAGCGTGCCGATCTCGCTGGTGGCGGCCGAGGACCAGCGGTTCCCGCTGCACAACGGCTTCGATCTGCAGGCGATCGAGAAGGCGATGGACCACAACGCCCGTGGCAAGCGCCTGCGCGGCGGCAGCACGATCAGCCAGCAGGTCGCCAAGAACCTGTTCCTGTGGCAGGGCCGCAGCTGGCTGCGCAAGGGGCTGGAGGCCTGGTACACGGTGCTGATCGAGGCGCTGTGGCCGAAGCGGCGGATCCTGGAGATGTACGCCAACGTGGCCGAATTCGGCGATGGCGTCTACGGCGTGCGGGCGGCGTCGCGGCAGTTCTGGGGCAAGGACGCGGCGCAGCTGTCGGCGGCCGAGAGCGCCCGCCTGGCGGCCGTGCTGCCGTCGCCGCGGCGTTACAGCGCAACCCGGCCGGGCCCGTTCGTGCAGCGCCGCGCCGCCTGGATCCAGCGCCAGGCGCGGCAGCTGGGTGGGCCCGGTTACGCGGTGGACGGCGAGTGATGCCACCGCGTACCGGCCGCTGCCGGGGCGTGCGCGCCCTGTTCCGTAGAATGCGCGCATGAGTCCCCGCGACCGGCTGACCGTCGTCATTGCCGCCTGCAACGAGCAGGACGCCCTGCCGTTGCTGCACGAGCGCCTCGGTGCCGTGCTGGAACGCCTGCCCGACATCGATGGCCGGGTGCTCTATGTCGACGACGGCAGCACCGACGCCACCTGGTCGCTGATGCAGCAGCTGGCGACGGACGACCCGCGGGTGGCGGCGCTGCGGCTGTCGCGCAACTTCGGCAAGGAGGCCGCGCTCACCGCCGGGCTGGACCTGGTGGATGAAGGCGCCGCGCTGATCCTCGACGCCGACGGCCAGGACCCGCCGGAGCTGATCGCGCAGTTCGTCGCACTGTGGCGGCAGGGGCATGACGACGTGTATGGCGTGCGCCTGGCGCGCGAGGGCGAAGGCTGGCTGAAGCGCGCCACCGCCTCCGCGTTCTACCGGGTGATGGGGCGGCTGTCGAAGACGCCCATTCCCGCCGACACCGGCGACTTCCGCCTGCTGTCGCCGCGCGCGCTGGCGGCGCTGCGGCAGCTGCGCGAGCGCCAGCGTTTCATGAAGGGCCTGTTCGGCTGGGTGGGTTTCCGCCGGGTGGCGTTGCCGTACCGGCGCGCGCCGCGGGTGGCCGGGCGCAGCAAGTTCGGCTTCTGGAAGCTGTGGAACCTGGCGCTGGAGGGCATCACCAGCTTTTCCACCGCGCCGCTGCGGGTGGCGACCTATCTCGGGTTGCTGACCGCCGCGTCCTCGTTCGGTTTCGCCGCCTGGGTGGTGGGCAAGGCGGCGCTGTACGGCGACCGCGTCGCGGGCTGGCCGACGATGATGGCGGTGATCCTGTTCCTGGGCGGGGTGCAGCTGATCGCGCTGGGCCTGATCGGCGAGTACCTGGGCCGCCTGTACATGGAGGCCAAGCAGCGGCCGTTGTACCTGGTTGACACCTGGCGGCCGGCCGACGTGGCACTATCGGGCGCATCCGCCAGCAAGGGAGAACGCCATGCAGACCGTTCGTCAGTTGCTCGGGACCAAGTCCCCTGAGATCCACGCGGTAGCGCCGGACAGCGCGGTGATCGACGCGATCCGGCTGATGGCCGAGAAAGGCATCGGCGCGGTGCTGGTGATGGACGGGGCGCGGCTGGCCGGCATCCTTTCCGAGCGTGATTACGCGCGCAAGATCGTGCTGCGCGACCGCTCCTCGCGCGACACCCCGGTGGCGGCGATCATGACCGCCGAGGTGGTCACGGTGACGCCGGCGGACACGGTCGAGGACTGCCTGCAGCTGGTGACCGACCGTCGCATCCGCCATCTGCCCGTGGTCGAGGGCGGCGCGGTGCTGGGGGTGATCTCCATCGGCGACCTGGTCAAATCGGTGATCGAACAGCAGCGCCGCGAGCTGGGGCAGCTGCAGCAGTACATCGTCGGCGGCTGAGCGCGCGCCCGCGCCCTATCTGGCGTAGTGGCCGCCGCAGTCGGCGTCCTTGCCCGGCCCGGTTTCGAGGGTGGCCAGCAGCGCCGCCGGCGGGGTGATGCTGCCCAGGGTCAGGGCGATGGCGCCGCGCAGCCCCAGGGCCTTGAAGTCGGGGCGGAACGACGGGTCCTTGAAGGTGCCGCCAATGCGCAGCGGCGAGCGCAGCGCGAGGATGCTCCTGTCCTTGGGCCGCGGCCGCAGTAGCAGGTCCAGCTGCTCGCCTTTGAGGCTGACGCTGCCTTCGCCCACGACCAGGGTGTCGGTGGTGTCGAACGCCAGTGCGCGCGCCTGCATCAGGCCATCCTGCACCCCGAAATCGGCGAACGCGCAGCGCAGCGGGATCTGGCGGTCGCCGGTGAACAGGAACTTGAGCGACTCGGCCACGTCCAGCCCGGCCAGCTCCATCAGCAGGTTGCCGACATGGCCGCGGCCCATGCCGATGGCGACGTCGCCGTCGCTGCTGCCGAGCATGGCGGCCACCGAGTTGCCGGTGCCGGACAGGCGCACGCGGCCGCCGATGCCGCCGGAGGCCTGCCGGGCCAGGCGCGCGTCGGGAAACAGGCGGCCCAGCTGCACCCCGCGCAGACTGGCGTCGAGCGTGGTGGCGATGCGCGGGCTGCGCGCATCCATGCGCACCGAGCCGCGGATGTCGCCGCCGGCGACGCCGAAGTTCAGCGGCTCCAGGCGCAGCAGGCCATCGTCCAGCCGCAGGTGCGCGTCCATGTCGTCCAGCGGCAGCGACGGCGAATTGATGCGCTGCGCCTTCCAGCGCACGTCCGCGTCCATCGCCCGCAGTTTGCCCAGGTCGTACGGCTTGTCAGGCAGTACCGTGGGCCGGGCCGCCAGTGCCGCGGCCGCGGCCCTCTGCCCGGCGTTGGCGGTTTCGCCGCCATCGGTGCGGGGCGGCGCGCCGACAAAGCCGGCGAGGTCGTCGAAGTCGAGCCGGCGCGAGACCAGCTCGGCGGTCAGCCGCGGGCGCTCGCCGCCCACGTCGATGCGTACATTGCCGGCCAGATCGCTGTCGCCCACCTGGCCGCTGAAGCCGTCGTAGCGCCAGGTGTCGCGGTCGCGACGCAGCCGGCCGTCGAGGCGGTACGGGGGCGAGGACGGCAGGGCGATGCCGAGCAGGGGGTACAGGTCTTCCAGGTCCTCGCCGCTGAGCCGAAGCCGCAGGTCGAACAGCTGCAGCTGGAACGGATTGGTCAGGGTGCCGCTGGCGGTGGCGCGGGTGGCGCCGGCACGGCCTTCCAGGTGCAGGCGGAAGGGGTGCTCGCTGTCGGCCAGCTGCAGTGGCGATTCGGTACCGCCACGCACCGTGAACGCGGCGCCGCGCCAGTGCCCGTTGCCCTGCAGCAGCAACGGTGGCGCGGCGTTGGCCTGCGCCGGCGCGCCGCTGCGGACGGCAAGCCGGATGTCGGTACGGCCAGGCGCGTCCACGAAGCGCAGGATGCCGTCGTCCACGCGCAGCCGCTTGAGCGGCAACGGCCGGCCTGCGTCACCGCCACCGAGGAAATCCCAGTTCCCCGGTTCGCCGCGCCGCGGCGCGGTCTGCAGCAGCACATCGGGACGCGCCAGCCGCACTTCGGGTACCTGCAGGTCGCCGCGCAGGAGCGGCCACAGCCGCAGGTCGATTTCGACGCGCGCGGCCCGGGCCATGTCCGGCCGCTGCGCCCACGGCGCATTGGCGAAGCTGACCCGGTCGGCGCGCAGCGTGCTGGTGCTGCCCAGGTCGACGTCGAGGTGCCCGATGTGCAGGGCGCGGCCGGTACGCGCCTGCACCATGCGTTCCAGTGGCCGCTTGAACCAGTTCCAGTCCCACAGCAACAGCAGGACCACGAGCGCGGCGAGCAGCACGCCGGCGATGGCGAGCCAGCGCTGGCCGCGCGTTCCGGGACGGCGGTGAGGCCAGCGCGACGCGCGCGGCGTGGCGGGGGCAGGTGCGGTGTTCACGCCGCCATGGTTGCCGCCAGCTCGTGCACGTGGCGCGAAGCGTTCATTGGCGCGGCGTGCAGACGCCGTCGTCGCGCCGCTGCGCGGCAGCGGCCCGCTAGAGGATCTGCGCGGTCACCGAAACGAAATGGCAGACGCTGCCGGCGATCACGAACAGGTGCCAGATGGCGTGCGAATAGCGCACCGATTCGCGGTGGTAGAAATAGGTGCCCAGGGTGTAGGACACGCCGCCCGCCAGCAGCCAGCCCAGGGTGAATCCATCGAGCGAGTTCCACATCGGCTCGATCGCCACCACCACCAGCCAGCCCATGGCGATGTAGATGGCCGTGGACAGCCGCTTGAAGCGGCCGGTGTAGAACAGCTTGAAGATCACCCCGCCCACCGCCAGCGTCCAGATCGCGGCGAACAAGCCCCAGCCCCACGGCCCGCGCAGGCCGATCAGGGTGAACGGCGTATACGTGCCGGCGATCAGGATGTAGATCGCGCAGTGGTCGAAGATCTTCAGCCGGCCCTTGGCCACCGGGTGCTGGATGGCGTGGTACAGGGTCGAGGCGGTGTACAGCAGCAGCAGCGCCACGCCGAACACGATGGCGCTGGCCAGTTGCCAGCCGTCGCCGTAGATCGCGGCCAGAGTGATCAGCACCGCGCTGGCGCCCAGCGCGGTGACCGCGCCCAGGCCGTGGGTCAGGGCGCTGGCGATTTCCTCGCGGATGTCCACGGTGTGCCGCGGCAGGGGAGCGGTGGTAGGCATGGCCTGCAAGTTACCGCAATGCAGCACGGGGTGCATCCCCATGCCCGCCAGCGGTTGGGGGTGGCGTCATCCAGGGGCAGGAGCGCGCTGGGCGCTCCTGCCACCGGCCGCTCATTCCACCGAGACGGTATGCGCGGCCTCGCGGGTGGCTGAGAAGCGCACGTCCGGCGCCCGTTCCTGCGCCAGTTGCAGGTTGACCCGGGTCGGGGCCAGGTAGACCAGCTGCCCGGCGGCGTCCACGGCCAGGTTGTTGGCGTTCTTCTCGCGGAACTCCTCCAGCTTCTTCGCGTTGTCGCAATGCACCCAGCGTGCGGTGACCACGCCCACCGGTTCGAAGATGGCTTCCACGCCATATTCGTCCTTCAGGCGGTAGGCGGCGACGTCGAACTGCAGCACGCCCACCGCGCCCAGGATCAGGTCGTTGCTCATGATCGGGCGGAAGAACTGGGTGGCGCCTTCCTCGGACAGCTGCGCCAGGCCCTTCTGCAGCTGCTTGAGCTTGAGCGGGTCCTTCAGGCGCGCGCGGCGGAACAGTTCCGGGGCGAAGTTGGGGATGCCGGTGAAGGTGACCGCCTCGCCCTCGGTGAAGGTGTCGCCGATGGAAATGGTGCCGTGGTTGTGGATGCCGATCACGTCGCCCGGCCAGGCCTCGGCCGCGATCTCGCGGTCGCTGGCCATGAAGGTCAGCGCGTTGGCCAGCTTCATTTCCTTGCCGGTACGCACATGGAAGGTCTTCATGCCGGCGCTGAAGCGGCCCGAGCACACGCGCATGAACGCGACGCGGTCGCGGTGCTGCGGGTCCATGTTGGCCTGGATCTTGAACACGAAGCCGCTGAGCTTGTCTTCCTGCGGGGCGATGGTGCGGCCGGTGGTGGCGCGCGGCTGCGGCGCCGGCGCGTGCTCGACGAAGAAGTCCAGCAGCGGCTGCACGCCGAAGTTGTTCACGCCCGAGCCGAAGAACACCGGGGTCTGCTGCCCGCGCAGGTAGGCGTCCTTGTCGAACGGATGGCTGGCGCCCTGCACCAGTTCCAGTTCATCGCGCAGGTCGGCCAGCATCTTCTCGCCGATGCGCTCGGCCAGGCCGGGCGCGTCCAGCGACGGGAAGATGGTCGAATCCTGGCGGGTGAAGTTGCGGCCCGGCTCGTACAGGTGCACCTCGCCGGTCAGCAGGTGCACCACGCCCTTCAGGCGCTGGCCCATGCCGATCGGCCAGGTGACCGGCGCGCACTGGATGCCGAGCACGGTCTCCACTTCGTCCAGCAGCTCGATCGGGTCCTTGCCCTCGCGGTCGAGCTTGTTGATGAAGGTCATGATCGGGGTGTCGCGCAGGCGGCACACCTCCATCAGCTTGATGGTGCGCTCCTCCACGCCCTTGGCCACGTCGATCACCATCAGCGCCGAATCCACCGCGGTGAGCACGCGGTAGGTGTCCTCGCCGAAGTCGGCGTGGCCGGGGGTGTCGAGCAGGTTGACGATCTTGTCCTCGTACGGGAACTGCATCACCGAGGAGGTGACCGAGATGCCGCGCTCCTTCTCCAGCGCCATCCAGTCCGAGGTGGCGTGGCGGCTGGTCTTGCGCGACTTCACCGAGCCGGCCATCTGGATCGCGCCTCCGAACAGCAGCAGCTTTTCGGTCAGCGTGGTCTTGCCGGCGTCGGGGTGGGAAATGATGGCGAAGGTGCGGCGGCGCGCGGCTTCGGATGCGACTTCGGACATGGCGGCTGCGCCCGCGGCGGGCGCGCATTGGGAAAGGGAAGCCGGCGATTATAGCCGCTCAGGGCGGGGCGCCCGCCTCGCGGGCGAAGCGCAGCTCGCCGTGCGGGCCGGCCATGCGGAACGGGATCGAGGCCAGCGCCAGCCCGGTGTTGGCCTGCACCGCGAAGTGCAGGTGCGGGCCGGTGCTGCGGCCGGTGTTGCCGGAACGGGCCAGCGGCTGCCCCGCCTGGACCGCCTGCCCGGGCCGGACCGCCAGGCTGCCCGCCTGCAGGTGGGCGTAGAGCGCCATGCCGCCGTCGGCGTGCAGGACCCGCACCAGGCACCCGTCGCCGGGCGCATCGTCCACCACCTGCATCACCGTGCCGGCGCGGGCGGCGAGCACCGGCGTGCCTTCGGGCAGGGGAAAGTCGATGGCGTGGCGGTTCTGCGCGTCGCCATGGCTGCGGGTGCCGTCGAAGCCTTGGCTGACCCGGACCGGCACCCCGGCGAACGGCAGCAGGTAGAGGTGATCGGCCGGCCGCGCGGACGGGTCGCCGGGAAAGGCGTCGAGCAGCAGCCGGACCCCGTTGCCGGTATCGGCCAGCCACAGCAGGTCGCGCTGTCCGCCCGCCGGCAACAGCACCGGCGCGGTCACCGCGCGGCCATCGGTGCCATCGCGCAGGCGTACCTGCAGCGGGCCGGCCAGCAGGTTGCGTGCCCGTGCTTCGCGGCCGCCGCCGCGGGGCTGCAGGAGCAGCCGTGCGAAGCCGGCTTCGCGGCCACCGGCGGCCTCCGCCATGGCCGGGGCGGCCAGCCCCCAGGCCTGGCGCCAGCGCGGCGCGGGGTCCTGGCCCTGGGCGGGCAGGGCCAATGTGGCGGACAGGAGCAGAACAGGTAACCGGTGCATGCGCTGGCGCGGGCAGGTGGTGCCGGGATTATGCCGGCATGGTTGCATCGGAAACTCCATCGCTCCATCCGAATAAAGAGATTGACATGCGTCCGGGGGGCTGGCATCGTGTGTCCACCATCGAGACCGGCGGAGGGACAGGCCCTTTGATGCCGGGGCAACCAGCAGGTGCGCAAGCGCCTGTGTTTGGTGCCAAATCCTGCGGGGACCACCGCGTCCGCCGAAAGATGGTTCGATCCGTGCCCTGCACGGCGAACACGGGCCCGCGAAGCTCGATGGCTGCTCCTTACCGGATATCGCCATGCGTTTCGCCACCGCCACCGTCCTCCGTGAACACCCGGCCGCCGCGCCCGACAGCGCAGTGCCCGCCGCAGCCGCCGTGCGCGGTGAAATCGACGTGCGCCTGGCCATGCGCCATGCCGGCGAGCGCACGCTGCGGCTGCGCTACGAGCTGGCCGGCCGTGCCGATGCGCCGGTGGTGCTGGTGGCCGGCGGCATCTCCGCGCATCGCCACATCGCCGCCAATACGGTGTTCGGCGAGAAGGGCTGGGCCGAAGGACTGGTCGGCTGCGGCCGCGCGCTGGACCCGGCGCACCGCCGCCTGCTGGGCCTGGACTTCATCGGCGCCGACGGCGAGCTCGACGTGCCGATCGATACCGCCGACCAGGCCGATGCCGTGGCCCTGCTGCTGGACGCGCTGGGCATCGACCGCCTGCATGGCTGCGTGGGCTACTCCTATGGCGCGCTGGTCGGCCAGCAACTGGCCATTCGCCACCCGCACCGGCTCGGCCGGCTGGTGGCGGTGAGCGGCGCGCATCGCCCGCATCCCTATGCCTCGGCCTGGCGCGCGCTGCAGCGGCGCGCGGTCGCCCTGGGCCAGCTGCAGTGCGCCGAAAGCCACGGGCTGGCGCTGGCGCGGCAGTTCGCGATGCTCAGCTACCGCACCCCGGAAGAGTTCGGCGAGCGCTTCGATGCCCAGCCCGAAGTGGTGAATGGCCGCGTGCGCGTGGCCGCCGAGGATTACCTCGACGCCGCCGGCGCGCAGTACGTGGCGCGCACCCGGGTCAATGCCTACCTGCGCCTGTCCGAATCCATCGACCTGCACCGCATCGAGCCGGCCGCCATCGGCGTACCGACGCTGGTGGTCGCGGTCGAGGGCGACCGCCTGGTGCCGTTGTCCGACCTGGTCACGCTGGTCGAGGGCCTGGGCACGCGCGGCAGCCTGCGCGTGCTGCGTTCGCCCTATGGCCACGACGCCTTCCTGAAAGAGACCGATCGCATCGACGCGATCCTCGCCAACGCCCTACGCCTTCCCGGAGAGAACGCATGAGCCTGTCCACCGCTTCCGATGTTTCCTGTTGCCGCGCCACCGCGGCCGTGCGTGCCGGCATCGATCGCGATACCGCCTATGGCGCGGTGACGCCGCCGCTGGTGCTGTCGTCCAATTTCAGCTTCGACGGCTTCGGCAACAAGCGCCAGTACGACTACACCCGCAGCGGCAACCCGACCCGCGACCTGCTCGGCGAGGCGCTGGCGGAACTGGAGGGCGGCGCCGGCGCGGTGGTCACGTCCACCGGCATGGGCGCGATCAACCTGGTGCTCAATGCGCTGCTGCAGCCGGGCGACAGGCTGGTGGTGCCGCATGACGCCTACGGCGGTAGCTGGCGCCTGTTCAACGCACTGGCGGCCAAGGGCCACTTCGAACTGATCACCGCCGACCTGACCGATCCGCGCGCACTGGCCGAGGCGCTGGCGCAGGCGCCGAAGCTGGTGCTGGTGGAAACCCCGTCCAATCCGCTGCTGCGCATCACCGACCTGCGCTTCGTGATCGATGCCGCGCACAAGGCAGGCGCGCGGGTGGTGGTGGACAACACCTTCCTGTCGCCAGCGCTGCAGAACCCGATCGCCTTCGGCGCCGACCTGGTGCTGCACTCGACCACCAAGTACGTCAATGGCCACAGCGACGTGGTCGGCGGCGCGGTGGTCGCGCGCGACGCCGAGCTGCACCAGCAGCTGGTGTGGTGGGCCAATGCGCTGGGCCTGACCGGCTCGCCGTTCGACGCCTTCCTGACCCTGCGCGGCCTGCGCACCCTGGACGCGCGCCTGCGCGTGCACCAGGAGAACACCCGCGCCCTTGTCGATCTGCTCGCCACCAGCGACGTCGTGGCCAGGGTCTACTACCCGGGGCTGGAATCGCACCCGGGCCACGTGCTGGCCGCGCGCCAGCAGAAGGGGTTCGGCGCGATGCTGTCCTTCGAGCTGGCGCAGTGCGACGGCGCCGATCCGCACGCGGCGGTGCGCGCCTTCGTCGAAGGCCTGCGCTATTTCACCCTGGCCGAATCGCTCGGCGGCGTGGAGAGTCTGGTCGCGCACCCGGCGACCATGACCCATGCGGCGATGACCGCCGAAGCGCGGGCCAAGGCCGGCATCAGCGATGGCCTGCTGCGGTTGTCGGTCGGCATCGAAGCCTGCGAGGACCTGGTGGCCGACCTGCAGGCCGGACTGCTGCGCGCTGCGCGGGCGCTGGCCGACAGTCGCCGCGAGGCCCTGCGGAAAACGGTGGACGCATGAGCGCGCAGCTGCGTCCGCGCGCAGCACCGGCGCGGCTGGTGCTGCTGGGTACCGGCACGGTCGGTTCGGCGTTCGTCGCCCGCTACCAGGCCCTGCGACAGCGGCAACTCAGGCTGCCACTGCTGCACGCAGTGGCGAACTCGCGCATCGCGCTGGCCTGCGGCGACGCGCCCGAGGCGGCGTTGTCGCGCGCGCGCGAGGCCACCCGGCACGGCGGCGCGCTCGCCCATGCCGAGCAAACCGGGCGCCTGCAGGCCGGCGACATCGTGGTCGACGCCACCGCCAGCGAGGACGTCGCCGCCGAGCATGCGCACTGGCTGGCGCGGGGCATCCACGTGGTCACCGCCAACAAGCTGGGCAATGGCACCACCCTGGCGCGCGCGCGCCAGATCGGTGGAACCGCGGCCGCGGGCAACGCACGCTATGGCGACGCGGCCACCGTTGGCGCGGGCCTGCCGCTGCTGTCCAGCCTGCGCGCGCTGGTGGCCGGCGGCGACCGCATCCATTCCATTGAAGGCGTGCTGTCCGGTTCGCTGGCCTGGCTGTTGCAGCGTTTCGACGGCAGCCAGCCGTTCTCCGCGTGCGTGCGCGAGGCGGCTGCGGCCGGTTACACCGAGCCCGATCCGCGCATCGACCTGTCCGGCGAGGACGTGCGCCGCAAGCTGCTGATCCTGGCGCGCGCGGCCGGGGTGGCGCTGGAGCCTGAACAGGTGGCGGTCGAATCGCTGCTGCCGCCGGCGCTGGCGGCATTGCCGGCCGCGCAGGTCGACGCCGCGCTGGCGCAGCTGGACACGCCGTTGGCGGCGCGCCTGCAGCAGGCGCGCGGGCAGGGGCTGTCGCTGTGTTTCGTGGCGCGCCTGGACGGGCACGGCGCCAGCGTCGGCCTGCGCGCGTTGCCGGCCGAGCACCCGCTGGCCGGCGGCCGCGGCACCGACAACCGGGTGGCGATCCACAGCGACCGCTACCGCGCGCAGCCGCTGCTGATCCAGGGCCCGGGTGCCGGCGCCGAGGTCACCGCCGCCGCGTTGCTGGACGACGTGCTGGGCATCGTCAATCGATGAGCGCGCACGCCCGTTGACGGCCGGTCCGTCGCGGGCCACCGCCGTGGCTGCCGCGGTGCCCCGCGGTGGTGGGGCGGCGTGGCGCATGCGTGCGCTGGTGCTGCCGGTAACGGGCCCGCGCACTGCCGGACCGCATGCTCGGCCGTGGCCTGGACGCTTGTCCGTCTCGCCATCTTGGCCACCGCCGGGCGCGACCCGCCGAGAGGTGGCGCGAACCGGCAGGGCCTCAATGCCGCGCGGCCGCCGCGTGGAGAAGCCGCTCGACCTCGGCGCGGCCGAGGCGCGTGCCATCGCGGTCGACTACGCTGAAGTCCACGCCGTTGTCCCACAACAGTGGCGCGGTGAGCACCGCGATGTCCTCCGACGCGGTCCGCGCCTGCAGGTCGAGCAGGCGCTGGTTGAAGCCGGCGGCCTGCAGCCAGGCGCGGTAGCTGGAGTCGTGTTCGGTGGCGAACTGGTCCTGGTAATGGCATTCCTCGCGGTCCGGCGAGGGCAGGGCGTCGCACTGGGCGTTGCGCTGGTGCAGGCCGATCACCGCGTCCGGTTCCATCTGCCGCTGCGCGGCGGCGGCCCACAGCGCCACGCAGATGCTGGCGCAGTAGCCACGCACGCGCACGGTGAGGTTGTTCCGGCGCACGATGCGCGCCGCTTCCAGGCCGGTGACGGCATAGCCGCCGCCGCTGGTGATGTCGATCCGCCGCACCGAGGGCGCCGCGTCCAGCAATGCGCCTAGGTCGCTTGCGAAATTGCGGCCGACGCCACCCTCCACGCGCAGCGCGGTGCCCTGGTCCTGCAGGGTCATGCGCGCTTCGCCGATATCCGCCAGGGTGGTCGATTTCTCGCCGCGGATGAGCCGCGCCTGCGGGGCGGGCGCCGCGGCGGGGGCCGGCGGGTCCGCGCGGGTGACCGGCGCATCCCCCGCCGCCGGACGCTTGCCGATGAACCAGGCAAGCACCAGCAGCGCGACCGCCGCCAGCGCCAGCCGGGTCAGGGTCAGGCCACCGCCGTTGCGCGGCGCCGACGGCGTTGCCGTACGCGGGCGCCGCGGTGGCGTTGCCCCATCCGGTTGCTGTGCGCCCTGCATCCTTGCCCCGCTGCTGGCTGTCGATGCGCGATTCTGGTGCGCGGCCGGGCGCCGGCGCAACCCGCCATCCGGCCCGTCGCGGCGTGCGTCCGGGCCCGCGGCGCGGGTCACGCACCGCGAGCGATGTCGATCCTGCCGTCGCTGCCGAACATCTCCAGCAGGCCGTTCTCCACCAGCCACCAGGGATCGCCGGCGAAGGCCGACAGGTCGTCGGGGGGCTGCGCGCCCGGCACCGGCTGGTAGGCGATCCAGCCGTTGCGCCCGGCCATCTTGGCCCGGTACAGCGCGCGGTCGGCGAGGGTGACCAGTTGCTCCCAGCCGAGCAGCCGCGGGTGGCTCGGGAACAGCGGGCACTCGATCAGGCCGACCGAAGCGGTGAGACGGTGCTGCTGGCCATTGCCCAGCTCGAAGCTGTGTGCGGCGATGCGCGTGCACAGGCGCTGGCCCAGCCGTCCCAGGCTGCCACGCGGCAGCGGGCGGAACACCAGCAGGAATTCCTCGCCGCCCCAGCGCGCCACGTAGTCGCCGCTGCGCTTGAGTTCGCCGAGCAGCTGGCCCATCTGCTCCAGCACGCGATCGCCGGCGGCGTGGCCATGGGTATCGTTGATCGACTTGAAATGGTCGACGTCGAGCAGCGCGAACACCACCGCCTCGCTGCCGTTGGCATAGCCCTCGTCACGCTCGTAGAACGACAGGTCGGTGGGTATCTGCTGGGACAGGTAGCGCCGGTTGTGCAGGCCGGTGAGCGGGTCGGTGAAGCTGATCGCCTTCAGTTGCGCGTTGGCTGCCTGCAGGTCGCGGGTACGTTCCTGCACCAGGCGCTCCAGCTGCGCGCGCTGGCGCGCATAGCGATGCTGCAGCCCCAGGTAGCCGAGCCAGATCAGCGCCGCCAGCCCGAGCATCGCCAGCAGGCGGAAGGCGAGGGTTTCGTACAGGCGCCGCGGGATCTCCACGGCGACATGCGCGGCGTGCCGCAGCGGTTCGGCCTGGCTGAAGTCGGCGACCTCGAAGGTGTAGTAGCCGGGGGGCAGGCTGGCGTAGCTGGCGCTGCGCGTGGTCGGGCTTTCCAGCTCGTGCCATTCCTTCTCGTAGCCGGCCAGCCGGTAGCGCAGCTGCGGGGCGTGCATCGGCTGGAAGTCGGGCAGGCTGAACTCGAAGCGCAGGTCGCGGGCGTCGAGCGGCAGCTTGAGCGTGCCCTGGCCGGTGGCCAGGCGCCGGCCCTGGACCTGCACGTGGTCGATGCGGATATTGCGCGGCGCGCTGTCGGTGTCGGTGTCCACATCCACCAGCAGCGCGCCGTCGCGGGTGGGCAGCCACAACTGGCCATCGCGCAGCACCCCGCGGCTGTTGCCGGCGCCGTTGCAGCATTTGTCCTGCTGCCCGCCGGTACGGTCGGTGCCGGAGTTGATGACGATCTGCGCCGCCAGTGCCTGGCGGGGATTGGCCAGCGCCTTGTCCAGCACCGCCAGGGGCAGGCGGTAGACGCCGCGCATGCCGGCGACCCACAGGTCGCCGCCGTTCTGCGCCAGGTGGAAGGCGACATTGGCCGGCAGCTCGCGTTCGCGGTCCAGCCAGTGCCAGCGCTGGCCGTCATGGACGCGCAGGCTCTCGCCATTGCTGCTACCCAGCACCCAGCGCCCGTCGCGGAGTTCGACGAAGGCGGTGACCGGGGTATCGTCGGACAGCCCGCCGAGCCGGCCGGTCGCCAGGATGCGGCCGTCGCGCCATTCGTACAGGCCCTTGTAGGTGCCCAGCAGGATGCGGCCGTCGCGGGTCTCGTAGACCAGCCGGATGCGGGGATCGGCCAGTCCTTCATGCTCGCCATAGCGGGTCAGCTGCTTCCCGTCCTGCAGCAGGAACAGCCCCCGGGTGGTGGCGAACCAGAGCCGGCCGGCATGGTCGCGGACGATGCCGTTGATCTGCGCATCGCGCAGCGGGGCCAGCGCGGGCGGTTGTTCGAGCCGGCCGCCGCGCAGCACCGCCACGCCGGCGCGGGTGCCGATCCAGGTCTGGTCGCGTTCGGGCAACAGGCTGTAGGCCTCCGGGTGCGGCAACTGGCTGCCGGCGACGCGGCTGGCGAAGCGCCCGTTCTGCCACACCGCCACGCCGTTGCTGCTGCCGACCCAGATGCTGCCGTCCGGCGCCGCGGCCAGCGACCACAGCAGCGGGTCCTGCAGCCCGTCCGCCTGGCTCAGGCGCCGGGTCCATCCGTTCCAGACCCGGGTCGCGCCCTCGACCATGCTGCCCAGCCACAGGTTGCCGTCGCGATCCTCGTAGATCGCGCGCACGGCGATGGCGCCGGGGGTGTTGTGGATGCGCTCGGGCGGCTGGCCGGCACGCAGCCGTTCCAGGTACTGCGGCGTGGCCACCCACAGGTTGCCGTCGCGGTCGGCATGCATCGCTTCCACGGTCAGAACCTCGTGCGGACGCGGGTCCGCCGCCTGCCAGCTGCCGTTGCGCAGGCGGAAGAGGCCGTTGCGGGTGCCGGCCCACAGTTCGCCGCCGGCACGCGCCAGCGCGGTCACCCCGGCGTCGCCGGCCGCCGGCGGCAGCGGCAGCGTGCGCACGCTGCCGCCGGAGACCTGGAACACCCGGCCCTGGCCGCCCGCCCAGATCGCATCTTCGTCCGCCAGCAGGCTCAACGCCGGATCGGGCAGTGCCTGCACGCGCCGCAACCTGCCTTCGCGCGGGGTGCAGATGCCTTCCGCGCAACCGGCCAGGAGGCGGCCGTCGACCTTGAGCAGCGCACTGACCGGCGCCGGATGGTCGGCGACGGTGGGTGCGATGGCTTGGAAGCGCTGGTCCTCGAGCAGCAGCAGGCCCTGGGTGGTGCCGATCCACAGGCGGTCGTCGGCCTCGGCCAGCAGTGCCAAGATGTTGTTGCCCAGCTCCGGCGCGTCGCGCTGGGTGTAGCGCACGAAGCGCACGCCGTCGAACCGCGCCAGCCCGGTCTGGGTGCCGAACCACAGGTAGCCGGCCGGGTCCTGGGTGATGGCCAGCACGCTGATCTGCGGCAGCCCCTGGTCCACTCCCCAGGTGTCGGTGACGTAATCGCGGAACGGTTTTCCCGTGTCCAGGGCGGCAGCGGGCAGGGAAACCGCCAGCAGGAGCAGCAGCCACAGGCATGCCAACAGTCCGGTGCCGGTTGCCAGCGACCGGCGCGGATGGCGGATGATGAATGGATGGTCGATCGAGATTCCCCCTGAATCCCGGTACTGACGTCAGCCTACATTGAAAACCATAGCGGCCCGGCGCGCATCCACTTGAATGCCCGCCGCCGCATTCAGCATTCGATGACGTTGACCGCCAGTCCGCCGCGGCTGGTTTCCTTGTATTTGTCCTGCATGTCGCGGCCGGTGTCGCGCATGGTCTTGATGACCTTGTCCAGGCTGACCTTGTGCTTGCCGTCGCCGCGCATGGCCATGCGCGCGGCGTTGATCGCCTTGACCGCGCCCATGGCGTTGCGCTCGATGCAGGGGATCTGCACCAGCCCGCCGATCGGGTCGCAGGTCAGGCCCAGGTTGTGTTCCATGCCGATCTCGGCGGCATTCTCGATCTGCCCCGGCTTGCCGCCGAGGGCGGCCATCAGCCCGCCGGCGGCCATCGAACAGGCCACCCCGACTTCGCCCTGGCAGCCGACCTCGGCGCCGGAGATCGAAGCGTTCTCCTTGTACAGGATGCCGATCGCCGCGGCGGTCAGCAGGAAGTCGAACACGCCCTGCTCGTTGCTGCCCGGGCAGAAGCGGTCGTAGTAGTGCAGTACCGCCGGGATGATGCCGGCCGCGCCGTTGGTGGGGGCGGTGACCACGCGGCCGCCGGCGGCGTTCTCCTCGTTGACCGCCAGCGCGTACAGGTTGACCCAGTCCAGGGTGGTCAGCGGGTCGCGCATGGCCGCCTCCGGCCGCGCGGACAGTTCGCGGTACAGCGCCGGGGCGCGGCGGCCCACGTGCAGCCCGCCCGGCAGCGTGCCCTCGGAGCGGATGCCGCGCGCCACGCAGGCCTGCATGGCGTCCCAGATTTCGCGCAGGCCGGCGCGGATCTCGTCCTCGCTGCGCCAGCACTTCTCGTTCTCGAACATCAGCGCGGCGATGCTCAGGCCGCTGCGCGCGGCCTGGGCCAGCAGCTCGTCGCCGCTCCTGAACGGATACGGCAGCGGCGTCTGGTCGGGCACGATGCGGTCGTCGGCGGCGTCGTCGGCATTGACCACGAAGCCGCCGCCGACGGAGTAGTAGTCGCGGGTGGCGATGACCGCGTCGTTGGCGTCGAACGCGGTGAAGCGCATGCCGTTGGTGTGGTACGGCAGCTTCTGGCGCTTGTTCAGGGCCAGGTCGCGCTTCTCGTCGAAGGCGATCTCGTGCTGGCCCATCAGGTTGATGCGCCTGGACGAGCGGATGCGCGCCAGCGTGGCCGGGATGATGTCCGGGTCGATCAGGTTGGGCCGGTGGCCTTCCAGCCCGAGCAGCACCGCGGTGTCGGTGCCGTGGCCGCGCCCGGTCAGCGCCAGCGAGCCGAACACCTCGGCGCGGATGCGGGCGACGTCGGCCAGCTGGCCCGGGTCGAGCAGCCAGCGGTGGACGAAGCGTTCGGCCGCGCGCATCGGGCCCACGGTGTGCGAGGAACTCGGGCCGATGCCGATCTTGAACAGGTCGAACGTGCTGACGGACATTGCGTTGTGCGTGCTGCCTGGAGGAATCGCTATTCTACGGGTTCGCCGCTGACGGCCCCGCCCGCAGCGCAGCATCTGACCTGGATGGGGTGTAGGGAATGGGCTTGATCCTGTATCAGCGCGACGATTGCCACCTGTGCGACCAGGCGCTGGAGGTGCTGGCGCAGGCGCGCACGCCGGCGTTCGACAGCGTGTTCATCGACGGTGACGACGCGCTGGAACTGCGCTACGGCACGCGCGTGCCGGTGCTGCGCGATACCGCGGGCGGTGCCGAGCTGGAATGGCCCTTCGATGCGCAGGGCGTGCGCCGGTGGCTGCGATGAACGCCCGCGCGTGGTCGCCACTGCTTGCCGTGCTGGGCATGGCGGCGGCCACCGCCGGTGCGGCCGACGTGGACCTGGCCAAGGCGCTGCCGGCGGACCGGGACGGTTTTGCGTGGCAGGGGCGCACGCTGGCGCAGGTGCTGCCGGTGGACGCCATCGAGCGGCTGGTGCTGTTGAAGGCGGTCACCAGCGCGCCGGCCGCGCTGGACATGCACAACCTGCGGCGCATGCTGCGTGACGCCGCAGCCACACCGCTGCAGGCACCGGCGCCGGGCGAGCGGCAGCCATTGCAGGCCGGGGGCGCGGACACGGTGTGGGAGGCGGTGCTGCTGACCCGCGACGGCGGCGTGTTCGGCCTGGTGGTGCGCCCCGGCCAGGGCGGGCAGGCGCAGCGGCACCGCGCCTGCCTCACCGACGCCGCCGGCCGGCGTGGCTGTTTCGATATCGCCGGCGTCGCCGCCGGCTGAGTCCGCTGCCGGGCGTGCGCGGGCTTACTTCGCGCGCAGCACGACCTTGGTGCTGATCGCGGTTTCGTCCGGGATGGTCTTGGTGTCGGCCCAGTCGCCACCGCCGACGCCGAAGTCCAGGCGCTTGACCGTGGCCTTGCCGGTCAGCACCGGCTGCGCGCCGGGCGTCCAGGTGAAGGTCAGGGTGACCGGCTTGCTGACCCCGCGCAGCTGCAGCGTGCCGTCGGCGGCGAACTGGTTGCCGCCCACGGCGCGGAAGCCGCTGGCGGTGTAGCGCGCCTGCGCGAACTGGGCCACGTTGAAGAAGTCCTTGCCCTGCAGCGTCGAGTCGCGGTCACTGTTGCCGCTGCGCGCGCCGGCCAGCGGGATGGTGACGTCGAGCTTGCCGGCGGCGGGGTTGGCCGGGTCGAAGCTGAGCTGGGTCTGGAAGCCGGGGAAGGTGCCGGTGAATACCTCGCCGTCGTATTTGGTGGCGAACACCAGGATCGAGCCGGGCGCCTGTTCGTAGTCCGCGGCCATCGCCGGGGCGGTGGCCAGCATGCCGGCCAGGGCAGCCGCCACGGCGGCCGGGGTGGTGAGCTTGATGTTCATGCGGATTCCTTCTGTGGGGTGTCGAGCCAGCCCTGCGGCAGCATGCGCACCAGCGTGGCGTCGCGCTGCTGGAGGTGGTGGTAGAGGGCGGCACCGGCATGCGCCAGCACCACCAGGATCAGCGCCCAGAAGCCCCATTCGTGGAACGCGTGCGAGAGCTGCGCGGCGCGTTCGTCGGGGGCCACCAGCTTGGGCATTTCCAGCAGCCCGAACAGCTTGAACGGGCGCAGGCCGCTGGCCGAGTCGTACAGCCAGCCCGACAGCGGGATGGCGAACATCATCACGTACAGCAGCCAGTGGGTGGCGCTGGCGATGCGCTCCTGCCAGCCCGGGGTGCCCGGCACCGGCCGCGGGGCGCCGGCGTACAGGCGCCACAGCAGCCGCAACACCACCAGCACCAGCACGGTGATGCCGATCGACTTGTGCGCGGTGTAGACCCAGAAATATTTCGGCGTCTTCGGCAGTTCGCCCATGAGCAGGCCGACGATGCCCAGGGCGAGGATCAACAGGGCGATCAGCCAGTGCAGGCTCTTGCTGACGCTGCCCCAGCGGTCAGGCGTGTTCTTCAGGGTCATGGGCGCGATTCCGGTTGCGGGGAGGATCGGGTGGCGGCGTCGGCCGCGGCCTGTGCGTCGTCGGCGTCCGCCGGCGCGGCTTCGCCGGCCGCCGGTGCCGCGGCGTTGTCGTCGCGCACCGCTTCGGCCTCGATGCGCAGTTCAACGCGGTTGCCGATCACCGTCGGCCAGGCGTCGATGCCGAAGTCCGAACGCTGCAGGGTGGCGGTGGCGGAAAAGCCGGCGGTGCGGCGGAACGGCGGCAGCGGGTGCCGCTTGAGTGCGTTGAGGCGGACGTCGAGCACCACCTCGCGGGTCACGCCGCGCAGGGTCAGCAGGCCATGCACGCGCGCGCTGCGTGCATCCACCGGTTCGATGCGGGTGGAGACGAACCGCGCCTGCGGGTGGCGCTCGCCGTCCAGCAGGTTGCGCGCCAGCGTGGCCTGGTTCCACTTGTCGTCGCCCAGGTCCAGCCGCGCGACCGGGACCACCACGTCGAGGTGGGCACCGGACCAGTCGTCCGGGTCGAAGTCGAGCACGCCCTCGCTGCCGGACACGGTGCCCAGCGCCTGCGAGAACCCGGCGTGTTCGACCGCGAACAGCACCCGCGTGTGCACCGGGTCCAGCCGGTAACGGTCGGCGGCTGGCGCCGACAGTGGCAGCAGGCAGGCCAGCAGCAGGGCGAGGCGAGGTGACAAGGGGCGGCTCCGGCGGGGGGTGGTGGATTCTAGGCATATGCCCGCCATGGTTTGTTGCCTGGCGGCGTAATGGATTGTTGCGCGGCGCTGCCGGGCCGTGCCGCTCCGCCGCGGGCCGGGGAAGGTGCCGGGGGCGGTCGTGGCCGGGGCTGCCGGCACGTGCCGGCCGTCGTGCCGCGCGGATGCTATTTTCCCCGCTGACAGGAAGCGCGAACGGGCGGCGGATGGGAACCAGGGGCAGCATCGACACCAGCGGACCGGCAGCGGCGTGCGCGGCCGCGGCGGCCATTTGCGGCGGCCCCGCCGCGCACACGGGGGCCGGGCGATGAGGGCGTGGTGGCGTGGGCTGTTGTGCCTGCTGCTGTGCGCCGGGGTGCTGGCGCCGGCCACGGCCGAGGTGCCGGTCACCCCGCAGCCGCGCCGGCTCCGGGTGGCCGATGGGCTGCCGTCGGCCAACATCAATGCGTTCGCCGAGGACCGCCGCGGATACATGTGGCTGGCCAGCCACGACGGACTGGCGCGCTTCGATGGCCGCAACTTCCGCATCTGGCGCGCCGAGGACGGCCTGCGCGACAACCTGATCTGGAGCCTGCACGTGGACGCCGGCAACCGGCTCTGGTTCGGCACCCAGAACGCGGGCCTGGGGATGTTGTCGGCCGACCGCCGCAGCTTCCGCTTCTTCGATCGCGAGACCTATCCGCAGATCGGCAGCAACAGCGTGTGGAGCATCGCCTCCACGCCCGATGGCAGCGTCTGGTTCGGCACCCCGAGCGCCGGCCTCCACCGGCTTGCGGTGGACGGCACCATCCAGCGTTTCATGCCGGTCCCCGGCCAGCCCGACAGCCTGCCGTCGGCATCCATCGCCTACCTGGCGGTCACCGCCGACGGCGTGCTGTGGGTGGGCAGCAAGGGCGGGCTGGCGCGCTGGACCGGCAGTGGCTTCCAGCGCGAAGGCGAGTCGGTACTGCCCTCGCCGCGGATCAACGGCCTCAAGGTCGATGGCGGCCAGCGGCTGTGGATCGCCACCAACGGCGGGGTGGTGGTGCGCCATCGCGACGGGCGTTTCGAGCGCATGCAGTGGCCCGGTTCGGACTACGGCCACGTGCTCAACGTGCTGCAGTACGACAGCGACGGCAATTACTGGCTGGACACGCTGCAGGGCCTGGGGCGCAGTAGGGCCGGCGAGGCGGTGAGCAACGTGCCGCTGTACAGCGCCCAGGAACGCGGCATGGTCAAGCCCAACTGGAGCACCGCCTACGAGGACCGCGACGGCGGCCTGTGGTTCGCCAGCACCAATTCCGGCCTGTGGCACCTGTCGCCGAACTGGCGCCAGTTCTCGGTGCTGGTGCGGCACCTGGACGATCCGTCCTCGCTGCGCAATCCGTATGCGCTGGCGATGGCCGCCTCGGCCTCCGGCGGCATCTGGGTGGTGGGCACCCGCGGTGCGCTGGACCGGCTGGATCCGGCCAGCGGCGCGGTCGAGCACCACCTGCAGCCGGTCGACGGCATCCACTGGCCGCAGTCGGTGGCCGAGGATCCGCAGGGGCGGGTCTGGATCGGCAGCCTGGACACGCTGGTGCGCTACGACCCGCGTGACGGCGCGGTACGCCGCTGGCGGCATGACGATGCGGTGGACGCGGCGATGGTCGGCGACGGCGACATCGTGCGCCTCTGCGATGGCCACGTGTGGATCTATTCCGAGGACGGCGGCATCCAGCGGCGCGATGCCGAGGGCCACGTCACCCTGCACCTGGCGCCGGGCCAGCACGGCCTGCCCCAGGGGGCGCTGCAGGACATGCAATGCGGCCCCGGCGACCGCCTTTGGCTGTCCGGCGCCACCGGCCTGTCGGCCTGGCAGCCGCAGGCCGGTGCCTTCGCGCCGGTGGCGGGCGGGCCGCAGGTGCCGGCGCATGCCTTCGACGTCGGTGCCGACGGCACGGTGTGGGTGGCGCTGCTCGGGCGGCTGGAACGTTACCGCTGGGACGGCGGGCAACTGCGGTGGGAGGACGGCATCGGCGTCGAGCAGGGGTTCCCGATGCTGGCCGCCGGCGGGCTGGTCATCGACGGCCGCGGCATTGCCTGGGCGAGCAGTGCGCGTGGCCTGATCCGGGTGGATCCGCAACGGCGCTCGGTGCGCCTGTACGGCGTGCACGACGGGCTGCCCGGGCAGGAGTTCCGGCGCCGCGGGCTGGTGCAGGCGCGCAGCGGCCAGGTGGCCGGCGGCACCCCCGACGGCGTGGTGCTGTTCGATCCGGCGCAGGTCGGCCCGCCGGCGCGGCGGCCGCCACTGGTGATCGAGCGGATCAGCGTGCATCGCGGCGACCAGCTGTACGACCTGTCCGAGCAGCCGCTGCTGCGGATCAAGGACGGCGACCGCGACCTGCACGTGGTCGCACGCCTGTTGGCGTTCGCCGACTCCACCAACAACCAGTACCGCTTCCGCCTGAGCGGCTACGACCCGGACTGGGTCAATGCCGGCGCCAGCGGCGAGCGCGTGTTCCCGCGCCTGGCGCCGGGCAGCTACACCCTGCAGATCCAGGGCGCGGTGCCCGGCGGCGGCTGGATCGCCGCGCCCGACGTGCGGATCGAGGTCGCCCCGCCGTGGTGGCGCAGCGGCTGGGCGATGGCCGTCTATGCGCTGGCCGCGGCGCTGGCGCTGGGGATCGCGGTGCTGGCCTACCGCGCGCGCCTGCAGCGGCGCAGTGAATGGCAGCTGGCCGAACAGCGGCGCGAACTGGCCGAGCAGGCCTCCTCGGCCAAGACCCGCTTCCTGGCCACCTTCGGGCACGAAGTGCGCACGCCGATGACCGGCGTGCTGGGCATGACCGAGCTGCTGCTGGACACCCCGCTGGACGATACCCAGCGCCGCTATGCCGGTTCGATCCAGCAGGCCGGCGTCCATCTGCTGCAGCTGGTGAACGATTCGCTCGACCTGGCGCGCATCGAGGCCGGCCGGCTGGAGCTGGACAGCCGCCCGTTCGAGCTGGCGCCGCTGCTGGACGAGGTCGCCGCGCTGATCGCGCCGGTGGTGCGCAAGCGTGGGCTGGAGTTCGTGCAGGAGCCGCGGCTGCCGATGCCGGTGCGCGTGACCGGCGATCCGATGCGCCTGCGCCAGATCCTGATGAACCTGCTCGGCAACGCCGCCAAGTTCACCGGGCACGGCCAGGTCGGGCTGGGCGTGGAACTGCTGCCCGCCGGCGCCGGCATCCGCCTGGTGGTCAGCGATACCGGCCCCGGCATCACCGCCGAGCAGCAGGCGCGGCTGTTCCGCCGCTTCGAACAGGCCGAAGGACCGCAGACCGCCTCGCGCTACGGCGGCAGCGGGCTGGGCCTGGCGATCTGCCAGGAACTGGCCGCGGCCATGGGCGGCAGCATCCGCATCGACAGCCGGCTGGGGGCCGGCGCGCGCTTCATCGTCGAACTGCCACTGGCGTGGACGCCGCTGGCCGGCGACGATGCCGCGGCGGCGCGCGCGCCGGGGCAGGGCCCGGAAGGCAGCCTGTGCATCCTGCTGGTCGAGGACGACCCCACCGTGGCCGATGTCATCGCCGGGTTGCTGCGCGCGCGCGGCCACCAGGTGGTGCATGCGCTGCACGGGCTGGCGGCGCTGGCCGAAGTGGCGGCGTGGCCGTTCGACATCGGCCTGCTCGACCTGGACCTGCCGGCGCTCGACGGCCTCGCATTGGCGGCGCAGCTGCGCGGCCAGGGCCACCGCTTCCCGCTGGTGGCGGTGACCGCGCGTGCCGATGGTGGCGCCGAGCAGCAGGCGCGCGCGGCCGGCTTCGACGGGTTCCTGCGCAAGCCGGTGACCGGCGAGATGCTGGTGGCCGCCATCGCCGCGGCGTGGCGCCCGCGCGACGCGGCACCGGCGCAGGACGCGCCGGCGGCGCCGCCGCCGGACTGACTACTCGACCACTTCCTCGACCGCGCGCGGGTGCGGCCGGTTTTCCGGCAGTTGCCAGAACACCAGGGTCGAGCTGAGCGTGATCACGCCGACGCACACGAACGTGGCGTGCAGCGCGGCGCTGGCGCCATGCCCGGTGAGGTGGGCGCCGAAGGTGGACAGCAGGCTGCCGGCGGTGGCCGCGCCGAAGCCGGTGGCCAGCATCATCACCATCGACAGCAGGCTGTTGCCGCTGCTGGCCTGGCCGGCGTCCAGGTCGCGCAGGGTCACCGTGTTCATTACCGTGAACTGCATCGAGTTGAAGGCGCCGAACAGGGCCAGCTGCAGCAGCTGCAGCGCCAGCGGCTGGCGACCGCTGACGAACATGAAACTGGCCATCGCCAGGCCCACGCAGACGGTGTTGATCATCAGGATGCGGCGATAGCCGAAACGCTCCACCAGGGTCACCGCCAGGCGTTTGGCGGCCATGCCGGCCAGCGCCACCGGGACCATCATCATGCCCGCCGCCATCGGGCTCATGCCCAGGCCCACCTGCAGCAGCAGCGGGATCAGCAGCGGCATGGCGCCGCTGCCGATGCGCGAGAACAGGTTGCCGAGGATGCCGATGCGGAAGCTGGTGACCCGGAACAACGTCAGCGGGAACAGCGCGTCGCTGCGCCCGGCCGCGTGCAGCCAGTAGCCGGCCAGCGCGGCGATGCCGATCACCGCCAGCAGCAGCACCAGCGCATGCGCCGAGCCGAAGCCGGAGGCGCCATCCAGTGCCAGCGACAGCGCGATCATGCCGAACGCCAGCATCAGGTAGCCGGCCAGGTCGAAGTGATGCCGTTCCTGGCCATAATGGTCGGGCATGATCCGCAGCGCGGCGAACAGCCCGGCCACGCCGATCGGCAGGTTGATCAGGAAGATCCAGTGCCAGGACGCGGCCTGCACCAGCCAGCCGCCCAGGGTCGGCCCCAGCAACGGGCCGACCAGCGCCGGGATCGCGATGAAACTCATCGCCGACAGGAACTGCTCGCGCGGCACCGAGCGCATCACCGCCAGCCGCCCCACCGGCAGCAGCAGCGCGCCGCCGATGCCCTGCAGTACGCGTGCGGCGACCAGCCAGTGCAGTGTCGGCGACAGCGCGCAGGCCAGCGAGCCCAGGGTGAACAGCACGATCGCCGCCACGAAGGTGCGGCGGGTGCCGACGCGGTCGGCGATCCAGCCCGAGGCCGGGATGAAGCTGGCCACCGCCAGCGCGTAGCTGAACACCACCGACTGCATCTGCAGCGGGCTCTCGCCCAGGCTGCGCGCCATCGCCGGCAGCGCCGTATTGACGATGGTCGAATCCAGCATCTGCATGAAGATCGCCAGCGACACCAGCCACAGCAGCGGCTTGTGCGGATCGGCGGCGGGCAGTGGGCTGGAAGGGGGCAGGGACATCAGGCGCACTCGTTGCCAGGGCGGTGCCGGCATTGTCCCGGTTCGCGCGTGCAGGCATCGCGCACGCGCGCCGCCGTGGGCCGGCGCCGCGCGCTGAGCGGGCGTGCCCGGGCCGGCCTGGCCGCGCCCGGGGCGAAGTACTCAGCGGCGGCTGAGGCGGTGCACCGCGTCCACCAGCACCGCCACGTGCTCGGGATTCATGTCCGGCGACATGCCGTGGCCGAGGTTGAACACGTGGCCCTCGCGCGAGCCGCCGTTGCCGGCGGCATAGCTGTCCAGCACCTTGCCGGCCTCGCGGGCGATGGCCTCCGGTGAGCCGTACAGCGTGGTCGGGTCCAGGTTGCCCTGCAGCGCCACCTTGCCGGCGGTGGCGCGCGCGGCGTCCTCCAGCGAAATGGTCCAGTCCACGCCCACGCCTTCGGCGCCGGTGGCGGCCAGCTCGGCCACATACTGGCCGGTGCCCTTGCCGAACAGGATCAGCGGCGTGCGCTGCGCGCCCTGGCCGCGTTCCAGCTCATGGGCGATGCGCGCCAGGTAGGGCAGCGAGAACTCGCGGTACATCGCCGGCGACAGCACCCCGCCCCAGGTGTCGAACACCTGCAGCGCCTGCGCCCCGGCCGCGCGCTGCGCCGCCAGGTAGGCGACGACCGCGTCGGTCACCACCCGCAGCAACTGGTGCAGCGCCGCCGGCGCGTTCAACGCCATCGCCTTGATCCGCGCGTAATCCTTGCTGCCGCCGCCCTCGACCATGTAGCAGGCCAGCGTCCACGGGCTGCCGGAGAAGCCGATCAGCGGCACCTTGCCGTCCAGCTCGCGGCGGATCAGCCGCACCGCGTCCATCACGTAGCCCAGCTCGGTCTCCATGTCCGGCACCGCCAGCCGGGCGATGGCCGCCGCGTCGCGCACCGGGTGGTGGAACTTCGGGCCCTCGCCCTCGGCGAAATACAGGCCCAGGCCCATCGCATCGGGCACGGTGAGGATGTCCGAGAACAGGATGGCCGCGTCCAGGTCGAACCGCTGCAGCGGCTGCAGCGTGACCTCGCAGGCGACCTCCGGGTTCTTGGCCATGGCCAGGAAGCTGCCGGCGCGGGCACGGGTGGCGCGGTATTCCGGCAGGTAGCGGCCGGCCTGGCGCATCAGCCAGACGGGCGTGCAGTCCACCGGCTCGCGGCGCAGGGCGCGCAGGAAGCGGTCGTTGCGAAGGGGGCTGGTCACGGAAAACTCCTTGGAACGTGGCCGTTGGGCCGGGGCGGCGCGCATGGCGCCGGGGCCGGTCAGGGGTGCGGCTCGCCGCTGGCGAACACCACCTGGAAACCGCGCTTGATCTGCGCGTCGCGTGCCTTCTCGAAGGCGTGGCGGGCCTCGTCCTGCTGCAGGAACAGCTCGCGGCGCAGCTGCGCGCGGCCGCCGGTCTGGCCGGTCTCGCGCAGCAGCTCCCAGCCGCCGAGCAGGTCCGGCAGCAGCGAAAGCTGCACATAGCGGGGGGATTCGTTGCCGCTGGGCGGCTGCTGCAGGTAGACGCGCATGGCGATGATTGTAGCCGGCCGCGTCGGGGCCGGGTGGCATTGCCCCGGCGCCGGCCGTGGCCTCAGCCGGCGCGCAGTACCGCCAGCACCGCGGCCTCGTCCACGTCCGCCACCACTTCGGCCCGGCCGACGCCGCGCCACAGCACCAGGCGCAGGCGCCCGGCGAGGTTCTTCTTGTCCAGGCGCATGTGCGCGAGCAGGGTCGCGGGGTCGAGCCCGGCCGGGATCGCCACCGGCAGGCCATAGGCCCGCAGCAGGTCGCGCAGCGCGTCCGCGGCGTCGCCGCCGGCCATGCCCAGCGCGGCCGACAACCGTGCCGCCAGCACCATGCCCACCGCCACCGCCTCGCCGTGGTTGAGGTTGTCGCTGCCCGGCGCGCCATAGCCCTGCGCGGTCTCGATGGCATGGCCGAAGGTGTGGCCGAAGTTGAGCAGGGCGCGCTCGCCCTTTTCCAGCGGATCGCGCGCGACGATCTCGGCCTTGTGCTCGCAGCTGCGGGCGATGGCCTGCGCCAGCGCCGCATCGTCGCCGGCCAGCAGCGCGTCGCGCTCGGCCTGCAGCCATTGGAAGAACAGCGGGTCGCGGATGCAGCCGTACTTGATCACCTCGGCCAGCCCGGCGCGCAGTTCGCGCACGGGCAGGGTGCGCAGCGCGGCGGTGTCGGCGATCACCGCGCGCGGCGGGTGGAACGCGCCCACCAGGTTCTTGCCTTGGGCGATGTCCACCGCGGTCTTGCCGCCAACCGACGAATCCACCATCGACAACAGGGTGGTGGGCAACTGCACGCAGTCCACGCCGCGCATCCAGCAGGCGGCGGCGAAGCCGGCCAGGTCGCCGACCACGCCACCGCCGAGCGCCAGCACGCAGGCGTCGCGGGTGGCACCGAGCGTGGCCAGCGCGTCGATCGCGCTGCCGAAATGGTGCAGGGTCTTGGACGCCTCGCCGGCGGGAATCAGGTACTCGCCGACCGCCAGGTCCGGGCGCGCCTGGTGCAGCGCGGCGCGCACCCGCGCCAGGTACAGCGGCGCCACGGTGTCGTCGCTGACCAGCAGCACGTGGCGGCCGCGGACGGCGCCGGCCAGCAGGTCGCCCGCGCCGAGCAGGCCGGGGCCGATGTGGATCAGGTACGGGCAGTCGCCGCCGACGGCGACGGTGCGGGGGGCATGGCTCATGCGGGGAGTTCCGGGTTCTGCCACTGCGCGGCCAGGCGCACGACCAGGTGCGCGGTGGCCTCGGCGGGGGAATAGGGATCGGTGTCGACGACCAGGTCGGCGACCTCGCGGTACAGCGGATCGCGCAGCGTGGCCATGGCCTCGAGCACCTGTTCGCGGTCCTCGCGCTGCAGCAGCGGGCGGGTCTTGTCGCGCTGCAGCCGCTGCAGCTGCGCGGCCACGCCCACGCGCAGCCACACCACGAAACCGCGCTGGCGGATCCGCTGGCGGTTGTCGGCATCGAGCACTGCGCCGCCGCCGGTCGAGACCAGCTGCCCGCCGCGTTCCAGCAGCCTGGCCAGCACGCGTTTTTCGTGCGCGCGGAAGCCGGCCTCGCCGACGTTCTCGAAGATGGCCGGGATCGACGAACCCACCTCGTCGACGATGGCCTGGTCGGCATCGACGAACGCCAGCCCGAAACGCTCGGCCAGGCGGCGGCCGATGCAGGTTTTGCCGGCGCCCATGGGGCCGACCAGGATGACGTTGGGGGCGGGATTCATTGCCGTTCGATGCTAGCACCGTGTCGGTGCGTTAACACGGTAGCAGCCAAGCTCGTCGACGCCACGAGTGGTTCGTGGTGCAACCAACGGAGGCGGACATGGCAGTGGCGAAAATCATCGAAGTCAGCGCGTCGTCCAGCGCCAGCGTCGAGGACGCGGTGCGCAGCGGCCTGAAGAAGGTGGCCGAGACGGTCAAGGGCATCCAGGGCGCGTGGATCAACGAGACCAAGGTGGTCACCGATGGCGACGGCAACATCACCGAATGGCGGGTCAACCTGCGGGTGACGTTCCTGGTCCAGTAGGTGCGGGGCTCGCCCCGCACGGCTTTCGCACATGGCGCGTGCGGGGCAAGCGCCGCACCTACGGCGTGGGCGGGGCAGGCATCGCGTCTACGACATGTGCGGGGCAAGCCCCGCACCTACGGCGCATGGGGCAAGCACCGCGCCTACGGCAGCACCCGGCGCTGCGCATCCAGCGCCACGCTGCGGTCGGCGATGTCCGGCAGGCAGCGCAGCGCCTGCCGGCTGACGCGCTCGTAGAACTGCACGAAGCGTTCGACCTGCGCCCGGTTCATGCCGGTGCGCCCGGGCGCGGCCTGCTGCAGCGCCTGCTCCTGCTGCCAGCGCCAGTTGGGCACCACCGAAAAGCCCGGCGGCTGCAGGAACCACAGCCGGTCGCAACGCTGCCACAGCGCCGGGTAGTCGCGGGCCAGCGCCTGGTTGCACCAGCGCCGCCAAGTGCCGTCCGCATCGGCGTCGCGCTCGAGCGCGTTGAGCGGTGTGCGCAGGGCGTCTTCGGCTTCCGGCGGGGTGCCCAGGAACCAGCCCTCGAACACCAGCAGGTCCAGGTGCTGGACCGGTTGCCACTGCGCCTGCGGCACGCGCTCATCGGCGAGCTTGTCGAAGCGCGGCAGCGCGAACGGCTGGCCGCCGCGGGCCGCGTCCAGGGTTGCCAGCGCCAGCGGCAGGTCGTGGGTGCCCGGGGGGCCGCGCGTGGCCAGCAGCGGATGCACGCGCCCGGCCAGGCGCTGGCGCTGGGCGCGGGTCAGGTAGACGTCGTCGATGGACAGCGCCGCCGCGCGCAACCCGCGCGCCTGCGCCAGCTCCACCACCTGCGCCGCCAGCGTGGACTTGCCGCTGCCCTGCACCCCGCTGATCGCCAGCACCGGCGTGTCGCGGCCGCTGGCCAGCGCTTCGTCCAGCGCCTGTGCGGCCAGGGCCTGCGGGAAGCGGCGTGCGGAGAAGCGGTGCGGAACGGACGACATGGCGCCACAATAGCCCAAACCCGTGCCGTCCGAAGTGGAGCCATGACCGATCTGTACGCAGAAGCGCTTTCGACCTTCGCCGAGTTGTTCGAGGAGGCCAAGGCCAGCAATGAAATCGAGCCCAGCGCGATGACCGTGGCCACGGCCGACGTCGATGGCCGGCCATCGGCGCGCACCGTGCTGCTCAAGGCCTTCGACGAGCGCGGTTTCGTGTTCTACACCCACCTGGACAGCCGCAAGGGCCGCGAGCTGCACGCCAACCGCCAGGCGGCGCTGCTGTTCCTGTGGCGCAGCCTGCGCGAGGCCGGCATCCAGGTGCGGATCGACGGCGACGCGCAACTGGTGTCCGCGGCCGAGGCCGACGCCTACTTCGCGTCGCGCCCGCGCATGAGCCAGATCGGCGCCTGGGCGTCGATGCAGTCGCAGACGCTGGGCTCGCGCGAGGAGTTCGACGAGCGCCTGCGCAACTTCGAGGCGCGTTTCGAGGGCCGCGACGTACCGCGCCCGGACGGCTGGAGCGGCATCCGCGTGGTCCCGCAGCGCATCGAGTTCTGGTACGGCGCCACCTTCCGCCTGCACGAGCGCTGGTGCTACGAGGCCGACGCCGCCGGTGCCTGGAGCAAGCGGCTGCTGTACCCGTGAGCCGGCTGCGCCTGCATCCGGTCCATCGCATCACCGTGTTCGTGCCGCCGGCGCACCTGCAGGCGCTCAAGCGCGGCATCCTCGCGGTCGACGACCTGGCCGCCGGCGGTTATGCCCAGGGCATGTGGGAGTCGGCACCGGGGCGGGAACAGTTCCGCGTGCTGCCCGGTACCGCCAGCGTGGTGGGCGAGGTCGGCGAGCTGGTGAGCGAACCCACCGTGCGGCTGGAGTTCTGCCTGCCGCGCGGCGTGCCGGGTGACCGCGAACGGCTGCAGCGGGTACTCGACCACGGCATTGCCGCGCACCACCCGTGGACCAGCCCGGCGGTGTTCGTCGAGGCGCTGGAGTTCGCCGCGCCATGACCGGGCCACGCCGCATCGTCTGCCTGACCGAGGAGCCGACCGAGACCCTGTACGCGCTGGGCCAGCAGGACCGCATCGTCGGCATCAGCGGTTTCACCGTGCGCCCGCCGCAGGCGCGCCGCGACAAGCCCAAGGTCAGTGCCTTCACCAGCGCCAAGGTGGAGGAGATCCTCGCGCTGCGGCCCGACCTGGCGATCGGCTTTTCCGACATCCAGGCCGATATCGCCGCCGAACTGATCCGCCGCGGGGTGGAGGTGTGGATCGCCAACCACCGCAGCGTCGCCGGCATCCTCGATTACATCCGCCGGCTCGGCGCGCTGGTCGGCGTGGCCGCGCGCGCCGACGCCTATGCCGGCGAGCTGCAGCGCGGGCTGGACGCCATCGCCACGCAGGCGGCGCGGTTGCCGCGGCGGCCGCGGGTCTATGTCGAAGAGTGGGACGAACCGATCATCACCGGCATCCAGTGGGGCGCGGAGCTGGTGGAGATCGCCGGCGGCATCGACGTGTTTCCCGAGCTGTCGCGCGAGCCCCTGGCCAGGGCGCGGATCCTCGCCGATGGCGCGCCGGTGATCGCGCGCGACCCGGAGATCATCATCGGCTCGTGGTGCGGCAAGAAATTCCGCCCCGAGCGGGTGGCCGCGCGCCCGGGCTGGGCGGCGATCCAGGCGGTGCGCGACGGCGAGCTGCACGAGATCAAGTCGCCGCTGATCCTGCAGCCCGGGCCGGCGGCGCTGACCGACGGCGTGCAGGCGATTGCCGCCATCATCCAGCGCTGGGCGCAGCGTCACGCGTAGGTGCGGGGCTTGCCCCGCACGGGCTTTACCGACGGGGCACCAGGTGGGGCAAGCCCCCATCGCGGCCCGTCTTCCTGCCGGCATCAAGCAAGGGGCTGCGGCGCTGACCGGCAGCGTGCAGGCGACCGCCGCCATCATCCAGCGCTGGGCACAGCGTCAAGCGCAGGTGCGGGGCTTGCCCCGCACGGGCTTTACCGATGGAGCACCAGGTGGGGCAAGCCCCACCGCGGCCCGTCTTCCTGCCGGCATCAAACAGGGGGCCGTGGCGCTGACCGACGGCATGCAGGCAATCGCCGCCATCATCCAGCGCTGGGCGCAGCGTCACGCGTAGGTGCGGGGCTTGCCCCGCACGGGCTTTACCGACGGGCACCAGGCGGGGCAAGCCCCCATCGCGGCCCGTCTTCCTGCCGGCATCAAGCAGGGGGTCGTGGCGCTGACCGACGGCGTGCAGGCGATCGCCGCCATCATCCAGCGCTGGGCGCAGCGTCACGCGTAGGTGCGGGGCTTGCCCCGCACGGGCTTTACCGACGGGGCACCAGGCGGGGCAAGCCCCTGTCGCGGCCCGTCTTCCTGCCGGCATCAAACAGGGGGCCGTGGCGCTGACCGACGGCGTGCAGGCGATTGCCGCCATCATCCAGCGCTGGGCGCAGCGTCACGCGTAGGTGCGGGGCTTGCCCCGCACGGGCTTTACCGACGGGGCACCAGGCGGGGCAAGCCCCCACCGCGGCCCGTCTTCCTGCCGGCATCAAGCTGCGGGTCCGGCCTCACGGTTTCAGGCCGCTGGCTTCATCGCCCAGCCTGTTCTCCAGATTGGCGCGCCCGCTCTGGGCGTAGCGCTTGCATGCCCCGGCGTCGACCAGCGGTTTGCCGCCCGTGCCCCGCAGGCGCGCGAACAGGTCACTGGCCAGCGGGTGCGGCGTGATCTGGATGTCGCAGGGCAGGGCGGCGAGGGTGTCCAGGCCGCGGCGGAAGGCGGCGACCATCGCCGGATGGTCGCTGTAGCGGTACTGGTGGTCGGACAGTGCGCTGACGCTGTCGGTGTAGGCCAGGTCCAGGCAGCGCGTGCCTTCGCAGCTGCGCCAGGTCCAACTGGTGCCGCCCGGGGTGTGGCCGGGGGTGGCGTGTGCGACGAGCGCCAGCGCGCCGACCCGTACGCTGTCGCCGTCGGCCAGCGTGCGCACCACCGGCACCGCCGGAAAGCCGGTGTCGAATTCCAGTTGCTGCGGGTCGCTGCGGTCGCTCACCCCGGTATGCAGCGTGTTGACCGCCGGCGCGCGCGCCAGCAGCGGCGCGCCCGTCACCTGCTGCAGGTAGGCCAGGCCGGCCGCGTGGTCGTAGTGTTCATGCGAATTGAGCAGGTACTTGACGTCGCCGGGGTCGAAGCCCAGGGCGCGGATGTTGGCTTCGATCAACGGCCCGGCCGGCGCGGTGGCGCCGTCGATGAGCACGTGGCCCTGGTCGGAGGTGACCAGCAGCGCGGTGAGGCCGCAGGTGCCCACGTACCAGGTGTTGCCGAAGATGCGGCGCGGCGGCGCGGGTTCATTCCAGTCGTCCATGGCGCTGTCGCTGGGCGGGCAGTCGCGCGCGCCGGGGGCGGTGGACGTCGCCGGCGCGGCGTGGGTGGCGGGGAGGGCGGCCGCCACATGCGCCGGCGCGCGTGGCGGCGTTGCAGGGCAGCCGGCCAGCAGCGCCAGGCCAAGCGCGGGTACGGCAAGGCGGCAGGGCCGCCGCAGGACTGGGGGCATCACGGTCATCTGCAGGTTGGAAAGCGCTGCCGCAGGATAGGCAGGCCGCGCGCGCGCGACCAACGCGAATAAGCTGCGGCAGGCATGAGCTGCCTGCATGCCTGGGTGCCTTCGCCGCGGTCAGCGCCCCGGCGCCAGCCCGGTGTAGCGTGCGCGCGGGCGGATCAGCGTGCCCAGTGCCTGCTGTTCCAGCGCGTGCGCCAGCCAGCCGGTCAGGCGCGCGGCGGCGAACATCACCAGCGCATGCGCGCCGGGCAGGCCGTGCACGTAGCAGATCGCCGCCAGCAGGCCGTCGATGTTCGGGTGCTGGCCGCTGTGTTCGGCGGTGGCCGCCAGCACCGCCTCGACGTGGCGCATGCGCGGCTGCCCGCCGCACAGCGCGCGCAGCTGGCGCAGCATCTCGCCGCCGCGCGGGTCGCCATCGGGATAGAGCAGGTGGTTGAAGCCGGGCAGTTCGTCGCCGCGGCGCCAGCGTTCGGCGATGAACGCCGCCGGCGCGCCGCTGGCCTCGGCATCGAGCAGCAGCGCATGCGCGCGCGCGGTGGCACCGCCATGGCGCGGCCCGGACAGCGCGGCCAGGCCGGCGCTGACGGTGGCGTGCAGGTGCGCGCCGGTGGAGGCGACCACGCGCGCGGCGAACGCCGACACGTTCAGCTCGTGGTCGGCGCACAGCACCAGCGCCGAGCGCACCAGTTCGGCGAAGCCGGCATCGCCGGGTTGCCACGCATCGGCCAGCAGGCGGTGCACCGGGCGCGCGTCGGGCTGCACTCCCACCAGCAGCGCGGCGTTCTGCCGCAGCAGCATCGCCGCCACCTCGCGCCGCACCGGCGCGGCGGCGTTGAGCGATTGCCGCTGTTCCAGCGCCAGCAGCGGGATGCAGGCCATGGTCCGTTCCAGCGGCGGCAGCGCTGCGTCCAGCGCCAGCGCCGCCACCCGCGGCGGCCACGCCGGCGGTGGCGCCGCGGCGAACGGATCCTGTTCCTCGCAGTCCCACAGCAGCCGCGCGATGTCTTCCAGGGTGGCGCCGCCGCGCGCCGCCGCCACTGCCGAGCGGC
Source organism: Stenotrophomonas sp. Steno-Z10-HUANG (assembly GCF_056393075.1). Lineage (NCBI taxonomy): Bacteria > Pseudomonadati > Pseudomonadota > Gammaproteobacteria > Lysobacterales > Lysobacteraceae > Stenotrophomonas > Stenotrophomonas sp. Steno-Z10-HUANG. Next base: position 634,170 of record NZ_JBWJPA010000001.1, read on the forward strand.
CGCGGTAGTACGGCGCGTCCGGGCGGATCAGCGAGATCCGCGTTTCCAGCACCGGCAGGCCGCGGTCCAGGCTCTGCGCCGCGCCACGCGCCGCGCCGCGGCCGGCGCGCTTGCGCTGCGCCAGCCGCTCCACCTCGGCGCGCAGGTAGACCCGGCTGCGCGGGTCCGGCCCGGGCCGCGAACTGAGCTGGCCGCGGCTGACATAGGCGTACAGCGTGGCCGGGCTGATCCCGAGCAGGGCGCAGGCGTCGCTGGCGGGGATCAGTTCGGGGTCGGCGGGTTCGGTCATGGGCTCGATATGTTGATTGTTTGAATCAAGATTGATCAATGGTTTGGATGGTGCCAGATTGTGCGCCATCGCGGAACGGCGCTCTCGCCGCCGCCATACCAGGAGTCCCGCCATGTCCGTTTCCTCCGCCGGCGCCGCGTTCCGCGCCGCCCTGGCCGCCGAAAAGCCCCTGCAGGTGATCGGTGCGATCAACGCCAACCACGCGCTGCTCGCCAAGCGCGCCGGCTACAAGGCCATCTACCTGTCCGGCGGCGGCGTCGCGGCCGGCTCGCTGGGGCTGCCGGACCTGGGCATCAACACCCTGGAAGACGTGTTGATCGACGTGCGCCGCATCACCGACGTGTGCGACCTGCCGCTGCTGGTGGACATCGACACCGGCTTCGGCCCGAGCGCGTTCAACATCGCGCGCACGGTGAAGTCGCTGATCAAGGCCGGCGCCGCCGCCTGCCACATCGAAGACCAGGTCGGCGCCAAGCGCTGCGGCCACCGCCCGGGCAAGGAAATCGTGTCGCAGGGCGAGATGGTGGACCGGGTCAAGGCTGCCGCCGACGCCAGGACCGACCCGGACTTCTTCCTGATCGCCCGCACCGACGCCATCCAGATGGAAGGCGTGGACGCGGCCATCGAGCGCGCCATCGCCTGCGTCGAGGCCGGTGCCGACGGCATCTTCGCCGAGGCCGCCTACGACCTGGACACCTACCGCCGCTTCGTCGACGCGGTGAAGGTGCCGGTGCTGGCCAACATCACCGAGTTCGGCAAGACCCCGCTGTTCAGCCGCGACGAGCTGGCCACGGCCGGCGTCGCCATCCAGCTGTTCCCGCTGTCGGCGTTCCGCGCCGCCAACAAGGCCGCCGAGAACGTGTACGAGGCGATCCGCCGCGACGGCCACCAGCGCAGCGTGGTCGATGCCATGCAGACCCGCGAGGAGCTGTACGACCGCATCGGCTACCACGCCTTCGAGGCGCAGCTGGACAAGGTATTCGCGCAGAAGGGCGCATGATGGCCGTCCCTGCGGCCACCTGATACCCGCCATGGCGACCCCGTCCTCCCACCGCACCCGCGTCGACCGCCGCGACACCGCGCGGCGCCTGCTGCAGCGCGACCTGGAGCAGCTCACGCCCGAGGAACGGGTGGTGGTCGAACGCTTCATCTCCGGCGGGCGGGTCTCGCGCAACGTGCGCCGCGAGCTGCACGAGTCGCGCACGCTGGGCGAGCGGGTCGCCGACCGCGTCGCCGAAGTCGGCGGCAGCTGGACCTTCATCCTGTGCTTCGGCGTGGTACTGGTGGTGTGGATGGTGGTCAACAGTTTCCTGTTGGCCCGGGCGTTCGACCCGTACCCCTACATCCTGCTCAACCTGGTGCTGTCGTGCCTGGCCGCGGTGCAGGCACCGATCATCATGATGAGCCAGAACCGGCAGGCGGCGGTGGACCGCATGCGTGCCGAGAACGACTACCAGGTCAACGTGAAAGCGGAGCTGGAAGTGCTGCAGATCCACGAGAAGCTGGACCTGCTGCGTACCCGCGAATGGGCGCTGCTGGTGGAACAGCAGAACCGCCAGATCGAAATGCTGCAGCGGTTGCTGGAACGCGCCACCACGGCGCCCGGCGACGAGCCGCAGAAACAACCGTAAACCTTCCCTCGAAAGGCAGAAGACCATGTCAGAACAGACCACCGCCACGCCCGCCTTCAAGCCCAAGAAGTCCGTCGCCCTGTCCGGCACCGCCGCCGGCAACACCGCGCTGTGCACCGTCGGCCGCAGCGGCAACGACCTGCATTACCGCGGCTACGACATCCTGGACCTGGCCAACACCAGCGAGTTCGAGGAAATCGCCCACCTGCTGGTGCACGGCAAGCTGCCGAACAAGGCCGAGCTGCGCGCCTACAAGGCCAAGCTCAAGGCGCTGCGCGGCATCCCCGCCGCGGTCAAGGCCGCGCTCGAGGAGCTGCCGCCGTCGGCGCACCCGATGGACGTGATGCGCACCGGCGTGTCGGTGCTGGGCTGCGTGTCGCCGGAGAAGGACGACCACAACCACCCGGGTGCGCGTGACATCGCCGACAAGCTGATGGCCTGCCTCGGTTCGATGCTGCTGTACTGGTACCACTGGAGCCACAACGGCCGCGCCATCGACGTGGAGACCGACGACGACTCCATCGGCGGGCACTTCCTGCACCTGCTGCACGGCGAGCAGCCGCGCGACTCGTGGGTCAAGGCGATGCACACCTCGCTGATCCTGTACGCCGAGCATGAATTCAACGCTTCCACCTTCGCCTGCCGCGTCATCGCCGGCACCGGCAGCGACATGTACAGCGCCATCACCGGTGGCATCGGCGCGCTGCGCGGGCCCAAGCACGGTGGCGCCAACGAAGTCGCGTTCGAGGTGCAGAAGCGCTACGAGACGCCGGACGAGGCCGAGGCCGACATCAAGGCGCGGGTGGAGCGCAAGGAAGTGGTGATCGGCTTCGGCCACCCGGTCTACACCGTGTCCGATCCGCGCAACAAGGTGATCAAGGAGGTCGCGCGCGAGCTGTCGGCCGAACAGCAGAACATGAAGATGTACGACATCGCCGAGCGCCTGGAAACGGTGATGTGGGACATCAAGAAGATGTTCCCGAACCTGGACTGGTTCAGCGCCGTCAGCTACCACATGATGGGCGTGCCGACCGCCATGTTCACCCCGCTGTTCGTGATCGCGCGCACCGCCGGCTGGAGCGCGCACATCATCGAGCAGCGCATCGACGGCAAGATCATCCGTCCCAGCGCCAACTACACCGGTCCGGAAGACCAGGCCTTCGTGCCGCTGGACCAGCGCGCGTAAGCCGCGCATCGCGTCTTCCGCGTGCGGAAGACCAGGCCCTTCTCCCGCACGCGGGGGAAGGGCCGGGCGAGGGGAAGCGGCTGGCGCGCACGCCCGGCTTCGTGCGGGTGGACGAAGGTCGACAGGCAACGCCAGGGTTCCCCCTCCGCCCTTCGGGCACCTTCCCCCGCAGGCGGGGAGGGCAGCCTTCGGATTCTCCGGGGTGCGGCGGCTCGGCGCAGCCGCCAGCCCACCCGCCACGACAGCAAGCCCAGACCCTCACAGGCCCGCCATGAACACCGATCACCGCAAGCAACTCCCCGGCACCGCGCTGGACTACTTCGACGCCCGCGAGGCGGTCGATGCCATCGCCGCCGGCGCCTACGCCACCCTGCCGTACACCTCGCGCGTGCTGGCCGAGAACCTGGTGCGCCGCTGCGATCCGGCCGCGCTCGGCGATTCGCTCAGGCAGCTGATCGAGCGCCGCCGCGACCTGGATTTCCCGTGGTTCCCGGCGCGCGTGGTGTGCCACGACATCCTCGGCCAGACCGCGCTGGTGGACCTGGCCGGCCTGCGTGACGCCATCGCCGAAAAGGGCGGTGACCCGGCCAAGGTCAACCCGGTGGTGCCGGTGCAGCTGATCGTCGACCACTCGCTGGCGGTGGAGTGCGGCGGCTACGACCCGGACGCGTTCGCCAAGAACCGCGCCATCGAGGACCGCCGCAACGAAGACCGCTTCCACTTCATCGACTGGACCAAGCAGGCGTTCCAGAGCGTGGACGTGATCCCGCCGGGAAACGGCATCATGCACCAGATCAACCTGGAGAAGATGTCGCCGGTGGTCTACGTGCAGGATGGGGTAGCGTTCCCGGACACCTGCGTCGGCACCGATTCGCACACCCCGCACGTGGACGCACTGGGCGTGATCGCCATCGGCGTCGGCGGGCTGGAGGCGGAGAACGTGATGCTCGGCCGCGCCTCGTGGATGCGCCTGCCGGACATCGTCGGTGTCGAACTGAGTGGCAGGCCGCAGCCGGGCATCACCGCCACCGACGTGGTGCTGGCGCTGACCGAATTCCTGCGCAAGGAGCGCGTGGTCGGCGCCTACCTTGAATTCTTCGGCGAGGGTGCCGCGGCGCTGACCATCGGTGACCGCGCCACCATCTCCAACATGTGCCCGGAGTACGGCGCCACCGCGGCAATGTTCTACATCGACCAGCAGACCATCGATTACCTGCGCCTGACCGGCCGCGAGGAATCGCAGGTGGCGCTGGTGGAAAACTACGCGCGCACCACCGGCCTGTGGGCCGACGCGCTGGCCACCGCGCAGTACGAGCGCGTGCTGCGGTTCGACCTGTCCACGGTGGTGCGCAACATGGCCGGCCCGAGCAACCCGCACCGGCGCCTGCCGGTGTCCGAGCTGGCCGAGCGCGGCATCGCCGACGAAGCCAAGCTGGAAAGCGGCAGGGGCGAGGAAGCCCAGGGGCTGATGCCCGACGGCGCGGTGATCATCGCCGCCATCACCAGCTGCACCAATACCTCCAACCCGCGCAATGTGATCGCCGCCGGCCTGCTGGCGCGCAACGCCAACGCGCGCGGGCTGATGCGCAAGCCGTGGGTGAAGTCGTCGCTGGCGCCCGGTTCCAAGGCGGTGCAGCTGTACCTGGAAGAGGCCGGCCTGCTGCCCGAGCTGGAAAAGCTGGGCTTCGGCATCGTCGCCTTCGCCTGCACCACCTGCAACGGCATGAGCGGCGCGCTGGATCCGGCGATCCAGCAGGAAATCATCGACCGTGACCTGTACGCCACCGCCGTGCTGTCGGGCAACCGCAATTTCGACGGCCGCATCCATCCCTACGCCAAGCAGGCGTTCCTGGCCTCGCCGCCGCTGGTGATCGCTTACGCCATCGCCGGTACCGTGCGCTTCGACATCGAGAAGGACGTGCTGGGCATCGACGCCGACGGCAACGCCGTGCGGCTGAAGGACATCTGGCCGTCGGACGCCGAGATCGACGCGGTGGTCAAGGCCGCGGTCAAGCCGGAACAGTTCCGCAGCGTCTACAACCCGATGTTCAACGTGCGCGTCGAGCATGGCGCGCCGGCCAGCCCGCTGTATGACTGGCGCCCGCGCAGCACCTACATCCGCCGCCCGCCGTACTGGGAGGGCGCGCTGGCCGGCGAGCGCACGCTGCGCGGCATGCGCCCGCTGGCGGTGCTGCCGGATAACATCACCACCGACCACCTGTCGCCGTCCAATGCGATCCTGCCGTCCAGCGCCGCCGGCGAGTACCTGGCGAAGATGGGCCTGCCGGAAGAGGACTTCAATTCCTACGCCACCCACCGCGGCGACCACCTCACCGCGCAGCGCGCCACCTTCGCCAACCCCAAGCTCTACAACGAGATGGTGCGCAACGCCGACGGCAGCGTGCGGCAGGGCTCGCTGGCGCGGGTGGAGCCGGAAGGCAGGGTCATGCGCATGTGGGAAGCGATCGAGACCTACATGGCGCGCAAGCAGCCGCTGATCATCATCGCCGGTGCCGACTACGGCCAGGGCAGCTCGCGCGACTGGGCCGCCAAGGGCGTGCGCCTGGCCGGCGTGGAAGCCATCGTCGCCGAGGGCTTCGAGCGCATCCACCGCACCAACCTGATCGGCATGGGCGTGCTGCCGCTGGAGTTCAAGCCGGGCACCGACCGCAACACCCTGGGCATCGACGGCACCGAGACCTTCGACGTGGTCGGGCAGCGCACCCCGCGCGCCGACCTGACCCTGCTGATCCACCGCCGCGATGGCAGCACTGTCGAGGTGCCGGTGACCTGCCGCCTGGACAGCGACGAGGAAGTGGCCATCTACGAGGCCGGCGGCGTGCTGCAGCGCTTCGCCCAGGATTTCCTGGAAGGCGCCCGGGTGGCCTGATACCCCCGACGGCCCGGCAACGGGCCGTCTTTCATCGCAAGGAACCGTTCCATGGCATTTCTCCCGCAACTCCGCATTCCCGCCACCTACATGCGCGGCGGCACCAGCAAGGGCGTGTTCTTCCGCCTGCAGGACCTGCCGGAAGCGGCGCAGGTGCCCGGCCCGGCGCGCGACGCGCTGCTGATGCGGGTGATCGGTTCGCCCGACCCGTACGGCAAGCAGACCGACGGCATGGGCGGGGCGACGTCGAGCACCAGCAAGTGCGTGATCATCGCCCCGGCCTCGGTGCCGGACCACGATGTCGACTACCTGTACGGCCAGGTCTCCATCGACAGCGCGTTCGTCGACTGGTCGGGCAACTGCGGCAACCTCAGCACCGCGGTGGGGCCGTTCGCCATCGCCAACGGCCTGGTCCCGGCCGCGCGCATCCCGCGCGACGGCACCGTGGCGGTGCGGGTGTGGCAGGCCAACATCGGCAAGACCATCATCGTGCACGTGCCGGTGCGCGACGGGCAGGTGCAGGAAACCGGCGATTTCGAACTGGATGGCGTCACCTTCCCGGCGGCGGAGATCGTGCTGGAGTTCATCGATCCGTCCGACGATGAAGGCGAGGGCGGCTCGATGTTCCCGACCGGCAACCTCGTCGATGAGCTCGACGTGCCCGGCGTCGGCGCGCTCAAGGTGACGATGATCACCGCCGGCATCCCCACCGTGTTCGTCGACGCGGCCGCCATCGGCTACGACGGCACCGAACTGCAGCCGGCGATCAACGAGGACAAGGCGGCGCTGGCCCGGCTGGAGGCCATCCGCGTGGCCGCCGCGCTGCGCATGGGCCTGATCCGGGCGCCGGAAGAAGCGGCCACCCGCCAGCACACGCCCAAGGTCGCCTTCGTCGCGCCGGCCAGGGACTACGTCGCTTCCAGTGGCAAGCAAATCGCCGCCGCCGACATCGACCTCAACGTGCGCGCCCTGTCGATGGGCAAGCTGCACCACGCGATGATGGGCACCGCCTCGGTCGCCATCGCTACCGCCGCGGCGGTGCCGGGCACGCTGGTGAACCTGGCCGCCGGTGGTGGCCAGCGCGAGGCGGTGCGCTTCGGCCACCCCTCCGGCACCCTGCGGGTGGGCGCGGCGGTGGCCCGGGTCGACGGCCAGTGGACGGTGACCAAGGCGGTGATGTCGCGCTCGGCGCGGGTGCTGATGGAGGGCGCGGTCCGCGTGCCCGGCGACACGTTCTGAAAGGCCCGGGCGCAGCCGGCACGCCACCGCAGGCGTGCCGTCGCGCACACGAGGGGTTCCCGGGCGGCGGCTATACTCGCCGCGTCTGCAGGAGAACGCCATGGGCAACAGGAAGTGGAAGCACATGCGCTGGGGCGCCGCCGCGCTGGTGGCGCTGGCGATGCTGGCCGGCTGCAAGCGCAACGAGACCGGGCAGCTGCCCGGCGCCAGCGGCGAGGCGATCCAGGCCAAGCGCGACGAGGTCAAGGGTTTCGCGCTGATGCGCGTGTGGCCCGACCAGAAGGGCGGCGACGGCCTGTCGCTGGCGGTGGAGTTCTCGCAGCCGCTGGTCGGCACCCAGGACTTCGACAAGCTGCTGCGCTTCGAGGAAAAGGTCGGCACCGAGGACAGCAGCTGGTCACTGTCCGATGACGGCAAGACCCTGCGCTACCCTTACGTCGAGGCGGCCAAGGATTACACCCTGGTCGTCTCGGCCGACCTGCTCGCCGCCGACGGCAGCCGCCTGGGCCGCGAAGTGCGCCAGCAGGTGTTCACCGGCGAACTGAAGCCGGCCGCCGGCTTCGCCTCGCAGGGCAGCGTGCTGCCGGCGCGCGAGAGCCGCGGCCTGCCGGTGGTGTCGGTCAACGTGCCGGAAGTGGACGTCGAATTCCTGCGCGTGGGCGAGAAGAACCTGCCCAGCTTCTTCAGCCAGTACCAGCGCGGCGGCCGTCGCGGCAGCTGGGAGCTGGACAGCGACTACGGCGAGCACACGCCGATCTCGCAGCTGGCCGAGCCGGTCTACCTGAACCGCTTCGTGCTCGGCGGCAAGCCCAACGAACGGGTGCTGACCTACCTGCCGATCCAGGAGATCCGCGAGCTGCAGCAGCCGGGCCTGTACTTCGCGGTGATGAAGCGCGCCGGCAGTTTCGAGGGCGAGTACGACACCGCGTTCTTCACCGTCAGCGACATCGGCCTGCACACCCGCGCCTACAAGGAGCAGCTGTTCGTGCACACCGCCTCGCTGGCCTCCGGCGCGCCGCTGAAGAAGGTCGAGCTGCGGGTGCTCGACGGCAAGGGCGAGACCATCCTCAAGGGCCAGACCGACGCCAACGGCAACGCGCTGCTCAACTACACCCTGGACGCCGCGCACGTGCTGGTGGCCAGCAGCGGTGCCGACACCACGATGCTGCCGTTCAACCAGCCGGCGCTGGACCTGAGCGAGTTCGCCGTGGCCGGGCGCCAGAACGCATGGTTCGACGTGTTCGCCTGGTCCGGCCGCGACCTGTACCGCCCCGGCGAGACGGTGCGCGTGTCGGCGCTGCTGCGCGACAACGACGGCAAGCCGGTGACCGCGCCGGACAAGGGCGCGCAGCCGGTGTTCCTGCGGCTCAAGCAGCCCGACGGCAAGGTGTTCCGCGAAACCCGCCTGCAGCCGGGCGCGCAGGGCTATTTCAGTTTCGAGCAGGCGATCCCGGCCGAGGCGCCCACCGGCCGCTGGCAGGTCGAGTTCCGTACCGACCCGGCCAGCAAGGAGGCCGTGCAGGGTCTGACCCTGCGCATCGAGGAATTCCTGCCCGAGCGCATGAAGCTGGACCTGGACAGCGCACAGAAGACGCTCAAACCGGGCGAACCGCTGAAGCTGCAGGCCGACGCCGCGTACCTGTACGGCGCGCCGGCCGACGGCAACCGCTTCACCGCCCGGCTGGCGGTGGCGGTGGAGCAGCACCCGCTGGAATCGATGCCGGGCTGGTTCTTCGGCGACCCGACCGTGAGCCTGCCGCGCGACGCCAGCGACGTGATCGACACCACCCTGCCCAGCGACGGCCGGCTGCGCCAGGACATCGCCCTGCCGGACGAGGTCGGCAAGGGTACGCCGGTGGCGGCGCTGGTCTCGGCCAGCGTCTACGAGACCGGCGGCCGCACCGTCACCCGCACCCTCAAGCGCGTGCTGTGGCCGGCACCGGCGCTGGTCGCGGTGCGCCCGCTGTTCAGCGACACCGATGGCGCCGACGCCAACGCCAACGCGCGTTTCGAGCTGCAGCGCGTGGATGCCGACGGCAAGCCGCAGCCGGCCAAGGGGCTCAAGGTCACCCTGGTGCGCGAACTGCGCGACTACCACTGGACCTTCACCGACAACCGCTGGGACTACGATTTCACACGCCGCTTCGAGAACAAGGAAACCCGCACCCTCGATGTCGGCGCCACCGCCGCCCGGTTCGACTTCCCGGTGGAGTGGGGCGAATACCGGGTGGACGTGTTCGACCCGGCCACCGGGCTGACCATGCGCTACCCGTTCCGTGCCGGCTGGAGCTGGAACGACGACAACCGCGGGCTCGACGCGCGCCCGGACAAGGTCAAGCTGGCCCTGGACAAGACCGGCTACAAGGCCGGCGACACGCTGAAGGTGACCCTGACCCCGCCGCATGCCGGGCGGGGCGTGCTGATGGTCGAAAGCGACCGCATGCTGTACGTGCAGGACATCGAGGCCAAGCCGGGCAGCACCTTCGAGATTCCGGTCACCCAGGACTGGGAGCGGCACGACGTCTACGTCACCGCGCTGGTGTTCCGCGGTGGCAGCGCGTCCAGCAAGATCACCCCGGCGCGCGCCGTGGGCGTGGCGCACGTGCCGATGGACCGCCGTGACCGCCGCATCGCGGTGGGCCTGGTGGCGCCGAAGCAGATGCGCCCCGAACAGCCGATGACGGTCACCGTCAGCGCGCCGGAGCTGGCCGGCAAGCCGGCGCACGTCACCGTCTCGGCGGTGGACGTGGGCATCCTCAACATCACCCGCTTCGCGGTGCCCGACGCCAACGCGCATTTCTTCGCGCAGCGCCGCCTGGGGGTGGACGCCTACGACATCTACGGGCGGGTGATCGAGAGCTTCGAGGGCAACAGCGGCAAGCTCAAGTTCGGCGGCGACATGGCGCTGCAGGCGCTGCCGCAGGCGCGGCGCCCGACCGCGCGGGTGCAGACCGTGGACCTGTTCTCCGGCCCGGTCGCGCTCGACGCGAAGGGCAACGCCCGCATCACCCTGCCGGTGCCGGATTTCAACGGCACCCTGCGGGTGTCGGCGCTGGTGTATTCGGACACGCGCTACGGCAACCGCGACGTGGAAACGGTGGTGCGCGCGCCGATCCTGGCCGAGGCCAGCATGCCGCGGGTCATGGCCCCCGGCGACCGCAGCACGGTGACCCTGGACGTGCAGAACTTCACCGGCAAGCCCGGCGAGTTCACGGTGCGGGTGGACGGCGAGGGCCCGCTGGCGATCGGCGAGGCCGCGCGCCGGCTGCAGCTGGCCGCCGACGCCAAGCAGACCCTGAGCTTCCCGCTCAGCGCGCAGGAGGGCTACACCGTGGCCAAGGTGCGGGTACGGGTGGACGGCAACGGCTTCAAGGTCGACCGCCGCTACGACCTGCCGGTGCGCGCGGCCTGGCCGCAGGTGCTGCGCGCGCAGACCCGCACGCTCGACCCGCTGGCGCCGGTCACCCTGGACAGCGCCTTCGCCGGCGGGCTGATGGCCGGTTCGGTCAGTGCGCGCATGCTGGTCAGCCCGCTGCCGCCGATCCCGTTCGCCTCGGCCCTGCAGGGCGCGCTGAACTACCCCTACGGCTGCGCCGAACAGACCACCAGCAAGGGCTATGCGGCACTGCTGCTGGACCAGGCCACCTCGGCCATGCTCGGCGCCGACGGGCTGGACGCCAAGGCCCGCCGCGAGCGCATGGAAGGCGCGTTCGGGCGACTGGCCTCGATGCAGGTGGCCAACGGCAACTTCTCGATGTGGGGCAGCGACGACTACGTCAACCCGGCGCTGACCCCGTACATCGCCGAGTTCCTGCTCGACGCCAAGGATGCCGGCTTCGCGGTGCCGGACAACGTGCTGCAGAAGGCATTGAACCGGATCAGCGAGGACCTGCTCAGCGGCGGCAACCAGTTCTACGGCCAGGACCGCCGCGAGGCACTGAAGTTCGCCAACCAGGCGTATTCCGGCTACGTGCTGGCGCGGGTCAACCGCGCCCCGCTGGGCACGCTGCGCGCGCTGTACGACAACGAGCGCGGCAAGGCGGTGACCGGGTTGTCGCTGGTACACCTGGGCGTGGCGCTGTCGCTGCAGGGCGACAGCAAGCGCGGCCAGGCCGCCATCGCCGCCGGCTTCGGCATGGCCGGCAAGGACCGCCCGGCGTATTTCGGCGACTACGGCAGCCCGCTGCGCGACGACGCGCTGATGATCGCGCTGCTGCACGAGCGTGGCCTGGCCAAGCCCGGGTACGACGCACGCGCGGTCAGCCTGGGCCGCGAACTGGACGCGCGCCGCAACGCCGGCTGGCTGTGGCTGAGCACCCAGGAGCAGGTGGCGCTGGCGCGGCTGGGCAAGGCGCTGATGGCCGACCAGAAGAAGCTGGTCTCCGGTGAACTGGCGGTGGGCCAGGCGCGCGAAGCCATCGACGCGCGCAAGCTGTTCGCGCGGGTGTTCGACGCCACGCAGCTGGCGCAGGGCGTGCGCTTCACCCCGCAGGGCCAGGCGCCGATGTTCGCCAGCCTGGAAGTGGCCGGCATTCCGCGGCAGGCGCCGGCGCCGGACAACAGCGTGATCGGCATCGAGCGCGCCTGGTTCACCACCGACGGCAAGCCGTGGACCCCGCGGCCGCTGAAGGAAGGCGAGGCGCTGATCGTGCGCCTGAGCGTCACCGCCAACACCGCCATGCCCGACGCGCTGCTGACCGACCTGCTGCCGGCCGGCCTGGAGATCGAGAACTTCAACCTCGGCGACGCCAGGCAGTGGGCCGACGTGGTGGTGGACGGCATCCAGATCAACGACCGTGGCGGTGCGGCCGATGCCAAGCACGAGGAGTTCCGCGACGACCGCTACGTGGCCGCGCTGAACCTGTCGCGCGGCAGCACCGCGCGGGTGTTCTACCTGGTGCGCGCGGTCACCCCGGGCACCTACACCGTGCCGCCGCCGCTGGCCGAGGACATGTACCGTCCCGAGCTGCGCGGCGTGGGCCGGTCCAACCCGACCACGATCACCGTCGTGCAGCCATGACGATCACCGCGGGCACGTGCCACTGCGCGTGCCCGCGCGGCAATGAATGGATGATGGATGGCGAGCGCCGCACCCCGCACTCCGGTACCTCCCGCTCCCGCGCCCGCCGCGGGCGCGGGCGTCGAACGCGGCACTGATCCGGCGATGCGGCCGCCGCGCGGGCGCTTGCGGCGCCTGCTGCCATGGCTGCGCTGGGGCACGGTGGCGCTGTTGTCGCTGCTGCTGGTGCTGGATATCGCCTTCCCGCCGCCGCTGCCGGCCGCACGCGACACCGGTACCCTGGTCGTCGCCCGCGACGGCACGCCGCTGCGCGCCTTCGCCGATGCGCAGGGCGTGTGGCGCTACCCGGCCGATGCGAAGACCGTCTCGCCGCTGTACCTGCAGGCACTGCTGACCTACGAGGACCGCTGGTTCCGCCGGCACCCCGGCATCAATCCGTGGGCGCTGCTGCGCGCCGGCGGGCAGATGCTGGCCGAGCGCCGCATCGTCTCCGGCGGCTCCACCCTGACCATGCAGGTGGCGCGCATCCTCGACCCGCACACGCGCACGCCCTGGGGCAAGGCCAAGCAGTTGCTGCGCGCGCTGCAGCTGGAGGCGCACCTGGACAAGGCGCAGATCCTGGACCTGTACCTGGAGCGCGCGCCTTACGGCGGCACCATCGAAGGCGTGGAAGCGGCCAGCTGGGCCTACCTGGGCAAGCCGGCGGCGCGGCTGTCGCATGCCGAAGCCGCGCTGTTGGCGGTGCTGCCGCAGTCGCCGAGCCGGCTGCGCCCGGACCGCCACCCCGAGGCCGCGCGCCGCGCCCGCGACAAGGTGCTGGCGCGCATGGCCGAGCTGGGCGCCTGGTCGGACGAAGCGGTGGCCGATGCGCGCATCGAGCCAGTGGTCGCACGCTCGCTGCAGCAGCCGCTGCACGCGGCCTTGCTGGCGCAGCGGCTGCGCAGTGCGCAACCGCGCGCGGCGCACATCCAGACCACCCTGGACAGCGGTCTGCAGCGCACCCTGGAAGAGCGCGTGGCCGCGTATTTCTCGCAGTTGCCCGAGCGCACCTCCGCCGCGCTGCTGGTAATGGACAACGCCACCCTGGAAGCGCGCGCCTACGTCGGTTCGGTGGCGTTCGCCGACAAGGCGCGGCTGGGCCACGTGGACATGGTGCAGGCCTGGCGCTCGCCCGGCTCCACGCTCAAGCCGTTCCTGTACGGCATGGCGCTGGACGACGGGCTGATCCATTCCGAAAGCCTGCTGGTCGATGCGCCGCAGAGCTTCGGCGGCTACCGCCCCGGCAACTTCGACGCCGCGTTCAACGGCCCGGTCGGCGCGGCCACCGCGCTGCGGCTGTCGCTGAACGTACCGGCGGTGGACCTGCTCGACCGCGTCGGCCCGTCGCGCTTCGCCGCGCGGCTGGGCAACGCCGGCATCAAGCTGCGCTTCCCGCACGGGGTGCAGCCCAACCTGGCGCTGATCCTGGGCGGCACCGGCGCGCGCCTGGAGGACCTGGTCGGCGCCTTCGCCGCGCTCAACCGCCAGGGCATCGCCGGGCGCGTGCGCTACACCCCCGACGACCCGCGCATCGAACGCCGGCTGGTGTCGCCGGGCGCGGCGTGGATCGTGCGCGACATCCTGCAGTCCAACCCGCGCCCCGGCTACGGGCTGGGCACCTTCGACACCGGCAGCCGCCCGCCGGTGGCGTGGAAGACCGGCACCAGCTATGGCTACCGCGACGCCTGGGCGATCGGCAGCACCCGCCGCTACACCGTCGGCGTGTGGGTGGGGCGCCCGGACGGTACGCCGTTGCCCGGCCAGTACGGCGCGGTCACCGCGCTGCCGCTGATGTTCGAAGTGATCGACAGCCTGCCGCGCCAGCCCGGCGACAGCGACACGCCGCCGATGCCGGCCAGCGTTGGCGAGGTGGCGGTGTGCTGGCCGCTGGGCCTGGCCGCCACCGACACGCCGCCGGCGCTGTGCCAGCGGCGGCTCGACGCGCTGGCGCTGGATGGCACCGTGCCGCCGACCTTCGCCGAGCGCGATGCGCGGCTGTGGCAGTCCGGGCAAGTGCGCTTCGAGGTGGATGCGCGCAGCGGCCAGCGCCTGTCGGCCGGCTGCGAGGGCCACCCGCAGCGGCAGGCGCGCGAAGTCGCGCGCTGGCCGGCGCTGGCCTCGCCGTGGCTGTCGCAGGCGCAGCGCCAGGCGCAGCAGCTGCCGCCGCTGGCGCCGGACTGCCCCGACGACGGCCGCGGCAAGGATGCCGCCCTACACATCGACGGACTCACCGACCGCGCCACCGTGGCGCGCGCGCCGGGCGCGGCGCACGGCCCGCGCCTGCAGATACGGGCGATCGGCAGCGAAACCACGGTGCAGTGGCTGCTGGACGGGCGCTGGATCGCGCAGACCGAAGGCGCGCGCGCGTTCGTGCGCGACTTCGATGAGCCGGGCGAGCACAGCCTCACCGCACTGGCCGCGGACGGTGCCTGGACCCGCATCCGCTTCCGCGTGGCGCACTGAGCGGTGCGCGATGTGCCCGCGTAGGTGCGAGGCTTGCCTCGCACGCCCTTCGTGACCGATATCGGGAAGGCCCCCGTGCCGGGCAAGCCCGGCACCTACGATGCCCTCGGCCGCTCCGGCGTCCAGATGCCATTGGACGATCCAAGAAAGGCCCTGCGGTGCCATTGCGCTCCATGGCTGGCCGCCGATGGCGCCTGCAGGTCCCTCCGCCCGGCGCGCGGCACGTTGCGCGATGTGCCCGCGTAGGTGCGAGGCTTGCCTCGCACGCTCTTCGTGACCGATATCGGGAAGGCCCCTGTGCCGGGCAAGCCCGGCACCTACGATGCCCTCGGCCGCTACGGCACCTACGATGCCATCGCACAGTCCAAGGGAGGCCCTACGGTGCCATTGGACGATCCAGCCACGGCATGTGCTTCATGGTTGGCCGCCGCGGCGCCCGCCGCCGGCGCCTGCAGGCCCCTCCGCCCGGCGCGCGGCACGTTGCGCGATGTGCCCACGTAGGTGCGAGGCTTGCCTCGCACGCTCTTCCGCGCAAAGCGCCAGGGCGCGTTTCGCCGCGGTTACTCGCCGATCCAGCCGTCGAGCAGGTCGGCGAAGTCGTCGGCGTGTTCTTCTTCCTGCGCCAGGATCTGCTCGAGGATGCGCTTGGTGGTGGTGTCCTTGTCGCCGACGAAGTTGATCATCTCGCGGTAACTGTCGATGGCGATGCGCTCGGCGATCAGGTTCTCGCGCACCATGTCGCGCAGGTTGCCGCCTTCCTTGTACTCGGCGTGGGCGCGGGCGGTGAGGGTGTCCGGGTTGAAGTCCGGCTCGCCGCCCAGCTGCACGATGCGCTCGGCCAGCATGCCGGCGTGCGCCTGCTCCTGCTGCGCGTGCTCCAGGAATTCGGCCTTCACCGCATCGGCGAGCATGCCCTTGGCCATGTAGTAGTGGCGGTAATAACGCAGCACGCACACCCATTCGGTGGCCAGGGCGTCGTTGAGCAGCTTGATCACCATCTTGCGGTCGGCGGCATAGGTCGGGGTGATCGCGCCGTCCTCGATGCTCTTGCGCGCGTTGGCGCGCAGGGTCTTGCGGTCGCTGATGCCGCTGGCCGGGACGGTCATGGCTTTCTTGCTGGCGGGCTGCTTGCTCATGGCGGGCGTGCTCCTTGGTGGAAGGGAATCGCTACTCCGGAAGGTGGGCCAGTACGTACTCGGCGGAGGACACCTCGAAATTGCCGGGTTCCTCCACGTGCACGGCGCGCACGATGCCGTTGTCCACGTACAGCGCGAAACGGCGCGAACGCATGCCCATGCCCGATCCGCTGGCGTCCATTTCCAGGCCCAGGGCGCGGGTGAGGTCGCCATTGCCGTCGGACAGCATCAGCAGCCCGTCCGGCACCGACTGCGCCTTGCCCCAGGCCTGCATCACGAACGGGTCGTTCACCGCCATGCAGAACACGTCGATGCCGCGGCTGCGGAACTGCTCGAAGCGCTCGATGTAGCCGGGCAGGTGGCGCGCCGAGCAGGTCGGGGTGAACGCACCGGGCACCGCGAACAGCACCGCCTTGCGGCCATCGAACAGCGCTTGGGTGTCGATGGTTTCCATGCCCTCGCGGATGCGCTTGAGGGTCACTTCCGGGATGCGGTCGCCGACGTGGATGGTCATGGGCTTCTCCAGAGTCTGAATCGAAGTTTAGTGAGCGGGGTTGAGGGCCGCGTCAACGGCTTGAAAGCGCGGCCTTCACGCAGCATTTCCCGTGCATGGGCGCAGGGCGCCATTCCGGCCGCCCGCCCGCATCCCTGCAGGAGGAGATGATGAGCATCGTACGTTACCGCCAGTGGCCGACCCAGTCCGATATCCGCCATCTGCTCGCCCCGTTGCTGGACATGCCCGGCGACGCCGCACCGGCCGGTAGCTGGGTGCCGGCCGTGGACATCCGCGAACAGGACACGCAGTTCGTGCTGCATGCCGACCTGCCGGGCGTGGACCCGGCCTCGATCGAGGTGCAGATGGACAAGGGCGTGCTGTCGATCAAGGGCGAGCGCCGCGCGCCGGCGCCGGTGGAAGGCCCGCACTTCTCGCGCATCGAACGCCGCCACGGCACGTTCGAACGCCGCTTTGCGCTGCCCGACAGCGCCGACGCCGAAGGCATCGTCGCCAGCAGCCGTGACGGCGTGCTGGAAATCCGCATCCCCAAGCGCGCCGAGGCCGCGCCGCGCCGCATCCAGGTGGCCAGCGCCGGCGGCACCGCGTAAGCACGCGCCGCGCACACATCGGCACCGCCGTGGCCCGCTAGAATGGCGCCACGGCGGCAGCCGAACCCGTATCGGCCCGTTCGCCGCAAGGCGGCGGGCCCGACTCTTTCCGAAAGGGTGTCTGGATGGAATTCAAGGATTACTACGCGACATTGGGCGTGGAGCCCACGGCCGGCGATGCCGAAATCAAGACCGCCTACCGGCGGCTGGCGCGCAAGTACCACCCGGACGTGAGCAAGGAAGCCGGCGCCGAGGAGAAGTTCAAGGCCGTCAACGAAGCCTACGAGGCGCTGCGCGACCCGGCCAAGCGCCAGGCCTACGACCAGCTGCGCGCCCAGGGCTACCGGCCCGGCGAGGAGTTCCACGCGCCGCCCAACTTCGGCGGCGGCCAGGGCTTCGACTTCGAGGAAGTGTTCGGCGGCGCCGGTGCCGGCGGCGGCTTCAGCGATTTCTTCGAAAGCCTGTTCGCGCGCCAGCGCGGGGGCGGCCGTGCGCGTGGCGGATTCGACGGTTTCGGTGGCAACGCCGGGCCGCAGCCCACGCGCGATACCCGCGCCAAGCTGTCGGTGCCGCTGGAAGCGGCCTACAACGGCGACACGCTGCGCATCAACGTCGATGGCCGCCAGCTGGACGTGCGCGTGCCCAAGGGCATCCGCCCCGGGCAGGTGATCCGCCTGGCCGGGCAGGGCAGCGGTGGCGGCAACCTGATGCTGGAAGTGGAATACGCCGCGCACCCGCAGTTCGAGGTGGACGGCCGCAACATCCTTTACACCCTGCAGGTCACCCCCTGGCAGGCGGCGCTGGGCACCAGCATCAGCGTGCCGACCCTGGGCGGGGCGGTGGAGCTGAAGGTGCCGGCCGACTCGGACAGCGGCCGCAAGCTGCGCCTGCGCGGCCGCGGGCTGCCGGGCAAGCCGGACGGCGACCAGATCGTGGAGCTGGAAGTGATCGCCCCGGTGGCGACCAACGAGGCCCAGCAGAAGGCCTACCGTGCGCTGGCCAAGGCCTTCGGCGAGAAAATCTGACGTATCGCCAGCGGCAGGCGCGGCCCGTGAGGGCGCCCCTGCGGCCGCATCAGGTCGGGGCCACGGCCCCGTAGGTGTGGGGCTCGCCCCACACGGGGCCTTGCCGGGGAACGCCGCATGCGGGGCAAGCCCCGCATCTACAGGTAAGCGTGCGGTGCATGCCCGCATCCACAGCACGCGGAGCAAGCCTCGTATCGCGCATGCGGAGCGAGGCCCCCATCCACTGGTCAGGTTTCGTGAACGTCGCCGCCTGGCCGTATCAGGTCGGGGCCACGGCGTCGTAGGTGTGGGGCTTGCTCCACACGGGGCCTTGCCGGGGGAAGCCGCATGCGGGGCAAGCCCCGCATCTACAGGGGCAGCGTGCGATGCAAGCCCACATTCACAGCATGCGGGGCAAGCCTCGTATCTAGCATGCGGAGCGAGGCCCGCATCCACAGAGCAGGTTTCGGGAACGTCGCCGCCTGGCAGTATCAGGTCGGGGCCACGGCGTCGTAGGTGTGGGGCTTGCCCCACACGGGGCCTTGCCGGGGGAAGCCGCATGCGGGGCAAGCCCCGCATCTACAGGGGCAGCGTGCGATGCAAGCCCACATTCACAGCATGCGGGGCGAGCCGCCCCATCCACAGATCAGGTTTCGGGCGCGTCGCCGCCGCCTTCGAATACCCGCGCGATCACCTCGGACAGCTCGTCTTCCGAAAACGGTTTGGTGATGTAGGCCTTGGCGCCCTGGCGCATGCCCCACAGGCGGTCGGTGTCCTGGTCCTTGGTGGTCACCAGCACCACCGGGATGTGCGCGGTGCTGGCCTCGCGCTTGAGCGTGCGCGTGGCCTGGAAACCGTTGAGGTTGGGCATCACCACGTCCATCAGCACCAGGTCGGGCAGCACCGACTTGGCCGCTTCCACGCCGGCGGCGCCGTCGGTGGCGGTGAAGGTTTCATGCCCCAGTTTTTCGACGATGCGCTGGATGCCGAGCAGCTGCGACGGCGAATCGTCCACGATCAGAATACGCGCCACGTTCTTCCCCAAGATGATGTCGCGGCCATAGTGTCGTGCCCGCTGCGATGCGAAGCAACCCGCCACGCCGCGCGCGGCGCCGCATTCAGTCGATCCGCACCAGGGTGCGCCCGAACGAGCCGCCGCCCAGCATGGTGGCGAACACCTCCGGCAACCCGTCCAGGCCCACCTCGCGGGTGCAGATGGTGTCCAGGTGGCGCGGCTTCCAGTCGTCGCCCAGGTGCTGCCACACCTGTTCGCGGATGTCGCGCGCGGTGCCGGCCGAGGCCACCCCCAGCAGCGACACGCCGCGGATGATGAACGGCATCACCGTCATGTCCAGTTCCGCGCTGGCGGCCAGCCCGGCCGAGGCAACGTTGCCGTAGGGCGCGGTCTGCGCCAGCAGGCTGGTGAGCATGGCGCCGCCGACATTGTCCAGGCCGCCGCCGAAGCGCGCCGATTCCATCGGCCGGGTGGTGGCCAGCGCCTCGCGGCCCAGCACCTGGGTGGCACCCAGTGTGGTGAGGTAGTCCCTGGCTTCGGCCTTGCCGCTGATGGCGTGCACCTCGAAGCCGGCGCGGCTGAAGATATCCACCGCCAGCGAGCCGACCCCGCCGGTGGCGCCGGTCACCGCCAGCGGGCCGTGCGCCGGGGTCTGCCGGTTGTCGGTCATGCGCAGCAGGGCCAGCGCGGCGGTGAACCCGGCCGTGCCCAGCACCATGGCCTCGCGCAGGCTCAGCCCGGCCGGCAGCGGGATGGCCCACTTCGACTCCAGCCGCACATACTGGCTGTAGCCGCCGTCGCGGGTTTCGCTCAGCCCGCAGCCGGTGGCCAGCACCGCATCGCCCTCGCGGAAAGCCGGGTCGCGGGAGGCCACCACCTCGCCGGCCACGTCGATGCCGCCCACCAGTGGGAACCGGCGCAGGATCTTGCCCTGGCCGGTGCCGGCCAGCGCGTCCTTGTAATTGACCGAGGACCAGCGGGCGCGCACCACCACCTCGCCCGGGCTCAGCTGGTCCAGGGCGACCTGCTCCAGCCCGGCGCGGTAGCCGGCGTCGTCGTTGTGGATGCGGAAGGCGGTGAACGGGGCGAGGGCGGACATGGCATGGCCTGCGGCGGAACGGGAGACAACCAAGATAGCGGTTGCGAAACGTCAGGTCTGCCCCATCTAGTAGAATCCGGATTCGATTGACCACGGCCAGGACTGCGGGAACGCCCCGCGGACAGGCCCTGACAGATGGAGCATGCATGGCCTGGAACACACCTGGCGGCAACGATAGTGGCGGCCCCGCCGACAACCGGCGCGGATCGCGCTCGCCGCGCGGCGGCAATGGCGGCGGCGGATGGGGCGGCTTGCCCGGCCCGCTGCGCGACCTGTTCGACGGCGGCATCTGGCGCTGGGTACTGGTGGGCGTGGCGCTGCTGGTGCTGCTGTCCAGCTTCCAGCTGATCGGCGAACAGCAGCGCGGCGTGGTGCTGCGCTTCGGCCAGTTCTCGCGCATCCTGCAGCCGGGCCCGAACTTCAAGCTGCCGTGGCCGATCGAATCGGTGGTCAAGGTCAACGCCACCCAGATCAAGACCTTCAGCAGCAACGTGCCGGTGCTCACCCGCGACGAGAACATCGTCAACGTGGCGCTGAACGTGCAGTACCGCGTGGACGACCCGCGCCTGTACCAGTTCGGCACCATCGACGCCGACCAGGTGCTGGAGCAGTCGGCGCAGAGCGCGGTGCGCGAGCAGGTGGGCCGTGCCGACCTCAACACCGTGCTCAACAACCGCGGCCCGCTGGCCGTGGCCGCCGAGCAGCGCCTGGAAGCCTCGCTCAAGGCCTACCGCACCGGCCTGGTGGTCACCGGCCTGACCCTGCCCGACGCACGCCCGCCGGAAGAAGTGAAGCCGGCCTTCGACGAAGTCAACGGCGCCCAGCAGGTCAAGGAACGGCTGATCAACGAAGCCCAGGCCTACGCCGCCAAGGTGGTGCCCGAAGCGCGCGGCCAGGCCTCGCGCGCGCGCACCACCGCCGAAGGCTACAAGCAGGCCATCGTGGCCCGCGCCGAAGGTGACGCGCGCCGCTTCACCCTGCTGCAGGCCGAATACAAGAACGCCCCGGAAGTCACCCGCAAGCGCCTGTGGCTGGAAACCGTGCAGGACGTGCTGGCCGAGAACCGCAAGGTCATCGGCGGCGACGGCCGCCAGCTGATCTACGTGCCGATGCCGGCCGACGCCGGCAAGACCGCCAACGCCCCGCAATTGACCCCGGAAATGGCGGTGCCGGCGCTGCCGGCCGCCACCGACAGCATTCGCAACGCGGACCGTTCCGGTTCGCGCTCGGCAAACCGTGAGGAGGCCGGCCGATGAAGAATTCCCTTGTGATCGGCCTGCTGGTCGCCGTGCTGCTGGGCCTGCTGGGCTCGGTGTACGTGGTGCGCGAAGACCAGACCGCCATGGTGCTCAACCTGGGCAAGGTGGTGCGCTCGGACATCAAGCCCGGCCTGCACTTCAAGGTGCCGCTGGTGGAAACGGTGCGCGTGTTCGACCGCCGCTTCCAGGTGCTGGACACCGCCCCGGCGCGCTACTTCACCGCCGAGCAGAAGGACGTGAGCGTCGACTTCTTCGCCATCGGCTACATCTCCGACGTGCGCGCCTACTACCGCGCCACCGGCGGCGACGGCAAGGTGGCCAACGCCCGCCTGGCGCCGATCATCACCGACTCGCTGCGCAACCAGATCAACGCCCGCACCCTGCAGCAGCTGGTGTCCGGCGACCGCGGCGAGCTCATTGCCGGGCAGCTGCAGGGCATCAACGAGGCGGTCAAGACGCTGGGCATGCAGATCATCGACCTGCGCATCAAGCAGATCGACCTGCCCACCGACAGCCAGGTGATCACCGACGTCTACGAGCGCATGCGCGCCCAGCGCAAGCAGGAAGCGGCCAAGCTGCGCGCCGAAGGCGAGGAGCAGTCGCTCACCATCCGCGCCCAGGCCGACCGCGAAAGCACCGTGCTGGTGGCCGAAGCCGAGCGCGACGCCCAGCAGCTGCGCGGCGAGGGCGACGCCCAGGCCGCCGCCATCTACGGCAAGGCCGGCTCGGCCGACCCGGCGTTCTACGCCTTCTACCGCAGCCTGGAGGCCTACCGCGCCTCCATGACCGACGGCAACGGCGTGATCGTGCTGGACAAGAACGACCCGTTCCTGCAGTACCTCAAGAACGACCGCTGAGCCCAGGCCCGCGCCGCCCCGCCCCTCTCCCGCCGGGAGAGGGCAGGGGCCGGGCCCTTACAGGACACAGGAAGCCGCGGCCGCGGCGCTGCACTGCAATGCACCCCCGGCCGCGGTGTTCCCCCGCCTCGCCATCCCCATGCAAGACCTCTTCTCCGCGCTCTGCCTGGTCGCCATCCTCGAAGGCCTGCTCCTGTTCGCCGCGCCGCTGGCGTGGAAGCGCATGGCCGCGCGCCTTCTGGAACTGCCCGCCGCGGCCCTGCGCCAGTCTGGCGCGGTGCTGCTGGCCATCGGCCTGGCCGCGCTGTGGTGGCTGCGTCACTGAACCGCGGCCGGCCGCCCGCCCCGGCCGGGGCCGGCGGGGGTGGTAGCCGTCAGGCAAAACCCGGATAATCCAGAAAAGCCGGCCGGGGCACTCCCGTTCGGCTTTTTCCGTGTAAGGCCCTGGCGTTTGCCCGGCACTCCCCGATGGAGCGCCACCCCGGCAGGCCCGCCGGCCCCGCGCGGTCCCGTCCGCGGCCCCGATGGCCGCAGCCAACTCAGGAGTTCACCCGCCATGGGTCAATCAGTTGTTGTTCTCGGCGCCCAGTGGGGCGATGAAGGCAAGGGCAAGATCGTCGATCTGCTCACCGAGGAAATCGGTGCCGTCGTGCGTTTCCAGGGCGGCCACAACGCCGGCCACACCCTGGTCATCAACGGTAAGAAGACCGTCCTGCACCTGATTCCATCCGGCATCCTGCGCGACGACGCGCTGTGCCTGATCGGCAACGGCGTGGTGATTTCCCCGGCCGCGCTGCGCAAGGAAATCGAAGAGCTGGAAACGGCCGGCGTGGAAGTGCGCTCGCGCCTGAAGATTTCCCCGGCCGCGCCGCTGATCATGCCGTACCACATTGCCCTGGACCAGGCGCGCGAAAAGGCCGCCGGCGGCAAGGCCATCGGCACCACCGGACGCGGCATTGGCCCGGCCTATGAAGACAAGGTGGCGCGCCGCGGCATCCGCATCGCCGACCTGCACTACCCGGAACAGCTGGCCGAAAAGCTGCGCACCGCGCTGGACTACCACAACTTCGTGCTCACCAAGTACCTGGGCGTGGAGCCGGTGGATTTCGACAGCGTCTACGCCGAAGCGCTGGCCTTTGGCGAATACGTCGAGCCGATGAAGAGTGACGTGGCCGGCATCTGCCATGACCTGCGCAAGCAGGGCAAGCGCGTGCTGTTCGAAGGCGCGCAGGGCGCGCTGCTGGACATCGACCACGGCACCTACCCGTACGTCACCAGCTCCAACACCACCGTGGGCGGCGCGCTGGCCGGCGCCGGCGTGGGCGCCGACGCCATCGACTACGTGCTGGGCATCGCCAAGGCCTACGCTACCCGCGTGGGCGGCGGCCCGTTCCCGACCGAACTGGACGACGAAATCGGCCAAGGCATCCGCGACCGCGGCGCCGAGTACGGCGCCTCCACCGGCCGCCCGCGCCGCTGCGGCTGGATGGACATCGTTGCGCTCAAGCGCGCCGTGGCCATCAACGGCATCACCGGCCTGTGCATCACCAAGCTGGACGTGCTGGACGGCATGGAAAAGCTCAAGGTGTGCATTGCCTACGAATACCGCGGCAAGCGCACCGAATACGCCCCGCTGGACGCGCAGGGCTGGGAAGAGTGCACCCCGGTGTACCTAGAATTCCCGGGCTGGAGCGAGAACACCCACGGCATCACCGAGTGGGACCAGCTGCCGCCCGCCGCCCGCGCCTACCTGCGCGCGCTGGAAGAACTGGCCGGCTGCCCGATCAGCATCGTCTCCACCGGTCCGGACCGCGACCACACCATGGTGTTGCAGGATCCGTGGGGTTGAGGCGTTAGCCCCGTAGGAGCTAGGTCACTAGCTCCGAAATGATGATGTTTAACCAAGAAGCCCCGCATTTGCGGGGCTTCTTGTTGCTGCTTCTTAAAAAATAATGGAGCGGTCCTTTGGCGCCGACTTGGAGGCTTTCATTTGCCAGTTTGCACGTCAGGGAATTGGCGGGAATCACAAGAAATCATCAAAGTAATACCCGCTCTCGACCAGTAGCAGACATCTAGACCATTTAAGGCGGCATCCTTTACGTGCTGCAAATGACCCCAAGGTCGCAACCAATGGTTTCTTTCAAATAGGTTGCCGCCGAGGCGATCACCATGTCTTGGTCGGTCGTCCTGTTTGCCAATGACAGGCCCGGCTGCACCACGAGGATTTCCGCATCAACGCGTTTGAATCGGTAGGCCTTCACGATGTTGTTCAACTCTGTAGGACTGCCCGCGAGGAACCGGCTCGGTCGAACATTTGTCGCCAATTTCTGATTCCGGCTGTTGATGTGCTGGCCAAGATCCCTGAAGCGCCACTTCCATTTCGCTGAGCGCACAGCCTGTGAGCAAACTTCGACCACGTCCTTGACGCGTTCGCCAGCCGTCTGACCCCCCGAGAATTTGCAGTGGGCCAGCACCAGACGGATGCGATCCGGCTCTTCCTTAAGGCAAACTAGGTCGGCCGCTTCGCCCGCTGCGTCGTCGTCGAACACAACGTCGAAACCACCTTGGATGAAATGCTGCGCGGCCTTCCACTGGATTGAGTCCATGCGCATTTGTCCATTCCGCCACAGTGACTCGACCGTCAAATCCACCCCCTGCCAATCCCATGTTTCGAACTGGCTCGCATCGAGCTGTAGTTCTCGCGGATCTTGGGGCTTGATCAGGAGATTCCCGTCCAACTCAGAAAGATCTACGAAGCGGACCAGGGGCGGGTACGAGCTGAAGTACTGGGATGCCCCGTAATCGCGATTTCCTATCTTGATGGATAGCTCGTCCCCGCCTGTCTGGCGAACCTGAAATCCGTATTCACCTCCAACCGTTAACGTGAAGGCGGCCAAGTCAGGAACATCGTCGGTCCTGAGCTCAAATCGTAAGCTGCTCCCTTCTTTATCGCGGAATTCTATGTCCACCAGATAGAGCGG